>DATILL010000001.1:0-17020 GCA_035476575.1 Mycobacteriales bacterium
GTTGACCGACTGGCCGCCGTAGCGCTTCACGCCGAGCCGCTGCGCATTCGAGTCGCGACCGTTGCGCGAGCTGGACGCACCCTTTTTGTGAGCCATCTGTCTGCGCCCTACTTCCCGCTACTGATGCCGGTGACCTTGACCTGCGTCAGCGGCTGACGGTGCCCCTGGCGCTTGTGGTAACCGGTCTTGTTCTTGAACTTGTGGATCCGGATCTTGGGGCCCTTGGTGTGGGCGACCACCTCACCGGTGACCGAGACCCTGGCCAGCGCGTCGGCGTCGACGGTGACGGTCTCGCCGTCGACGAGCAGCAAGGCCGGGAACGACACGGCCGCACCGGGCTCGCCCTCGACCTTCTCGACCTCGACGACGTCGCCGACAGCGACGCGGTACTGCTTGCCGCCGGTCTTGACGATCGCGTACACGTGCTACTCCTGACGTCGCGCTTGGGGATCTCGGGCTCCCCGGCTCGGCGGGTGGCACGGCGAGACAACGTGTCGCGGACACGCGAGATACGAGACTACCCGACGGGACACCCTGGGGGTCAAATCGGGTCGCCAGCGGCCGCCGCGGCGGGCACCGGGGGCCCAGCCGGCCGGCTGGCCGTTCGGCGCCGCCGTCGCCTGGTCGACGCCTCACCCGCCACCTCGGGGATCTCGGCGCTCTCGGGGATCTCGGCGCTCTCGGGGATCTCGGCGCCCTCGGCGATCTCGGCGCTCCCAGGGCTCGCGGCGCTCTCAGGGCTGGTGAGGGGGCGCGGCTCCGCCCGTACGTCGGCAGCGGCCGGCTCGCCGGACGGAACCAGCGCGACCGCACCGACGGCCGCCAGGTCGGAGGCCGCCGTACCGCGGCTACGGCGACGCCGGGACGCCGGCCCCCCGGCCCCGGCCAGCTCGGGCTCCTCGGCCACGGGCGCCAGCTCCACCAGCCCGACCGGCTCGGCCTTCCGCACCGGCTGCTGCCCCCCGCCGCCGGACCGGGGCCGCGACTCGTCCACCGGCTCGGTATATATCACGATGCCGCGGCCCTTGCACACCTCGCACGGCTCGGAGAACGCCTCCAGCAGGCCCTGCCCGACCCGCTTGCGGGTCATCTGCACCAGCCCGAGCGAGGTCACCTCGGCGACCTGGTGCTTGGTGCGGTCCCGGCCCAGGCACTCCATCAGCCGCCGTAGGACCAGGTCGCGGTTGCTCTCCAGCACCATGTCGATGAAGTCGATGACGATGATCCCGCCGACGTCGCGCAGCCGGAGCTGCCGGACGATCTCCTCCGCCGCCTCCAGGTTGTTACGGGTGACCGTCTCCTCCAGGTTGCCGCCCTTGCCGGTGAACTTCCCGGTGTTCACGTCGATCACCGTCATCGCCTCGGTACGGTCGATGACCAGCGAGCCACCGCTGGGCAGCCACACCTTGCGGTCCAGCGCCTTCATGAGCTGCTCGTCGATGCGCAGGTCGGCGAACACGTCAGTGTCCCGGCCGTGCCGGCTCAGCCGCGGCGCCAGGTCCGGCGCGACGTGGCCGAGGTACTGCTCCAGCGTGTCCCAGGCGGCGTCGCCGGAGACGACCAGCCTGGTGAAGTCCTCGTTGAAGATGTCCCGGACCACCCGGATGGCCAGGTCCGGCTCCTCGGACAGCAGGACGGGGGCACCACCCCTGGCGGCCCGGTCCTGGATCACCTGCCACTGCGCCTGCAGCCGCGAGACGTCCTGGGCGAGCTCCTCCTCGCTGGCGCCCTCGGCGGCGGTCCGGATGATCACCCCAGCGTCGTCCGGCACGATCCGCTTGAGGATGTCCTTGAGCCGCTGCCGCTCGGTGTCCGGGAGCTTGCGGCTGATGCCGGTCATCGAGCCGGCCGGCACGTACACCAGGTACCGGCCGGGCAGGCTGATCTGGCTGGTCAGCCGGGCTCCCTTGTGCCCCATCGGATCCTTGGTGACCTGCACCAGCACCGAGTCGCCGGAGCGCAGCGCATGCTCGATCGAGCGCGCCTTGCCCTCCAGGCCAGCCACGTCCCAGTTGACCTCGCCAGCGTAGAGCACGGCGTTGCGGCCCTTGCCGATGTCGACGAACGCCGCCTCCATGCTGGGCAGCACGTTCTGCACCCGGCCGAGGTAGACGTTGCCGGCGTACGACGCGGAGCCGGACTTGGTGACGTAGTGCTCAACCAGGACGTCGTCCTCGAGTACGGCGATCTGGGTCCGGTCGCCCTTCTGCCGGACCACCATCACCCGGTCCACCGCCTCGCGGCGGGCCAGGAACTCCGCCTCGGACAGGATCGGCGGGCGCCTGCGCTGCGTCTCCCGGCCCTCCCGGCGGCGCTGCCGCTTGGCCTCCAGCCGGGTCGAGCCACGGACCGACTGCACCTCGTCGTCGGAGCTGAGGCTGGTGCGCGGCTCGCGGACGTGCACGACCGTGTTGGGCGGGTCGTCGGTGGGGACGTCCTCGGCGGTCCCGCCGCCACGCCGACGGCGCCGGCGGCGACGCCGGGTGCCGACCTGGCCGTCGTCATCGGTCTCCTCGGCCAGCTCGGCGTCGGCGTCCTCGGCGACCGGCTCGTCCTCGCCGTCTCCGCCGTCCCCGGAGTCGTCGGTCTCGCCGGTGCTGCCGTCGCCGGCCGCACCGCGGCTCTTGCCCCGGCCCCGGCGCCCCCGCCGGCGACGGCGGCGGTCGCCGTCGAGCTCGTCCTCGACGGCGTCGGTGTCCGCGTCGAGGTCCGCCTCGACCGGCTCCGGCTCCGGTACGGTCACCTCGGCGAGGGCGGCCGACCTGGCGGTACGGCGACGTTGCGTGGGGACGTTTGGCCTGGTGCCGGCCGCTGGCTCAGGCCGGGTGTCGGCCGCGGCCTGGTCGGTGCTCGGCGCCGGCTCCGGCGGCGGCTTGGCCGGGAGCGGCGTCACGACCGGCGGCATGAACGTCACCACGGGCGCGGCCAGCACCGGCGGTGGGACGCTCGCGGTGGAGGGAGAATCCACCGGCGCGGCGGTCGCCGGGTGGCCGGCGGCCGGTGGGTCGGCGAGCACGTCCGCAGCCGGGACGCTGGCAGCCGGGACGCTGACGGCCGGCTCGGCGGCCGGTGCGACGGCCTTACGCCTGGTACGGGTGGTCTTCTTGGCCGGCGCCGGCTGCTCCCCGGACTCGCTGGCGGCCGGCTCGCCACCGCCCGGCTCGGCGGCCGGTGACGCCTCGGCGGCCGGCGCGACGGCCTTGCGGCGGGTGCGGGTAGTCTTCTTGGCCGGCGGTGCCGACCCGGCAGCCAAAACGTCACCTGCCGGGATGTCTCCCGTTGTGTTCTGGGAGAGCGTCATGTCGACGGGCGCCGGGTCAACGAACGGCAGCGTCGCCGCAGTTGCCTGAACCGTCTCGCCCGTGAGCGGCTTGCTCGCTCGGGTGGTGCGCCGACGCCGGGGCGCCGGGGTGTCGCTGGTTGTGGGCTCCGGCGGGGCGCCGGGGCCGGTGGGCTCGGTGTCGAGCATTCCGGACAGTTCTCCTCATCGCCCCCGGGCGCATGGCGGCATTGACCATGCGGCCGCGCGGGAGCGCGGTCTGTGGGTCGCAGCCTGAGCCGGCGACCGAAGTCTGAGTGGTGCGGGCCGGCCGACCGGAGTCAGCCGATAACGACATCCAGCACGCGCGTCAGGCAGGCAACACCTTGGGCGATCCACCAACGGCCCCCGGCATGCTCCCCCTGGCAGCGAGAGCGACCGTACGATCTGGGCCGAGCGGGTCGGCCAACCTACCCAAACCGTCGAGCAGACCTTGCGCCAGCCGGGTCGCCTTGGGCGGGACCGGCGGCTCTAGGCCGGCGACGGTACGCAGCGCGGCTAGTACGTCGTCAGGCCGGACGGCAGGCGTGACCTGCCGAACAACCACGTCGATTATGGCACAGGGTGCTGGGGTGCCGCGCCCAGCCGACGGAGACGCGCCGGTAGGGCTGTCGGTGCTGGTCAGCATCGCGTCGCTCACCGCAGCGGTCACCACGGCGCCGCGGGCGTCGAGAGCCCGCCGGCCGTCCTTGGTGAGCCGCTCCACCTCGACCCGGTCGGCGGCAAGGAAGGCCGCCACCGCCGCGGCACACGCCTCGGACGTGAGCCCGGCCAGCACGATCCGCCACAAGCTGGCGTCGATCCGGTCGGCCAGCGCGCCGGGCCCGGCCTCGACGCACTCGACGACGTCCAGCCCGGCGGGCAGCACGGCGTCCAGCGTCTCGCGCAGCTCCTCGGGTGGCACCGGCGCAGCCAGGCCGATCTCGAGATACTCGGCCTCGCTGGCCACGCCCGTCGGTGCCGCACCCAGGTAGGAGATCTTCGGGTGTGGCGTGAAGCCGGCCGAGTACGCCATCGGGACGCCGGCCCGCCGGAGCGCACGTTCGAAGGCCCGGGCGAAGTCGCGGTGCGAGGTGAACCGCAGCCGCCCTCGCTTGGCGTACCGGACCCGGACCCGCTGCACCACCGGGGCCGGCGGCGGACCGTCGGGACGTCGCTGGCTCACGCAGTCAGGCTAGGGCATGTCCTGTAGATCTTCAGCGGCGCGGATCGGCGCCGTGCCGGCTATGCGCGCGGTCCGACCAGCGTGGCGGGGGCGAGCGTGAGCGGGTAAGGCTGGTCCAGCATCACCTCCGCCCCGGCCGGGACCACCGCCGACTCACGGTAGCCGCCGTCCGCCAGGTCGTGCACGACCACCATGGGCAGGCTGGCGGCGTCGAGCTCAACCCGCCAGTACGACGCAATGCCCGCCTCCGCGTAGGCTGCGGGCTTGACCAGCCGATCCATCTTCCGCGACAACGGCGAGACGATCTCCACCGCCAGTACGACGTCCGCCGGCGTGAACAGCGGCACCCCCTCGACGGCGGGCTCCGCTCGGACGACCGAGATGTCCGGGATCAGCATTGACTCGCCGAGATCGATCCCGACCCCCTCAAGCACCTCGTACCGCGGTGGCGCCGCCGCGAGCAGGCACGTCCCCCAGCCGCGCCGCGGCAAGCTGGTACCGGCTGAGGGGAGGCGGCGACGTGTACAGGCTCCCGTCGACAATCTCGTACCGGTGACCGTCGTCGGGCAACAGGTCGAGATCATCGAGCGTCCACTCCCCGGGCAGGTCGTGCATCGCGGTCTCGCTCACATGTCACCTTCTTCCGTCACCGCCAGTGTGTTTCATGCTCGCACCCGGCTGCGAGAGTCCTCGATAGCTCGTGCTCATCACGATCGCTTATAGGCGCGTTATCGGGGGGTGAGCGGGAGCAGGGTGCGGCCGGTCGGGCCGATCTGGATCTCGGTGCCCATCGTCGGGCAGACCCCGCAGTCGAAGCACGGGGTCCACCGGCAGTCCTCGACCTCGGTCTCGGCCAGCGACTCCTGCCAGTCCTGCCAGAGCCACTCGCGGTCCAGCCCGGAGTCGAGGTGGTCCCACGGCAGCACCTCGTTCTCGCCGCGCTCGCGGGTGGTGTACCAGTCCAGGCTCACGCCGTGCTCCGGGAGCACCTCCGCGCAGGCCCGCTCCCACCGCTCATAGGAGAAGTGCTCGCTCCAGCCGTCGAAGCGGCCACCGTCCTCCCAGACCCGGCGGATTACCGCGCCGACCCGCCGGTCACCGCGCGAGAGCAGGCCCTCGACAATCGACGGGCGGCCGTCGTGGTAACGCACGCCGACGCTGCGGCCGAGCTTGCGGTCGGCGTTGATCGCGGCGCGCAGCTTTGCCAGCCGGGCATCGACGGTCGGCCAGTCGCACTGCGCGGCCCACTGGAACGGCGTATGCGGCTTGGGCACGAACGCGCCGATCGACACCGTGCAGCGCACGTCCTTGTGCCCGGCGGCCACCCGGCCGGCCCGGATCACGTCGTGCGCCATCCGGGCGATCTCCAGCACGTCCTCGTCCGTCTCGGTCGGTAGGCCGCACATGAAGTACAGCTTCACCTGGCGCCAGCCGTTCGCGTACGCCGTCGCGACGGTGCGGATGAGGTCGTCGGCGGACACCATCTTGTTGATCACCCGGCGGATCCGCTCGCTGCCGCCCTCCGGGGCGAAGGTCAGCCCGGACCGGCGACCGTTGCGGGAGAGCTCGTTGGCCAGCGTGACGTTGAAGGCGTCCACCCGGGTCGACGGCAGCGACAGGCTGGTGTTGGTGCCGTCGTACCGGTCCGCCAGGCCCGTGACGATCTCGGCGATCTCGGAATGGTCGGCGGACGACAGCGACAGCAGGCCGACCTCCTCGAACCCGGTGCTGGCCAGGCCAGCCTCCACCATCTCGCCGATCGTGGTGATGGACCGCTCCCGGACCGGGCGGGTGATCATGCCGGCCTGGCAGAACCGGCAGCCCCGGGTGCAGCCGCGGAAGATCTCCACGCTCATCCGCTCGTGCACGGTCTCGGCCAGCGGGACCAGCGGATGCTTGGGGTACGGCCAGGCATCGAGGTCCGTCACGGTGCGCTTGACCACCCGGTACGGCGCCCTGGGGTGGTTGGGCACGACCCGGCGGATCCGGCCGTCCGGCAGGTAGTCGACGTCGTAGAACCGTGGCACGTAGACGCCGCTGACCCGGGCCAGCCTGGCCAGGATCTCCGGGCGGCCGCCCGGGGCGCCGGCCGCCTTCCAGTCCCGCACGACGTCGGTGATCTCCAGCACCGCCTCCTCGCCGTCCCCGAGCACGGCCAGGTCGAGGAAGTCGGCGACCGGCTCCGGGTTGAACGCCGCGTGCCCGCCGGCCAGCACGAGCGGCTCGGTCGTGCGGCTGCCGGCGTCCAGCGGGATGCCGGCCAGGTCGAGCGCGGCGAGCAGGTTGGTGTAGCCGAGCTCGGTCGCGAAGGAGACTCCCAGCAGGTCGAACGCCGCGACCGGCCGGTGCCCGTCGACAGTGAACTGGCCGATCCCGTGCTCGCGGAGCAACGCGTCGAGGTCGGGCCAGATGCTGTAGGTGCGCTCGGCCAGGGCGTCGGGGCGCTCGTTGATCAGCTCGTACAGGATCTGGATACCCTGGTTGGGCAGGCCGACCTCGTAGGCGTCGGGGTACATCAGCGCCCAGCGGACAGCGACGGCGTCCCAGTCCTTGACGGTCGAGTTCAGCTCGCCGCCGACGTACTGGATCGGCTTGCCGACCCGGGGCAGCAGCGGCTCCAGCCTGGGAAACAGCGACTCCACGCTCATGGCCATCAGCCTAGTCACGCCCACCGACAGCCCGGCCCCGCCGACTTGTCGCACGAAGGTCGCCAGGGTTCCGGCCAAGCGTGGTGACCTTGATGCGACAAATGGCCGGGGTAGGCGGGTTCAGGCGGCGGTGCGCCCGGTGGGCCAGCGCCTGCCGGACGGTGTGCAGCACGTAGTCCGGCCGGCCGACCACGTCGTGCCACGTGAGACGGAGCACTAGCTAGCCCTGGCGGACCAGCCAGCCCTGCCGGACCCGGTCCCGAAAGAGCGCCGCCGCCGCACCTCGGCCGGGCAGGTCAGGCCAGTGGCGACAGCCTGCTCGCAGGCCCGGACGTCACCAGGACTCTCCCGCTGGCTGGTGACCTTTATGCGACAAGCGGAGAGGATGACGAGGCGGTGCGGCGGTGCACGTTGATCAGGAGGCCGATGGCGATGCAGTTGGCGAACATTGACGAGCCGCCGTAGGACACAAACGGCAGCGGCAGGCCGGTCACCGGGGTGATACCAAGCGTCATCCCGATGTTGACGAACATCTGGAAGCAGAACCAGGCCGCGATCCCCACCGCGAGCAGCCGACCGAACAGGTCCGGCGAGCGCCCGGCGATCCGCAGCGTCCGCCACAGCAGGATGCCGAACAGCAGGATGATCCCGCCCGCCCCGACGAAACCCAGCTCCTCCCCCGCCACGGTGAACACGAAGTCGGTCTGCTGCTCCGGCACGAACCTGCCGTTGGTCTGGGTGCCGTGGAAAAGGCCGGTCCCGGTCAGCCCGCCCTCGCCGATCGCGATCCGCGCCTGGTTGGTGTTGTACCCGACACCCTGGGTGTCCGCCTGCGGGTTGGCGAAGGCCCGGAACCGGTCAAGCTGGTACTCCTTCAGCACCCCCAGGTGGACGGCGGCGAACACCACGACGACGCCGAGCAGCACCAGCCCGACCAGCCACCGCCAGGACACGCCCGCCACTGCCAGTACCGACAGGAGGGTGAACGCCAGCACCATGATCGTGCCGATGTCGGGCTGGAGCATGATCAGGCCGGCCGGCACCGCGGCCAGCGCCAGCAGCAGCGGGACGTCGCGCTCCCGCCTGGTGTCGTCGCGCTCCCGGCGCTCGGCGAAGAGCATCGCCACGGTGACCACGAGCCCGACCTTGGCGAACTCCGACGGCTGGACCTGGAACCCGCCACCGAGCACGATCCACGAGTGCGAGCCGTTGATCGTGCTGCCGATCAGCAGGACCGTGACCAGCCCGAGGCAGGACGCAACGTAGACCACCGGCGCCGAGGTACGCAGCGTCCGGTAGTTGACGACGGCCGCGACCGTGCCCAGCACCAGCCCGATCGCGAGGTTCATCAGGTGCCGCACCAGGAACGCTCGCGGGTCGCCGCCGGACTCGACCAGCCGCGGCCGGGTCGCCGACCAGACCAGCAGCGAGCCGAGCAGCGCCAGGGCCAGCGCCGAGCCGACGAGCAGCCAGTCGACCTGGCGGGCCCGGGCACCGGCCATCGGGCCCAGCACCCGGCGGGCTCCGGGTCGGCGGTCGACAGCGGTCACGGCGCGGCTCCGCGCGGCCGGGCCCGCGACCGCGCCCGCCGCCGGGCCACCTCTCGCCGGGTCACCTCTCGCGAAGCCCCAGCGGGACGCGCCGGCGTGTCGGGCTGGAGCTTCGCGACAGGTGGCGGCGCCGCGGGGGTGGCGGGGCTGACCCCCGGTACGGCGGTCGGGCGCCGCGCGCCCGGGTACACCGGCGGGCGGCCGATCCCGAACAGCCCCTCGTACACCTTGCGCACCATCGGCGCCGCGGCCCGCGAGCCGAGGCCAGCCTGCTCGATCATCCCCACCACGACGTACTTCGGCCTGCCCGCGGGCGCCCACGAGGCGAACCACGAGGTGTCCTGCTTGCCGAACACCTCGGCCGTGCCCGTCTTGCCGCCGACCGGGTAGCGGTCTAGCGGAAAGCCCTCGAACGCCGTCTGCCCGGACACCGAGATCCCCCGGCCGAACACCAGCGACTCGCGGATGTACCGCAGCAGCCCCGGCGCGACCGGCACCGTCCGGGCCACCGTCGGGGTGACCTCCCGCACCCGCCCGTCCGGCCCCACGATGGCCCGGGCGATGGTCGGCCGGTAGAGCCGGCCGCCGTTCACCAGCGCCGAGTACGCCAGCGCGAGCTGCAGCGGGCTGACCGTCGTCTCACCCTGCCCGATCGCCATGTCGGCGGCCTCGCCGATCCGGAACCGCCAGCCGTCGGAGCAGTTCTCCCGGGCAAGCTGGGTGAGGAACGCCCGCCGGGCCGCGTCGGCGACCTCGGGGTAGCCGCGCCTGCCGTCGGCGCAGTACTGCGGCCGGTTCTGCTCCCACCGGCGCTGCAGGTACGCCCGGTCGATGATCCGGCCGCCGGTCTGCTCGCCCTCCGGCAGGTCGATGCCCGGCTCGTTACCAAAGCCGTACGCCCGCGCCATCGCCTGCTGGACCTCGGCCGGCCGCCTCCCGGCGTCGACCCGGGCCTGGTCGGCGTACCAGGCGTTCATCGCGAACTGGTAGAAGAACGTGTCGCAGGAGAAGGCCAGCGCGGTGCGGAAGTCGATCGTGCCGGCCAGGCTCTCCGAGTCGTAGTTGGTCTTGACCTGGTTGCCGACGGCGAGGCTGGGCGGGCAGGCGTACCGGCCGGCCAGGCTGCCCAGCCCGGCGGTCACGTCCGCCGAGGTGCTGACCAGCTTGAACGTCGACCCGGGCGCGAACTGCCCGGCCACCGCCCGCGACACCAGCGGGACGCCGGCCTGCGGGTCGGTCAGCGCCTCCAGCTCGGTCGCCGAGATCCCGCCGACGAACAGGGTCGGGTCGTACGTCGGAAAGCTGGCCAGCGCCAGCACCCGCCCGGTGTTGGGGTCGAGGACGACCAGCGCGCCGGAGGGCGCGGCGAAGTTCCGGCCGGTCTTGCCGTCGAACTGGGCCCGCATCGCCGCGACCTGCTCGGCCAGCGCCTTCTCAGCCAGCGCCTGCAGGTCGACGTCGAAGCTGGTGACCAGGGTGTCGCCCGGGGTCGGCGGTGTCTCGGAGTCGAAGCCGGTGACCGTACCGCGGTTGTCCACCAGCACCCGCCGCACGCCGTCCCGGCCGCGCAGCGCGTCGTCGTACTGCCGCTCCAGCCCGGACCGGCCGACCATGTCGTCGTGGTGGTAGGTGTCGCGGCCGGCGGCCGCGGCGTTGTCCAGCTCCTCCTGGGTGATCGGGCCGGTGTAGCCCAGGGTGTGTGCGGCCAGGCCGACGTGCGGGTACTCCCGCAGCGTCTCGACCTGGGCGCGCACGCCGGGGTAGTCCTCGGCGCGCTCGGCGATGCGCAGCACCCGGTCCGGCGTGGTGTCGGTGACGACCGGCACCGGCTGGTACGGCGACCCGCGCCAGCAGGGCCTGGGCACGCCCCTCGCGCACGGCGTGATCATCTTGGCGATCCGGCCGGCCGGGATCTTGACGACGGCCGCGAGCCGGGCCAGGACCGCCCGGCCGCCGTCGTCCTGGCTCCGCAGCTCGCCGCGGTCGACGGTGACCACGAGGGAGGGCCGGTTGCGGACCAGCGGCCGGCCACGGTCGTCCACGATCGCGCCGCGCGGTGCCGGCACGACCACCTCGCGGACGTGCTGGCGGGTGGCGGTCTGCACGACCTTCTCCCGGCCGAGCACCTGGAGGTAGTACAGCCGGGCACCCAGGGTGACCACCATCGAGATCACCAGCACCCGGAAGGCGAAGATCCTGATCGAGGAGTCGTTCACGCGACCACGCTCCGCAGCCGCCGGTCGGCGCCGATCACGACCGGCAGCACGAACGGCGCCAGCAGCACGTCGTAGGCGACGGTGCTGGGCAGCTCGGCCACGGCCGTGCCGCCGCCCGCGCCGAGCAGCCCGAGCAGGGCCGCGTAGCCGAGCTGGGCCGCCGCCGCCGCGACCGCGACCGCCAGCAGCGACCGGAGCGCGCCCCGGTCGCTCTCCGGCTCCAGCAGGCCGACGCCGAAGCCGACCAGGGCAAGGCAGAGCGCCAGCAGGCCGACCGGGTGGTCCGACAGCACGTCGGCCGCCAGGCCGGTGCCGAACCCGCAGGCCAGCCCGGCCGTGGTGCCGGCCGCGAGGGCGACCCCGACGACGACCAGCAGGGGGAGGTTCGGCAGGCCGCCGGGCAGCGGCAGCCGGGCGATCACGGTGCCCTGGACGGCGACGGCGAGGACGGCGCCCAGCCCGGCCACGAAGATCCGCGCTGCGGTCACCGCGGGCTACCCGTGGTGGAGGCGACGGTTGGCGCGCTGGTGCCGGGTGTGCTGGTGGCGGGTGTGCTGGTGCCGGGTGCGCTGGTGGCGGGCGGCGGGGGAGGCAGCACGGAGTCCCGCGGGTCGGTACGCGGCCCGACCAGCACCACCCCGACAACGTCCAGCCGGGTGAACTGCACGTACGGCCGGACGGTCGCGGTCGGCGGTCCGGCCCCGCCGGTGCCGACGCCGATCACCTCCCCGATCGGCACCCCGGCGACGTACGTCGACTGGCCGTACGGGCCGGTGACCAGCCGGTCACCCGGCCGCACCACGGCGTTCGGGTTGAGCAGGGTGAGCGACATCGACCCGGTGCCGCCGCCGGTGACCAGCCCGAGCTCACCGGTGCCGGCCATCCGGGCGCCCACTGTGGCCGCCGGGTCGCCGGCCAGCACGATCAGGCTGGTGGCCGCGCTGACCTGCTTGACCCGGCCGACCAGCCCGGCTCCGGTCAGCACGGTCATGTCCGGTTTGACGCCGTCGGTCGAGCCGGCGTCGATGGTGGCGGTCCACTCGAACCCCAGCGACGGGCCGAGGCCGACCACGGCCGCGGGCAGCACGCGGTACCGTCCCAGCCCGGCCAGCAGGGTCAGGTCGTGGAGCTGGCCGGTCCGGTCGGCGTGCAACGCCCGCTCGGCGAGCTGCCGGCGCAGGTCGTCGTTCTGCCGTCTCAGCTCCTCGATGTCGCGCCGCGAGGTGGCCAGGTGCGGGATGGCGCCGAGAAGCCGCCCGACCGGGGAGAAGACCGCCGACAGGCCACGCTGCACCGGGCCGAACACTGCCTGCGCGCCGGACCGGACGCCGCCGAACCCGTTGCCCTTGGCGTCCAGCGTGACGAACACCGCGGCTACCAGGAGCAGGACGACCAGCGCAACCCGCTGCCGGCGGGTGGACCGCTTCACCGGCTACCGGGACTCGGCGACGAGGACCTGCTGCAGCGCCTCGAAATCCTCCACGCAGCGGCCCGACCCAAGCGCGACGGAGTGCAGCGGGTTGTCCGCCACGATGATGGGCATCCCAGTCTCGTGCTTGAGCCGCTCGTCCAGGCCGCGCAGGTGCGCGCCGCCGCCGGTCAGCACGATGCCGCGGTCCATGATGTCGCCGGACAGCTCCGGGGGGCACTTGTCCAGCGTGACCTTCACCGCGTCGACCACGGCGTTGACCGGCTCCTCGATCGCCTTGCGGATCTCCTCGGCGCTGACCACGATCGTCTTCGGCAGGCCGGTGACCAGGTCCCGGCCGCGGATCTCGGCGTTGCTGTCCTCCGGGGTGGGGAAGGCCGAGCCGATGGCGATCTTGATCTCCTCCGAGGTGCGCTCGCCCAGCATGAGCGAGTACTCCTTCTTCACGTAGTTGATGATCGAGGTGTCGATCTCGTCGCCGGCGATCCGGATGCTCTGGCTGGTGACGATGCCACCCAGGGAGATCACGGCGACCTCCGTGGTGCCGCCGCCGATGTCGACCACCATGTTGCCGGTGGGCTCGGAGACCGGCAGGCCGGCACCGATCGCGGCGGCCATCGGCTCCTCGATGATGTAGACCCGGCTGGCGCCGGCGTTGTAGGTCGACTCCTTGACCGCCCGCTGCTCGACTCCGGTGATGCCGGACGGCACACAGATGACCACCCGCGGGCCGCGGACGAGGTAGCGGCGGCGGTGCACCTTGCGGATGAAGTAGCGCAGCATCCGTTCAGTCGTGTCGAAGTCGGCGATCACCCCGTCCTTGAGCGGCCGGACGGCGACGATGTTGCCCGGCGTCCGGCCGATCATCCGCTTTGCCTCGACCCCGACCGCGAGGATCTCCCCGGTGTTGGTGTTGATGGCCACCACGGAGGGCTCGTTGAGGACGATCCCGCGCCCGCGGACGTACACCAGGGTGTTCGCCGTACCGAGGTCGATGGCCATGTCACGGCCGAGAAAAGACAAGGATGTGCGCGACATTCGCTGAACCTTCTCACATAGCGGTCGGTCGGTGTACGCCGGTCGCGAGGCCCCTCGAGCCTACCCGGCGGCACCGGTCCGGACGCGCGGCCGGCCCGGCAGGTTTACCTGTTTGGAGCTCCTTCCGCTAGGTGAGAAGCAGCCGTTCCAGCCGCCGGGCGCTGACCGCCAGCCCGGCCAGGCCCATCGCCAGAAGATAGCTCACATGGACCAGCAGGCCGACGCCCACTGAGCCGGTCGTCAGCCCCCTGACCAGCTCAATCCCGTGGTAGAGCGGGGTCGCCTCGACGACGATCTGGAGGGTGCGCGGGTACGTCCCGAGCGGGTAGAACGTGGTCGCGAACATGAACATCGGCAGGATCGCGAGCTGCACCCACTCGAAGTCCTGCCAGCTCTTCATGTACGACGTCAACGCCATGCCCACCGCGGCGAAGGCGAACCCAATGAGGATCGCCGCCGGCAGGGCGAGCAGCGCCCACCACGAGCCGACCAGGCCCATGCCCAGCATCACCACCAGGAACGCCACGGCGTAGACGCTGCCCCGGATCAGCGCCCAGCCGATCTCGCCGACCGCCACGTCGATGGTGCCCAGCGGGGTGGACAGCACGGCGTCGTACAGCTTGGCGTACTTGAGCTTGAAGAAGATGTTGAACGTCGAGTCGTAGATGGCGCCGTTCATCGCCGAGGAGGCCAGCAGCGCGGGCGCAACGAAGGCGGAGTACCCGATCAGCCGGCCGTCCGGCAGCGGCACCCGGCCGACCAGCGCGCCCACGCCGATCCCGACGCTGAACAGGTAGAACAGCGGCTCGAAGAAGCCGGACACCATCAGCAGCCAGATCCGGCGGGCGACCATCGCGTTGCGCTCGACCAGCAGGTGCGCGCCACGGCCGCCGCGACTCGCGGGCAGCGCGCGCCGGACCAGGGCACCGGTCATCGTCGTCGCGGTCACCTCACCAGCCTCCCGCGGAACGTCACGGTGGCGACCCAGAAGCCGACCGCAGCCCACAGCGCCAGATAACCGACGTGCAACGCGGCACCGGCCGGGGTCAGGCCGACCCCCAGGGTCAGCCCGCGGCAGAGGTCCACCCCGTGCCACAGCGGCGTGACGTAGGCCAGCGGGCGCAGCAGCCCGGGAACCTGGGCGAGCGGGAAGAACACCCCGGAGAACAGGAACATCGGCATGATCCCGAACCGGAACAGGCTGGCGTAGTGGGACTCGCTCTCCTGGGCGGCCGCGAACGCCGCGATCGGGGTGACGAACGCGACGCCGGTCAGGATCGCGGCCGGTAAGGCCAGGATTGCCCAGCCCGACTGGAGCGTGCCGAACAGCGCCATGCCGAGGAAGAAGGCAACCGAGCCCATGGCGACCCGGGTGGTCATCCAGGCGAGGTGGCCGACCAGCACGTCCCGTACGCCGAGCGGGGTGGCCAGCATCGCGTGGTAGGTCCTGACCCACTTGATGCTGGCCATCACCGGGTACGTCGCCTCGCCGGCGGCGGTCTGCATCGCGGTCGCGGCCAGCACGCCGGGCGCGATGAACGCCAGGTAGCCCACGCCGAGCCGCTGCCCGCCGGCCGAGGAGTTGACCAGGGTGCCCAGCCCCAGCCCCATCGCGGTCAGGAAGATCAGTGGGTTGAGCAGGGTGGAGACCACCGAGCCGCGCCAGGTCCGCTTGTACTGGTACAGCCAGTAGGCGAAGGACCGCAGCACGGCGGGCGGCGCGCGGCGTGCCCGACGGACGGTGGCGGTGGTCGCGGCCATCAGTCCACCAGCGTCCGGCCGGTGAGCCGGAGGAAGACGTCCTCCAGGGTGGCCCGGCGGACCAGCGCGGACGCCGGGGCCAGCCCCCGCGCATGCACGCCGGCCAACGCGTCGTCGCCGTGGTCGGTGTAGAGCAGCAGCCGGTCCGGCAGCACCTCCACCCGGTCGGCCAGGCTCTCCACCTTGCCGGCCATGTGCTCGTGGTCGTCCACCCCGAACCTCAGCTCCAGCACCTCGCGGGTGGCGAACCGCTCGATGAGCTGCCGCGGCGAGCCCTCGGCGACGATGGCGCCCCTGTCCATCACGACCAGCCGGTCGCAGAGCTGCTCGGCCTCGTCCATGTAGTGCGTGGTCAGGACCAGCGTCACGCCCTGCTGCTTGAGCCGGAACAGCCGGTCCCACAGCGCGTGCCTGGCCTGCGGGTCAAGCCCGGTGGTCGGCTCGTCGAGCAGCAGCACGTCGGGCTCGTTGATGAGCGACCGGGCGATGGTGAGCCGGCGCTTCATCCCGCCGGACAGCGGCTCCACCTTGTCCTCAGCCCGCTCGGCGAGCTGGACGAACTCCAGCAGCTCGGCCGCCCGCTCCCGGATCAGCCCGCGGTGCAGCCCGAAGTACCGCCCGTAGATGTAGAGGTTCTCGGCGACGGTGAGCTCCAGGTCGAGGCTGTCCTCCTGCGGCACGACGCCGAGCCGGGCCCGGATCCGGGGACCGTCGGTGACCGGATCCATGCCGAGGACGCGCAGCGTGCCGCCGCTGCTGGGGGAGACGCAGCCGATCATCCGCATGGTGGAGGACTTGCCGGCGCCGTTCGGCCCGAGAAAGCCGAACGCCTCGCCACGGGCGACGTCGAAGTCGATCCCGTCGACCGCGGTGAAGCCGCCGAAGCGCTTGGTCAGGCCCCTGGCATGGATGTAGGGCTCGTCGGTGGGAAGCACGGTCCGACCGTACCGACGGGGTCTGACAGAACGCTCGGGATTATCGGGGCAGCTCTCCGCTCACACCCGCTCCAGCGCACCCTCAGTGAGAAAGACCCCGCGCTTGCGGAACGCCAGAGGGGACTCGACGAACGCGGCCGCATGCCATGCAACAACCCCAGCGGGGAACCACCACGGCTCGGCGTACCGGTCTTCGCTCAGCGCCCAGGCAGGCACCGTCCAGCCGTCCCTCCGGGCGAGATGCTCAGCGAGGGCCGCCAACGCCGCGTCGACCCGGCCGTCGCCAGACGGAGGTGGCTCGACAGCGAACAGTGCCTCGCCAGCGACCGTGCCGCCAGCTCGATGGGCTCGCGAGTAGTCGTCAAGAAGCTGCAGAAGGCATCGCCAGGCGGCAGTCGGCTCGCCCGCCGATCGACGCAGCTCGGTGCATGCGCACTCCGCGGCATCCGCTGTCGTCCACAGGCCCATGACCGCAGGTTACCGCCGCGGGACACGAAGGCAACCTGTCAGCGGCCCCCCGAGCAGGTCGCGGCGCACCCGGAGCAGGTAGTACCAGACCAGCGCGAAGATCACGCCGAGCACGAACATCGCCCTGGTCAGGAAGCCGCAGGCGATCAGCGCGGCCTGCAGCGCCGTCCCGACCGCGAGGCCGTACGTCCGGCCGACCAGCCCCGCCGCCAGCACGAACAGCCCGGCCAGCACCAGCAGCACGGCCAGCTTCCACGCGGTCAGCCCGGAGCCGAACTGCGCCACCGTACGCGGCACCAGCAGCACCACCAGCGCCTCCAGCACCAGCGCCGTGGCGAAGGTGCCGCGCACCGCCCGCGCCGTCCGCGGATCCGGCCCCCCGCTCGCCGACCCCTCGCTCACCGGGCTCCCAGCAGGGTGCGGGCCTCGCCCGCCATGATCACCGAGCCGGTGACCAGCACCCCGGCACCGGCCAGCCCGCCGTCCGCGCT
>DATILL010000002.1:0-27453 GCA_035476575.1 Mycobacteriales bacterium
ATCGCGCGATCCGACAGCTCCTTACAAATGCCCCGAAGAATCTCATCTCGTTCCTCGACTGTCAACGCCCTACCCCGCACCCAATCCTCCGTTCATCACACAAGATCATCTCATGTGATGCACTGACCACTGGAGACCGCCGCGTCTTGTCGGAGCGCGGCTGGGGCGCAAGGGCGACCCGGGGAGGCGGAACCGACCCGGCCGGGGAGCCCCACCCCGCCGGGTGCCGCCCTTGTGCTGCCTTGTCCCGACGCGCCACCGGCCGGAGCGCGATCATCGAGTTGTTGGGGTCAACAGAGATCAACTGACCCCAACAACTCGATGATCGTCGCGAAAGGAAGGAGGCAGGGGGCCGGGGAGTAGCCTCGACGCACGTCCTGTCCTGGTATGACCGGTGGGGGGCTGGCGTGGAGCCGGTGTCGGTGGTGGTGGGAGCGTTGGCCGCGGGAGTCGGTGAGACCGCGACGGCCCCGATGCACGATGCCCACGGGGGCCTGAAACGGCTGGTCACGGTGCCATGACCGCACCCGGCCAGCCCGGGGGCGGCGACATCCCCGCCACGGTCGACGCCCGAGGCCTTCAGGGTGGGCAGTTCGGCGATCGCAACGAGATGCACAACCACTACTACGCCGCCGGGCCGGGACAGCACGGGCCGGGACAGCAGCCGGACCAGCGGCCGGTGGAGTGGCCGGTGGTGGTGGGTCGGCCGCCGTTGCGGGCGGATGCGTACCAGGAGCGGCCGGCGTTGCGGGACGCGCTGGCGGCGGCGCTGGCCGAGCGTCGTACGGCGGTGGTGACGCAGGTGGTCGCCGGGGACGGCGGGAGGGGCAAGACGCAGTTGGCGGCCGCGGCGTTCGAGCGGACCAGGGCGGCGGCGGAGCTCGCGGTGTGGGTGACGGCGGCGAGCCGGCCGGCGGTGGTGTCGGCCTACGCCGAGGCGTACGCGGCGACCCACCCGGCTGCCGGGCCCGGGGACGCCGGCCAGCACGCGGAGCGGTTCCTGACCTGGCTGTCGGCGACCGCCCGCCCATGGGTGGTCGTGCTGGACGACGTCGCGGACCCGGCGGACCTGGCGGGGCTGTGGCCGGCGGGCCCGACCGGGCAGGTGATCGTGACGACCCGGCGGCGGGACGCGGCGATGCGGGCCCGGGGCACGGTCATTGACGTGGGCGTCTTCCTGCCGGCGGAGTCGCTGGCCTACCTGACGGAGAAGCTGGGCGCGGCCTCCGGGCTGCCGGCGGACGCGCTGGCCGGCGCGGCGGAGCTGGCCGAGGACCTGGGCCAGCTCCCGCTGGCGCTGTCCCACGCCGCCGCGGTGATCGTGAACGACGGCATCGGGTGCGCCGAGTACCGCGACCGGCTCGCCGACCGGACCAGGACGCTGGCCGAGATTTTCCCGGGCGACCCGGGCGTGGCGGGCGACGACTACGCCCACACCCTAGCCGGCGCATGGTCCCTGGCCCGCGACCGCGCCAACACGCTGCCCCCGGACGGGCTCGCCGGAGCAATGCTCGACATCATCGCGGTACTCGACCCCAACGGCATCCCCGAGACCGCCCTCACCAGCGCCGCCGCACGCTCCTGGCTGGCGACCCGGTTGGCCGCAGGCGACGAACCCGGCACCGGAGCGGAGGTCCCAGCCGAGGACGCCCGCCGGGCGGTCCGGAACCTGCACCGGCTCAGCCTGGTCAACCACGACCCCGCCACCACGGCGCGCGCCATCCGCATGCACGCCCTCGCCCAGCGCGCCACCCTCGAACAGCTCAACCCAGCCACGCTGCCCGCCGTCATCCGGGCCGCAGCCGACGCACTGCTCCAGGCCTGGCCCGACATCGAGGCCGACACCACCCTCGGCCAGACCCTGCGTACCAACACCACCGCGCTGACCGGCCGGCATGACGCCGCGCTGTGGGAGCCCGACGCCCACCCGGTCCTGTCCCGGCACGGCCGCAGCCTCGGTGAGGCCGGCCTGGTCGCTGACGCCGCCAGCTACTTCACGTCCCTCGCCCGTAATGCTGCTCAGATCCTCGGCCCGGACCACCCCCACACCCTGGACACCCGGGGCAACCTCGCCTACTGGCGGGGCGAGGCGGGGGACGCGGCCGGGGCCGCCGTCGCGTGCGAGGTGCTGCTGGCCGACTATCTGCGGGTCCTCGGCCCGGACCACCCCCACACCCTGACCACCCGGCACAACCTCGCCCGGTGGCGGGGTCAGGCGGGGGACGCGGCCGGGGCCGCCGCCGCGTGCGAGGCGCTGCTGGCCGACCGGCTGCGGGTCCTCGGCCCGGACCACCCCGACACCCTGACCACCCGACACAACCTCGCCTGGTGGCGGGGCGTGGCGGGGGACGCGGCCGGGGCCGCCGCCGCGTGCGAGGCGCTGCTGGCCGACGATCTGCGGGTCCTCGGCCCGGACCACCCCGACACCCTTTCCACCCGGAACAACCTCGCCCACTGGCAGCAGCAGGCGGGGTCGTAGTCGCCGCCGACGCACGCTCCCGAGGGCCAACCCCCCGAGGGCCAACCCCAGAAACTTTAGTCAGATTTTTGCCGATCCGACCATGCCGGACGGCATCTGTCACCATACTGACCCGGGTTGTGCGCAGAGCCGTGCCTCCGGTGTCCGCTCGCGCCCGCGGCGGAGAGACCACGACACAAAAGGGGGGCACCCGGGTGTCCAGACCTGTCTTGCGGCCCGCGCATCGACGCGCGGTCGCACTGCTCGGTGGAGCTGGCCTGGTCATCGGACTGGTCGCCGCCATACCGCCCTCCGTCGGGGCGGCGCCGGCCGACCCGACCGGCAACTACATCGTCCAGCTCTCCGACCTGCCCGCGGCCAGCTACGCGGGCTCGGTCCCCGGCTACCGCGCCACCCGCCCGGCCAAGGGCGCCCGGCTCAACCCCCGCACCGCCGACGTACGCAAGTACAGCGGCTACCTCAAGGCCCGGCACGCCAACCTGGCCGCCCACGCCGGCAACGTCCGCCGCCTCTACGACTACACGCTGAGCTTCAACGGCTTCGCCGCCTCGATGCCGGCCAGCGCCGCCACGAAGCTGGCCCATACGCCCGGCGTCGTCGCCGTCACCAAGGACGAGCAGCGCAGGGTCGACACGGTCAGCACCCCCGCCTTCCTCGGCCTGACCAAGGACGGCGGCCTGTGGGACCAGCTCGGCGGCACCGGCCGGCGCGGCGCCGGCAAGGGCATGGTCGTCGGCATGGTCGACAGCGGCATCTGGCCGGAGAACCCGTCGTTCGCCCCGCTGAAGAACCCCGATGACGTGCTCGGCTGGCACGGCACCTGCCAGCCCGGCGAGCAGTGGGACACCACCACCGACTGCAACACCAAGATCATCGGCGCCCGCTGGTACGACGCCGGCCAGGGTGGCGATGCCGCCATCCGGCAGAAGTTCCCCGACGAGGTCCTGTCGGCGCGGGACATGGACGGTCACGGCACCCACACCGCGGGCACCGCCGCCGGCAACTACGGCGTCCCGTTCGTCGTCAACGGCACCAACCTGGGCGCCGGCAGCGGCATGGCCCCGAACGCCCGGCTCGCCGTCTACAAGGTCTGCTGGAGCAACTCCTGCTCCACCGCCGACAGCATGAAGGCGATCGAGGACGCCACCAACGACGGCGTCGACGTGATCAACTTCTCCATCTCCGGCAGCCTGACCAGCATGGTCGACCCGGTCGAGCTGCAGTTCCTGTTCGCCGCGGACGCCGGCATCTTCGTCGCCGCCTCGGCCGGCAACTCCGGCCCGGGTGCCAGCACGGTCGCGCACAACGACCCGTGGGTCACCACCGTCGCCGCCAGCACGCATGACCGCGTCTTCCAGGCCAGCGTTACGCTGGGCAACGGCGCCACCTACCCCGGCGCCGGCCTCGGGACGGCCGTGCCGAGCAGCCCGGTCGTGCTGTCCACCAACGCCGGCCTGGCCCCCAGCCCGACCCCGGCCGAGGCCACCGGCGTCCGGCTCTGCTTCTCCAGCACCTGGACGGCGGGCCACGGGCCGTACCTCGACCCGGCCAAGATCGCCGGCAAGATCGTGGTCTGCGACCGCGGCACCAACGACCGGACGGACAAGAGCAAGGCGGTCCAGGAGGCCGGCGGCGTCGGCATGATCCTGGCCAATACCTCGCCAAACTCGCTGAACGCCGACTTCCACGCGGTGCCGACCGTGCATGTCTCCGACGTCAACGGCGCGGCGATCAAGGCCTACGTCAGCGGTACGGCGAGCCCGACCGCCGCGCTGGCCGCCGGGGTGAAGGTGTCCGGCGCGCAGGCGCCTTTCGTGGCGTCGTTCTCCTCGCGCGGTCCGGCCCTGGCCGGCAACGGCGACCTGCTCAAGCCGGACATCCTGGCGCCCGGCGTGGACGTGCTCGCCCCGATCGGCAACCCGGCCAAGCACGGCGGGCGGAGCTTCGACTTCCTCTCCGGCACCTCGATGTCCAGCCCGCACATCGCCGGCATCGCGGCGTTGATCATGCAGGCGCACCCGACGTGGAGCCCGATGATGGTGAAGTCGGCGCTGCTGACCACGGCGACGCAGCGGGACAACCGGGGCCTGCCGATCGGTACCGACACCGGCGGCCCGGCCGGGCCGTTCGACTACGGCTCCGGCCTGGTGGTGCCCAACTCCGCGACCGACCCCGGGCTGGTCTACGACACCGACTTCGCGGACTGGATCCGGTTCCTGTGCTCCGCGGGGCAGCTCTCGCTGGGTAGCGGTGCCTGCAAGACCTACGGCTCCTACGCTGACCCCAGCGAGCTGAACACGGCGAACATCGCGATCGGCGACCTGGCCGGCTCGCAGTCGGTCACCCGGCAGGTCTACAACGTCGGCGGGCGCGGCCGGTACGTCGCCCGGGTCGACGCCCCGCCCGGTATCAAGGTCACTGTGTCGCCGTCGGTCCTGAGGATCGGCGCGGGCGACTACGCCAACTACACCGTCACCGTCACCCGCACTGGCGCGCCGCTCAACACCTTTGCCACCGGCGCGCTGACCTGGAGCGACGGCAGGCACAGCGTGCGCAGCCAGCTCGTCGTCCGGCCGGTCGGCGTCGCGGCGCCGGCCTCGGTCAGCGGCACCGGCCCGACCGGCTCCACCACCGTGTCGGTCAAGCCCGGCTTCACCGGCACGCTGAGCACGTCGGTCGCCGGCCTGGTCGCGGCGACCCCGCGGCCGGCGACGCTCACCGCGCCGAGCGGCACCGGCTTCGACACCGCCAACCCGGCGGCGAGCGACCACACCGCGAAGTTCACGGTGAACGTGCCGGCGGGCACAACGTTGGCCCGGTTCGCGACGTTCGACGCGGACGTGCCGGCGGGGACCGACATGGACGTGTTCGTCTACCGCGCCGGTACGGCGACCCTGGTCGGCCAGAGCGCCGGGGCCACCGCCCAGGAGCAGGTGGACCTGAACAGCCCGGCGGCCGGTGACTACGACGTGTACGTCGACCTGTTCGCGCTCGCGGCGGGGGTGACCTCGCAGGCGGTGACCGAGTATGACTGGGCGCTGGGCAGCACCGCGGCGGGCAACCTCACCGTCGCGCCCAGCAGCACGCCGGTCACCCTCGGGAAACCGGTGTCGCTGACCGCGTCGTGGTCCGGGCTGACGGCCGGTGGCCGGTACCTCGGCCGCCTGTCGTACAGCGACGGCACCACGACCCTCGGCCACACCGTCGTCCGGGTCGACGGGTAGCCGCCGCCGGCAGATCGCGAAGATCGGTGATCTCGTGGCCCGGAAGCCACGAGATCACCGATCGTGCGGAGGCGTCGGGAGAGAAGCCGCCGCGCTGGCTCACCGCCACGGCGGCTCGGCGGGCAGGGTGTTCCTCGGCGCCACGCGCACCCGATCCGGCCCGTCCGTCCACAGACGGACACCGACCGCGGGCGAGAGGAACGCGCCGGCCGGCGCGGTGACCGCGACGGCGGCCTCTCCCGTGCACCGATGGTCGTCGCGGGCCGGCGTCGCGGGCAACGCAATTTACCGCCGTGCGAACATGGAGCCGCATCCTCCACCATAGAAATGGGTTCCGTGACCGCGCAGACCGTGACCGGGCAGACCGACCCGGCGATGATCCGGAACTTCTGCGTCATCGCCCACATCGACCACGGCAAGTCCACGCTCGCCGACCGGATGCTGCAGCTCACCGGGGTCGTGGAAGGCCGCCAGATGCGGGCGCAGTACCTCGACCGGATGGACATCGAGCGGGAGCGCGGCATCACCATCAAGGCGCAGAACGTGCGCCTGCCGTGGCGGGCCGCCGACGGCCGTGACTACGTCCTGGACCTGATCGACACCCCCGGGCACGTGGACTTCAGCTACGAGGTGTCCCGCTCGCTGGCCGCCTGCGAGGGTGCTGTGCTGCTGGTGGACGCCGCCCAGGGCATCGAGGCACAGACCCTGGCCAACCTGTACATGGCACTGGAGAACGACCTGCACGTCATCCCGGTGCTGAACAAGATCGACCTGCCGGCCGCGCAGCCGGAGCGGTACGCCGCGGAGATCGCGCACATCATCGGCTGCGACGCCGACGACGTGCTGCGGGTCTCGGCCAAGACCGGCCAGGGCGTGCGCGAGCTGCTGGAGACCATCGTCCGGGACGTCCCGGCGCCGGTCGGCGACGCCGCCGCGCCCGCCCGCGCGATGATCTTCGACTCGGTCTACGACAGCTACCGGGGGGTGATCACCTACGTCCGGGTGATCGACGGGCGGATCAGCGCCCGGCAGCGGATCCGGATGATGTCCACCAGGGAAACCCACGAGCTGCTCGAGGTTGGAGTGATCTCGCCGGAGCCCAAACCGACCGCCGGGCTCGGCGTCGGCGAGGTCGGCTACCTGATCACCGGCGTCAAGGACGTCCGGCAGTCGCGGGTCGGCGACACCGTGACCGACGCGGCCAAGCCGGCCACGACCGCGCTGGCCGGCTACCGCGACCCGAGGCCGATGGTCTACTCCGGGCTGTACCCCATGGACGGGTCGGACTACCCGCTGCTGCGCGACGCGCTGGACAAGCTGCGGCTGAACGACGCCGCGCTGGTGTTCGAGCCGGAGACCTCGGCGGCGCTGGGCTTCGGCTTCCGCTGCGGCTTCCTCGGGCTGCTGCACCTGGAGATCGTGCGGGAGCGGCTGGAGCGCGAGTTCAGCCTGGACCTGATCTCCACCGCGCCGAACGTCGTCTACCGGCTGGCGATGGAGGACGGCGACGAGCGGGTCGTCACCAACCCCAGCGACTGGCCGGACAGCGCGATCGGCCAGGTCTTCGAGCCGGTGGTCAAGGGCATGATCATCGCGCCGGCGGAGTACATCGGCGCGATCATGGAGCTGTGCCAGGGCCGGCGCGGCGCGCTGGGCGGGATGGACTACCTGTCGGAGTCCCGGGTCGAGCTGCGCTACACGCTGCCGCTGGCCGAGATCATCTTCGACTTCTTCGACCAGCTGAAGTCCAGGACCCGCGGCTACGCCTCGCTCGACTACGAGCCGGCCGGCGAGCAGCCGGCGGACCTGGTCAAGGTCGACATCCTGCTGCAGGGCGAGAAGGTCGACGCCTTCAGCGCGATCGTGCACAAGGACCGGGCCTACGGATACGGCGTCCAGCTCACCGAGAAGCTGCGCAAGCTCATCCCGCGACAGCAGTTCGAGGTGCCGATCCAGGCCGCGGTCGGGTCGCGGGTGATCGCGCGGGAGACCATCCGGGCGATCCGCAAGGACGTGCTGGCCAAGTGCTACGGCGGCGACATCACCCGCAAGCGCAAGCTGCTGGAGAAGCAGAAGGAGGGCAAGAAGCGGATGAAGATGGTCGGCCGGGTCGAGGTGCCGCAGGAGGCCTTCATCGCCGCGCTGTCCACCTCCGACGATGCCGCGGGCGGCCGGCGGTAGCCGGGCCGGGGCGGGGTAGCCGGGGCCGGGTAGCCGGGCCGGGGGGATTTGCCGGACGGGCGGTTTGGCTGTCCGATCCGGGGAATACCAGGGGGCGTGAGTCCCCGCAATGGGGCGGGGACACCGAACAGTTCGGAGGTGGCGTAGTCCATGACCAGCACTGGACCCTCGACTGAGGGCGAGGCCATCAGCCGGTTTGAGGGCGAGGAGCAGCACGGCTGGGCACCCGACAACACCAACCCTACCGGTCGGGCCGCTGAGGCCGACCACAAGGCGTATGACGCGAGCAACGCCGGCGAGCCCGGCCCTGGGCGGGAGGTCTCTGCCGAGGAGCGTGCGGGCGTGTCCGACACCGACACGGACGGGCGGAGCGCCCTCGGCGTCGGGGAGAGCATGACCCGCCGGGCCGAGGACATCGCGAAGGAGTCCGACGACAGCGAGCGTTACACGACTGGCACGCAGGGCCCGTCCCAGCGACCGGTAGGCAAGTCGACGCCGGATGACGTCACCGGTGTCCGTTCCGGCGAGGCCGACTAGGACACCGCGGGACCGAGGTGGCGGCATCGCCCGCACGCGGGCGACTGTGGGTGGTTGATCCGTTCACCCTGTCCCCTGTCCGTCCCCTCCTGGGTCCACACGGTGAACGACGGCACGTCTCGTGGCTGACCGGCCGCGGGACGTGCCGTCTCGCGGTATGGCGTCCGGGCGTTCGTGGCGGGTCAGCGCTTCTCAAAGTGCTGGTAGTCGATCGGGCCGGTCCAGTAGCCGCCCCACTGCCAGCCGTGCCGGGCGAACATCCGTACGACGGCCGGGGTGACCACGCCGGCCCGCCGCGGGTCTCGGTCCGTTGTGGAGCCCGGCGGGAAGGCGGTGCCGCCGGTGACGTAAGGGTTCTCGCGTGGGTTGAGGTCGATCGCGCGGCCGTAGGCGTGCCGCGACCAAGCGGTGCCGCCGGTGATGAGGCGGCAGTTGAACGCCGAGGTGTTGTCTGCGGCCACCGAGGCGTCGTCGCTGGCGCCGTAGGCGTCCACCGTGCGCACCTGCCGGATCGGGAAGCGCGCCGCGTAGAGCTCGCCGAAGATGGCGGCCACCTCGGCAGCCACCGGCTCGGCCACGATGAGCTCGCCCTCGTGCGGGCGGCCGTCGAACCCGGCGTACCACAGCCGCACCAGGCGCAGCCCGTCGTAGCTGGTCGGGCAGCCCAGGTGCCAGCTCGGTCCGAGCCGGCGGGCGGTGACGGGCACGATCGTCGGCAGGTACGCCGGCCACCGTGTCTCCGGGGGTGGTGGGGTGGACGTGCCGGTCCGGGTCGCGCCGGTCTGGACCGACCCGGGCTGATCCGGTCCAGGCTGGACCGGTGCCGGGTGCACGGCCGGCGGAGCCTGCTGGACGGGCGTACCGCCGCACCCCGCCAGCGCGACGAGGACCCACGCCGCCCCCGCCATGATCCCGGCCCGCCCCATCTCGCCGTTCGCCCCAATCTCGCCGCCATCACGCCCAGCTAGCGTCCCGGCCCAGCCTCCGCCAGCTAGCGTCCCGCCCAGCTAGCGTCTCGCCGAGCCGAGCCGCCGTAGGTCTATCTGGCCGTGTGATATCAAACTGTCAGATCGGACGTCGTGTTAAACGACGGGGCAAATAACACCTCGCCCTAGCCCGTTGCGGATCAAGATCAACGATTCCGCCTCCCCATCCCCCGCATACATGATTCTCCCGCGTCGGCGGCATGCCATCCGGGATGAGTCGCTCCATCTGGTGGGTAGCCCCATGCCGCCGACGCCCGTCCACCGCCGCGACCTGTCGCGGGAAGTTCGCCATTCGCGCGCCCGTTTTGCTCGACTTATCCTCGACAGGTCGCGAAGGGACGGCCGCTCAGGAGACGATGTCCTTGCTGGCGAAATGCCGCCAGGCCAGCACCAGGAACACCGCCGAGTAGGCCAGCGCGCCCACGCAGCCCTTCGCCATGGCGTCGTACTGCACCGGGATGCCCAGTGCGTCGGTCCAGGCGAACTGGTAGTGCGTCGGGAGCACCTCGCGCAACGAGCCGAGCGCGGTGATCGCGTCCAGGATGTTCGAGACGATGACCAGCCCGACCGCCCCGCCGACCGCGCCGAGCGGCGTGTCGGTCACCGTCGACAGCCAGAACGCCAGCGACCCCACCAGCAGCATCCACACCGCCAGGTAGGCCATCACCAGACCGACCCGGGCCAGCCCCTCGCCAGCGGGGTAGGAGTCGCCGAGCGGGGTGTGCACCGGCTGCCAGCCGTAGAAGGCCAGGCCGGCGCCGAGCGCGACACCCGGCAGCAGCACCAGCGACAGGGCGCTGTACCCCAGCGCCACCACCAGCTTCTGGCGCAGCAGCCAGCCGCGCGGCACCGGCGCGGCGAGCAGGTACCGCAGGCTGGACCAGCTCGCCTCGCTGGCTACCGTGTCGCCGCAGAACAGCGCGACGATCACCACCAGCAGGAAGCCGGCCGAGGCGAAGACGGTGAAGATGGTGAAGTTGACCGCACCGGACGTGGCCAGGTCGACCAGGTCGGTCTGGCCGGGCTGGCTGTTCGACGGGCCGGCCAACGCGAACGCGCCGACCAGGATGAACGGCAGCAGCACCAGGAAGCCCAGCGCGAACGCCGTCCGCCGTCGCCTGAGCTGGCGCAGCGCCTCCACCCGCAGCGGCAGCGCCGTCCTGCCTCCGACGATCATCGAGTTTCCGTCGCTTGTTGATCTCCACCAGCGACCATAACTCGATGATCGTCGGAGGAGGAGGGCTGCTCGAGGAGCTGCAGGAAGGCGTCCTCCAGCCGGCCGGCGCCGACCAGGTCGGGTACCGGGCCGGCCGCGACCAGCCGGCCGTGGTTCATCACCACGACATGCGTGCAGGTCTGCTCGACCTCGGCCAGCAGGTGGCTGGACACCAGCACCGTGCGCCCGGTGGCACCTTCACCCCGGACGGCGGCGCCCGGGGCGGCGCCCTGGGGGGCGACGTAGCGCCGCAGCACCTCCCGCATGGCCCGGATCTGTGGCGGGTCGAGGCCGTTGGTCGGCTCGTCCAGCACCAGCAGGTCGGGCATCCCGAGCATCGCCTGGGCGATCGCCAGCCGCTGCCTCATGCCGTGGCTGTACGTGCGCACCCGGCGGTGTACGGCGTCGCCCAGCCCGGCCACCGCCAGCACGTCGTCCAGCCGGGCCTCGGCGAGCGGCCGGCCGGTGGCCCGCCAGTACAGCGTGAGGTTGTCCAGCCCGGACAGGTGCGGCAGGAAGCCCGGCCCCTCGACGAACGCCCCCACCCGGGCCAGCACGGCGGCCCCCGGCGTCACCACCTGCCCGAACACCCGGACCAGCCCGGACGTCGGGTGCACCAGCCCCATCAGCACCCGCAGCGTGGTGGTCTTGCCGGCGCCGTTCGGCCCGAGCAGCCCGCAGACCTGGCCGTGCTCGACCCGGAAGGACACCTGGTCGACGGCGACCAGCCCGCCCCGGTATGCCTTGACCAGGTCCTCGACCACCAGTGGCACCCCGGCCAGCTCCGGCCGGGAGGCGACGGCGCCGCGGGGCCGCAGGCGGCGGGTGAGCTGCCCGCCGGCCAGCGCGGCCGCAGCGACCACCAGCAGGCCGACGGCCAGCCACCACACGGGCGAGGCGCCGGTCGGCTTGGGCGTGCCCGGTACCAGCGGCGCGGCCAGCGCGGTGCCGGCCGCGAGGGAGACCTGGTACGCCGCCGGGTCGGTCGGGCCGGCGTACGCCTGGTCGGTGGTGGCCAGCACGAGCCGCAGCCGGTGCCCGGCGTCGAAGCGGTGCACGATGCCGGGCAGGGTCACCGTGACGGTCCGCGGCACGCCCGGCCGCAGCCCGGTCACCCGGAAGGGGGCGACCAGCCGCCGCGGCAGCTCGGCCCGCCCGGCGATGTCGACGTCGTACAGCTTGCCGAACAGCACTGCCTCGGAGCCGGACGAGGCGACCACGATGTCCACAGTGGACGATCCAACGACCGCCACCGCCGCGTTGAGCGGCCGGGACTCGAACGCCGCCGCCTGCCCGGGCAGGTCGGTGCCCAGCCCGGACAGCGCCAGCGCCGGCACGTCGCCCAGGCCGGGCAGCGAGCTGATCGCGGCCGGGTTGCCGCCCGGCGGGTTGAGGACGGTCTGCGCCGGCCCGGCCAGCGGTACCAGCGCGTGCTGAGGCTGCGTCGGGTGTTCCGGCGCGATGACCGTGCGGGTGCGCGGCGCCGAGCTGTCCGAGGCCCGGGGCGGGCTGATCCGGGTGTACTCGAACCGGGTGCCCGGGTCCGGCCCGCCGGCCAGGTAGTGCCCGAACCAGGCCGCCACCAGGTCGCGCAGCCGGTCGGTCTCGGCCAGCTCGCCGCTGCCGTCGTGGCCGCCGGCGTACCAGACGACCTTGACCGGCGTGCCGTTCGCCGCGATGCCGCGGGCGTTCAGGTCGGCCTCGGACAGCGGGAACAGCGAGTCGGTCTGGCCCTGTACCAGCAGCGTCGGGGCGTGGATGCGGTCCAGCACCGAGGCCGGGCTGGACCGGCGCAGCAGGGCGAGCAGCGCGCGCGTCGGCCGGCCGGTGCGCGCGGTCTGCTGGTACTCCCGGCAGAGCTGTACGGCGAGCTGCCCGCACGGGTCGGGCGGCCCGCCGGCCGTGCCCGGGGAGCCGGAGGAGCCCGGGCCGACGCTGGCGGGGCGGGCGGCGCCGCCGGCGCTGAACAGCAGCCCGGCCCACAGCCGCTTGAACACCCCGTCGGTGGGCGCCGCGCCGGCCGCGCTGCTGGGTGTCGCGGCGTTGGGTGCCGCGGCGTTTGGAGTCGCGGCGTTGGGAAAGAATGCGCGGCCCAGATCATTCCACGTTATTAATGGTGCTATTGCATCGATACGCTGGTCATATCCAGCCAGCAGCAGGCTGAGCGCGCCGCCGTACGAGCCGCCCGTGACACCGACCCGTGGGTCGCCGGGCCGGTCGAGCTGGACCTCCGGCCGGGCGGCCAGCCAGTCGACGAGCTGCCGGGCGTCCGCGACCTCGTAGTCGGGGGAGTCCAGCGCGATCCGCCCGGTCGAGGCGCCGAACCCGCGGGCGCTGTAGGCCAGCACGACGTACCCCCGCTTGGCGAGCTCGGTGGCGTCGGCCGCCACGTCCGCCTTCGAGCCGCCGAAGCCGTGCGCGACCAGCACGGCCGGCGCGCGGTGGCCGGCGTCCACCCCGGCCGGGACGTAGATGGTCGCGTCGATAGTGACCCGCTGGTCCCGCGCCGGCCCGTCGGCGACGGCGATCCGGACGTCCTCCGTGCGCGGCGCCGGGTCGCGCAGTGCGGCGACCGCGACCGCGACGCCGGCCAGCAGCACCAGCACCAGCCCGGCCGCCCCGATCCGCTGGCCGCGCGGCCAGCGGCGGAACGACCGCCACATCTCCCCGAACCGCATGGCCACGACATCACCCTATCCTCGCCGGGGAGCGACTCGGGCTGACACGGAGAGTCATGATGGCTTTACCGTATGGCGCGGCTAGCTAAGATCGACGCCAATGTGCGCGCTGCGGCGGTTGACAGTGGTGCGGGAGCGGTTGCCCGAGCCCGCCGACGGAACGCGGGCGCGGACCAACCGCGCCGACGCGAGGTGACCGCGGTGCCCGGGCCGTATCGGGTGCGGATCACCTACGACGCTCAGCGTGGGTTAACCCACGCGCCGCCGGCCGGGCTGCCGTCGGCCCTGGCCTGGGCGGCGTACACCTTCGTCACTGGGGACCTGGCGCGTGACCCGACGGACGTGGGCGTCCCGCTGGGCGCGCCGTTGAGCGGGTTGTGGAGCGCGCGCCGGTCGGGCTACCGGGTGCTCTATGAGGTCGACGAGGAGCGGAAGGTTGTCACCGTGCTGGTGGTCCGTCCAGCGTGAAGACGATCTTCCCCGCGGTGTCTCCGGCCAGCATCCTGGCGAACCCGGCCCGCGCGTCGGCCAGCGGGAGCTCGGCGTCGACCATCGGCCGCAGCCCGGTCGTGCCGAGCAGGGTGATCATGCTCGCCAGCTCGCCGCGGGTGCCCATCACCGAGCCGATCACCGAAAGCTGCAGGTAGAAGACCCGGGACAGCTCGGCCGGCGGGTTCGGGCCGGTGGTCGCGCCGGAGATGACCAGCGTGCCGCCGGGGCGCAGCGACCGCAGCGAGTGCGACCAGGTGGCCTCGCCGACCGTCTCCATCACCGCGTCCACCCGCTCCGGCAGCCGTGCGCCCGGCTCGAACGCGGCGTGCGCGCCCAGGGCCAGCGCGGCGGACCGCTTCTCCGCTGACCGCCCGGTGGCCCAGACCCGGTAGCCGGCCACCCGGGCGAGCGAGATCAGCGCGGTGGCCACCCCACCGGACGAGCCCTGCACCAGCACAGTGTCGCCGGGCCTGAGACCGGACCTGACGAACAGCATCCGGTACGCCGTCAGCCACGCGGTGGGCAGGCAGGCCGCCTGGGCGAAGGACAGCTCGGCCGGCTTGGGCACGAGGTTGCGCCGGGGCACGGCCACCCGCTCGGCGAAGGTGCCGGGGTGGACCTCGGACAGCAGCGACCGCCTCGGGTCGAGGGTCTCGTCGCCGGTCCAGTCCGGCGAGCTGATCACGGCATGTACGATGATCTCGGCGCCGGTCTCCTCGTCAACGCCGGCCGCGTCGCAGCCCAGGATCATCGGGAACCGGTCCGCGTGGATGCCGACGCCGCGCAGGGTGAACAGGTCGTGGTGGTTCAGGGATGCGGCCCGCACCGCGACGGTGGTCCAGCCTGGGGGCACCTCGGGCTCGGGCCGGTCACCGAGCTCCAGTGCGGCGAGGGGGTCGTCGGCGTTCGGCCCGGTGGCGTAGACGGCGCGCATGGAGGCGACGCTATCGGCTGCCCGGCTGGGGCTCGGACTTCTACCTGGTGATCCGCCGGACAAATACGGCGAAGCACGTTTTATCGGTCGGCGCTCAGGCCAGTAGGCTCCTCGCTCATGCCTCAGGTACGCCGTCCGTTGCTGGTGCTCGTGGTGCTCGGCGTGCTGCTCGTCGGTGGGTACGCCGTCCAGGTCGCCCGGTCGCGTCCCGCCAGCGGCAGCCCCAAGCCAAGCACCTCCCACAGCAACAAACCGACCGGCACACCGCCCTCCTCATGTGTGGTGACCACAACGCCATGTGGTCACCTATCGGGGTCTCCAGACCCCCATAGGTGACCACAACGCCGAGTGGTGACCACACGGGCGGGCGAGGCGACGACAGGTGACCACAACACCGAGTGGTGACCACACGGGCGGGACCACACCCGGCGTGGCCGTACCTGGACGTGGCCGGGCCGGGCGCTGGGGCTAGCGCGGCACCCAGGAGGCTGGCCGCCGTTCGCGGAAGGCGGCGATGCCCTCCTGACCCTCGGCGTCGGCGAAGTAGCGCGCCGACAGCGCGGCCAGCGCCGCGAGGTCCTCGGCGGTCGACGGGCCGGGAGTACGGCGGAGCAGTTGCTTGGTGCCGGCCAGCGCACCGGGCGCGCCCGCCATCAGCATGCCGCAGTACCGGTCCACCTCGGCGTCCAGCGCGTCATCGGGAACCGCGCGGTTGACCAGCCCAACCGCCGCCGCCCTGGCCGCGCCGAACGTCTCCCCGGTGAGGAACAGCTCGTGCGCCGCCCGCGGCAGCATCCGGGACAGCACCGGTAGCGAGATCACCGCCGGGATCACCCCGACCCGCACCTCGGTGAACGCGAAGTCGGCCGACTCACCGGCCAGCGCGACGTCGCAGGCGGCGACCAGGCCGAGCCCGCCGGCCCTGGCCTTGCCGGCGACCCGGGCCACGACGGGCTTGGGCGAGTTCCAGATCCGCTCCAGCACCTGCGGAAACGCCTCGACCGGCGGCGGTCCGGCGCCGGTCGCCTGGTGCGCCGTGAGGTCCATCCCAGCGCAGAAGACCGGCCCGGCGTGGCTGAGCACCATGACCCGTACGGCGTCGTCGGCGAGCGCCCGGTCCAGCCCGGCGGCCAGCTCGGCCAGCAGCCTGGCGGACAGTGCGTTGCGGTTGGCCGGGCTGTCCAGGGTGAGCGTGGCCACCCCGCGGGCCACCGCTTCGTGTACAAGCTCGTCGGTCACTCCCGGCAGCCTGCCACACTGCTGGTCGTGCCCTCTGCCCTTCCCGACGGCGACCCGGCGCCGTACGACGGCGCGCTGCCGGAGCCGGCGCTGGCCGGGTTCGGCAGCCGGCCGTTCGGCATCTACGTGCACGTGCCGTTCTGCGCCACCCGGTGCGGGTACTGCGACTTCAACACCTACACGGCCAGTGAGCTGCCGGGTGGGCTGTCGCCGCGCGGCTACGCCGACACCGTGCTGGCTGAGCTGCGGCTGGCCCGGCACGTGCTGGGCGACCGGCCGCCCGCCGTGGAGACGGTGTTCTTCGGCGGGGGCACGCCGAGCCTGCTGCCGAGCGAGCACCTGGCCGTGGTCCTGCGGGAGATCGAGGAGCTGTTCGGGCTGCGGGCAGCGGCGGAGGTGACCACCGAGGCCAACCCGGAGTCGGTGACCCGCGGCTACCTGGCCCGGCTGCGCGAGGCCGGCTTCACCCGGCTCTCGCTGGGAATGCAGTCGGCCGTCGGGCACGTGCTGGCCACGCTGGACCGCCAGCACACACCGGGCCGGGCGGCGGCGGCGGTCGAGGAGGCCAAGCAGGCCGGCTTTGAGCACCTCAACCTGGACCTCATCTACGGCACGCCGGGGGAGTCCGAGGAGGACTGGCAGGCCTCGCTGGACGCTGCCATCGCGGCGCGACCCGACCATATCTCGGCGTACGCGCTGATCGTCGAGGAGGGGACCGCGCTGGCTCGCCGGATCGCCCGGGGCGAGCTGCCGAAGCCGGACGACGACGTGCTCGCCGACCGGTACGTGCAGGCCGAGGAGACCCTGGCGCGAGCCGGGTTCGGCTGGTACGAGGTGTCGAACTGGGCGCGCTCGCCGCAGGGGCGCTGCCGGCACAACGAGCTGTACTGGACCAGCGCCGACTGGTGGGGCATCGGGCCAGGGGCGCACAGCCACGTCGGCGGCGTGCGTTGGTGGAACGTCAAACACCCGGCCGCGTACGCCGACCGGCTCGCCTCCGGTGGCAGCCCGGCGCACGCCCGCGAGATGCTCGACACCCGGGCGCGGTACTACGAGCGGGTGCTGCTCGGGCTGCGGCTGGCCGAGGGGCTGCCGCTGCGCGACCTGTCGCCGTCCGGCAAGCAGGCGGCCCGCCGGTACGTGACGTACGGCCTGCTGGACCGGGCCGCGCACGCAGCCGGCCGGGCCGCGTTGACGCTGCGCGGCCGGCTGCTCGCCGACGCGGTCGTCCGCGACCTCGTCGACTGATCGACCTCGGACCGGCGGGCGGCGCCGACAAAGTGTCGGGAGCCGGGGCCGAGGTCCAGGGGCGGGCTTTCCCCGCCCAGCACGGCGGGGATGATGGCCGCGTCGCGGGTGATGCGGCGTACGTGACGGTGTGGGCGTGCTCTCGGCTGGGCCGCGCGTGGGCCAGCGCCGCCGCGGTGGCGGGCAGCTCCCGGCCCAGCGCATGTGCCAGCCGCCCCGCCTCACCCGGCCCAAGGCGCAGGTGGTCCCGCAAGCCACGTCGTCGTGCTCGGCGCATCATGCGCCCTGGCCAGGCCCCCGCGCGTCGGCCACCTGGGCCAGAGGCAAACCCAGCACGCCGGCCAGCCCGAACAACGGCGTGTCGACACGAGAGCCGATGGCCGAGCGAACCTGTCCGACCGCGCGGGTGACGATGACCGACACAGGGCAAGGCTAAACGGGGCCACCGACAAACCGGAACGCGAGCCAACCCGTCCGAAAAGAACAAAGTGAGGAACTACGGTGAGCGAGGCGGAACGCACCCACAGCAGTTCCCGGTGGCAAGCCAAACGCCGGGGGCGATTGGTGCGACAGCAACACGGCCCGCACCATCCCCCAACAGGTCACCACACCGGCGCCGGAGACAACAACAGGTCACCACAACGCCAACAGGTCACCACACGGGCGGCCCGCCCAACGACAGGTCACCACAACGCCGAGAGGTGACCACACGGGCGCCGCTGGTCGCGATCAGCCGGTCACCGTACCCGTCGGTCACGCTGCCTTTTGCAACGGCGGTACGCCGGCCTCGGCCGGCTTCTCCCCGATGGGCAGCACCACGGCGGTGGGCCGGACCGCGGCGGCCCGGTGGGTGAACGCCAGGGCGCCGAGCATCAGCGCCAGCGGCCAGGCCAGGAACACCGTCGAGAATGCCAGCACCACGGCCATCGCCGGGAACGCCACGACCGCGCCCCACCACGCTGGCGTACGGCGCGGCAGCAGCTTCACGGCGGCGCCCAGCCCGGCCAGGGTGACCGCGACGAAGCAGGCCGAAGCGGCGAGCATGAGCTGGCCGAGGGTCAGCCCGACCGCCAGCGCGACCACCACCACGGCTCCGGTGGCCGCCGCGAGGATGCTGAGGCTGCGCCGCGGCACCTCGCCGGCGCCACCGCCGCGGGCCAGCCAGCCCGGCAGGGCGCCGTCCCGGCCGAGCGCGGCACCCAGCCGGGAGGCTCCGGCGATGTAGGCGTTCATGGTGCCGAAGGTGAGCAGTACGGCGGCCACGGCGGTGACCCAGCGGGCCGCGTCGCCGATGCCGCTGGCCAGCAGCAGGGTGAGCGGCACCTGCGAGGTGGACGCGGACGTGCCGAGCACGCTCACGCTGGTCAGGGCCAGCCCCAGGTAGAGCACGCCGACGATGACGACCGCGAGCGCGGTGACGATCGGCAGCGTCCGCCTCGGGTCGCGGAACTCGCCGGACAGGTGGGTCACCGCCTCCCACCCCGCGAAGGAGAAGAACAGCAGGCTCGCCGCGGACCCGACCGCGGGCCAGCCGTGCGGCAGGAACGGCGTCAGGTTGGCCGCCCGGGCGTGCGGCGCGGCGATGACGATCGCGGCCAGCAGCAGCAGCGAGAGCATTCCGACCAGCAGGAGCTGCAGCCGGCCGGACAGCCGCAGCCCGACGTAGTTCGAGCCGAACGCGCCGGCCAGCAGCACCGCGGCGACGGCGAGCTCCGCGGGCCCGCCCCAGCCCAGCGCGTGCGCCACGTACTGCCCGCCGACCAGGGCCGCGCTCGGGGCGCCGGCGGGCACGGCCAGGTAGAACCACCAGCCCACCGCGGCGGACAGCTTCGGGCCGGCGGCCCGTGCCACGAAGGTGGCCACCCCGCCGCCGTCCGGGTACCGCCGGCCCAGCCCGGCGAACGCCACCGCCACCGGGACCGACAGGACGATCAGCCCGGCCCAGGCCAGCACGGACGCCGGCCCCGCCTCGGCGGCGGCCAGCGCGGGCAGCGCCAGCACCCCGGCGCCCAGCACGGCGCCGACGTACAGCGCGGTGCCCTGGGCAACCCCGATCTGGTGGCTCATGCCGCCCGCCTTTCCTCGTGCCGTGGCACCAGCCGCGGGCCAGGTCCGAGCGCCAGGGCCTTGCGCAGGACGGCGGCCAGGTCGAGCCCCACCTCGGCGGCCACGTCCTCCCGGCCACCGCCGTGCGACGGCCAGCCGTCCGCGGCGGCTACGCTGTGCACCGCGCAGTGCGGCAGCAGCCGGGCCAGCGCCGACCCGACGCCGCCCCAGCTCCGGTGCTCCTCCACCACGACCAGCTCGCGGAAGTGCTCGGCCAGCTCCGCGGCGGCCACCCGCAGGTGCGCCTCGTCGAGGTAGCACAGGTGTGCATGGGCCAGGTCTGGGTGGGCCGCGACGGCGGCCAGGCACAGCTCGGTGCCGTACTCGCCGACCGACACCAGGCAGCCGGCCGTGCCGCCCGCGGCGCTGCCCGCCGCGACACCCGGAACGCCGCCCTGCCAGACCACCGGCGGCACCGCATCCCCCTGCCACGGCAGGCTGTGGTGCGCGGCGTTGCGGCCGAGCCGGACGTACCCGGGCCGGCCCGAGGCGGCGGCCGCCCGGACCACCGCCCGGGTCTCCTCCTCGCCGAACGGCGCCGCGATGGTCACGCCGGGGAACGCCCCGACCACGGCCAGGTCCTCCAGGCAGTGGTGGGTGGTGCCAAACCAGCCGCCGGACACCCCAGCGTACGGCGCCACGATGGTGACCGGCGCGCCCAGGTAGCCGAGGCTGAGCTTGATGCTCTCCGCGGCCCGCATCGCGACGAAGGTGGCGAAGGTGGACACGAACGGCCTCAGCCCGGCGCTGGCCAGCGCGGCGGCCATGTCGATCATGGTGCCCTCGGCGATGCCCAGGTTGAAGAACCGGCCTGGATGCGCCTGCTGGAAGGGGTGGTTCCTGCCGCCGAGGTCGGCCTCCAGGCAGACGATCGCCGGGTCGGCGCCGGCCAGGGCGGTCAGCTCGGCGCGGTAGGCGTCCCGGCCGGACAGCGGGGGAGCCGGCTCAGCGCTGGCGTTCATGCGATCGCCTCCTTCCACTGTGCCGCGCGGGCCGGTGTGATCGTCACGTAGTGCGCGGCGGCCCGGCCCTCGACCGCCGGCACGCCCTTGCCCTTGACGGTGTGCGCCACCACGGCCAGCGGCCGGGTCGCGTCGGTGCGGTCCGGGGCGAGCACGTCCCGCAGCGCCGCGATGTCGTGCCCGTCGACCTCGACCACGTCGAGCCCGAACGCGGCGAACCGCCCGGGCAGGTCCGGCAGCGGCGAGATGTCCGCGACGTAGCCGTCGTTCTGGCCGCCGTTGGCGTCCACGATGAGCACGACGTTGCCGAGCCGCTGGGCCGCCGCGACCTGCAGGCTCTCCCAGACCAGGCCCTCCTGCAGCTCGCCGTCGCCGGTGACCGCGATGCCCAGGCCGCGGGCACCGCCCGGGACACCCGTACCCGAGCCTGCGCGCAGCCGGCAGGCCAGCGCCCAGCCGACGGCGTACGGGACGCCATGCCCGAGGCTGCCGGTGGGGAACCGCACGCCCGGCACCGCTGGCCCCGGGTGTCCGGTGTACGGCGACCCGGCCCGGCCGTAGTGCGGCGCCGGGTTCTGCTCGATCACGCCGGACACGTGCAGCGCCGCGTACAGCGCCGCCGCCGCGTGGCCCTTGGACAGCACCACCTCGGTGGCGTCCCGCTCGGCCCGGTCCAGCGCGACGACCAGGATGTCCAGCACCGACAGCCCGCCGCCGAGGTGGCAGCCGGTCGGGCTGGCCGCCATGTCGACGACCAGCGCGCGCGCTGCCCGGGCCCGCTCCGCCAGCAGTGCGGTCATGACCGCACCAGCCCGGCCCGGTGTTCGATCTCGGCCCGGTGTTCGATCCCGGCCCGGTGCTCGATCCCAGCCCAGCCCTCGATGGCCGCGACCAGGATGGCGTGGGCGGTGCGGTACTCGGCCGCCGAGACCCGCTCGTGCTCGGTGTGGGCCAGCGCCGGGTCGCCCGGCCCGTACCCCACCATCGGGACGTCCCGCCAGGTGGTCGTGAGTGTGTTCATGTCCGAGGTGCCCTTCTTGATGAGGTACCGGGGCCGGACGCCGGCAGCGGCGAACGCATGGGTGAACGCCCGGGCCAGCACGGTGCCGCGCCCGAACGCGGCGCCCGGCGTGCACCGCAGTACCTCGACCTCCAGGTCTGGCCGGGCGAAGCCGGCAGCCAGGTCGCCCAGCTTGGCGTGGTCCACCCCCGGTGGCAGCCGGACGTTCAGCACGGCGGTGGCGGTGTGCGCGGCCCGGCCGGGTGTGTGGTGTACGTCGACCAGCGCCGGCAACGCTTCTGGTGCTTCTGTGGCTTCTGGGACCTCCGTGAGCACCGCGGCGCGGATCTCGGCCACCGCGGCGACCACCGCGTCGCAGGCGGTGTCAACGTCGCTGACGGTGTTGCTGCCGGCGGGGTGGCTGGCCGGAACGGTGGCGGTGACCCGCAGCGTGACCAGCCCGTAGTAGCCAAGGGTGAGCGCCGTGGCGCCGCTCGGCTCGCCCACGATCACCGCGTCGGCCGGGTAGTGGTCGCGGGCGTGGAACGCGCCGCGGGCGGCGGAGGAGACCTCCTCCTCGACCGCGCCGACCACCCGGAGCTGCACGTCGTCCGGCAGGCGGACGGCGAGCAGCGCCTGGACGAAGCTGGCCAGGCTGCCCTTGGCGTCCACGCTGCCCCGCCCGGTGAGCTCCTCCTGACCCTGACCCTGGCCCGGGCTCGGGAGCCCCGGGGGAGGCTGCCAGCGTGCCGGCCAGTTGAACGGCGCGGTGTCCAGGTGGCCGAGCAGCAGCAGCCGGTGCGGGCCACGGCCCCGGGTGGCGACGAAGTTGCCCACCTCGTCGATCCCGGCCTCGATCCCGGCGCCCGCTCCGGCGTGGGCGCGGCACCAGTCGACCAGCAGCGCGGCGGCCTGCGCCTCGTCGCCGGACACCGACGGCACCTGGACCAGCCGGGACAGCAGGGTGAGGTCCGCGGGGGGCTCGCTGACCCGCCAGAACCGGGTCCGCCCGGCACCGTTGCCGAACGAGTGCGGCCCGGTGATCGCCACGTCGGCGGCCCCGGCGAGGGCCAGCTCGGCGGCCCGCACCTTCTGCCGCATCCGGCCGCTGGCGTACTGCCCCGCCTGGCCGGCGTAGGCGTCGGTGAGCGTGCTGGCTGAGTCCGCCGGGTCGGTGAGCAGCCCGGCGGTGCCGGTGACCAGGCGCAGGTGGTCGGCGTGCACGGCCACCGACAGCGCCGCGGCCAGCATGTCCGCGTCGACGTTCAGCGGCTCGCCGTCCTCGGCGTCCGCGACCGGCGGGCACACGCACACGACCCGGAGCTCTGCCAGCAGGGCGAGCAGCCGCGGGGCGTCGACCCTGCTCACCACGCCGGCCCGGTGGTCCCGGACGATCCGCTCCCGGCCGTCGGCCACCGCCCGCAGCGGCCGGTTGCGGGTGCCGGTGACCAGCAGGTTGTCGCAGGCCGGGGCGGCGTACGCGGTGACGCCCACCCGGTCGAGCTGGGCCCGGACCAGCGGCAGGGTCACCCGGCGGTAGGCGTCCACGATGTGCGCCAGCTCCGCGGGCGGGCTGTACCGCACGACGTCGCCGGACCGCAGCGTCAGGGTGGGCATCTCCCGGCCAATGACGGCGTAGTGCCCGGCGATGCCGGCCGCGCCTCCTGCCACCAGGAGCACCCGCGCGCCCGACCGCACCAGCCCGCCGAGCTCGTCGAACAGTGGCTCATGCCCGAGGCTGCCGCTGCCGACCTTGATCACGTACAGCGCCGGGTTCCCTACCGCGGCGTCGCCCATCACACCCACCGCCCGGAGAAGGGCAGGCCAGCGGTCTCCGGCAGGCCGTGCAGGAGGTTCATCGCCTGCACCGCCTGGCCGGCCGCGCCCTTGAGCAGGTTGTCCAGCGCGGTCACCGTGACACACCACCGGCCGCGGGCCGCGGCGGCCACCTCGGCGACGTTGGAGCCGACCACGCTGGACAGCATCGGCAGGTCGGACGGGAACCTCGGGCTGGCCGGCCGGCTGCGTACGAACGGCGTGCCGCGGTAGGCCCGCGCGTACGCCCGCTTCACCGCGGTGGGCTCCACCCCCGGCCGCAGCCGGCTGAACGCCGTCGCCATGATGCCGCGGCTGACGTCCAGGCTGACCGTGCTGAACTGCAGGTCCACCCGCGCCCCGGTCAGGTCGGCGATCGCCTGGACCACCTCGGGGGCGTGCCGGTGCCCGTGCAGCTTGTGCACCCGCACGTTGCCAGCCCGCTCGGCGTACGGCTCCCGTGCGTTCTTGCCCGCGCCGGAGGACCCGGTGGCGGCCAGCACCGCGATCTCCGGCTCCACCAGGTCCTCGGCCAGCAACGGGTACAGCGCGTAGATGGTGGCCACCGCCATGCAGCCCGGCAGGTTGACCAGCCGGGTGTCCGGCACCGGGTGGAGGTCGGGCACGAAGTAGGCGAACGACTCGGCCACGCCGGCCGCCTCGGGGTAGTGCCTGGCGAGCTGCTCCGGGTCGCGCAGCCGGAAGTCGCCGGCCAGGTTGATCACCCGCTTGGCCTTGCTGGCCAGCTCGCTCAGCACGGAGGGCAGCGAGCCGGTGGGCAGGCAGCAGAACACCACGTCGACCTCGGGCAGCTCCGCCGCCGGTGCCAGCACCAGGCCCGCCGCGCGGACGTCGTAGCGCAGGCTGGGCAGCACCCTCGCCAGTGGCTGGCCGGCCTGGCTCTCGGAGGAGACGAACGCGATGTCGACGTCGGGATGGTTCACCAGCAGGCGGGTCAGCTCGCCCCCGGCGTACCCGGTCGCGCCGAGCACCGCCACCTGCAGCGGGTTGCTAGCCAAGGCGGGCCGTCCTCTCGTAGGTGTGCGGGCGATCCCGCTCGTCGGCCCGCTGCCGGGTCACCTCGGGCCGCCCGGCGAACCTGGCCTTGGCGAACGCGTGCCCGTACCGGGTGGCCCGCTCCAGCGCCGCCGGGGAGCGCGGCTCCCGACAGGGCAGCGTGGTCACCGGGGCCGCGTCGTGGACGAGGAGCGAGCGCGGGTGCGGGGACACCGTGGTCTCCTCCGGGACGTCGGGACGTCGGCCTCGGTGTGGTACGAGGCTCCGTCAGACCAGTTCGGCGGGGACGGCGGATCGGGACAGCGGCGCCTGCCGGTTCGTCCGAACGAGTGACGGCCGGGCGACCGGTCTGGTGTCACCGCAAGCCGAGGCCGAGTCCCCGTCACGGCTCAGCCCAGCGTTGATCCAGAGGCCTGGCGGGCGGTCCGGTGTCACCGCAAGCCGAGGCCCCTGCGTTCCGGTCGGTGATGCGGATGCTCCGGCCGCTGCCCGGTCGCCCTTGTCCCGACCACCTTGTCGTTCCCACTGAACGTTCTGTCAGCGGGAACGGGCGGTCCTGTCGGTCATGCGCACTACGCTTGGCTGAGACACAAGACTCACTGGGACACAAGACTCAACAGAAAGGGAGTGATGCTGGGGAGCGCCCGCTGGTTCAGCAGGCCTTCCTTTCCTTCATCGCGGACATGTCGCATCACCCTTTCGAAAGGGTGCAAACGGGGGCGGCGGAGCGCGGGCACCTTGGTGCACCGGACTCGCCGTGCCTCTGCTTGGGCCCGGGCGAACCCACGTCGCAGCCACCCGTGAGGGGAGGCGGCTGGACCGGGAGGTCGCCTATCGGGTGAAGCGACAAGGAGACGCATGGAGATGTGGACTGGTCTCGCGGTGCTCTCGGTCTGCGGCCTGGCGGGCTGGTGGTTGTTCCTGCGGCTCGCCCGCCACGTCTACGACCGAGGTGGCGCGGATGACCTGCGCGTGCTCGGTGAGCTTGCCGAGAGTTACCGTGGTCGGCAGCATTACCGTCGTCGACACAGAGCCGACGGTGCTCCGAAGCGGGAGCTCGGTCGGTGAGCCTCATCGTGACGCCGGTCGCCGAGGCGATGCTGGCGAACATGCGGGTGGTCGGGTATGCCCATGCCGGAGAGCCGACCGACCTGCGTGCGCAGGTGGACGCCATCCGCCGGGAGGTCGGCACGCGCGGCTGGGAGCTGGTCACGGTCTTCGATGACGCCGACTCGGGCGGCACCGAGGTGGCCAGCTTTGGTCTCACCGGCGCGCTCGCCGCCTTGGCGAGTCGCGATGCCGACGCGCTGGTCGTCGCTCGGCTCAGCGGGCTGACCGGCTCGGTGTCGCGGCTGGTGGAGCTGCTGGAACGATTTCAGCGCAACCGGTGGGTGCTCGTGGCCCTGGACACAGCCGAGGGGGCGGGTACGGACGGGGCTGGCTGCCGCCCGGGGCCCTGGGCGGGTGCGGGGGAACGTCCACTCGTCGGTGTGCGTACCAGGGCGGGCATCGCCGCCCGCCGGGCCGCGGGTGTCCGGGTTGGCGGGCCTCGTCGGTGCCCCGATGATGTGCTCGACCGCGTGGTGCGGTTGCGTGCCTCGGGTGCTCGGTTGGTGGATATCGCCGCGGAGATGAATGCGGCTGGCATTGTCACGCCGGGCGGCGGGTCTCGGTGGTGGGCTTCTCATGTTTCTCGGCTGTTGGCTACGCAGGATGCTCGGGCGTGGAGGGGTGGTGGCTGAAGGGCGGGGTGTGAAGATCTTGAGGCTTGTGCTGACAGGCTCGGCTCGGACCCGGTGATCACTGGTTACCTCGTCGACCCGCGACGACACAGTAGATGATCTTGGCCTAAGGTAGTTCCGCATAAGCCATCAGATTGCCCGCATGATCACTTGAGACCGCCCCCTCCTTTCGGCCGGCCGCTCTCGGCGACTGGCTTGCCACCGGGCTGCTCAAGCTGTTCGGAAACCCCGGTTGACTCGGATGATCAGGCGCTGACCTGGGCTGGCGGGCCTTGGCTGTTCGCTCGGATTTTTGGCTGCCGCGCCAGTTGCCTTCGGCGACTGGCTTGCCACCGGGACTACTGTAGGCGCTCGCCGCTGTGCTCACCGAAGTTCGCACCTTCCTCCTCACGCCGGAACTACTGTGGGCGCTCGCCGCTGTGCTCACCGAAGTTTCTCATCTTTTCTCCGACCCTCGGGTTAGCGGGGTGGTTCTGTCGGTGGCTCTGTTTATTCTTCTCCTATGTCGAACGCGGTCGCCCTGGTCGAGCAGTTCTCTGCTCTGCTTGACCTGTGTGGTGGCGTCGACTTCTCTTCGCTTTCCGATTCCGAGGTTGACGAGGTGTTGGTGCGGGGGTTCCGGCAGGTCTCTCGGTTCACCGGTACGGTGCTGCTGCCGTTGGTGCGGGAGGCGGAGTCGCGGGGCCTGGCGTCCGCGCATGACGCGCCGAGCATGACGGCGTGGCTGCGGGACAGCTTGAACGTGCGGCCGGGTGAGGCGGGGCGGCTGGTCCGGCTCGCCCGTGCGCTGGACGGAGACCTGCCGGAGACCGCCGCCGCGCTCGCCGACGGCGCCATCAGCGTCGAGCACGCCCAGGTGGTCGCCGACGCGGTGCGGGCGCTGCCGGCGGAGACGCCGGCCGGGGTCCGGGTCGCGGCGGAGCGGGAGCTGGTCGCGCACTCCGGGACGTTCGACCCGGGCGAGGTGGCGCTGCTGGGGCGGCGCGTCTTGGACGTGGTGGACCCCGACGGCAGCGCGGAGCTGCAGGCCCGGCAGGCCGAGCGCGAGGCCGCCGCGGCATACGCCCGCCGTGACCTGCGGATCTCCCCGGCCGGCCCAGGGCTGAGGCGGATCTGCGGGTTCCTGGACACCGAGGGCGCCGAGACCCTCCGCGTCGCGCTCGACCCGCTCGCCGCGCCCCGGCCCGCCGACCCGGAGAACGGCGTGCGGGACGAGCGCAGCCACGGGCAGCGGATGGCGGACGCGTTGGTGGACCTGGCCGACCGGTCCCTGCGCATGGGGGACCTGCCGGACAACGGCGGGGAACGCCCCACCCTGGTCGTGACCATGCCGTATGACAAGCTCGCCGCCGCCACCGGCGTCGGGACCCTCGACGGCGGTGACGTCCTCCCGGCCAGCCAGGTACGACGCATCGCCTGCGACGCAAACGTCATCCCCGCCGTCCTCGGCGGGGAAAGCCTGCCGCTGGACCTCGGCCGCGGCTCCCGGCACTACGTCGGCGCGGCACGCCGCGCGATTATTCTCCGCGACCGCGGGTGCGTCTTCCCCGGCTGCGACCGGCCGTACCAGTGGTGCCACTGCCATCACTGCGTCCAC
>DATILL010000003.1:0-25792 GCA_035476575.1 Mycobacteriales bacterium
ATCGCGCGATCCGACAGCTCCTTACAAATGCCCCGAAGAATCTCATCTCGTTCCTCGACTGTCAACGCCCTACCCCGCACCCAATCCTCCGTTCATCACACAAGATCATCTCATGTGATGCACTGACCACTGGAGACCGCCACCTTCATGCCGAGGTCACCGGACCAGCCGATGAATACCTTCACAGCACCTCCTGGCTTCCCTGCGGTCGCCCGCTACGTCGGCCGGCCGCCGAAGTGGGCTGGCGTACCAGACCGGTCACTCGCTCTGACCCGGCAGCGTCCCAGTCGAACGACCCGGCTCCTCGTCCACCCACTGCTCCCAGTTCGCCACCGAGGTGCGGAACGGCGTGTGAGAAAGCTCATCCAATGAAACATAGGGGACGACACCGGCCATCAGACGCTGATAGGGCAGTGGCTGGTCCGTGATCGACGGCATCGGGGACGGCTGGGCGGGGACGGCGCTGTGTGGCAGCCCGTGACCGGATGCCGGTCCGGGTGCGGGTTGTCCGGGCTTGGCCTGCTGGGTGAGCAGCGGCTCGAAGTGCACGCTCTCTGTGGCGCTCCGGACCTTAGCCGCGGCATCCGCCTCTTCGGCGGACAGTCGCTCCCGGCAACGGCTCAACAGCTCATCGGCCTCCTTGCGAGCCGGTTCGCCGGGATCGTCGAATGGCATCGTCACCGGGTCGATCAGTCCCAGGACCGCGACCCCCGTCTGAGCCCGGGCACGCGCGGCCTCGGTGGCCGCCTCGGCGGCTGTCCACAGGCGCACGCACTCCTTGGCCTAGAGCTGCGCCCACTCCAGGGTCTCCGCGTAGCCGTCGAGGGCACACGCCGCATCCCGGTGGCTGTCCGCCGCATCGGACCAGCGTCGGGGCAGGCGGCTGAGGAGGTCGCCATAGGTCTCCCCGGCCGCGCCCGTCCAGCTTGCGCACTCGATTCGCGCAAGATCCTGCCCGAACTCGTCCAGCCAGGCCGCTCGCCGATGGAAGTCTCGGGCGAGCTCCCTGATCCTGCCGGGCGACCCAGGAACAAGAACCTGGGGATCCCGGGTGTCCCCGAGGCCGGCCCGCATCCGCCCCTCCTACGGTCGGGCCGTCAAAGCTGGTCGAGGATGTGCCGGAAGTCCGACTCGGCCTCGGCCTCGGCCTCCGCCGCAGTGTAGGTGTGCGCGGTCCAGGCCAGCCGGCCGGCGAGCTCCTCGCATTCCTCCAGCATGCAGGTCTGCCCGGCCTGCCAGGCAGCGGAGAAGTCGGCGACCGCCCCGGCCAGGTCCGGCGCGCCGAAGGCCGAGTGAGCGATCGGATGCTCCATCGGCACTGGCCTGGGCTGCGTGACGATCCACGACATCGCATCCGCAGCAGCGACCAATTCGTCCCGATACACGCCGAAATAGCCAGTCATGCCCCCTCCTGCTAGCCAACATCTACAGAGTCAAAGCAGTATGCCCGAAGACCACCTGACTAGATCATCGGGATGTGGTATGGCGACCGCGTGTCGTTCGTACGGGTCGAGCACGACGTTCACTCCCGGCGGCAACGTCCGCAGCAAGTCCGCGCCGGAGGTCGACATCCACATCAGGCCGCCAGACCGGCGGAGCAGCTCCAACGAGCTGAACACGCTGACCCACTCACCCACCGGCCGCAGGAGACCTCCACACCCGGGTCACGGGGGCGGACCGCGAAAATCCGCGGGCCTCGAAGACCGTCATGAAGTCGACCATGCAGAGGCTCTCGTCATGGATGGCCGCGGCCGCACCCTACTGGCCACAGCCGCGCATCTTCCGCCAGTCCGGGCGGACACGCCGGATGTGTGCGGCGAACCCGGCGGCGGCAAAGGCGATCGCCTGGGAGGTCGCTGAGCCGGTACCATCGGTGCTTGCGTTGACGGGGACGAGTAGCGCCGGACGCAGCCAGCAGCGACCTGGGGGCGGTGGGAGCCCGGGGGGCCTGGCCGGCGCGAAAATCACCCCCGAGCACCGGAAGAACGGGCCGCCCGCGGCCTCAGTAGAACCGGACACCGAACGAGCGGGTGGCACGGCGCCGCACCAGGGTCGCACCTGGCAGAGCACCGGCCACCAAGGAGGGTGGTACCGCGGCGGTCCCCGGACCGTCGTCCCTCCGCGCAAGGGCACATCCACTTGCCGGAGGAGCACCCGCACCATGACCGACCACACCGTGTCCCAGCACACCGGGCCCGACCACAGCGCACCCAACCACACCGGGCCCGACCACGAACCAAGCCCCGGGACGCCGTTCACGCCGCTGCCCGCGCACGTCGACCTGCCGGCGCTGGACCGGGAGGTCCTGGACCGCTGGGCCGCGACCAAGGTCTTCGCCCGCGGCCTGGAGCAGACCGCCGGCGGCCCGCGCTGGGTCTTCTACGAGGGCCCGCCGACGGCCAACGGCACGCCCGGCACCCACCACGTCGAGGCACGGGTCTTCAAGGACGTCTTCCCGCGCTTCAAGACCATGAAGGGCTTCTACGTCGAGCGCCGGGCCGGCTGGGACTGCCACGGCCTGCCGGTCGAGCTCGCCGTCGAGAAGGAGCTCGGCTTCTCCGGCAAGCCGGACATCGAACGGTACGGCGTCGCGGAGTTCAACGCCAGGTGCCGGGAGTCGGTGACCAGGCACGTCGCCGAGTTCATCGCGATGACCGAGCGGATGGGCTACTGGGTCGACTTCTCCAGCGCCTACTGGACGATGTCGCCGGACTACGTCGAGAGCGTCTGGTGGTCGCTGAGGCAGATCTTCGACGCCGGCCTGCTGGTGCCCGACCACCGGGTCGCACCGTACTGCCCGCGCTGCGGCACCGGCCTGTCCGACCACGAGGTCGCGCAGGGCTACGAGACCGTGGTCGACCCGTCGGTCTACGTGCGGCTCCCCGTGACGTCTGGCGACTGGTCGGGCCGGGCCGACCTGCTGGTCTGGACGACGACGCCGTGGACGCTGGTGTCCAACACCGCCGTCGCCGTACACCCGGACGTGACCTACGTCGTGGCCCGCACGGACGAGGGCACGTTCGTGGTGGCCGAGCCGCTGCTGGCCCGGGTTCTCGGCGAGGACGCCGAGGTGCTCGCCTCGCTGCCCGGCCGGGACCTGGAGCGGACGACGTACGCCCGGCCCTTCGAGCTGGTCGAGATACCGGACGCGTACTACGTCGTGCTGGCGGAGTACGTGACGACCGAGGACGGCACCGGGCTGGTGCACCAGGCGCCGGCGTTCGGCGCGGACGACCTGGAGGTGTGCCGCGCCTACGGGCTGCCGGTGGTCAACCCGATCGAGCCGGACGGGCGCTTCCGCGCCGACCTGCCGCTGGTCGGCGGGGTCTTCTTCAAGAAGGCCGACGAGGCGCTGGTCGCCGACCTGGCCGCCCGCGGGCTGCTGTTCCGGCACCTGCCGTACGAGCACAGCTACCCGCACTGCTGGCGCTGCCACACCCCGCTGATGTACTACGCCCAGCCGTCCTGGTACATCCGCACCACCGCGAAGAAGGACCGGCTGCTGGCCGAGAACGAGCGCACCAACTGGTACCCGCCGCACATCAAGCACGGCCGGTACGGCGACTGGCTGGCCAACAACGTCGACTGGGCGCTGTCCCGCAACCGGTACTGGGGCACGCCGCTGCCGCTGTGGCGGTGCGCCGAGGGGCACCTGACGGCGGTCGGCTCCCGGGCCGAGCTGGGCGCGCTGGCCGGCGCGGACCTGTCCGGTCTCGACCCGCACCGGCCGTATGTCGACGACGTCACGCTGCCGTGCCCGACATGCGGCGAGACCGCCCGGCGGGTGCCGGAGGTGATCGACGCCTGGTACGACTCGGGGGCCATGCCGTTCGCCCAGCTCGGCTACCCGCACGCACCGGGCAGCGAGGCGGCGCTGCGGGACAGCTACCCGGCGCAGTTCATCTGCGAGGCGATCGACCAGACCCGCGGCTGGTTCTACACCCTGATGGCGGTCGGCACGCTGGTCTTCGACGCCTCGCCGTACGAGAACGTGCTCTGCCTGGGGCACATCCTGGCCGAGGACGGCCGCAAGATGAGCAAGCACCTGGGCAACATCCTGGAGCCGATCCCGCTGATGGACCGGCACGGCGCGGACGCGCTGCGCTGGTTCATGCTGGCCTCCGGCTCGCCGTGGACGCCGCGGCGGGTCGGCCACGCGGCGCTGGAGGAGATCGTCCGCAAGGTGCTGCTGACGTACTGGAACACGGTGTCGTTCTTCACCCTGTACGCGCACGCCGCAGGCTGGGCGCCGTACTCGCCCGGCACGCCGGCGCCGGCGCTGGCCGACCGCCCGGCCCTGGACCGGTGGGCGCTGTCCGAGGCGCACCGGCTGGCCCGGGAGGTGGACGCGGCGCTGGAGGGCTACGACACCACCAGGGCCGGCCGGCTGGTCACGCAGTACGTCGACGACCTGTCGAACTGGTACGTCCGCCGGTCCCGCCGCCGGTTCTGGACCGGTGACCCGGCCGCACTGGCGACCCTGTACGAGTGCCTGTACGTGCTGACGCTGCTGATGGCGCCGTTCACGCCGTTCGTGACCGACGCGGTGTGGGCGCGGGTGTTCGCGCCGTCGTCGGACCAGCTTCCGGACTCGGTGCACCTGGCCCGCTGGCCGGTGGTGGACGGCTCGCTGGTGGACGACGGCCTGGCCGGGCAGATGGCGCTGGTCCGGCGGCTGGTCGAGGCCGGGCGGGCGGCCCGTGCCGCGTCCGGCGTGCGGACCCGGCAGCCGCTGTCGCGGGCGCTGGTTGGCGCCGCTGGCTGGTCCGCGCTGCCGGCCGAGCTGCGGGCGCAGGTCGCGGCGGAGCTGAACGTGGCCACGGTGGACGCCGTGGCCACGGCCGCGGGCGGTGCCGGGGACGCTGCCAGGGACCTGGTCGAGATCGCGGTCAAGCCGAACTTCCGGGCGCTGGGCAAGCGGTTCGGGAGCCGGACCAAGACGGTGGCCGCCGCCATCGGGTCGGCCAACCCGGCCGCGCTGGCCGCCGCGCTGCGCTCGACCGGTGCCGCCACGGTGCCGGTGGACGGCGAGCCGGTCACGCTGGTGGCCGAGGAGCTGCTGCTCACCGAGACGCCGCGAACCGGCTGGTCGGTGGCCACCGAGCAGGGCGAGACGGTGGCGCTGGATCTGACGATCACGCCGGAGCTGCGCCGGGCCGGGCTGGCTCGCGAGGTGGTGCGGCTGGTGCAGGAGGCGCGTAAGTCGGCCGGCCTGGACATCTCCGACCGGATCATCCTGTGGTGGCAGGCCGACGGGGAGACGGCCGAGGCGCTGGCCGAGCACGGGCCCGCGGTCGCCGAGGAGGTGCTGGCCACCGAGCTCAGGCCCGGCCAGCCGGTGCTTCCTGACGGCCCGGTGCTTCCTGACGGCATGGACGGCGTCGGCGACGTGGCGGCTACCAGCGACCCCGAGCTGGGCCTGACGTTCTGGCTGCGCCGGGCCTGACCGGCTGCTCTGGCCCGGCTGCGTGGTCGGCTAGCCGCGCCAGCTCGGGTCGGTGTCGGCATCCTCCCGCTTGGCGTGCCGGCCGCCGGGCGTGGGACCGCCTCCCGGCGTGGTCCGGCCGACCCGGATCCCCTCCCGGGCCCGCGCGGCCAGGCTGGCGTCCGGCCGGCACCGCGAGCAGGGCGTGAAACCTGTGTCCCGGGCCTCCGGGATGGGCAGCGCGACGGCCTCCCGGCCAGCCAGGTGCCGGCAGTACCGCAGGTGGTACCGGGGCCGGCCGTCCACGACGTAGACGTCGCTGTTCAGGGCCATCACCCGGAGCGCATCCCGGGCCGAGACGTCCTCCTCGGGCGGCTCGTCGGCCAGCTCCGGGTACGACCCACCGGGCGGAGCGCCGCCGACCGGCTCACCACCGATGGGTCGACCCGCTGGAGGCTCCTTGACGGTGGGCTCGTCGACCACGGAACCGATGCGGCCGGCCAGGCGTACGGGACCGGGTGGCTCGGCTGGCGCCATGGGCAGGGCCGGCGTCCGAACGATCACACGGCTGGGGGCCGGGGCATCCTCCGCTGTGTCCCGAGCCACCGTCCCCGAAGGCTGCCGCGGCGAAGCGGCCCGCTCGTCCGCGACCACCTCCTCAGTATCTTCGTCGGTCTCAGCGTCTACGGCGGTCTCAGCGTCTTCGTCGGTGTCTCCGCCGCCACCAGCCATCCGCCGCCGCAGCAGGACCAGCGCCACACAGCCGCCGGCCACCATCGTGGCGATGATCGACGCCCATACCAGATCCTGGCTCGCCCCGGCCAGACCGGCAATGAGCAGGCCGAGCGAGATGAGGACGAGAGCCAGGCTGAGCAGGATCACAGGTAGCCCTTAGTCGCGTTGTGCCACACGCCGCGGCGCACCAGGGTAGGTCAGCGGGTGCTGTCCTGCCCGGCCCGGCCGTACGGAGAGGCGTAGACCTGGCCGGCGTTGGCGGTGGCCGCCGCCGGGCTTGCCTGCACCGGCTCCGCGGAGGCACGGCTGTCCAGCTCGCGCATCTGCGTCTCCAGGTAGGACTTCAGCCGGGTGCGGTACTCGCGCTCGAAGGTACGCAGCCCCTCAATCCGCTTCTCCAGCATGGTCTTCTTCTGCTCCAGCCCGCTCACCACCTCGGTGTGCTTGCGCTCGGCGTCCGCGACCAGGCCCTGCGCCTTCGCCCGCGCGTCCCGCTCCATCGCCTCGGACCTGGTCCGGGCGTCGGACAGCAGCGCGTCGGCCTTGGCGCGCGACTCGGACACGAGGTGCTCGGACCTGGTCCGCGCCTCGGCGACCAGCCGGTCTGCCTCGGTCTTGGCGTCCGCGACGTACTTCTCCGCCGTCTCCTGGGCCAGCGCCAGCATCTTGACCGCCTGGCCGTGGTCCGGAACAACGTCCGACGGGGCCTGCAGCGGCGGCGGTGGGGCGACCGGCATCGGTGGTGGGAGCGGCTGCGGGGCGCTCATCCCGCCGGGCTGGCCTGGTTTCGACTGCATCTCGTCGACCTGAGCCTTCAGGTCGTTGTTCTCCTCGATGAGCCGGGCGAGCTCGGCCTCGACCAGGTCGAGGAAGGCGTCCACCTCGTCCTCGTCGTAGCCACGCTTACCTATGGGCGGCTTCTTGAACGCCACGTTGTGCACGTCAGCAGGGGTCAGCGGCATCTGATCACCTCGAGAAGACTGCGGACAGGGTTCGGTCGGTGCTGCCTGGAGCTCATCGTGCCAAGCCCCGGGTCACATCGAGCAAGATGTAAACCCCGAACAGCAGCACCATGAACCCCAGGTCAAGACTGAAGTTTCCCAGACGCAACGGAGGGATCACTCTCCGGAGTGCCTTGAGAGGAGGGTCAGTGGCCGAGTAGACCACTTCCAACCCCACCGCCACCACTCCACTCGGTCGCCAGCTTCTGGCGAACACCATCACCCAGTCAAAGACGAAACGGGCAAAGAGCAACAAAAGAAAGATGAGCAGCAGAAAGCTAACCAAACTCCAGAAACCGGCCACAAGCGTCCTAGTTCAACTCTGGTTGAAGAACCCGCCCTCAGCGATGCGGGCCTTGTCCTCCGCCGTGACCTCGATGTTCTGCGGGGAGAGCAGGAACACCTTGTTGGTCACGCGCTCGATACTGCCACGCAGACCGAAGATTAGCCCGGCGGCGAAGTCAACCAGTCTCTTGGCGTCGTTGTCGTCCATCTCGGTCAGGTTCATGATCACCGGCACGCCCTCGCGGAAGTGCTGGCCGATGGTGCGGGCCTCGTTGTACGTCCGCGGGTGCAGGGTGGTGATCCGGTAGGAGTGCGGGGCCTCGTCGTACCCGGGGTCGTGCAGGGAGGGGGGGGTGTCCTCCCACGGGCGGACCGGCCGCTGGTCACGGCGTGCGGGCACGATCTCCGGCTCCTCCGGGTAGTCGTCGTACTGGTCGTAGTCACCGACCTCGGTCCGGCGCTCGTCGTCCTCGACGAGGCCGAGGTAGATTCCCATCTTGCGCATGGCTCCGGCCATCGAGACGCCCTCCCTCGGTCAACTCGATCTCTCCCGGGACCCTACCGGACCAAGCCGCTCCGACCGCCCAACAACGCCGTACCGACACGCACATGTGTCGCGCCGTGCCGGACCGCCGCCTCCAGGTCCCCGCTCATCCCGGCGGACAGGACCGTAGCGGCGGGATGGTCGGCGCGCAGCGCGGCGGCCAGCTCAGCCAGCCTGGCGAAGGCAGGCCCCGGATCGGCCCCGAGCGGCGCGACGGCCATCAACCCGGCCAGGCCGAGGTGCTTGGCAGCCTCCACCCGGTCGGCCAGCGCGGGCACCGCAGCCGGGTCGGCGCCACCGCGGCCGGCGGCTGGGGCTGAGTCGAGGCTGACCTGGAGCAGCACGTCCAGCGGCCGGTCCCGGTGGGCCGCGGCGCCCCGGTCCAGCGCGGTCACGAGCTCCGGCCGGTCCACGGAGTGCACAACATCGGCGTAGCGGGCGACGCTGCCGGCCTTGTTGGTCTGCACCTGGCCGACGAAATGCCAGCGGATCGGCAGGCCGGCCAGCTCGGCGGCCTTGGCCCGGGCCTCGGCGTCCCGGCTCTCGCCGAACTCGGACAGCCCGAGGCCGGCGAGCAGGCGCACGTCAGCGGCCGGGAAGGTCTTGGTCACCGTGATCAGGACCACCTCGGCGGGGGTCCGGCCGGCGGCGGCACAGGCGGCGGCGATCCGGTGCCGTACGGCGGCGAGGTTGGCGGCCAGCTCGGCCGAACGGCCGGCGCCCGGCCCCGTCCCGCCGTCCATCCCGCCGGTCCCGCCGCCGGTCATGGTCATGGGGCCAGCCAGGTGATGCCGGCCTGCCGGCCGGTCGTGCCGTCGCGCCGGAAGCTGTAGAGGTCCGGGTCCTCGACGGTGCACCGTGGATCGTACGCGATGTGGCCCAGACCGGCCGCAGCGAGCTGCCGGGCGATGCCGCCGCGCAGGTCCAGCCCGGGGCTGCCCCAGCGGGTCGGGATGGCTGACCCGGGCAGCGCGCGTTCGACCTCGGCCTGCAGGCTGGCCGGCACCTCGTAGCAGCGGCCGCAGACGGCCGGGCCGAGCAGCGCCTCGGTGCGGGTCGGGTCCGCGCCGAGCAGCCGCATCACAGCCAGCGTGCGCGGGATGATGCCGGCCGCCGCACCGGCCCGGCCGGCGTGCGCCGCTGCCACCACGCCGGCCCTGCGGTCGGCCAGCAGCACCGGCACGCAGTCCGCCACCAGCACGCAGAGGACCACGCCGGGCATGCCGGTGACCAGCGCGTCGGTGGCAGCGACCGGGCCCGGTGGCGGCACTGCCACGGTGTGGACCTTAGCGCCGTGCGCCTGGCTCATCCACACCAGCTGGTCAGCCGGGACGCCCAGCTCGCGGACCAGCCTGGCCCGGTTCGCGGCGACCGCCGCCGGGTCGTCGCCAGCGTGGTCGGCGAGGTTGAGCTCGTCGTACGGCGGCCGGCTCACCCCACCACAGCGCGACGTGATGACCCGGCGGACCTTGTACACCCGGCGCTCCCGAGGATCATCGACCTGTCGTCGCTCGTTGACCTCCGGCAACGACGATAGCTCGATGATTGTCGGGAGTCAGGGGCGACGCTGCTCCGGCTACTTCAGGAAGTCTGGGATGTCCAGGTCGTCGTCGTACTCCGCCCGGCGCGGTGGGCTGGCCGGCTGCGGCTGGCCGGAGTTCCCGCCCGGTCCGCTGGTGCCGCCGGTGCCGCCGCGCCCGCCGCCGAAGGTGTACCCGGCGGCGGCCGGGCGGGCCGGCGGGGTGATCGGGCCGAGCGGATGGCCCGGGCCGGCCGGCTGCTCGGCCCGGCGCGGCACGTCGCTGCGCTTCTTCGGCATCCCGCCGTCGAAGCCAGCCGCGATCACCGTCACCCGGACCTCGTCGCCCAAGGCGTCGTCGATGACGGCCCCGAAGATGATGTTCGCGTCCGCGTGGGCGGCGTCGGCGACCAGCGAGGCCGACTCGTTGATCTCGAACAGGCCCAGGTCCGACCCGCCGGAGATGGACAGCAGGACGCCGTGCGCTCCCTCCATGCTGGCCTCCAGCAGCGGGCTGGCGATCGCCATCTCGGCGGCGGCGACGGCCCGGTTGTCACCGCGGGCCGAGCCGATGCCCATCAGCGCGCTGCCGGCGCCGCTCATGACCGACTTGACGTCGGCGAAGTCGAGGTTGATCAGGCCGGGCGTGGTGATCAGGTCGGTGATGCCCTGCACACCGGAGAGCAGCACCTGGTCGGCCGACTTGAACGCCTCCATCACGCTGACGTTGCGGTCGGAGATCTGCAGCAGCCGGTCGTTCGGGATGACGATGAGGGTGTCGCACTCGTTGCGCAGCTCCTCGATGCCCTGCTCGGCCTGATGTGCCCGGCGCTTACCCTCGAAGGAGAACGGCCGCGTCACCACGCCGATGGTCAGCGCGCCGAGCTTGCGGGCCATCGCGGCGACCACCGGGGCACCGCCGGTGCCGGTGCCGCCGCCCTCACCGGCCGTGACGAACACCATGTCCGCGCCCTTGAGAACCTCCTCGATCTCGTCCTTGTGGTCCTCGGCGGCCTTGCGGCCGACGTCCGGGTTGGCCCCGGCGCCGAGGCCGCGGGTGAGCTCCCGCCCCACGTCGAGCTTGACGTCGGCGTCGCTCATCAGCAGCGCCTGCGCGTCGGTGTTGATCGCGATGAACTCGACGCCCTTGAGACCGACCTCGATCATCCGGTTTACGGCGTTGACCCCGCCGCCGCCGATGCCGACGACCTTGATGACCGCAAGGTAGTTGTGCGGGGGTGTCACGGCTGGCTTCCCTCTCGGCGGGGCGGTTACGTGCGGTGCGGATGCCGCGGCCGGTGCGGCCCGATCGCGACGGCGACGCTGCCGGCAGGAGGCACACCCTCGAGCTCGACACCCTCACCCTCAGGTAGACCGTTACTATTATGTCAACCTGATCACGGCCGGACAGTATGTCCGCGACCTGGGCCGGGCAAGGAGGCGCGCGGCGTGTCGCCCAAGCTGTGGTCACCACTCGGCGTAGTGGTCACCTCTCGTTGGTCCTAGGCCCCGTGTGGTCACCTCCCGGCATAGTGGTGACCTCTTGTTGTATCAGCGGAGGACGATCACCGAGGGCGTGCTCACGTCGTACGTCGAGCCGGGCCGGGACAACAGGGGAGCCAGCACCCGGGCCTTGGTGTCGGACTCTCCCGGCCCGCCCCAGACCACCGTCCGGCCGTCGCGCAGGCCGAGGGTCACCGAGTCCGGCGTCGGCGCCTCCACCACCTGTACCAACCTCCGTAACGGCGTCGGCAGCGCCGCGATCACGGTTAACGCCGCCCGGCTGGCCGGGTCGGTGGCCACCGGCCGGGCCACCACCAGCCGGGGCAGCCACGCCGGCGCGACCGGCACCCGCTGGAACAGCACGCCCTCGACGTCGACCAGCCACAGCCCCGAGCCGCGGGGCACCACCGCGACAGGGGTCCGCTCCACCACGTCGATACGCACCGTGGACGGCCAGGACCGGCTCACCCGGACGAGCTGGATGCCCGGCACCTGCCCGACCCGCCGGGAGATCGTGCCCACGTCTAACCGGGCCAGCGGCTCCCCCACCGGCACCGCGGCCGCGTCCCGCACCTCCCGCGCCGACACCGCGGACGAGCCGTACACCTCCACCGAGCGGACGCCGAGCAGGCCGGTGAAGCCCACCACGTAGACCACGGCCCCGACTAACAGCACTCCAGCCACCGCCACCGCGGCCAGCGTCCGCACCGGCGCGCTCCTCCGCCCCGGCTCCGCGCCCGGCGGGCTCACCCGCCCGGCCGGTCCGCGAGCAGGGCCAGCACCTCCGGACCGATCATGGTCACGTCGCCCGCCCCCATGGTGACCACCAGGTCACCCGGCCGGGCCCGGCCGGCCAGCTCCGCCGCCACCGCCGACCACTCCGGCTCGAACCGCACCCGCCCGGCCGGCAGCGGCACCCCGGCGGCCACGGTGGCGCCGGTGACCCCCGGGACCGGGTCCTCCCGGGCGCCGTACACCTCCAGCACCACGACCTCGTCGGCCAGCCCGAGCGCCTGCCCGAACTCGGCCGCGAACGCTGCGGTCCGGCTGTACAGGTGCGGCTGGAAGGCCACCACGAGCCGCCCCGTCCCGGCCACCACCCGGGCCGCGGTGAGCTGCGCGGCGATCTCCGTCGGATGGTGCGCGTAGTCGTCGTAGACCCGCACCCCGCCGGCCTGCCCACGCAGCTCGAACCGCCGACGCACCCCCCGAAAGCCCGCCAGCCCGGCCACGACCCGCTCGACCGGCAGCCCGAGCTCGACCCCCGCCAGCAGCGCCGCGGCCGAGTTGAGCGCCATATGCCGGCCGGTCACGGCGATCTGGACGGCGTCCAGCGGCACGCCGTCCAGCACTGCCGTGTACGTCGTCGCCGCCGGACCCACCTCGACGCCGGCCAGCCGCAGGTCCGCGCCGGCCGCCTCGCCGTACGTCCGCACCCGGCAGGTCGCGTGCCCGGCCAGCCCCGCGGCGCCCGGGTCGTCCGCGCACAGCACCAGCAGGCCGTCCGGCGGGACCCGGGTGACAAACCGCCGGAAGATCTCGGTCACCGCCTCGGCGGTGCCGTGCTGGTCCAGGTGGTCGGCCTCGACGTTGGTCACGATCGCGGCGTACGGCGAGAGCAGCAGGAACGACCCGTCGGACTCGTCCGCCTCGGCCACGAACAGCGGACCGGTGCCGTGGTGCGCGTTCGAGCCGGGCTCGTCCAGGTCACCGCCGATCGCGTACGACGGGTCCACCCCGGCGGCCCGGGCGGCGACGGCCAGCATCGACGTGGTGGTGGACTTGCCATGCGTGCCGGCCACCGCCACCCCCCGCCGGCCGGCCATCACCGCTGCCAGCGCGGCGGCCCGGGGCAGCACTGTCGCGCCGCGCCGCCGGGCCGCCACCAGCTCGGGGTTGTCCGGCCGGACCGCGGTCGAGACCACGACGGTGTCGGCGGACCCGACGTTGCCCGCGGCGTGCCCGATGTGGACGGTCGCACCGAGGGCGCGCAGCGCGGCGACGGTGCCCGACTCCCTGGCGTCACTGCCGGAGACCAGCACGCCACGGGCCAGCAGGATCCGGGCGATGCCGCTCATGCCAACCCCGCCGATGCCGACGAGGTGCACCCGGCCGAGCGCCGCGGCGTCGGTGGGGAGCGGGACGCCCGCGAGGTCGAGCATGCTCCGGGCCTCCTATCCGGGCCGGCTGCCGGCCGCGTCCAGGACCAGCTTGGCCAGCGCCATGTCCGCGTCCCGGTGACCGTACGCCGCCGCCACCGTGGCCATCGCGGCGAGCCGGGCCGGGTCGGCCAGCAGCGGGACGACGTGGGCGGCGACCCACTCCGCGGTCAGGTCCTTGTCGTCGATGAGCAGCCCACCGCCGGCATCGGCCACCGGCTGGGCGTTCAGCCGCTGCTCGCCGTTGCCGTGCGGCAGCGGGACGTACACCGCCGGCAGCCCGACGGCGGCCAGCTCGGCGACCGTGTTGGCTCCCGACCGGCACAGCGCGAGGTCGGCGGCGGCGTAGCCGAGCTCCATCCGGTCCAGGTAGGGCAGCACGACGTACGGCGGCCCGCCCGGCCGCTCCTGGATCGCCACGGTGTTCTTCTTGCCGATCACGTGCAGCACCTGGACGCCGGCCTCGGCCAGCGGGGCGGCGCAGGCGGCGGCGGCGTTGTTCAGCGTCCGGGCGCCCTGCGAGCCGCCGGTCACCAGCAGGGTCGGCCGGTCCGGGTCGAGCCCGAGGTGCGCCCTGGCCCCCGGCCGGGCCTGCTCCCGGTCCAGCCCGGTGATCGCCGGCCGCAGCGGCAGGCCGACCAGCTCGGCGCCCGGCAGCGGGGTACCCGGCGTCGTCACCGCGACCACCGCGGCGAACCGGGCGCCGATCCGGTTGGCCAGCCCCGGCACCGGGTTGGCCTCATGCACCACGATCGGGATCTTGCGGCGGCGGGCGGCCAGGTAGGCCGGCAGCGAGACGTAGCCGCCGAACCCGACGACCGCGTCCGCGCCGAGCCGGTCCAGCAGGTCGGCGGTGCGGCCGACGGCGGCCCGCAGCCGCAGCGGGAGCCGGACCAGGTCGGCGGACGGCCGGCGCGGCAGCGGCACAGCCGGGATCAGCTCCAGGTCGTACCCGCGGGCCGGGATCACCGAGGTCTCCAGGCCGCGCTCGGTGCCCAGCGCGGTGATCCGCACGGAAGGGTCCAGCCGGCGCAGCGCGTCCGCGGTCGCGAGGGCCGGCGAGATGTGGCCGGCGGTCCCACCCCCGGCGATCACGATGTGCGACTGGTCGGTGCGCGTCATCTCGGTCGAGCCCCTGGGGTCCTGTGGGTGCCGGTCGGGCGCGGCGGCGACGCCGGGTCGACCCGGGAGGGGCGGACCGGCCGCGCGGCGGCGCGTACCGGCACGGTAGCGGCTCCGGCGACGGTACGGCGGCGCGGGGCACCCGACCGGTCCGGCAGCCGTGCCGCGGGTGGCCGGGGTGGCCGGGGTGGCCGGGGTGGCCGGGCCGGCGCCGCGGGCCGCTCCGCCGGCCGGGTCCACTCGACGTATGGCTTCGGCACCGCCAGCCTGAGCCAGCGGGCCAGCCGGGACGGCCCGCGGGCCGTCAGGTACGCCACCGCCGCCGGCTCGTGCCGGGCGAACGACGCCAGCATGCCGAGGGTGAACATGGTGACCAGCAGCGACGTCCCGCCGAAGGAGATCAGCGGCAGCGGGATGCCGGTGACCGGCAGCAGCCCGGTCACGTAGCCCACGTTGATCACTGCCTGGCCGGTCAGCCAGACCGTGACGGCGCCTGCCACCAGCCGGACGAACGGGTCGGCGCTGCGCCGGGCGATCCGCGTCCCCGCGTAGGCCAGGGTGGCGAACAGGGCCAGCACCACCAGGCACCCGACCAGCCCGAGCTCCTCACCGAGGATGGCGAAGATGTAGTCGGTGTGCGCGTTCGGCAGCAGCCCCCACTTCTGCCGGCTCTGCCCCAGCCCGACGCCGAACCAGCCCCCGGTGGCCAGCCCGTACAGCCCCTGCACGGCCTGGTAGCCCTTGTCGCTGGCGTGCGCGAACGGGTCGAGGAAGCCGGTCAGCCGCGCCGCCCGGTACGGCTCGGCCAGGATCAGCAGCACCACCGCGCCGACCGCACCCATCCCCACGGTGCCGAACAGCCGGAACGGCGCCCCGACCGTCCACAGCAGGCCGAACAGGGCCAGGACGAAGCACAGCATGGTGCCCAGGTCAGGCTCCAGCATGACCAGCCCGGCCACCGCGGTCGCGACCGGCACCAACGGCACCAGCAGGTGCTTCCACTGGCCGAGCATGGTGTGCTTGCGCACCAGCAGGGCCGCGCCCCACAGCACGAAGGCCAGCTTGGCCGGCTCCGACGGCTGCACCTGCAGCGGACCGAGGTCGATCCAGCGCCGGGCACCGCCCACCCACACCCCGATGCCCGGCACCAGCACGACGGCCAGCGCCACCAGGCAGGCCAGCAGGGCCGGGTAGGCCAGCGCGTGGTAGGCCCGCGGTGGCAGCCGCAACCCTAGCCAGCACAGCGGCAGCCCCATCGCCACCCACATGAGCTGCTTCATGAAGACGCGGTACGCCGAGTTGAAGGCGACGTAGGAGTCGACCATCGAGGCCGACAGCACCATGATCAGGCCGATCAGCAGCAGCAGCCCGCCGCTGACCAGGACCAGGTGCAGGGAGGCCATCGGCCGGTCCAGGAAGGCGCCGCCCCGGGCCGGCGCCCGGCCGGGCGCGCCGGTTGGTGCCCGGCCCCCGGCAGTCACCCGGCGAGCTTTCGGACCGCGGCGGCGAAGGCGTCGCCGCGCTCGCCGTAGTGGGTGAACATGTCCCAGGACGCGCCGGCCGGGGCGAGCAGCACGGTGTCACCGGGCCGGGCCAGCCCGATCGCGGCACGCACCACCTCCAGCATGGCTCCATCGTGGGTGCTGCCGACGTCGACGACCGGCAGGTCGGGGGCGTGTCGCGCGATCGCCGCCGCGATCACCCCCCGGTCCACCCCGAGCAGCACCGCACCCGCCAGCCGGTGCCGGTGCGCGACCACCAGCTCGTCCACGCTGGCCCCCTTGAGCTGGCCGCCCGCGATCCAGACCACCCGGTCGTACGACGCCAGCGAGGCGCTGGCCGCGTGTGGGTTGGTGGCCTTGCTGTCGTCGACGTAGCGGATGCCGCCGAGCACGTCGACCAGCTCGTTGCGGTGCCGGTCCGGCAGGAAGCCGGCCAGCCCGGCCCGGACCGAGCCGGGCGGCACGCCGTAGGTCCGGGCCAGCGCGGCCGCGGCCAGCGCGTTCGCGACGTTCTGCCGGCCGGCCGGGCGGACGAGGTCCACCGCGGCCAGCGGCACGCCGTCGCCGTAGGCGTTGTCGACCAGCATGCCGTCGACGACGCCGAGCTGGCCCGGTGCTGGCGCGGCCAGGGTGAAGCCGACCCGCCGGCCGGGTGCGGTGGCCAGCAGCGCGGCCACCGCCGGGTCGTCGGCGTTACCCACGGCCATACCACCGGCCCAGATCCTGGCCTTCGCCGCGGTGTAGCCGGCCATCGAGCCGTGCCAGTCGAGGTGGTCGGGCGCGAGGTTCAGCACCGCCGCGGCCAGCGGCCGGACCGACTCCGACCAGTAGAGCTGGAAGCTGGACAGCTCCACCGCCAGCACGTCGTACGGCGGGTCGACCCGGACCGCGTCCACCACCGGCAGGCCGACGTTGCCGGCCGCGACCGCCGCGAACCCGGCCGCGCGGAGCATCGACTCCAGCATCCGCACCGTGGTGGTTTTGCCGTTGGTGCCGGTGACCGCCAGCCAGTCGGCGGCCTGCGGGCTCCGCGCGCCGAGCCGCCAGCCCAGCTCCACCTCGCCGATCACCTCGACGCCGGCGCCGGCCGCCGCCCGCAGCAGCGGGTCGCCCGGCCGCAGGCCCGGCGAGGTCACCACCAGCGCGGTCCCGGCCGGCGGCGCGGCCAGGCCCGGCAGGAACCGGGCGCCGGCCGCCACCAGCCGGTCCGCGGTCGCGGACCCGGCCGGCGCGGTGACCGTGACCACGGCACCCAGCGCCAGCAGGGCGCGCGTCGCGGCCTCCCCGGACACGCCCGCCCCGACCACCAGCACCGGCACCCCCCGCAGGTCAGCCGGGTCCACGGGCCTCACCGGCCCGGCTCCGCGCTGGGGGCGCTCATCCGGGCAGGCCGTAGGACAGGAACTCGGCGTAGAACAGGCCGAGCCCGAACGCCACCGCCGACCCGGCGATGATCCAGAACCGGATGATCACCGTGGTCTCGGCCCATCCGGCCAGCTCGAAGTGGTGGTGGATCGGGGCCATGTTGAAGATCCGGCGGCGCTTCCACTTGAAGAACGCGACCTGCAGCATCACCGACATCGCCTCGACCACGAACAGCCCGCCCAGCACCACCAGCAGCAGCTCGGTCCTGGTCAGGATGGCCAGCCCGGCCATCAGCCCGCCCAGCGACAGCGAGCCGGTGTCCCCCATGATGATCCGGGCCGGGTGCGCGTTCCACCACAGGAAGCCGAAGCAGGCCGCCATCGCGGCGGCCGCGACCAGGGCCAGGTCCAGCGGGTCGCGGACCAGGTAGCAGCCCGCCTTGGACACCGTGCCGCAGGCGTTGCGGAACTGGTAGAAGCTGATCACCACGTAGGTGCCGAACACCATCGCCGAGCTGCCGGCGGCCAGCCCGTCCAGGCCGTCGGTCAGGTTCACCGCGTTCGACGTACCACTGATCACGACGTAGGCGAAGATTACGAACCCGACCACGCCGAAGCTGATCTGCGGGATGTCCCGGACGAAGGACAGGTGGGTGGACGCCGGCGTCAGGCCCCGGCTGTTCCTGAACATCAGCGCCAGCACGGCGAAGGTCAGGCCGACGAAGAGCTGCCCGAGGAACTTCGCCTTGACGTTCAGCCCGAGGCTGCGCTGCTTGCGGATCTTGATGAGGTCGTCGGCGAACCCGACCGCGCCCAGCCCGGTCATCAGCCACAACGCCAGCAGGCCGGAGACGCTGGGCGGGGTGCCCAACGCCAGGTGCCCCACCGAGTACGCGACCAGCGTGGCCGCCAGGATCACCGCGCCGCCCATCGTGGGCGTGCCGCGCTTGGCCAGGTGGGTCTGCGGGCCATCGTCGCGGATCTCCTGGCCGAGCCCGCGCCGCCGGAAGGCCCGGATCGCCAGCGGCGTGGACATGATCGAGACCAGCAGCGCGACCACCGCGGCGACCAGGATCGACCTCATCTGCCGCCCTCCCCGAGCAGCGCCAGCGCGACCCGCTCCAGGCCGGCCGCCCGGGAGCCCTTGACGAGCACGACGTCGCCCGGACGCAGCCCGCCGCGCACCAGGTCGGCCGCGGCCACCACGTCCGGCACGTGCACCGGCTCCGCTCCGCCCGCCCACCCGCGGGCAGCCCCTTCCGGGACGCCCCCTTCCGGGACAGCCCCCTCTGGGACGGCCCATGCCGAGACGGCCCCCGCATGTAGCGCGGCGGCCTCGGCCCCCACCACGACCAGCCGGTCGACGCCGGACCGGACCGCGAACCGGCCCAGCGCGGCGTGCTCGACCTCAGCCGCCGGGCCCAGCTCCGCCATCTGGCCGAGCACCGCCCAGCGCCGCCGGCCGCGCCCCAGCGCCGCCAGCGCCGCGAGCGCGGCCCGCATCGACTCGGGGTTGGCGTTGTAGGCGTCGTTGACCACCGTCACCCCGTCGGCCCGGTCGGTGACCTCCATCCGCCAGCGGCTGGCCGGTACGGCGGCGGACAGCGCCTCGGCCACCTCGGGCAGCGGCAGGCCCAGCTCCAGCGCCACGGCGGCGGCGGCCAAGCTGTTGCCGACGTGGTGCCGGCCGTACAGCCGGAGCTGGACGGCCGCCCCGCCCTCGGCCCCGCCAGCCCCGCCAGCCAGCAGGGTGAAGCCCGGCCGGCCGCGCTCGTCCAGGACGACGTCGACCGCCTGCACCTGCGCCTCGGCCGACTCGCCGAAGCGCACCACCCGGGCCGCGGTCCGGGCGGCCATCGCGGCGACCAGCGGGTCGTCGGCGTTCAGCACCGCGACGCCGTCCGCCGGCAGCGCCTCCACCAGCTCGCCCTTGGCCCGGGCGATCACCTCCCGGGAGCCGAACTCGCCGAGGTGCGCCGACCCGACGTTGAGCACCACGCCGACCCGCGGCGGCGCAATCCGGCACAGCGCGGCGATCTGGCCCACACCCCGGGCGGACGTCTCCAGCACCAGGAAGCGGGTCTCGGGGATGGCACTGAGCACGGTGTACGGGTGACCCAGCTCGTTGTTGAACGACCCGGGCGGGGCCACCGTCGGGCCGAGCCGGGCCAGCAGCGCGGCCAGCAGGTCCTTGGTCGAGGTCTTGCCGGACGAGCCGGTGACGCCGACGACGGTGAGCCCGGGCAGCCTGGCCAGCACGGCGCGGGCCAGCTCACCGAGCGCGGCCACCACGTCGGGTACGACGACGGCCGGCACCCCCACCGGCCGGGACGCCAGCACACCCGCCGCACCCGCCCTGACCGCGGCCACCGCGAAGTCGTGCCCGTCCACCCGCGCGCCGGGCAACGCGACGAACAGGTCGCCCGGCCCGGCCACGCGGGAGTCGAGCCGCACGCCACCGGTGACCGGGACCGACCCGTCTGGCAGGTCATGTGGCACGCCGCCGACCAGCCCGGCGAGCTCGGCCAGCGTGATCGGGATCATCCGCCGCCCTCGATACCCCGCGCCCCCCGGCCAGCCTCGATCGCCTCCCGCAGCACCACCCGGTCGTCGAACGGATGCACCACCCCAGCGACCTCCTGGCCCTGCTCGTGCCCCTTGCCGGCGACCAGCACGGTGTCGCCCGGCTCGGCCCGGCGGACGGCGGCGTCGATCGCCTCCCGCCGGTCGCCGACGTCCAGCCAGTGCGAGCCGGGCACCCGGCGTACCCCCTCCGCCATCGCGGCCCGGATCGCGCCCGGCGGCTCGGAGCGGGGGTTGTCGTCGGTGACCACCACCAGGTCGGCGCCGCGGGCGGCGGCCTCCCCCATCATCGGGCGCTTGCCGCGGTCCCGGTCGCCGCCGCAGCCGAGCACCAGGATCAGCCGGCCCGTGGTCAGCGGGCGCAGCGCGGCCAGCGCGGCGGCCACGGCGTCCGGCTTGTGCGCGTAGTCGACGACGGCGAGGTAGGGCTGGCCGGCGTCCACCCGCTCCATCCGGCCGGGCACCTGGACCTCGGCCAGCGCGCCCGCCGCCACCGCCGGGTCGACCCCGACGGTAGCCAGGACGGCCAGCGAGAGCAGCGCGTTGGCCACGTTGTAGGCGCCGGGCAGCCGGATCGCGACCGGCACCTCCAGGCCACCCGGACCGCGTACGACGAACCGGGAGCCGCCGCCAGGCACCGCCTCCACCCGGTCCGCCCGCCAGGCCGCGGCCGGGTCGCCCGCCGCGGACACCGTGACCGTCGCCGGGGTGACCAGCCGCCGGCCGTGGCGGTCGTCGAGGTTAACCACCTCGTGCCCGCACCGCCCGTCGAACAGCAGCGCCTTGGTGTCGAAGTACTGCTCCATGTCGGCGTGGAAGTCCAGGTGGTCCTGGGACAGGTTGGTGAACGCGCCGGCCGCGAACCGCACCCCACCGACCCGGCCCAGCGACAGCGCGTGGCTGGACACCTCCATCGACACCGCCGACACCCCGCGCTCGCGCATCGCCGCGAACACCGCGTGCAGGTCGGTGGCCTCCGGCGTGGTCAGCGGGCTCTTCACCGCCTCGCCGGCCACCCGGGTCTCCACCGTCCCGATCAGCCCGGTACGGTGCCCGGCCGCGGCCAGGCCGGCGTCCAGCAGGTAGCAGGTGGTGGTCTTGCCGGACGTGCCGGTGACGCCGAGCACGGTGAGCGCCGCGGTCGGCTCGCCGTACACCCAGTCGGCCACCTCGCCGAGCACCGCCCGGGGCGAGTCGACCACCAGCACCGGCAGCCCGGCCGGCTCGGCCAACGGCAGCCCGGCCGGGTCGGTGAGCACCGCGCGGGCGCCGGCCGCCGCGGCCTGGCCGGCGAACCGGGCGCCGTGGGTACGGGTGCCGGGCAGCGCGGCGTACAGGTCGCCGGTCCGCACCTGGGCGGAGGCGTGCGTGACCCCGGTCAGCCAGGCGGCGCTGGTGCCGCCCTCGAGGCTGTCCCACGGCGCGGGAAGGCCGAGCCGGGCGGCCAGCTCGGCCAGCGGTCGGGAGGTCGGGTGTTCGGGCCGCAGCGCCCGGGGCGGCTGCGTCGGCGACGGTGACACGGCTGGCAAGGCTACCGGCCTGGCCGCTCAGCCCAGCAGCCGGAACGTCGGCACCGGCGAGCCGGTCGGCGGGATGGCCCGCTGCTTGAGCGCGTAGGCCATGATCTTGCGGAACGTCGGCGCCGCCACCGCACCGCCGTGCAGCCCGCCCCGGGGGCTGTCGATCATGATGGCCACGACGAGCCGCGGGTTGTCGGCCGGCGCCATGCCGGCGAAGGTGGCCCAGTAGCTGCTGTCGCTGTAGCAGCCGCAGGTGGGGTCGGGCTGCTGCCCCGTGCCGGTCTTGCCAGCCACCCGGTAGCCGTCGATGGCCGCGGACGGGGCGGTGCCGCCCTTGGCCTCCACCACCGCCTCCAGCAGGTACCGCAGCGTCGCCGCGGTCCGCGGGCTGATCACCTGGACGGCAGCCGGCGCCGCCGTGGGGGTACGGGTGCCGTCCGGGGCAGTCACCGACCGGACGATACGCGGCTGGACCCGCAGCCCGTCGTTGGCCACCGCCTGGTACATCCCAGCCATCTGCAGGATCGTCATGCCGACGCCCTGGCCGATCGGCAGGTTGCCGAAGGTGCTGCCGGACCAGCGGTCCAGCGGCGGCAGCAGGCCGGCGCTCTCCCCCGGCAGCTCCACCCCGCTCTTCGCGCCCAGCCCGAACTTGCGCAGGTAGTCGTAGAAGGTGCGCGGGCCGAGCTGCTGGGCGATCATCAGGGTGCCCACGTTGCTGGACTTGGCCACCACTCCGGTCGCCGTGTACCGGACCAGGCCGTGCGACCAGGCGTCGTGCACGACCCGGTCCGCCACCTTGATGCTGCCCGGCACCTCCAGGACCGTGCTCGGGCTGATCAGCCCTGCCTCCAGCGCCGCCGCGAAGGTCACCATCTTGTTCACGCTGCCCGGCTCGAAGACGCTGGACACGGCCGGGTTGGCCAGCGGGGTGCCGCGCGTGACGGTGCCGTCCTGGGCGGCCTGCGCGTCGTACGCCGGGCTCACCGCCAGCGCCAGGACCTCCCCGGTCCGGGCGTTCAGGACGGCGGCCTGGCCGCCGCGCGCGCCGGAGCCGGCCACGGCGCCGTCCAGCGCGCTCTGGGTCACGTACTGCAGGTCCTGGTCGAGGGTGAGCTGCACGCTCGAGCCGGGCACGGCCGGGGACTGGGAGTGCACCGTGCCCGGGATGAGCTGGCCGCCGCTGCCACCCTCGGCGACCAGCTCGCCGTCGCGGCCAGCCAGCTCCGCGTTGAACATCTGCTCGATGCCGGCCAGCCCGGTGCCGTCCCGGCCGGCGAAGCCGATGACGTTGGCGGCGAGGGTGCGCGCCGGGTAGAGCCGCCGGGAGCCGGCCTGGCTGAAAACGCCCACCAGCCCGGCGTGCGCCACCTGGCTCGCCTGGGCCGGGGTGAGGCCGCGAGCCAGCGTGACGTTGCGGGTGTTCTTCCGGTCGAGCTGGGCGCGCAGCTCTGCCTCCGGCACGCCGACCAGGCTGGCCAGCGCGTGCGCGGTCGCGGCCGGGTCCCGGACCAGGGTCGGGTCGGCCACGATGTCGCGGACGTCGACGCTGTAGGCCAGCACGTTGCCGGCCCGGTCCAGGATCTCCCCCCGCATCGCCGGTACGGCGTACTGGCGCAGCCGCTGGTCCTGGGCCTTCTTGGCGAGCTGTGCCCCGTCCACCCCCTGCAGCTGGAGCAGTCGCAGGCCGATGGCGGCCAGCAGCGCGACGACCACGACGAACGCGGCGGTGACCCGGCGGGCCGGGTTGCCAAGCTGGATGCCGCGGCGCCGGGGAGCCCGACGCCGCGGCGATGATGGCGGTCTGGATGCCGGCGGTCTGGATGCCGGTGATCTGGAGGCTGGCGGTCTGGGTGCTGGTGATCTGGATACTAGCGGTCTGGACGGTGGATGCCAGGCCGACGGGGGCCTGGGCGCGGTCGGCCGCGTGGCCGAGCCCGCCGTACGTGGCGGCTGGGTGCCACGCGGAGCCGTCCGCGGGGGCGGGACGGGGCCGTGCGCCGTCACCGGTGATCTCCCGGCGGGGTCGGTCGTGGGCCGGGTGACGGAGGGGACCCCGGTGGCGCGGGGGGCCTCGGTCGCGTGGTGGGCCTCGGTCGCGCGGTGGCCACGGTGGGTGTGCCCACCAGCCGGTAGGTCCCGTCCGGCCGCCGCAGGAGGTAGCCAGGCTCCCCGCTGGGCACCATGCCGAGCCGGTAGGCCGCGGCGGCCAGCGCCCCGGGCGCCTGCAAGGTGGCTACCTGACGCTGCAGCTCCTGCTCGCGCAGGGTGGCCGCGGTCAGCTTCCGCTGCAGCTCCCGCTGCCGGAACGAGTCCGCCGCCGACGCGGCGTTGAGCAGCAGCAAGAGCACCAGCCCACCGCCGAGCAGCGCCAGCACCAGCAGCGCGAACGGCGTCCGCGGCGCCGTCACCGCCCGCTGTACCCGCGGCGCCCGCTCCGCTCGCGGCGTGGCCGCCGTCGAGCCGGTCCTGGGCGGGCTGGCACCGGGCGTAGCAACATCGGGCTGCGGCGCCGGCCGGGGGGCCGCGGCCAGCTTCGGGGCGGGCGCGGTCCGGGGCACCGGACGCGCCGGCTCCCGGTACGGTGGCGGCTGCTTGCGCAGGGGGGAGGTCACGCCACGCCTCCCGGCACCGGGGCGATCCGCTCCGCGGCCCGCAGCCGGGCCGAGCCGGCGCGCGGGTTGGCCGCGACCTCGGCCTCGGTGGGCAGCTCGGCTCCCCGGGTCAGCAGCGCCAGGCTGGGGCCGTGGCCGGACAGCTCCACCGGCAGGTCGAGCGGCGTGCTGCCGGTGGCCCGCTCGGCGAAGATCCGCTTGACGATCCGGTCCTCCAGCGACTGGTAGCTCAGCACCACCGCCCGGCCGCCGTACCGCAGCGCGTCGAGCGCGGCCGGCAGCCCGGCCCGCAGCGCGTCCAGCTCGGCGTTCACCTCGATCCGCAGCGCCTGGAAGGTGCGCTTGGCCGGGTGCCCGCCGGTGCGCCGGGCGGCCGCGGGGATCGACTCACGCACCAGCTCAGCCAGCGTGGCGCTGGAGGTGATCCGCGCCTTGGCCCGCTCACGTACGACGGCCGCGGCGATCCGGCCGGCGAACCGCTCCTCGCCGTACTCCCGGAGCACCCGGGCCAGCTCGGCGGCGGAGTAGCCGTTCACCACGTCCTCGGCGGTCTGGCCCCGGGTCGGGTCCATCCGCATGTCAAGCGGCGCGTCCTGGGCGTAGGTGAACCCCCGGCCGGGCTGGTCGAGCTGCATTGAGGACACGCCGAGGTCGAACAACACCCCGGACACCTCCTCGATCCCGAGCCGGTCCAGCACCTGGGGAAGCTCGTCGTACACCGCGTGCACCAGCTCGGTCCGCCCGGCGTACGGCGCGAGCCGGCCGGCAGCCAGCGCCAGCGCGTGCGGGTCGCGGTCCAGCCCGACCAGGGTCAGCTCCGGGTGGGCGGCCAACAGCGCCCCGGCGTGCCCGCCCAGGCCCAGCGTGGCGTCCACCACGACGGCTGGCCGGCCGGCCAACGCCGGACCGAGCAGTGCGAGCACCTGCTCCAGCAGCACCGGGACATGGCCCGGCGTACCGCCGTGCTCCGCCATGGCCACTCCCCGCACGCCGACCGCCGTCCCGGACGACCGTGCCGCCAGGTCCCCGCCCGCTTGACCACCTGGCACCGGGGAAGGTGAGCCAGGGTGTCGGAAGCGGGGGGAGACCTCGCCGCACGGACGACGCCTCCTCACAGCACGCCGGGCAGCACCTCCTCCTCGAGCTCGGCGAACGCCTGCTCGCGATCGGCCAGGTAGCTCTCCCATGACTGGGTGTCCCAGATCTCGATCCGGGTGTTCGCGCCGATGACCACGCAGTCGCGGGTCAGGCCGGCGTAGGTCCGCAGGCTGGGTGGGATGGTGATCCGGCCCTGCTTGTCCGGGATCTCCTGCGACGCGCTGGCGAAGAAGACCCGGCCATAGTCGCGCACGGCCCGGTGCGTGACCGGTGCCTGGGCCAGCGCCTCGGTGACCCGCTGGAACTCCGCCATCGGGAACGCGAAGAGGCAGCGCTCCTGCCCCTTGGTGATCACAAGCCCCTCCGCGATCTCGTCCCGAAACCTGGCCGGTAGGACCAAGCGCCCCTTGTCGTCGAGCTTCGGCTCGTGCGTGCCCAGGAACACGGCAGCACCTCCGCTCCACCACGAACGCTCCCCCTACGTTCCACTGTCCGCCACCATACCCCACTTTCCCCCACCGTCAACGGTCGAACGAGCCATCAGGCGGCCCTCGGCTCCCTGTCGCCGCGCCTGTCGCCGCGCCGGCACGTGATCGCGGGCGTGGTGAGTGTGGTGGGCGTGGTGGGCGTGCGGGTGCGGGCGCGTGCGGCGCCCCCCGCACCTGCGAGGCTCCGAATACGCGCCTGGGCGAGGCCCGTAGGAACGCTGAGGCCAGCGGGTTAGGCAGACTCAGCGTGGGTTTGGCGGTCGGGCCGCCAGCCGGCGAGCATGCAGTTGATGATCTTGTGTTGAAGGGGTGCCGCATGTCTCCCGGTC
>DATILL010000004.1:0-10305 GCA_035476575.1 Mycobacteriales bacterium
GGGTGCAGCTCGACGAACGCCTCGGGCGCGCTCCCGTTGAGCGCGGCGATCCGGCGGGTCTGTGCCCCGCTCTGGTAGTGCTGCATCACCCGCCCGGTGGTCAGGTAGACCGGGTACTCCGGGTCCAGGTCCTCCGCGGCGCCGCGGTGCCGCACCGGCACGAGCCGGGCACGGCCGTCCGGCGTGCCGAACCGGTCGAGGAACAGCCGCGGCGTCGGCTCCGGCGCGCACGGCCAGAACATGTCGCCCTCGGCGTCGATACGCTTGTAGTCGATGCCCGAGTAGTCGGCGACGCCACCGGCCGAGGCGCGCCGCAGCTCGTCGAACACCGTCTCGGGGAAGGCCGGGAAGCCGCTCACCCAGCCCAGCCGGGCGGCCAGCGCGGACAGGATGGACAGGTCGGTGCGCACCCCGGGCGGGGGAGCGACGGCCCGCCGCCGCCGGATCACCCGGCCCTCCAGGTTGGTCATCGTGCCGTCCTCCTCGGCCCACTGGGCGGTCGGCAGCACGACGTCGGCGTACTCCGTGGTCTCCGACGGCACCAGGTCGGCGACCATGAGCAAGTCCAGGTCGGCCAGCCGCCGCCGGATGTGCGCGGCCCGCGGCGCCGAGACCGCCGGGTTGCTGCCGAAGACCAGCAGCGCGCGCGGCCCGCCGAGGGTGCCGAGGGAGTCCAGCAGCTCGTACGCCGACAGGCCGGGGCCGGGCAGGTCGGCCGGGTCGACCCCCCACACCGCGGCGACGTGCGCGCGGGCGGCCGGGTCGTCGATCTTGCGGTAGCCCGGGAGCTGGTCGGCCTTCTGGCCCTGCTCCCGGCCACCCTGGCCGTTGCCCTGGCCGGTGACGGTGCCGTACCCCGAGCCGGGCCGGCCGGGCAGCCCGAGCGCCAGCGCCAGGTTGATGAACGCCGTCACCGTGTCGGTGCCGGTGGCGTGCTGCTCGGCGCCGCGGCCGGTCAGCAGGTAGGCGCTGCCGGCCGTGCCGATCAGCTCGACGGCCTGCCGCAGCATCGGCGCCGGCACGCCGGTGATCCGCTCCACCCGCTCCGGCCAGTACCGGGCGACCTCCTGGTGTACGGCCTCCCACCCGGTGGTGCGGGCCTCGACGTAGGCCTTGTCGACGTACCCGGCCCGGATGGCCAGGTGCAGCAGGCCGTTCGCCAGTGCGAGGTCGGTGCCGGGGGTGAGCTGCAGGTGCAGGTCGGCCAGCGCGGCGGTGGCGGTGCGCCGCGGGTCCACCACCACCAGGGCACCGCCCCGGTCCCGCATCCGGGCCAGGTGCCGGGTCAGCGGCGGCATCGTCTCGGCCAGGTTGCCGCCGGCCAGCAGCACGGCGTCGGCCTCGGCCACGTCGGTCAGCGGGAACGGCAGCCCGCGGTCGACCCCGAAGGCGCGGTTGCCTGCCGCGGCGGCCGAGGACATGCAGAACCGCCCGTTGTAGTCGACCAGCCGGGTGCGCAGCGCCACCCGGGCGAACTTGCCGAGCAGGTAGGCCTTCTCGTTGGTCAGCCCACCGCCGCCGAACACCGCGACGGCGTCCCGGCCGTGCGCCCGCTGCAGCCGGGTCACCTCGCTCGCCACCCGGTCCAGCGCGACCGCCCACGGCACCGGCCGGAGCGGCTCGCCCTTGCTGGCCCGCATCAGCGGCCTGGTCAGCCGCTCCGGGCTGGTGAGCAGCTCGGCCGCCGTCCAGCCCTTCTGGCACAGCCCGCCAGCGTTGGTCGGAAAGTCCCTCGACCGGACCTCGACCGGCATGTCCACGCCGGTCCGGACCAACGTCATGCCGCACTGCAGGGCACAGTAGGGGCAGTGCGTGTCGGTCCGCATACTTACTGATCCTCAGTACCGGGGTTTCCGGCTCGGTGTTGTCCTGTTACGTGCGTGCAAAATGCGGTGCATACGCAGGTAACAAGATCGTGAATCCCAGGGGCGCCCGCGGTCGCTGACAGCTCGACGCCGGCCCTCATTTCGGGCCGGCGCACAGGGCCGGAGCTCGCGGGAGGGCCAGAAGTCCGCGGGCCAGAAGTTCGCGGGCGCCGAAAAGGCCCGCAGGCGTCGAATAGTCCGCGGGCATGGCGATTGTCCCGCCCGCGGACGGAGATCGTCAGATGTCGGCGGTGGCCAGGCTCGGTGCTTTCGCGGCCATGAAGCTGCGGCGGGTGTAGTACCACCAGGTGGCGAACACACAGGTCGCGTAGAACGCGAGGAAGGTCATGAACGCCGTGGCGATCGCCTCCGGCGGCACCAGGCCCTTGTTCTGCAGGCCGAGCACGCCGAAGGTCGCGACGATGACGAACCCGCCGAAGGCCCCCACCGCGGACGCGAGCCCGATGACCGCTGAGCCCTCCCGCCGTCCGGTGGCGATGGCGGTCTCGCGGTCCGGGCCGCCGGGGGTGGAGACCTCGCGCAGCGCCTGCCGCTGGAAGATCATCGGGATCATCCGGTACGTCGACCCGTTGCCCAGGCCGGTGGTCACGAACACGAACAGGAACGCGGCCAGGAAGAACGGCCAGCTCTTGGCGTTCACCGCCGCGATGACCAGGACCGTGCCGCCGGCCATGGCGACGAAGGTCCAGAAGGTCACCCGCGCGCCACCTATCTTGTCGGACAGCCAGCCGCCGAACGGCCGGGCTACCGAACCGACCAGTGCGCCCAGGAACGCGACATTGGCCACCTTGACGTCCGGAAACTGGACCTTGATCAGCAGCGGGAACGCCGCCGAGTAGCCGATGAACGAGCCGAACGTGCCGATGTACAGCCAGGACATCACCCAGGTGTGCTTGTGTCGCACGACGGAGATCTGCTCCCGGAACGGGGACAGGGACGCCGTCAGGTTGTCCATGAAGAACCAGGCGCACACCGCGGCGGTGACGGCCAGCCCGGCCCACACGTAGCCGGCCCGCACCAGGCTGACGCCGCTGGCGTCGGCGGCGACCAGGCCGAACAGGCCGCCGGCACCGATGATCACGGGCAGGAAGAGCTGGATCATGCTCACCCCGATGTTGCCGCCCGCGGCGTTCAGCCCCAGCGCGCTGCCCTTCCTGGAGTCGGGGTAGAAGAAGTTGATGTTGGTCATGCTGGACGCGAAGTTGCCGCCGCCGAAGCCGGCGGTCGCCGCGATGAGCAGGAAGACCCAGTACGGCGTGGTCGGGTTTCCCACCGCGTAGGTGAGCAGCAAGGTCGGGATCACCAGCAGCAGGGCGCTGACGACCGTCCAGTTCCGGCCGCCGAACCTGGGCACCGCGAACGTGTAGGGTATCCGCAGCAGCGAGCCGACGAAGTTCGGGACGGCGACCAGAAAGAACAACTGGGCGGCAGTGAGGTGAAAGCCGTTCTTCGTGATCAGATACGTTGCTGTGATGCTCCACAACAGCCATACCGAGAACCCGGTGTTCTCGGCAAAGATTGAAAAGATCAAGTTCTTGCGAGCGACCTTGCGCCCGGTCCGCTCCCAGAACTCGGGCTCTTCCGGTCGCCAATCGTTGATCCAGCGGGCCATGAGCACCACCTCCGAGCCCCGGACCGTAGGGAAGCTCGGTTAAGAGCGCTCGCCGGCTGTGTTTCGGCGGTGCAACGTGGATCTCACGACAAGTCTGCGTTCCCGAGATGTGCCATGTTGCGGCTTCTTTACGGACGTAAGACACTGGCGCTCATGGCCTATACCACTTGCTACGCCACCATCGTTGATCTTCGATAACTCCCGGATGCCGTCCCTCGGCCCGTGGCCACGAGGGTGGTAGCGTTCCGGGATGTGCGGCCGGCATCCGGCCGCGATCATCGGATAGTGATCATCGGCTCATGCCGACGGCGGTGGGGAGTCGCGGGTAGTTTGGGGTCACCGCGTCATGGGGGTCACCCAGTGTCCCCGTCTGGGCCGTCAGTCCGGCTATGACATTCGCCATAATGGGTGATCAACGAGGCCTATCGCACCTATGGAGATAGTCGTACTATTGTGCCGGCACCTAGCCGGAGGACCTGACCCCTCCTCCTGCCGACGCCGATCGGCTCTGCCCTCCAGGTCGGTCTCGACCTCGGTGGTGTGGCGCGTGACCGAGGCGGCGTTCGGCCCGGTGCCCTGAGACGGCACCCCCAGGGGGCCTCCGGCAGTTGCTGGAGGCCCTCGACCAACTCCGGCCAGCTCCGCCGGCTCACGGCAACATCGTGCTCAGGCTCGGACCGGCCGCACCGCGGACAGCCACCGTTCCAGCGGCAGCGAGCCGCGCTTGGCAGCGGTGATGCCGGCGTCGAGCAGGACGGAGTACGGCGTCGCCGCGAGGTCAGGCACCTGCGGGCGGGCCAGGAACGCATCCAGCTCGCCCTCGCCGAAGTCGTCCGGATCGTTGCCAGTCAGCCGGCACCAAAGCTGAAAAACGGTGAGCTCAGCAGTCCCCATGTCTCCTACGATCCGCTGCTCACGCTGCGGCTTAGCGACAGTCACGTTGCGTATCGTAAAACGTCGGGTCACGACTCGGCGCCAGGGTGGTCGCCACGGTGATCGCCGCCGTGGTCACCACGGTGGCCCGGCACCAGCTCGCGGGCGAGCTGCTCGACGAACAGCCCGATGTCGGTGACGATGCCGATGGCCTGAGCGCTGCCCCGGTCGGCCAGCTTGGTCACCGTTGCCGGGTTGATGTCGACGCAGACCAGCGGGATCGACGCCGGCAGGATGTTGCCCGTCGCGATGCCGTGCAGCATCGTCGCCACCACGATGCAGAAACCCACGTCGGCGAGCCCCGCCCGCATCGCCCGCTGCCCGGCGACCACGTCCGTGTACACGTCCGGCAGCGGCCCGTCATCGCGTACCGAGCCAACCAGCACGAAGTCCCTGCCGGCCGTCACCAGCGCGTGCATGACCCCGGTACGAAGCACGCCGTACCTGACCGCCGCCGCGATCGAGCCGCACCGCCGGATGGTGTTGATCGCCCGGATGTGGTGCTCGTGCCCGTGCGGCACGCCGCGCCCCTTGGCCAGGTCCATCCCGAGCGAGGTGCCGAACAGCGCTGCCTCGATGTCGTGGGTGGCGAGCGCGTTGCCGGCGAACAGCACGTCGACGTACCCGGCGTGGACCAGCTCAGCCATGGCCGGCGCCGCGCCGGTGTGCACGATGGCCGGGCCGCCCACCCAGAGCACCCGCCGGCCGGCCTCCTTCACCTCGCGCATCTGGGCGGCGATCCGGCGTACCTGCAACGACTGCGGCTTCTCGCTGGACACGTCCGAGGACATGAAGCCGAAGCCGTGGTCCTCCTCGTCGTGCCACGGCGGGATGACCTTCACCCCGGTCGCGCCGCAGACGATCAGGTCGCCGACCCGTACGTCGGAGACCGGCACGGTGCGTGCGACGCCGTCCCGGACCAGCAGCCCGCAGTCCATCTCCGGCTGGTGGACCGGCAGCCACTGCCCGTCGACGCGCACCACCGTCTCCAGGTTGGTGGTGGAGTAGAAGTCCTCGGGGAAGATGCCGTCCCGTTCCGCGGGCCGCAGCACGGCCTCGCCGGGATGTACCGGGTTGACCCCGTGGATCTGCACCCGCATCAGGATCCGCTGCAGCTCCGCCGGGTCCGCGGAGCCGATCTCCATCCGGGCGTAGGACTCGTCCTGGTGGTTCCTGCCCAGGTCCAGCCGGGAGATGGTGTAGTCGCCGCCATACTCCAGCACGTCGTCCAGCACCCGGGCGAGCACTCCGGAGTCCAGCAGGTGACCGCGGATCTCCACGGTCTCGGCGTAGTGGGTCTCGGCCTGGGGGGTGTCGCCGTGGGAGGTGTCGCTGCGCTGCACGGGGCCAGCGTAGGTCTCAGAGCACGGCGCCGTCGTCCGGGTCGTCGAAGCGGTCCTCACGTAGTCGCAGCACCAGCAGGCCAGTAGCGCTGACCAGTGCCAGCACGCCGAGCGCCAGCCCGGAGTCCGAGCCGAACCCCATCAGGTTCGGAAAGAGCAGCAGCAACGCACCGATGACGATCAACCCGAGCGCCAGGATTGTCTGCCTGGACAGCCGGGGCACCGGCGGCGGGGGCGGCGGGACGTAGTGGTCCCCGGCGTCGGCCGGGGGCTGGGCCGCCGCGTGGGTCGCCGCCTCGGGCCTGGCCTGGGCCGGCTCGACCGCGGCATGCCGGCCAGCCTGGCGCGGCGGCTCGGGCTGGTCCGCCGGCTCGGCCGGCTTCGGTTCGGCCGGGGCAGCCGTCCGGTCCGGCTCCGTCCGGCCCGTGCTGCCCGCCGCGGTCGGCGCGGTCGGCGCGGCGCGGCCCGACCCGCGGTTCGGGCCGTCCACATCCTCCGCCACCGGCCACGGCGGCACCGCCAGGCTGGTCGGGTCGCTGTCGTAGCGGGCGATGATGTCCAGCCAGGACTGCTCCTCCGCCGGGTCGGCCAGGCCGTGCGACGGCGCCTCGTCGGGTAGGGCGTGCTGGTCAGCGGGGTCGCCGGGCCAGCCGTCCGGCCGCTCGGCGTCGTCGCGCCGGCTGGCCCGCCGTACCGGGTCCGCGGACGGTGTCGCCGGTGGCCCCGCAGCCGTCTCCGCGCCCGCGTTGGCGCTGGTCTCGGCGTGGATGACGTCTCTCGCGGTCTCGCGCAGGTCGCGGTCGACCCACAGCCGGTCGGTGGGTGGGCTGGGCACCGAGGCGGCCCGGGTGTACGGCTCGACGTCCATCGCCGGCTCCAGGTACGCCGGGACGCCGGCCAGCTTCAGCACGTCGAGCAGGTGCTCGCCGATACGCGGGTCGACGTCCAGCAGCGGGATGAAGCGCTCCGCGTTCAGCCCGTTGTCACGCCGCCCGCGCCGCGGGGGCACCGGCTGCTCGTCGTACGGTCCGCCCTGCATCCCCGGCTACCCCTTCGTAGCCTCGTCCGAGGTGTTCTCGGCCTTCCCCCGGCCGCCCGGCGCCCGGTCGTGGAACCACCGCACGCTCGTCGCGAATATCTCCGGGGCGTCGTTGTCCAGGGTAGCGACATGGAAGCTGTCTTCCAGCACCCGCTCGGTGGTGTCGATGCTCGACACGCCGGCGAGCACGACCCGGCTGTTCACCGGCTGCACGACGTGGTCGACCCGGCTGCGGAACAGCAGCAGCGGCTGGGTGACCCGCGGCAGGTCGGCCCGCACCACCGACCACATCTGCCGCAGCGACAGCGCCGCCTTGAGCGGGGACACGCGGTAGGCGACCTCGTTGGCCCCCGGCTTCTTGATGTCGTTGCCGATGGCCGCCCAGCCCGGCAGCAGCCGGCCGAGGATCGGCAGCAGGTACCTCTGGTCGAGCCGCTCAGTGGTGACCGACGGGTTGACCAGCACCAGCCCGGCAAGGGCGGCGCCCTTGGTCTGGGCCAGCCGCAAGGTCAGCCCGCCGCCCATCGACAGCCCGCAGGCGAACACCGTCTCGCAGCGCCCGGCCAGCTCGTCGAAGGCCCGCTCCAGCTCGCCGTACCAGTCCGTCCAGCGGGTCAGGTTGGCGTCGCGCCAGCGGGTGCCGTGCCCGGGCAGCAGCGGCACCCGGACGGTGAGTCCCTCGGCGGCCAGGTGCCGCGCCCACGGGCGCATGCTGCTCGGGCTGCCGGTGAACCCATGACACAGGACAACGCCGACGGGCCCGCCGTCGGCATGGAAGGGCTCGGCACCCGCCATCAGGGACACCGGAGCATCGTTGCACGCCCAGGGTGGCGCCGCGAGCCCCCTCGCCGGCCTGCCGCGGGCACTGCCCGTGGCGTTGCTGTCCCGCCGTCAGGTCCATGCCGGCGAGCCGCATTCGCGCAGGGTAGGCCTGCCGGAGTAGAACTCGTCACGTGTCGTTGTGTCCGGGCTGCCCCGGTCCGTAGTCTGCGGAAGCGTGAGGGGAGGTCGGCATGTGGTACTGGTTGTTCAAGCACGTCCTGATCGGGCCATGGCTGCGCCTTCTCTTCCGGATCACCGTCGAGGGTGAGGAGAACCTCCCCGACCACGGGCCGGCGATCCTGGCCGGCAACCACCTGTCGTTCTCCGACAGCTTCTTCATGCCGGCGGTCGTCGGCCGGCGGGTCACCTTCCTGGCCAAGGCGGAGTACTTCACCGGCAAGGGGCTGAAGGGTTTCATCAGCCGGTGGTTCATGAGCGCGGCGGGCCAGGTCCCGATCGACCGGGCCAGCGGGTCGGCGGCCCAGGACGCGCTGGACACTGGCAAGCGGGTGCTCGCGGAGGGCAAGCTGCTCGGGATCTACCCGGAGGGCACCCGGTCGCCGGACGGCCGGCTCTACCGTGGCAAGACCGGGGTGGCCCGGATGGCGCTGGAGGCGGGCGTCCGCGTCATCCCGGCCGCGGTGATCGGCACCGACAAGGCCCAGCCGCCCGGCAAGATCATCCCGAGGCTCGGCGCCCGGGTCACAGTGCGCTTCGGCAAGCCGCTGGACTTCTCCCGCTACGAGGGGATGGCCGGCGACCGGTTCGTCGAGCGGTCGATGTCCGACGAGATCATGTACGAGCTGATGCTGCTGTCCGGCCAGGAGTACGTCGACGTCTACGCCGCCAAGGTGAAGAACGCGCTGGCCAAGGGCAAGTCGCTGGACGAGGCGACGGAGCGGGCCGGCGTGCCGGCCGCGCGGGCCGGCGAGCGGACCTCCGCTGACCAGGCGAGCTGACCAGGCGAGCTGACCGGTCGTGCCACGCCGGAGCGCCGGGTGAGCCATAGGGTGGCGCGGTGCCGCGTAGATACTTCTTCGACTGCGAGTTCATTGAGGACGGCGTGACTGTCGATCTCGTCTCGATCGGGGTGGTGGACGAGACCGGCCGGGAGTTCTACGCGGTCTCCACCGAGTTCGACCCGGCCAAGGCGATCCCCTGGGTCCGTCGCAACGTGCTGGACAAGCTGCCCAGCCCCGGCCATCCGGTGTGGCGGTCCCGGGCCGCCATCCGTACCGACCTGATTGCCTTCCTCACCGAGCCGGGCGAGGAGATCGAGCTGTGGGCCTGGTACTCGGCGTACGATCATGTCGCGCTCTGCCAGCTCTGGGGCGCCATGCCGGACCTGCCCCGGCCGATCCCGCGTTTCACCCACGAGCTGCGGCAGCGCTGGGAGGACGCCGGCCGGCCGGTCCTGCCGGCCGCCCCGCGCGACCAGCACAACGCGCTGGCGGACGCCCGGCACAACCTGGCCCGGTGGCGCGCCATGTCGGCGACCGGGCTGGGGCAGGCGACCAGCGACTAACCGCTAGCCTCTGGTCCGACGTCACGGGGACGTCCAGAGGAGGGAAGTAATGCGTATCGGCGTACTCACCGGTGGTGGCGACTGTCCTGGCCTGAACGCGGTCATCCGTGCCGTGGTCCGCAAGGGGATCGGCGCCTACGGTCATGAGTTCCTGGGCTTTCGCGACGGCTGGCGCGGAGCGATCGAGGGCCAGACCATGCCACTGGACCTGCTGTCGGTGCGCGGCATCCTGCCCCGTGGCGGCACCATCCTCGGCTCGTCCCGGACCAACCCGTACAAGGTCGACGGCGGGGTGGAGGCGATCAAGGCCACGCTGGCCCGGCTCAGGGTCGACGCGCTGGTGGCCATCGGCGGCGAGGACACCCTCGGCGTGGCCCGCCGGCTCACCGTCGACGGGGTGCCGGTCGTCGGCGTACCGAAGACGATCGACAACGACCTCGGCGCCACCGACTACACCTTCGGCTTCGACACCGCGGTCAACATCGCGATGGAGGCGATCGACCGGCTGCACACCACCGCGGAGTCGCACCACCGGGTGCTGATCGTGGAGCTGATGGGGCGGCACGCCGGCTGGATCGCGCTGCACGCCGGCACCGCGGGCGGGGCGAACGTGATCCTGATCCCGGAGCGGCCGTTCGACATCGGCAAGGTGTGCGAGTACATCGAGGGCCGGTTCGAGGCGCACTACGCCTGCATCGTGGTGGTGGCCGAGGGTGCCACCCCGGCCGAGGGCACGATGGCGGTGCAGACCGGAGAGCTGGACGCGTTCGGGCACGTCCGGCTCGGCGGGATCGGGCAGCGGCTGGCCGACGAGATCGAGGCCCGGACCGGTCGGGAGGCCCGGGTGACGGTGCTCGGCCACCTGCAGCGGGGCGGCACGCCGACGGCGTTCGACCGGGTGCTGGCCACCCGGTTCGGGCTGCAGGCGATCGACGCGGTGCAGGAGGGCGCATACGGCACGATGGTCGCGCTGCGCGGCACCGACATCGTGCGGGTGCCGCTGGCCGAGGCCACCGACGAGCTGAAGACGGTGCCGCTGGAGCGGTACCGCGAGGTCGAGGTCTTCTTCGGCGTCTAACCCGATTTTCGCTGTGGTCACCTATGCGCCTTGTGGTGACCATTCGTTGCCCCCGACCCACGAAAGG
>DATILL010000005.1:0-17022 GCA_035476575.1 Mycobacteriales bacterium
CCATCGATGCCGAACTGTTCGTACCGATCTAGCCACTTATATACCGTCGGCTTCGTCGTACCCGACACCTTCACGATGTCCGCAACCGAACAACCTTCAGCTCGCCACAACACCATCTGAGCGCGATCAGAAACCGATCCCGTACAGCCCTCGCCGCGAAGCAAAGACTGAAGAGACGCGCGCTGCCCATCTGACAACTCCATGGCGGCCATTATCTCACAGAGCCCTATCTGAGTAAAGAATATTCAATTACTTGACAATAGTCTCGCACGGACAGAAAACGCACTGCCACAGCGAATTTCTATACGCCTGGCAGCGTGACCTGGATTCGTACCTGGGTGGCGCAGTCCTGACGTGGATTCGTACACGACGCGCTGGTGATCGAGCGGATGTCGGAGATCCTGTTTCTATACGCCTGGTGGCGTGACGTGGATTCGTACCCGGACCGGAGGCCGGAAAATTCCATTGCTTCCTCAGGCCAAGTTTCTATACGCCTGGTGGCGTGACGTGGATTCGTACCCTACCCCTCAGACTGGACCTCTGACCAGGGCGGATGGGAGGGGTCTGCACACCGGGGTCTCCGGAGGGGTCGCCGTGGAGGGGCCGGGACGGCTGGGGAGGGTGTTTTGGCTGGTCAGAGGCGGTGCACACCCGAGGCGGTTTCCGGATGATCGCCAACCCAGGCCCGACTCACGACACTTCGTACGGTTTGTCGTTTTCACAGGGCTGCCCAGAAGAGGGTGGGCGGGTCGGTGTCGGCCTGGCCGAGCACATGCACCGCGGTCCAGCAAGCTGCGCAGGCCGGCACGAAATAGACCGAGTCGGTGTCGGGGTCGATGATGTCGGCGAGTCGGGACTCCACCTGGATGAGATCGTCGGGGCTGAGGAGGCAGACAAAGACGCTTCGTTGGATTCGGTCGCCCCATTGTTGCAGAGTGGCGGCGGTCCGGGCTCTGGCCCGGTCGTCGGAGATGTCGTAACAGACGAGCATGGTCATCGCCATGACAGCCCGGTCCACGACTGCGTCGGGTCGGCGATGTAGGCGGCGATGCGTTGGGCCTGGCGGTAGAGGTGCCGGCGTAGGCTGCCGCTGAACCCGGGCAGTGCGCCCCGGGTGATCCGTAGCATTCGGCGCTCGTATCCGGTCAGCAGCACCTCACGGCCGGCCCGGGTCAGCAGCACCCCGGGTCGGCCCTCCTCGACGCGGCCATGCTCGGGTCGCAGCTCCGCGGCCCTGGCGGCCGAGATCACCACCTGATCGATGACCAGCGGCCGGAACTCCTCGACCAGGTCCAGGGCGAGGCTCGGTCGTCGGTACTGCTCGGTGTGCAGCAGCCCGATCGCCGGGTCGAGACCGGCGGCCACCAACGCCGCGGTCGCCTCACCGACCAGCACCGTATATCCGAAGGACAACGCCGAGTTGATGGTGTCCATTGGGGGCTGCCGCGACCGGCCGGAAAAGCGCAGCTCCTCGGGCACGAGCAGGCCGAGCGCGGTGAAATAGGAACGGGCCGCCGCGCCTTCGACGCCCATGAGCTCGTCTCGGGTGCCGCAGTCAGGGACCATGGCGAGCATCTGCTGGATCAGCCCGATCTCGTGTGTGATCTCCTCATGCTGCTCGCGCCGGACGAGTCGTTGGAGCAACACGGCCTGCTTGCGCACCTTGGCCGTGACGACTGCCCGGCCGAATGGCAGATACAGCTCGGCGTTGTCGGTCGCCCGTAACTGGTCGCGCAGCCGGTCGACCCGGGTCACCGAGGAAGAGAGGAGCTGGCCGAGATAGCCGCCCCGACGGGATGCGAACACCACGTTGACCTGGTTGGTCAGCGCCCAGGACCGGGCGCCTGCGCTGACCCCGACCGGCCCGAAACAGACGAGCCGCTCGACGTGGCCGCTCGGCACGCTGAGCAGCTCGGCGTCCTCCGCCGAGTCAACGACCAGCCGACCCGCGTCGATGTGCACGCGGGAACCGGGCACACCCACATAGACCCTCACTCTCCGGCCGAACAACATCCACATCGCCACAGAACTGACGCCAGGCAAAGTCCTGTCATGCCGATGAGTGGACTATGCGAGATCACGTATGCCGAGATGGACCCGTTGGTCAGGGCAGGTGTCGACGTTCGCTGGTGGGCTAGAGCATGCTGTCCTCGTGGCTGATCAGCTTGATCCTGTGGGACCACAGCGGGTCCGGCTTCGGCCGCTTCGTTGGTGGTGGGTTGCTGCCGCGGCTGTGTTGGTTGTCATTGCAGGGATGAGTGTAGGTTGGGTGCTGTGGTCGCAAGGCCGTGGCCTGATAGGGTCTGCGTTGCCGCAGGCGCGTGCGGACTCGATTCGTACCGGTCTGGCCGCAGCGGCGGGTACCGGTGCGGCGCTAGCCCTGCTGCTCGCGGTACGTCGGCAGCGGTCCACTGAGATCGCGCTCGACCTACAGGTCGACGACCTGGTCCAGAAAGAGCAGATTGCTTCGGTCAGCGCGCATGATGCCACGGAGCGACGTATTACCGACCTGTATGCGAAGGCTGTCGAACAGTTGGGCAGCGACAAAGCGCTCGCCCGACTGGGTGGCCTCCATGCTCTGGAACGGCTGGCCCACGACAATGTAACCCACCGGCAGACTATCGTTGATGTCCTCTGCGCCTACCTTCGAATGCCTTACACACCGAACACTCGTCGGATCTCCCGGTCCGTACCAGACCTCCTCTCGACCGAAGTGAGTCCCGATGCTTCTGACTCTCCGGCACAGAATTCCGACGGTCGAGATTTCGGGCGATGTGAGCAGGAACACCAGGTTCGTCAGACAGCGCAACGGATCCTCGCCCGCCATCTCCAGCCCTTCCGGGACACGAAGGGACAGCCAAGCAACCCGAAGTTCTGGCCCGCCATCGATGTTGACCTCACTGGCGCCTGTCTCGTCGACTTCGCGATGAACCAGTGTGAAGTCCATACTATCACCTGCAACAACACAACATTTGCGGGAGAAACCCTCTTCAGGGCGTTTGTCCGCGACCTGGCGTTCGTCCAAGCCGCGACATTCGTCGGCGGACCGGCGGAGGACACTTTTACCGCAGACTTCCGCGGTGCGCACTTCGGTTCAGGCGCCTGGTTCTCGTACACCACGTTCGCGGGAGACCCGTGGTTCAACGCCGACGAGTTCTTTCCCGGTGCTCATTTCGGTCAATATGCGAGCTTCAAAGGAACGACCTTCCATCGCGGCGCACGGTTCGATGGCGCGTTATTCGAGAAGGATGTGGACTTCACTGACGCACGAACCCGATCAGACCCTGGTTCGGACCAAGACTGGCCCCGCAACTGGATGGAGTCCCCGGAAACCGATCCCATGGACGGACCATCCGACAACAGGACCACCCGATGGAACAGACTCATCGCGGCGGACGAGTAACTTCCGGCACGGACGGTGAGGAGTGGATAAACCGCTGCCAACGTCCAGGATTCGGCACTCAGCCCTCCAGGACGCTGAACGCACCGTCATGCCGCCGACAGCACGCCTGCCGACCTTGGACGGTTAGTAGTAGGCCCCAGATGGACGCACATGCGGTTAATTCAGAGAAGCCCACATAGACCGTCTTTCCCTCCGGCTCAACCACCCGGTGCTCGGCCAGCGCCACCGGATACCTCGGCCCGAAGTCCGCACCGAGAAAACGCCAAGCCGTCGTCGAACGACATGACCTCGGTCTTGTCCGCGCCTGAGCTCATCCCGATCTCCTCCCACGCCGCGGCGACGCTCCGCAGCGCCTCCCACGCCTCAGGCTTGCTGGCCGTGCAGATGACCAGGTCGTCGGAGTACCGAACGATCGGAAAGCCCTCCTGCCGGACCCGGTCGTCAAGATGCGCCAGGGCGAGATTGGCCAGCATCGGCGACAGTGGGCTGCCCTGCGCCAGGCCGGCGAGCCGCCGCCACCCGCCCGGGCGGGTGACATTCCGCGCCAGCAGCGCGTCGATCAGGTCAAGAATGGCGTCGTCGTCGAGCAGGGCGCCGAGGATCCGCCGGATCCGGCCAACCTGCATCGAGGGAAAACAGTCATCGACGTCGGTACGGGCGACCCAGCCGAGCCCTTCGTCCCGAAGACGGGCGACTGCCTGCACCGCGTCGGCCACTCCCAGACCGGGCCGGTACGCGAATGACGACGGGCCGAGGACCGGATCGATAAATGGCGCGATGACGGCGGCCAGGGCCTTTTCCAGCACGCGGTCGCGGACCGCCGGCACCTGCAGAGTCCGGCGCCCGCCATCGGCGACCAGCACGACCTCGGTCAATGCCGCCGGGCGGTAGCTTTCCGACCGGAGCTGGTCGGCGAGCTCGGCCAGCCGGTCGCCCGCGTTGGCCTCAAATCGGCGGGTAGCCTCGCCCAGCACGCCGTCCTGACGGTCGTCGGCGAGCAGCTCATCCCACGCCGCCGTCAATGCCGGCAGCGCCGTCGCGGCGTCGTACAGCGGTGCCGCTACCGGCGGGCTCGCGGTGCCCATGTCGGCTCGATGATGGTCACGCCGAAACCACGGGTGGTATACGCACCAATACCGCTGAACGGGGCGAGCCGCACCAGGCTGTCCACCGCGGACGCCGTCGGGTCGTCGCCGTCGCACTCGAACCGGAGCCGTCCGACAAAGCCGGAGACGGTCCGGCCGTTGATCCGTACGACCTCGCTCGACCCGTCGACATCGGTGACCCACACCGGGCCGGCGGAAAGGTCCAACGACAACGGCGGCAACTCCGGCGGCACGAATGCCCGCCACCTGGCCCGCAACCCACCCAGCACCGGCGCCGGGTCCGGCCACGGGGAGAACTTGTCACCCCGCCGGAATGTCACCGGAGAAGCGAAACGCAGGCACCACGCCCGAGCGGATGTGGCCGCTGCGAGATCAGCCCAGCGAACCGCCGCGACCTGCCGAGGAGCCGACCGCAGCCGAACCGTCGTATTCCCGAGTCGCACCGCGGTGCCGCCGGACGCGCGAGTCAGCAACCGCGGGACCAGGGTGTCATCGAGCAGCCCGACCTCTACGACCACGCCCCCGTCAGCCCGACACGGCGGCGACACCGAATACGGCTTGAGCTTCGCCCCATGCGCCGCCTCGCCGTCGTCGAACCACGACGATACGACCGCATGCAGCCACTCCAAGCGGACCGTCGCCGGATCAACCCCCGGCAGACCGATCTCCCACCTCGACGGCATGTCCCACCCCCCGCGCGAACCACAATGGCGCCCGCGAGCCCATCGTGGGTGGAACCCGGCGCCGTCCACCCGATAGAGTGACCGAACCGACCTCGTCCGACCTACCGATCCAGCCCCAAACGCCCGAAGGCCGCAAATCCGGCCTGGGTTGGCGATCATCCCGAAACCGCCTCGGGTGTGCACCGCCTCTGACCAGCCAAAACACCCTCCCGAGGCCCTTCCAGGCCCCCGCAGCGACCCCTCCGGAGACCCCGGTGTGCAGACTCCTCCCATCCGCCCTGGTCAGAGGCCCAGCCTGAGGGGTAGGGTACGAATCCACGTCACGCCACCAGGCGTATAGAAACCCCTTAGGGCGCTACTCTCCGTCTTAGGCAACGGGGAAGGTACGAATCCACGTCACGCCACCAGGCGTATAGAAACCCGGTGGGGAGGTCCGTGGGGACCGCGGCAAGGGCCGGTACGAATCCACGTCACGCCACCAGGCGTATAGAAACTTGTTGAGGCCGACGTAGTACATGAAGAAGCAGGCCGACGGTACGAATCCACGTCACGCCACCAGGCGTATAGAAACTCCACGAGGCGCACTAGCTCATCGGCGCTGAGCACCGCCCGTACGAATCCACGTCACGCCACCAGGCGTATGGAGACTCCACGTGGTCAGTGAAGTTGACGATGATCTGCCTGGTGTGAGTTCGCGTAACACGATCGGACAGGCAACTCCGACCGGTGCGAGTTATCGTTCGGGGGCGAGGAGGGTTCGGGCGCGGGAGTTCGTTGGGCCGTGCCGAGGATCACCGGCGGCGGGACGCTGGTCCGGCGGGTGGGCGCCGTCTTGCCCGGTGTCCGGGGCCAGGGCACCGGAAACGGAGAGTCACCGTGCTCTCGGCCTCTCGGCGATGGGCGGTTCGTCAGTATTTGCCCTGTTTACCACATAGAAAGATTGCCGATTTCGATCGTCAACGTCCCCCAAAAGGGTGGCATTTGACGAGGAGTGACGGCGTCCTGGTTCAGTCGGTGGCAGGGTGGCCGGCGTCAGGTCGAGAACTCGATCTGCGGAGGGGTTCGGGGGTGCCTAGCTTGTCCACCGACGGCGGCAGGGATTTGGTCGTCATTGCGCTGCCCGGGGTGCAGCGGTTCATCAGGGAGTCGCGGTCGACCTCGGACACCCGCTCGGCGAGTGAGATCGTCGCCGAGCTTGCGGCGTACGTCGCCGCCGAGATTTGCGCGAGTCCCGGATGCGAGCTGGTCATCCCCGCACCGGACAGCGCCGGCACGGATGCCGGAATGCCGAACCGGGTGGTCGCGTTGGCCCCCGCTGGCTCCGGGGAGGAGCTCGCCCGGCGGGTAAAGCTGGCCGTCGAGGAGAGGTGGTCCAACTGGGTCAGTGCGCTGAAGCTGCCGCACGCTGACACCTCGTCCGCGCTGCCGGGCTTTCCCGGCACCCAGTGGGTGTGCGTCCCCTGCGGCTCGGGTGGCTACCCCGAACAATGGGAACGGGCGCAAAGCCTGCTGTCCGCGCGGAAACGGGTGCGGGACTTCACCCCGGTCGAGGAGCTCGGCCGTGAACTTTGCATGATGAGCCCGCAGTGGCCGGCCACGACCAAACCTCCCCCCAACACCAGGAGTTTTGGGTTCTGGTAGGGCCGTGGCCAGCTCGTCGGCGGCGCGGCGGGCCGATCATGGTGCCAACTCGTCGGTGGGGTCAAACGGACGCAAAGGCCAGCCACAGGGCCGCCTGCCTCGCGTGCCCAATAATCTGGTCCTCGCCGCGATAACCCGGTCAGGCGCGGCCATTGGCGGGGCGGATAAAGGTGATCGGGCCGGCTCCGTCGGCAATCCCGTCGACGATGACCTGGACGTAACGCTTCCCCAGGTGAGGACGGACGGTCGGCTGCCGCGCGGCGCCCAGGACCCGGCCGTACTCCGGGTTCCACGGCTCGGTGCGCTGGCCGGCTGTCGGCTCGCAGGTGGCGACGTACGCCGTGTCACCATCCAGCCTCACCCGCACCATCCGGCCTGTGGCGGTCCACCCCCACAGATGCGACGTGCGAGGCGGTAGCTCGGGAGCTGCCTCGACGTGCAGGCCGTCGAGGTCCTGCCACAGACAGGTCGTCGCCGCGAATGGTCCAGCCACGGCGTCGGACCACGACATCCGGCCGTCGGCCGGTGGTGTTGCCTCAGGCATCGCCGCCCCCGTTCACCGAGCCGGCTGGGATCATCGTGGCCAGCCGACCGCGGGCATCGGCGAGCGACGGCAGGCCGGCGGTGTCGACGTCCACCGAGCCGTAGCCCCGCGCTATTCCGCCGCCGATCCCGATCAGCCCGGCGTTGAGATCCTCAGCAACGAGCCGGAGCAATGCTGTCAGGTCTTCTCGATCGGCCGGACAGGCGTTCAGCGGTTCGATCACGAGGTCGAATGTGCCTTTCTCCAAAGTCTGGACGGTGTAAAGCAGGCCCCGGCCGGCCGGATCGGGGGCCGCGCTCTGTTTCGGCGGCGCGGTTGGATCAGGAGCTTGGCCGGCGGCACCGCCGGTGAACCGGTCGATCGCGACGTGGGTCCGCTCGCCACACTGGTACTCCGACACGGCGGCGTCGAGGAACCGGAACCGGCCCCGCCCGCCGACGCTGGACTTGTCATCGTGACCGCCGCCGTACCCGAAGAGCCGGCACGGCCGGCACGTCCCGCACCGTTGGTCGGTGCATGCCGATGCGCCGACGCTGCGCAGGATGAACTCCACCCGCGACCGGATGACCCCTTTCAGGCCACTGCCGGGGATCAGCGGCTTGCCGTCCTCACGCATAATCAGGGCAACCTTCGCTCCGGCCGCGCCGTCGGTCGATGTGCCGCTGCCGACCCGCAACGGGCCGCGGATGGTGACCGCCAGCCGCGCCGCCTGCTCCGGCCCAGGGATCAAGTCGCCGGCCGACAACTTGGTCGTGGTCACCCGATCGGCAAGCCCCGGGCCGGAACAGGTCAGCCAAACCAGCAGGTCATCGGGCTTGGTCAGGTCGAGGCGACCGTGCCGGACCGAACCGACAGTGCACCGGCCCCGGCCGCGTGACGTGCCATGCCCGATCAGCGGCCGCCACGTCCGCAGCAGGTCGAGCACGTCGTCGAGATCCTGTTTGGCCGCGCCGTCCCAGCGCAGGTACGCCCGGAACTGGGTGCCCGCTGGGAGCAGCTCCTCGCAGCGGAGGGTGTTGGTGCGGGCCGCGCCACGGTGCCGGTCGATGGCGGTCGAAGCTCGGCGGATGAGGTCCGGCTCGGCGCCAACCAGCCAAGCGCCGTACACCCAGATGGGGCTCGCGACAGCATCTACGCTGTCCTGTCCCGTACCTTGTGGGAGCAGGTGTCCGAACAGCACCTTCGCGCGTTCCTCGCCCGCATGCGACCGGACGAGCTCGCGGAGCGCGCCGGCCAGTGAGGTGCCGGGTATGTGCGACCGGCCGGTGGTGTCCTTGTCCGGGACGAGATCAGGCTCGTCCTTGCGCAGCGGTTGCGGGGTAAGGACGCCGCCGGGCTCGTCGAAGGTAAGGTCAAAACGGACGAACGTCACCGTCGCCATTTACCGTTCACCTCCATACCGCTGGCGTCGTACCGCTGGGGCAGTTTTCGCATATTGCTCTGAACCCGCAAAGGGACAAATAAAAGCCGACCCACCAAGTCGGCAGCAGAGATCTCGCCACGAACATACGATGTCAGCGGCCCCTGGCACTGTGCCCAGTCCTTGCCATTCAGACTTATTCCTACCCGCTTGGCCAGCGCCTCGGCGGCCTTGGCTGTACGGCGGCCTTCCTCCGACCTGCCGCGGGCGCCCTGTTCGAGCGGGAACGGTCCGCCGAGGTCGCCGAACCCCTCACATCGGCGCAGCCCGATCCCCCGCTCGGCCAGCGCGGTCAGCCCGCCATCGCCGATGCCGCCGGACGCCGAGATCACGTACGTCGATCCGGCCGCCACGGCCAGCTCAGCCGGCTTGGGCAGGTTGCTGGCCGCATGCCAGCCACCAATGGTGACCCACCGGAACCAGCGCCCATGCACCTCGACCCGCGACCCGAGCACATCAGACAGCTCAGCCAGGTTGGGATCACGGGACGGGCGGCCGTAGTCGTCGACAAAGATCCCGGGCGACCTCAGCCGCAGCACCACCCGACCGTCCGCCAACCGCTCCGGCAGCTCCGGCGGCACGGCGTCGAGGGCGACCTCGGCCGTGCCGTGAGTCGTCCGGCGACCGCCCACCCGGACCGGGCCGAGCGCGGCGAGCCGGTCGAGCAACGCGGGATCATCCGCGACGAGGCTGCCGCGGAAAGCCTGCTCCGGGTCCAGGGTGTCGCGGGTGACGATCTGGCCGCGCCGGGCGACCCCCGCCTCGTTGATCGCGACGCTGGTCCGCCGGGACACCGTGGCCTTCTCGCCACGCATTCCCTTCGCCGGCTCCAGTGGAACCTCGCAGGTCGGGCAGTAGGGCCGGGCCAGCCCGGTCAGCGCCTGGTCGAAGTCGAGGTCAGCGCACTCCTTGTCACCGGTCCCGATCCGGTACTTGTGCGACACGATCGATAGCGGCGTGGGTGGCCCGCCTCGAAACAGCGGGCCGAACCGCACCCCGCCCTCGAACAACAGGAGGAACTCCAGCCGGTTGCTGTCCGCGGTGCCGCCGTGCTCGGCCAGCCAGGCCGCAGCAAAGGCGCCACGCACGACCGTGCCAGGAAGATGCTGAAAGGTTGTCTGCAGGAAGTCCTCGCGCAGCCGGTCGCTGACCAGCGCACGCTGCCGCAGCGTCAGGGTCAGGCTCACGTGCTGCTCCCCGATGTGTTCGCGGTCCGGGTGAGGAGGGTGGCGACGTCGGCTGCGGTAACCTGCCCGGCGGCCGGCTCGATGCCGACCCAGCCGAGCCCACGACGCCGCCACGCGCCGATCCCGTGTACGGCGCTGGCCGACGCCCGCAGTACCAGAACCTGCCAACTCTCATCCGCCGAATCGAGATGGCGGACGCGGTGAACGGTGAACCGCGCCGTCGGCGCGAACGCCTGCTCGCCAAGTACGAGCTGGTCCTTGCTGGCCGAGTGGGTTTTCTCGTCGATCTTCACCCGGTGCCGGTGGTCGAACCTCCACCCCTCCGGGTCGTCGACGTGAGCGGAGGTCCACGACCAGGCACACGGCTGCGCGGCGCTGCCGAACACACCCTCCGCCTCCTTCCTGCCGAGCAGATCGACAGCGGCGGCGAGCATCAGCCCTTTGAGGTGGTCCGCGGGAAGCGGGTCGTGCCGGTCCAGCGCGGCGTCCACCCCGTCCCGCGCGTACGTCGAGCCGACCCGGAACGCCGTGTGAAACCGGACGACGAACTCCAGCGACCTCATCGGCCCGCCCCGACCAGCTCGGCGCCCGCCGACTCGTTGGCAGCGGTGGCGATCGGCTGGGTGGCCGCCGGCCACCACCGGGCCATGTCCAGCATCGCCCGCAGCTTCCCCCGGTCTGCCCGATGATCGCGGCCGACCAGCCGGTCCCGGACCAGTTCGGCATCGGCGCCTGACCTGAGGCCGATCACCTTCCACAGCGGTACGGCGCCCAGCTCGACCAGCCGCCGGGCCAGCGCCTCCGCTGCCGACTCAGCGCCAGCGGGCCGCTCGGAAAGCGCTCGCCCGGCGACCAGCGCAGCATCTTCCGCCGCGTCGTCGGCCGCCGCCTGGCGGCAGAGCCCGACCAGGGTGGCGCGTTGAGCGGCTGGAACCTGGGCGATCCGACCGAGCAGCGCCGCGTCGGCGTCTAGATCCACGAGCGTCCTGGCGCGGCTCTCGGGGCTGGCTCCGCCGTCGGCGGTGAGATCGAGGAAGTCCACGGTGGCCGCCCGGCCCTCAACGGCCTCCTTGGCCGCCCGCAGGCGATCCTTGACCAGATGCACCGCGTCGGAGAACGGGTGGCTGCGGTGGTGGAACACCACGCCCGCCGATACCGTCGGCAGATCGTTGCGGACCTCCTGCGGCCAGTCCTGAGTATGCATGGCCAACTGCCTGGAGAACTCGTCCAGCAGCAGATGGACGAACGGCCAGGCGTCTGGCGCCGCGACCGACACCATCAGGTCGTCGCCGTCCGCGAGGTGAGGCATCACCGGGAGGATGTCACGCGACTCGAACAGCGTGTGCACGGTCGTCGCCAGGGCATCCGTGGTGGCCTCGCCAATGGCCGTGACAATCTTTTCCTTGGCTGGTCGACCGATTGTCGCCGCTGCTTTGGCGGCTTTCTCCAGGAAAGCGCCGACCCGGTTGCCGTCGACGTAGATCAGGGCGACCTGGCTGGGCACATCGTCGACCTTCCACAGTGCCGCCTCGGCCAGCTCGTTCGAGGTGTCGGGAAAACGCGGCGCCGGATGGCCCAGCGCCACCAGCTTGTCACGGAGCACCGCTTCGGCGCGCGGCACCCGTGCCCCACCGCCGGTCGTCCGGCCCGCCGCGGAGAGGCGGCGGGCACACTCGTCGCAGACCCGCGGCTCGCCGTCGTCGGTCCGCACGAACCTGACGGCCGGCGCCTGCAGGCAGGTCTCGCACAACATCGCGAGGACCAGCTCGGGCGGAGGCGTCGGGGCGTCCACCTCGGTCATGCCGGCCCGCCGCTTCTGGTCGATCTCGGCGTACGCGCGGGCGTACGACGTGCCGGAGCCGACGAAGCCGCGGATCGGGCAGTGCGGGAGCCTCGCGCGCAGGTCGGCCGCGACCACCCGGGCCGCCTCTACCAGAGCTTCCCGAGCCTCGTCCGCCGAGTCGCTCTCGGCGAGCAGCGACACCACGCCGGCCAGGTCGCCGGCCTCGTCATTCCACCGGGTGCCGGCCGGGAGCTTGCCCTTCCAGGCGTCCCGCGATGTCGCGTCGCTCAGCATCACTGAGGCACCACGCCACTGCTTCAACGACGGCGTGCGGGCCAGCCACTCCTGGATCCGGATGGCGCTGACGTCGAGGTAGTAGCGGGTCACGCCAGTGCCGCTGCTGTCCTCCGCGGGCTTACCGGCACCGGCCGGGCTGGACGCCGTACCGGCCGGCCGTTGTCTCGCCGCCTGCAACGCCTGCTGCTCGCGGGTACGGCGGTCGGGCGACCCGCCCTGCCGTCCCCGGCCACCCGACTTCTTCTTTCCCTGGCTCACGACCCCGTCTCCCGTCGGCGCGCCACGTTGGTGGTCATGACCTGCTTCTCGGGAGGTCCAGCCGGGTCGGGCAGGCCGGTCAGCGGCCGGTCCTCCTTACTCATCTCGATTCCGCTGGACTTCTGCCAGAAGTCGAATCCCCGATCGTACTTCGGCTCGCCCTTTGCGCCGTCGCCCGGCGGATACCAGACCAGCTCGTCGGGGACGTAGCCGAGAGTCAGCAGATGCTGAAGCCCTGGCCAGCGGTTTCTCACCCCAAAAGGAACAGCGGAGCGGAACTCCAGGACCGCGTCATCCAGCAGCTCCTCGGCGACCGGTCCGTCGCGGGTCTCGCCCAGGTAGCGGGACCGCGCGGAGTCGACCAGATCCAGGCCGACCGTCACGGTGACCGCACCAAAGCCGAACGGCTTACCGCCACCGACGCTGATGACATAGTCGCGGTTCTCCTCGGATGCTGACCACAACCGACGTGGGTCCAAGGCTGCGACGAGCGACCCGAGGTCAGCGAGGCTGAGGTTGTCGAACGCCACCCGGGCGACGAATGTCGCGTCCTTCTCGATGAGCTGAGCGGCCCGGGTCATCTCGCTCGAATGGTGGCCACGTTTACGGCCGCGCGGATGGTTTCCACCGGTCGGGTCGGTCGTCCGCCAGTAGAACTTGCGACCTTTGATCCGGCGCGGGTGTCCGGTGGTGTCGGTGGCCGAGCCCCACCTCGCGGCCGGCCGTTCATCCTTGTTGGCCATGGTGACCCCACGGTCGGAATGGTGGAGGTAAAACTGTCCGGCACTGGGCTTCGGGGTCGCCAGTGGCGCAAGCTCCCACGTTCTCGTCGCCGGCTCGCCGTCGGCGACGGCGTCGTCCACCCGTACGTGGCCACGGTATGCGTTCTGCACCGACACTGCTTCATGCTGGCCACCGACATCGGCAGAGCCGAAGATCCGGCAGGACCAGCAGAGCGTGGTTGGGTCGGTGCACGGCCCAGCCGCCCCGATCCGCTTCGCCACCGCGTAGTCGCCCTCGAACCGCCACAAACACGACGGCCGGATCTCGGTGACCTCCAGATCCAGGCCGGTGCCGCTGACCTTTACCCATACCGGCTGGCCGGGCCGCAGGTACGGCCGGATCCGCAACCGGCACGCGATCACGCTGGAACTGGACGCGGGTGTGTCGTCACTCGGCGGTGGCCACAGCACGTCGGCGAACTGGTCCTCCGGCGGCTCATCACCGATTTTCGCCTGGGAACCTCGCGGGTCGTTGGCCGCCTTGCGTGCCTTCCGGAACTCCCGCATGTCCTCGGTGCCGTCCACCCGCCGCAGGTACGACTCCCACACCGCGTCGCCCACGGTCGCGATGTCGTCGCCGGGACGACCCGCGACGAAGTAGGCAGGCATGTCCTTGTTCCGAGCCCGCGTGTCAGTGACCAGCAGCACCCAGGATCCGTCCTCGTACGGCGACAGGCCCGACGTCAGCGTCACCTCGCCCTCGGTCAGCACCATCCTGTTGACCGAGGGGACTGGCTTGCCGGCATAGTGCAAGCGGTCACCCGTGGCCGGGGAACTTCCGCCCGGCTTGGCGGCCAGCAGGTCCTTCTCGATCCAGACCACGTCGGCGCACAACGACACCGTCTCGGGTCTGCCATCGGCATCGACTTGCAACACCATTGCCAGCCGCAAGTCCTTCGTGACCTCGCTGTTAGCCGGATCACGGTGGACCGGGGTGAAATGCTGGTCGATGACCCGCAGGCAGCCGCCCGCCATCGCCTCGTGCACCGACCGCACCGCCCCGAGCAACCCCGACCCCGGAATCATCATGCTGCCGTCAGCGCGCCGCGGGATCTGCGTGCCACTTTCGCCGTAACCACCCAGCAGCAACGGCGTGCGTGCCCGCAGCGTAACCGTGAGCACACCCGAAAGATTGTCAGCGCACAGCGCCGAATGCCCATTCGGCTCGTCCCGGACCGGCGTGTCGGCGAACGGAACGAATGCATAGGGGTTGATAAAGTCGACCAAGTCGCTCCACTCCTGTCGCCCACCGTACGACGTGACCTGTGCCAGTTGAGGCGAGACCCTAGCACCGGGCAGCGGGAGACGCGCCACATTACCTGTAGCAGCAACATCTCGGCATACTCCTGTCACGTCCCGGCGGCTTGACAAAAATGTGACAGCCAGCACGAAACAACGCGTCCGCCTTGACAGCGACACCGCACCGCCGGACAGTCGCCAGCCATGACGACGGTGCTACCGACCAACCCGTACGGGCGCTGCTTCATCAGCTACCGGCGGACCCGGCTGGACGAGATCCGGCGGGTCATCGCCGCGCTGCACGACCACGGCATCCCGACCTGGCAGGACGAGACCGACCTCGACGCGGTGCCGTTCGAGTCTGCGCTCCGCGACACGATCGCCAGCCCGGACACGGCCAGCGGCCTGCTGTGGATCACCCCCGAGGTCGCGGACAGCTTGGTGACCCTCGACGTCGAGATCCCCGGCCTGGTCAGCCGGGCCGAGCGTGGCGATGGCTTCTACCTCCAGCCGGTCACTGCCGGCGGCCTCGACCACGCGGGCGCCGCCGACGTGACCCGATCCAGCCGGACCATGAACGACTTCGGCACCTGGAACTCGCACCGGGTCCGCACCGACCCGGTGAGCGATGAGGACGCCGCCGCCGTCGCCCGCCGCGTCCTCAAGCAGCGCGTCGAGAAGATCCACATCGCGCTTCCGCCCGGCGCACCCATCGTCATCGACGTCTACACCCGCACGCCGGTCATCTACTACGCCGACGCCGCGCTGACCGTCAATCTCACCCACCGGTTCGACGGCCGGCAGGCCCACCCAGACGCCTGGCAACGCGGGCTGCCTGCCCTTGAGGCCATCGTCTCCTCAGTCGCCAGCGGCGCACCCCACCGCCCGATCCGGCTCCGCGGCAAGCTAGGGCTGCCGACCACCGTCGCCCTCGGCGTCGCCTTCATGGAAACCCGAAGCCTGGACGCGGCCTGGGTCCAGCCTACGACGGACCGCCCGGACACCCTGTACTCGCTGGCCGCGGGCCGAGTGCCCAGCGGATTCGGTGTCACGGTCAAGCCCGGGCGGGTTGACGCGCGTGATCTCGCCGTACTCGTCAACGTTCGCGAAAGCTGCGTCGGGGCCGTCAACGCCACCAGCGATCTCCCGCCGTTCCGTGCCCAGGTTCATGCCGACCCGCCGGCCAGCTATCCGCACCTGTTCGCCGATCCAGGCGAGGCAGTGGACTTGGCCTACGAGGTCGTCCACAAGGTGCGAGCGGCCCGCCGAGAGTACGGGTACATCGGCACGGCGCACCTGTTCATCGCCGGGCCGGTCGGACTGGCCTTCCTGCTGGGCCAGCTTCTCAACACGCTGGGGCCGGTCCAGACCTACGAGCACGTCAGCTACGACGGCGTCGGGCAGTATCGGCCCGCCGTCACCGTCGTCCCCACCGACTGAGGCAAACATGCCCCGCCGCGGCTGCTCGCCGCGGGAAGGTGAGCACGTGCCCGCCATCATCAGACTCCACCTGCTGACCCCGCCGGGCCTGCGCGTCTACCCGGCCCGGCTGCACGGCGCCGTCTGCGCCCTCCTGGAGCCGGCGTGGGTGCGGCATCGCGACCAGCGCAAACCATTCTCCACCGGCCCGCTCAGCGGAGACGGGAACACCGCCGCCTGGCGGCTCGGCTGGCTCGCCGACGAGCCGGTCGAGCTCGATGTCAACGAGGTGGCATTCGGCCCGCTGGTGTGTCCGGTACTGCGCTGCGACGTCGAGCAGATCCTGTACGCCGAGCTGGCCGCCGGGCCGCCTGCGTGGACGGCCGATGTCGACGTGATCAGCCCGCTCTACTTCTCGCGGAATGGCCGTGACCATCCGTTGCCCGACCCGGTGCTGATGCTGCGCTCGGCGGTGGAACGGTGGAACGCATTCGCCCCGGCGGCGCTCCAGGTCGCCGACGACATCGCTCAGGCGCTGCTCGGCGGGGTGTGGCTCGCGTCGATGTCGGGCGCTACGGCGACCACGCCGGTCACCGCGACCATGCACCAGACTGGGTTCGTCGGGCAGGCCCGCCTCGCGCTCGGCCGACACGCGCCGCCGCAGGTGCCGGAGGCCTTCGCCGCGCTGATGCGGTTCGCCGACATCGCTGGCCTGGGCGCGCAGACCACGCACGGCTTCGGCGCCGTCCGGCTGGCGGCCCTCGGCCCGTCCCGCCCACCGCGCCCCGCAGCTCCGCGTCCCACAGGGCGCCGACCATGACCTGTACAGATCATCTTCGCGGCAGCCGTTTCGGCCTCGGTCCTCGCAGCGGTCGTTTCCGCAGCTCAGCGCCCATACCGCCACCTCCTGGAACCAAGATGACGATCTTCCGAAGATCACCATTGGCGAGGTGCTCGCAACCGGGTACTATCACCGCAGGTCAGACCACACGCGACACGCCGTACCCTCGCTAACAGCAGCCCGACCAACAGGGCATAGAAACCTCGGGCGTTCCTTGATGCGTACCACAACGCGACCTCGCTAACAGCAGCCCGACCAACAGGGCATAGAAACGCGACGCAACTGGGTGCGTGCAGGGCAACAATAGTCTCGCTAACAGCAGCCCGACCAACAGGGCATAGAAACGCCATGCTAAGCATGGCCTGAGCCTTTTCGACCTGCTCTCGCTAACAGCAGCCCGACCAACAGGGCATAGAAAC
>DATILL010000006.1:0-81637 GCA_035476575.1 Mycobacteriales bacterium
GGCAACCAGCGCCCAGAAACACCCAGCACCTCTCTACGCCTGACACGCCCTCCGGGGCTTGCTTGAGCCGTATGCCGCGACGAGTGGCACGTACGGATCTGAGGGGGCCCCGATGCAGCAATGCGTCGGGGCTACCCGACCGGGCCAGCGCACGCACCAAGGTGCTCTTGCCACACTGCCGGGCGCCGGTCACCAGTACGACGCGGGTATCCTCCAACGCATCGGCGACGAGGCTGGCCACGCGCCGTGGAAGCACCTTTCCAAGTGGGGTTCCACCGCCGCCAACCATGTGGCCAGAGCGCCATAAGAGCGACTCCGCTGGCACGTCTGCCGCTGGTTAGCTGGCACAGTTGCCGCTGGTTAGCTGGCACAGTTGCCGCTCGGTAGCACCGCACGAGGGCGGACCGCTGGGGATGCCGGGTGGCCGTAGCTGGTTCGCGGTTGCCATGACACTCGGACTGATCGGCAGCGGACACATCGGCGGGACGCTGGCCCGGCTGGCCGTCGACCGCGGCCACGACGTCGTACTGAGCAACTCCCGCGGGCCGGAGACGCTGGCCGACCTCGTCGCCGAGCTCGGTCCGCACGCGCGAGCCGCGACCCCGGCCGAGGCCGCCAGGGCAGGCGACCTGGTGGTGGTGACCATCCCGTTCGGCCGGTACCGGCAGGTGCCTGTCGCGCCGCTGGCCGGCAAGGTGGTCATCGACACGAACAACTACTACCCGGGCCGCGATGGCCACGTGGCCGAGCTTGACGCCGACCAGACCACCAGCAGCGAGCTGCTCGCCGCGCACCTGCCGACCTCGCGGGTGATCAAGGCGTTCAACAGCATCTACTACGTCGACCTGCGCACCCATGGCCTCCCCGCCGGGGCGCCCGACCGGCGGGCGCTGCCGATCGCGGGCGACGACGCTGCGGCCAAGCAGGCAGTGGCCGACCTGATCGAGTCTTTCGGGTTCGATGTGGTCGATGCCGGGCCGCTGTCCGAGGGCCGCCGTTTCCAGCCCGACACACCAGCCTACAACATCCGCCTCACCGCGGCCCAACTGCGCGAGATGCTCGCCAAGGCCTGATCCCGCTGCCTCTCGTCTCATTGCAGCCAGTCCCGTCGTGGTCACGATCCAGGCCGAATGGGTCGGGCGGCAGCACCCTGGCAGATCGAAGCCAATCTTGTTGACCACCGTTCTGGATGGCGACGTGTAGCTCGTCGTGCGTCAGCGGCGGTGCCGAGGATGTGTCTGTGGTTGGGAGCGGTGCTGCGTGGGGTGGTCGGCGTCGTCACTGTGCCGGTTGGCTGAAGGATTGCCTTGGAGGTAGACGACGACGGCCCTCCCGCCGATGTGTCGTGGTGGACCGTTGCGGGAGGGCCGTGCTGATGCACGGAGGCACCGTTGGTGACGGTAGAGGCGGATCCGGTTGGAGTCGAGTCGCGGTTGGTGTCGGGGGGGTTGGGCTGTCCTGGTTGCGCGGGTGGTGTGTTGCGTCCGTGGGGGTGGGTGCGGCCGCGCAGTGTGCACGGGATCGAGGTGGTGTTGCGGCCGCGGCGGGCTCGCTGTGCTGAGTGTCTGATCACGCATGTGTTGTTGCCGGTGACGGTTTTGCTGCGGCGTGCGTACGCGGCGGAGGTGATCGGCGCGGCGTTGGTGGCCCGCGGGGCGGGTCGGGGTCACCGCTGGGTTGGTTTGGCGTTGAAGGTTCCGGCGGCGACGGTGCGCGGTTGGCTGCGGGTGATGGCGGGGCGGTTGGAGGCGAGTCGGGTGCACCTGTTGCGGGTGGCCTGCCTGGCCGGTGTCGATGTGGTCGTGCCGGAGGCGGTGGGCTGCGCGTGGCGGGACCTGCTGGCCGCGTTGGGCGTGGCGACGGCGGCGGTGAGGGGCCGGTTCGGGCCGCTGGGGGTCCTCGGTCCGGTGACGGGGTGGCAGGTGGCTGTGGCGTGTTCGGCTGGTCGGCTGCTGGCCCCGGGTTGGCCGCCGCCGGGATGGGAGCTGTCGGCAACACCAGTTGCCTCTGATGTGTGCGGCGGTTGATCGGAAACCTCGCGGGGGTCATTCGCCCGCGCCGGTTCGGCGCGGGTTTCCCTTACCGGATCGAGGTTTGGTGACCACGCAGGATCTTCAAGACGACGTGACCCGCCGGGCGCGGGCGCAGCAGGTGGCGTTGTTCCGCTACCAGTTGATCTGCCCTGCGCTGGAGCGCGGGCTGTCGAGCAAGGCACGTGGCCGGATCGTGCGGGCGATCGCCGCCGGCGCCCACCCCGGCCCGTTCGGCGGGCAGCACCGCTACTCCCGCGACACGCTGGACCGCTGGATCCGCCGCTACCGGGCCGGCGGGTTCGACGCCCTGGCCCCCTCGATCCGGCAGCCGGGCAGCCGCATCGACACCACGGTGCTGGAGTTGGCGGTGGCGCTGAAGCGGGAGAACCCCGAGCGCACCGCCGCGCAGGTGGCGCGGATCCTGCGCGCCTCCTCCGGCTGGTCGCCGTCGGAGTCGACGCTGCTACGGCTGTTCCACCGCCGCGAGCTGATGGGCCCGGCGGTCGGCGACGCCGCGGGTGTGGTGTTCGGCCGGTTCGAGGCCGAAGCGCCGAACAGCCGCTGGGTCGGTGATGCGTTACACGGCCCGCGGGTCGGTGGCCGCAAAACCTACCTGTTCGCGTTTCTAGACGATCATTCGCGGCTGGCGACCGGGTACCGGTTCGGGTTCGCCGAGGACACCGTGCGGCTGGCCGCCGCGCTGCGACCGGCGTTGGTCGCGCGGGGCGTGCCCGCCAGCTGCTACGTGGACAACGGCTCGGCGTATGTGGATTCGTGGCTGCTGCGGGCCTGCGGCAAGCTCGGCATCCGGCTGATCCACTCCACCCCACACCGACCGCAGGGCCGCGGGAAAATCGAGCGCTGGTTCCGTGGCGTGCGGGACCAGTTCCTCGTCGAAGTAGCCGACTCCACCGCCGAAGGGCTGGCCGAACGAGGACTCACCCCGGCCGGCGCGTTGCTCGAGCTCAACGCGTTGTTCACCGCCTGGGTCGAGTCGGTCTACCACCACCGGGTGCGTTCGGAGACCGGGCAGACTCCGCTGGCCCGCTGGGATCACGGCTGGCAGACCGCCGGGCACGGCCCAGCGATGCCGTCGGCGGAAGCGTTGACCGAGGCATTCCTCTGGTCGGAGCTGCGCACCGTAACCAAGACCGCGACGGTGTCGCTGCACGGCAACACCTACCAGGTGCAAGCCGCACTCGCCGGGCGGAAAGTCGAATTGGTGTTCTCCCCGTTCGACCTGGAAACCATCCAGGTGCGCTACCGCAACGCCAGCTACGGCCGTGCGGTGCCGTATCGCATCACCCGACATGCTCATCCGAAAGCACGGCCGGAAACCCCCGAACCAGCCCCGGCGCCGGCGACCGGGATCGCCTACCTGCAACTGGTCGCCGACGCCCACCAGCAACACCTCGCCGCCGACGAACGCATCGGCTTCCACGCCCTCTACTCCACCGGCACCGATCCCGGACAGCCACTACCCGGCCAGTTGTCCATCGACGACGCCGTCGGCGAGGTCGGCGACGGCGAGCGGGCGCAGGAGGCCGGAGCATGAGCATCCAGCGTCTGCAAGCGCACTGGGGATTCACCCGGATGCCGTTCGGCCGCAGCCTCGCCCCTTCGATGCTGCACCGCCACCACGCTCACGCCGAGGCCACCGCCCGCATCGGCTGGTGCATCGACCAACACGCCCTCGGCGTGATCACCGGCGAGGTCGGCGCCGGTAAGACCGTCGCCGTCCGCGCCGCGACCGCCGCCCTGGACACCTCCCGGCACGTGGTCATCTACCTGCCCAACCCCTCCATCGGGGTGCGCGGCATGCTGCACCACATCGTCGCCGCGCTCGGGCAGGTGCCCAGCTTCTACACCGCGACCCTCGTGCCGCAGGCCGCGGCCGCGCTGGCCGCCGAAGCGGCCGAACGCGGCCGCACCCCGATCGTGATCTTCGATGAGGCGCACCTGCTGGACAACGCCCAACTGGAAGCCGTCCGCATGATGACAAATCACGAAATGGACTCCGGGGCGCCGTTCGCCGCGCTACTGATCGGGCAACCCACCCTGCGACACCGACTACGGCTGGGCGTGCTCGCCGCGCTCGACCAGCGGATCTCCGTCCGCTACGCCCTGACCGGCATGACCGCCACCGAAACCACCGACTACATCACCCACCACATCAAGATCGCCGGCCGGGCCGACACACTGTTCAGCAACGACGCCATCACATTGATCCACAACGCCTCCCGCGGCTACCCACGAGCGATCAACAACATCGCCGTCAACGCCCTCACCTCAGCCTTCGCCCGCAACACCTCCATCGTCGATGAAAAAGCCGCCCGCATCGCAATCTCCGAAACCGGCGCCGACTGACCGGCACCATCACCACACCGAACAACCCCGCAGCACGCCGACCAAGGCCCCGTCCACACCCAGCGGACGGGGCCTTCCCACACCACCTTCATCAGCAACACGAATGACGCCGTCATCGGCAAGATCAACGCCGGTCAACAGCCAATCTTCGGCAGATCCAAAGCTACCTGTTCGGCAGATCCAAAGCTGCTACCTCGGCAGAACCAAGACATGCTGATAGCACCAGGCGTGCGAAGTGCGATCGACCACCTGCCGCGGCAGCCCACCGAACTGGTTTCAGAGGCGCTTGCAGACACCCGCGTAGTAGTCGTCAGTGGCGCCCGCCAGGTCGGCAAGAGCACCCTGCTGAGGTGGTCATGCGGCAGCAGTCGAGGACCCGGCCACCTCACCGCCGGAGCCTCGGGTGACGCACCCCTGGGAGGACTGCTGGAGAACTTCGTGCTCAGCGAGGTCGCCCGGCAGCTCACCTGGTCGACGACCGCGGCCCGCCTCTACCACTATCGCGACCGCGACCAGTACGAAGTCGGCCTGCTCGAAGACAACGCCGGCCGGGTCGTCGGGATCGAGGTCAAGGCCGCTGAGACGGTGCGAGCCAGCGACTTTCGTGGCCTGAAGCTGCTCCAACGCCGGCTCGGCGACCGCTTCCGGGCTGGCTTTGTCCTCTACTGCGGCACCGAGTCGCTCAGCTTCGGCAACGGGCTCACCTGCCTGCCGATCTCAGCGCTGTGGACGACGGGCTGACCCAGCTCGCACCCGCCCCGCGACAGGTGCGGGTCGGGTCGGCGTCCTCCCGGCCGCACATCGGCTTGACGTCCGCCAGAGCGGTCATGCCGCGAGGATATGTGCGCTTGGGTCAGGTCGGGCGGCGAGCGGTGAGCAGGATCATGCCGGTGTAGCCATAGGCCGGCAGGGTGGGGTCGGCGTCGATCCGGTCGATGACCAGCTCGTCGGTGTACGGCGCGAGGATGTCGTGGATTTCCGTGCCGACGACCGGACAGCCGGGCCACTGTGACCCGTCGCCGAGGGTGTAGCGCGCCATGTTCTCCATGAACGCCGCGACCAGGTACCCACCGGGTCCCACCGCCCCCGCAAAGGCACGGCAGAACATCGCGACCTCGGCCAAGTCATCGCTGATGCTCTCGGCCACGAAATGCATCGATGCGAGCTGGTACCCGCCGGCCGGCACGTCGCGCAGGTCTCCCCGCCGGACCCGCACCCGGGCCAGCGCTTTGAGCAGCGTCGGCGGCAGCCCGGCGTTGAGCTCGCGGCACCGCGCGTAGAACGGCTGCCAGCTCTCATCGGGATGGTGGCGCTGACGCCGAAGGTAGGCCACATTCGCGGCGCTGCGGTCGACAGCGTCTATCCGCCGGCTGGCCGCCGTCGCGAGCATCAGCGGATACAGGTTCGGCCCAGCGCCGAACTCCAGCGAGCGGGCGACGCTGCCCGGCGCCAGCCGCCGGTAAAAGGCGGAATGGTGCGCGATGACGGCGGCGTCACAGGCGTGCACCTCACGGTAGTTCTCGGCGAGATAGACCTCGACTGGCCACCGGTCCCAGTCGGCGTCTGCGTTACGCCAGGTCATACCCGCTATGGTCAGCTACTCCGCCCAGTCCGCCCATCTCGGGTCAGGGCGTCCCGTCCACCTCCCGCATGCCGGGCAGGAACAGCGCTACGATCGTCACCGCGGCCTCGGCGAGCACAGGAACATCGGCGAGCACAGGAGTCTCGACCATCGCGTCGCCGTCAGCCGGCCCGGGTCCGCACCGGGAACCGGGCGACCAGCGCACTCAGCGTCTGGCAGAGTTCGTCGATCTCGTCGTCGCCGTTCGCCGCGGTGACCTGGATCCGGAAGCCGACCTCCGAGCGGGGCACCAGCGGGTACGCCGCGAGCGTCACGTAGATCCCGGCGTCGTACAGGAACCGGCCGACGGCGTCGACGGCGTCCGCGTCATCGAGCGGGATCTCGATGATGGGCAGACCCGAGGTGTTCGGGGTGGCCAGCCCGAGGCGCCTGACGTGGGCCAGCACTCTTGCCGACTTTCGATACAGATCGGATCGGATCGTATCTCCCCGCGCGTTGTTCACGTCGAAACCGGCCAGCACCGTCGCCAGCGAGGCGACCGGGGACGGCCCCGAGTACAGGTACGGCGCCGCGGCGACCTTGAGCCGGTTCTTCAGCGCGGTCGGCAGTGCGAGGAACGCCAGCAGCGAGGAGTAGGCCTTGGAGAAGCCGCCGACCAGGATGATGTTGTCGTAGGTCTCTCCCACGTGCCGGACAATGCTGTTGCCCCGGACGCCGTACGGGCAGGGCTCGTCGGCGGCCCGCTCGCCGAGGACACCGAAGCCGTGCGCGTCATCGACGTAGAGCAGCGCGTCGTGCTCCCGGGCCAGGGCGGCGAAGGCGGCCAGGTCGGGGGCGTTGCCCGTCATGCTGTTGACGCCGTCCATACAGATCAGCTTGGACGTTCCAGCCTTGGACGTTCCAGCCTTGGACGTTCCAGCATTCGCCCCACCGGCCGGCGCCCGGCGCAGCAGCGCGGCCAGCGCGTCCAAGTCGCCGGTCGGGAAGCGGCACACCGTCCCGCCCCTGCCCCGGGCCACCGAGCAGCCGTCGTAGACGGTCTTGTGCGCCCGGTCGTCGAGGGCGATCCAGCCGCCCTCGGCGAGCACCGGGATGACCGACAGGTGGATGTGGGTGATGGTCGGCAGGACCAGGGTGTCGGGGGCACCGAGCAGCGCGGTCAGCCGCTCCTCGATGTCGGCGTACGGACGCGGGTTGCCGAGCAGCCTGGACCAGCTCGGATGGGTCCCCCACATCCGCAGCGCGTCGGCCACCGAGTCGATGATCTCCGGGTCGAGGTCGAAGCCCAGGTAGTTGCAGGAGGCGAAGTCCGCGAGCCAGTGGTCGCCAATCCGGATCCGCCGCCCCTTGACCTCGTCGATGACGGCGTCGTAGAGGGGAGACGAGACGCGGAGCCGGTCGAGCTCGGCGAACCGGTCGTCGGGTCCGGAGGCGGCGCCGGGGTCAATGGTCGCGGACATGAGTGCCTCACCGTTTGAGTGGTAGAGGGGATGGCGGCCCAAGTTGTCCGGCGTCGGCCAGCATGCGCGATATTTCTGCTGCTTCTACCGGCTTGGCGTAAAGATAACCCTGGCCGAACCGGCACCCGAGAGCCAGCAGCTCATCGCGCTGTTCGACCTTTTCGATCCCCTCCGCCACGACCTCCAGCCGCAGCGAGTGGGCGAGCGAGACGACGGCCTGTGCCAGCGCGTCGGCATCGGGGCTGCCCTTGCCGAGCGCGCCGACGAAGGACCGGTCCACCTTGAGGATGTCGGTGGGGAACTGTTGAAGGTAGCCCAGGCTCGAGTAGCCGGTGCCGAAGTCGTCGATGGCGATCTGGATGCCGAGCCTGCGCAGGTCGGCCAACCGCTCGGGGATCTCCGAGCCGTCGGGCACCAGCAGGCTCTCCGTCAGCTCCAGGACGAGAGCAGACGGCGGCAGCCGGTGGTACGCCAGCATCGAGCGCACGTCGTCGACGAACCCCGCCTCCTGAAGCTGGCGACCCGAGACGTTGACCGAGATCCGCAGCGGCTGGCGCGACTGGCGCAGCCACCTGCGGGCCTGGCCGCAGGCCTGGTCCAGCACCCAGCGGCCCAGCGGGACGATCAGCCCGCTTTCCTCCGAGAGCTCGATGAACTCGGTCGGTGAGACCAGGCCACGCACCGGGTGTGCCCACCGGACCAGCGCCTCGGCCCCGACGATCTCCCCCGTCGCGATCTCCAGGATCGGCTGGTAGCGCAGCACGAACTGGCTGAGCTCCACGGCCCGCTGCAGCTCGGCCTTGCTGGTGATCCGATCCATCATCCGCTCGTGCAGCCGGTCAGTGTAGCGGACAAAACGACCCTTGCCATCCTCTTTCGCCGCATACAATGCCAGGTCCGCGCGGCGCAGCAGCTCGGGCAGCGTCATCGTCCCCGCGCTCCCGCCGACGACGACCAGGCCGGCGCTGGCTTGCACATGCAGCTTCTCGCCGTCGATGACGAACGGAGCGGCGAAGGAGCCCGTCAGGCGGGCCGCCGCCTCCATCCCCTCCGCCCCTTCCGCGCCGGACACGTCCTCCAGCAGGACGGCGAACTCGTCCCCACCGAACCGGGCCAGCGAGTCGCTGGGCCGCAGCATGGTCCCCAGCCGCCGGGCAACCTCGACCAGCAGCGCGTCGCCGGCGGCGTGCCCCCGGGTGTCATTGACAATCTTGAAGTCGTCAACGTCGATCATGACCATCGCGACCCGGCTGCCCAGCCGCCCGATCCGGGCGAGCGCGTGGTCGGCCCGGTCCTGGAACAGCGCCCGGTTGGCCAGGCCGGTCAGGCCGTCATGGAAGGCCTGGTGCTTCAGTCGTTCCTCCAGCGAACGGCGCTCGGACACGTCTCGCATGGTGAGCACCAGGCCCGAGACATCGGGGTCGTCCAGCAGGTTGCTGAACAACACCTCGAAGTAGTGGTAGTCACCGTTGCGGTTCCGCATCCGCCAGTCGACCACCGACTGGTCGTGCGCCGTCGCCACGCCCGCAAGCAGCTCGGACGCCCCGCCGACATCCCCGGGATGCAGGAGGTCCAGCAGCGGCGTACCGGACACGTCCGGCACCGACCAGCCGAGGACGCGCTCCAACGACGGCGTCCCGTACACGACGAGCCCGTTGTCGCTGATCACGAGGATGATGTCCGAGGCGTTCTGGATCAGCCCCTTGAAATGGGCCTCGCTCTGCTTCTGCCGGAGGTCGGCCGCCAGCGTGACGCTCTCCAGGGCCAGCGCCACCTGCGAGGCCAGCGTGCTGAGCGCGCCGTGCACGTCGTTGGTCAGCGGGACGTGGCTGCGGACCACCAGCATTCCGCGCAGCGCCTGGTCGGACCGCAGCGGGCTGACGCTGAGCGTGCCCAACGTGGTGAGCGCCCCGCCGTCCTGCGCCATCGCCCACAGGGCCAGGCTGTCGTTGCCCGGGACGTACGTCGGCGAGCTCGCCGCCAGCCTGACTCCGGGCGGGTCGGCGAGGTAGATCGCGGCCTCAGCGCCCACGGTCTCAGCGCCCGCGGCCTCGGTGCCCGCCGCATCACCGGCCAGCGACGTTACGGCCGCGAGCGTGCTCTGGAAGACGTCCCGCGAGTCCTGCGTCGCCACGAGCGACTCGCCGGACTCGCGGAGGGCGCGTTCGCGCGCCACAGACTGCTGGTACACGGCGAGGATGCCGGCCAGGCGGGTGATCACCAGGAGGTACAGGACGGCAGAGAAGATCCCGACCATGCCGACGGCGGTGGCCCGACCGTTGGCGGCCTCGGTCAGCAGCACCGTCGGGGCGATCAGGCTCACCGCGGCGAGCAGGCCAAGCCGAGCGACGCCGAGCTGTCCCCGACTGGGCGTGACAGTCTGGTCGACCAGGCGCATCGACGGGTGCAGCGCGGCCAGGCCCCACAGGGTGTAGTAGATAATCCAGCCGGTGTCGATCAACCCGCCCATCTGGAAGCTGCCGTTGAGCTGGCCTAGGCCGTACAGGACGTCCGAGCCGAGCAGGCCGACCAGGCCCACCGTCAGCAGCCGCATCGCGGGGATCCGCAGCCCGCCGCCGCTGACCAGCCGGGCGAGCATCGACAGCGCCAGCACGTCGCCGAGCGGGTAGGCGATCGAGGTGGCGCGGGCGACCAGCGTCAGTCCCTCGGCGTAGAAGTACGGGACGATGAGGTACATCCACGACAGCAGTCCCAGCCCGGTCGTGATGATCAGTGAGTCGATCAGGCTGGCCCGGTCGCGGGTGGCCTTGCGACTGCGTATTAACAGGAAAAGGCCAGCCGCCAGCAACGGGTACATCAGCAGGTAGAACAGGTCCGCGAACGACGGGAACGGGTTGTCGAGGTGGAGCACGTCGGTCTGCACGTTGTAGGCGGTGTCGCCAACGACGAAGCTGAGCTGTGCGGCCGCCAGCAGGTACCACGCCAACATCTGGGCCGGCCGGTGCCGACGTATCCCGACTACGGAGACCAGCACCGAGAGCAGGCCGAGCGGCGTCCACAGCTGCAGGTGGTGGTGGGGGAACGCGAAGTACGCCACGGCGAGCGTTCCGACGACGGCCAGGTAGCCGATCGTGAGAGCACGGATGACCGCCGCCGACCGACCGGCGGGCGTGCCGGCCAGCGGAGCAGGCGGCAGGGCGGCAGGTGGCTCGACCGCCCGCTGGCCCGACCGAGCCGCGCCCACCGCGTCCGGCGGCCGCTCCGGAATGACCCATCGATGCATCATGTCCAGCACCGGGGGGTACCTGCGACTGAACACGGTTCCTCCGGACCTCGTTGTGTGCGCCTCCTGTCAGGGGCAGGTCGTCATACAATGCCCTATCGGTTGCAGGCCCGGTTGTTAGCTGGTTGCGGATTGTTAGCTGGTTGCGGAGCGGTTGCGGCACGGCCGGGTCGCCGTTTGCTGCCGGGTCGCCGCTGTTCCAGGCCCAAGAGCTGCGCCTGACCAGGAGCCGTGCCGAACTCAAGGCCGGAGCCAACCCCCGAGCACCAGCCGAGGTTTCCCGGACGGCCGCGACGTCATCTGGCTGCTGCTGCCTGAGCCATCGAGCCACCCGGCCGGTTGTCCCGTACCTTGCGACCGCGCCGAGCCGCGTCACAACGTCCCGTGCCAGCGGGTTTACACCGACACGTTATGTAACAGTCCGGTAGGAAGCACGCCAGAGCGCGATGCGACGTGCGGTGCGACATGCGGTGCGGTGGGACGTGCACGCGATCCGGGTCACGTCAGCAGCACGTCGGCCAGCCTGCGGCGTGGCGCCAGCGGACGGTCGGCGAGCGGGTGCCCGACCCGCATCAGCACCTGCGGGGTGCCGGGCAGCCGTACCCGCTCGACCAGTGCCCGGCGGACCACAACGAGCCCGAACGGCCAGGTGAGCAGCGTCGCGGCCAGCCCACGGGTGACGGCAGCCAGCAGCACGCGCTGCAGTGCCCGGCCGGCGGCCAGCCAGTCGGCCGGCGCGTCCCCCGGGGTGCCGAGCATGAGCAGCACGTCCCGGCCGGTGGCCTGCTCCGTCCGGGGCAGCTTCTCGAACAGGCTCCACGGCAGGTCGGCGTCCGTCCAGCGGGCCAGGTCGGCCCGGCGCGCGGGGTCGGCCAGCAGCTCGCCGGCCGCCCATGTCGACGTCTCCGCCACCAGCTCGCGGTGGCCAGCGCCGCGCACCTCCCTGGCCCAGACGCCGTGCTCGCGGGCGGCCAGCTCAAGCTCGATGACGAGCTGCTCGTGCACCGGCCGATCCGCGAACGGTCGGACCAGGCGGCGGCGGCGGAACAACGCGGCGTACTGCCGCTCCTCCTCCGCGGTCGCCACCTGCCGCCGGCCGCGCCGCACCGAGGCCAGATGGTTCGGGTGCTGCCGGCTGGGCAGCAGCGTGACATCCGCGAGGTGACCAAGGTGGGCCGCGGCCAGCTCTAGCCCGGCGAGCGCCGCACCACAGGAGATCACGGCGTCCCGGTGGGCCAGCTCGACGTCCGGCAGCACCCGCCGCGGGTCCAGGTACACCTCGACCGCGTCGTCCGCCACACAGAACCGCCACGGTTGGGTGTCACAGACCGACGGTGCCATCATCGCGGCCCGGACGAGAACGGCCGCGTCATCGGCAGACAACGCCGGGCGAGATCTCACCTCGTGGACAGCTACCGTCACTCGGCGGGCCACAACACCGGATCCCACGACGCCTGAACCCACGATGCCTCCTCCCGGCATAACGTTCCCACGCTAGGAAGGACCACACCCGGCCCGGCAGGGCCGAAGGTCACACGCACCAACCCGCAGCGCGCTTTACCAAGCTTATCGGGCGGTGGCGTGAGTTTCGACGTACGTCGTGAGGTCGCCGACGGTGGCGAACGCGGGCGCCTGCGCGTTGGGCAGCTCGACACCGAACCGGTCCTCGATCGCCCGCCACAGCCGGGCGGACTGCCGGGCGTTGATCGCCAGGTCCTCGACGAACCGGGTGCTCCTGGTCAGGGCCGTCGGGTCCACGTCGAGCTCGGCGGCGATGGTCTGCCGCACCTGAGCGACGATCTCCGTCCAGCGGCTGAGCCCGGTCAAGGCACATCCCCAGCGCACCGCCGGGCGACGCCGGCTGGCTGCACCCGCTTCGCGCCTGCCATCGCCAGCACCGTCCCCCCCACCGCCAGGATCTCCGTCCGACGTAGAGATCCTGGCCTGGTCGCACCACTCTCGACCACGTTGTGTGGCAAGTTCAACACAAAGAGTGAAATTAGCAACGCTGGACCTTTATGACACTGAACCTTTATGACACTGAGCGCTATGACTCCGACGTTATGACCCAGGCGTTATGCCACCTCGGGCGATGGCGGGATGAGAACAGGCTGGGGACGTAGGTCCCAGCGCCGGGAAGGTGCCGGATGGCAGCGGCATCCAGGGCGGTCGTCGGCTCGTGGTGTCTCTCGACCACCGGATGAGGTAGAAACCCTGCCCCTGGCCCGCGACACGGGTCAGGGGCAGGGTTTCTACCTCGGCGGCGGTGTCACCTCGACGGCGTCACGCCGATGTCGGGCAACTACTAGAGCACCGCCTTTCGGGTGAGGTAGTAGCAGAACAGGCCGTACAGGACCACCAAGCCGCCGACGATCACCAGCAGCGGTGGGAACACGATCAACGGCGGCCAAGGATTGTCGACCCGCTCGAAGTTCTGCTGTTGCCGTTCGACCACCGGGACGACGTCCTTGCTGAAGTAGCCGCTGACCCCCTCCATCGTGGTCACCGGGGTGCCGTCGAACCGGGTCAGGGTGAGCTTGGGCACCTTGTTCCAGCCGCTGGTCACGGTGGGCAGGTTGGTGATCGCCTGGTACAGCTTCGGTGCGTTGACCCGGATGACCTCGAGCACCTGTTTCGGGGTGATCTTCACCGCCTTACCGACAAAGACAACCAGCTTCGGAAGCTCGGCGGTCACCGCGGACAGCGGGATCGCGTTGAGTAGGCCGGTGGTGTGCGGGAACTTGCTCTTCAGCATGCTCAGCACGACCGGCCGGGGCAGGTGGGCCTGCTGGGAGACGAAGGCGACCAGCTTCGGCACCTCGGAGGCCGCACCGCCCTGTGGGGTCACGATCGGGTCGGCGACGTCGATGACGGTGGCCACCATGTCAATCGCAGTCCGGTCCCCCACCACCCGCTCGGCGTTGAACGTCGCACGGGCGTCGTTGAGCAGGTTATGCCCGCCGCGCAGCCGCGGGAACAGGCTCAGGGCGAAGACCAGCGAGATCACCAGGATGCCGACGACGGTCACCACGATCCACCCGAGAGCGTCGACCTCGCGGGGGATTCCCTTGGCCGCCCCGTAGGCCAGGGCCGCCCCGAAGATAATCACAATGATCCCCAGGATCAGCAGCAGCGGGGCCAAGAAGCGCACCCCGCCCTTGGTGTCCAGGGCCCGGAAGTTATCCTGCTGCCGCTCCAGCATCGCGATCACGTCGCGGCTGAAGTAGTCCCGGATCTGCGGTACAGAGGTGACCGGCGTGCCGTCGAACCGGGTCAGCGTGAGCTTGGGAACCTTGTTCCAGCCGCTGGTCACGGTAGGCAGCTTGGTAATTGCCTGGTACAGATGCGGGAAGTTTTTCTTGATGGCCGCGAGCACCTGGGTCGGGGAGATCTTCAGTGTCACGGACAGGAACTGGACCAGCTTCGGGATCTCGGCGCTGACGGCGGACAGCGGTACGGCGTTGAGCAGGCCAGCGGTGTGGGGGAAGTTCGTGTCCAGCCTGGCCTGGAGCTGGGGCACGGACAGGCCGGACTGTTGCGCCACGAGGGCGCGCAGCTTGGGCCACTCGGCCGCGACACCACCCGTCGGGGTCATGATCGGGTCAACCGTGTTGGCCGCGACCGAGATCATGTCGATCGCGGCCCGGTCCGCGGCCACCCGTTCCGCCGTGAATGCCGGCCGGGCGTCGTTGATAACTTCTTGGGCGGCGGTCAGCCGGGGAAACAACCCAAGGCCGAGCACAATGATGACTACGATGAGTCCCACCAGGGAGACACCTAGCCACGCGGTAACAGCAGTCTTGCGACCCACGTTGTAACCTCCTGGATATGGATTCGCGGGGCCGAGCGAGGACCTTGCAATCCGGGTTGACTGCCAACCTAGCCCAGTTCGGACATTCGGTTCGTACAGGCATCAGAGGTATTGTCATAACGCGGGATCGCCGCAGCGGCGCACACGCTAGCGCACTCTGGAGCAGGACGCCTCGTTACCGTAATTGAGCTGTTATCTAATCTCACCCGGAAGGTAGGACCGCCCAACCGCGTCGCCGGGATACGCCGCCGTCCCGGTCGTTCCGGCGTACGGAGGGGTGGGCGAACCAGCGCTGCGCGCGCGGTCCTGTCGGTTCGGGCTTGAGGTCAGCCCGACCCGGCTACCGCCAGAACCGCGCGCAGCAACCCCCAGTAATCAGGTCTAACCTGCGGCCGCGATCCCGAAGTTGATCAGGCCGTACACGGTCACCAGCACCCCGACGACCACGAGCAGCGGCGGGAACACGGTCAGCCGCGGCCACGTCCTGTCGACCGTCTCGAAGTTGGCCCGTTGCCGTTCGACCAGCGGGACCACGTCGTCCTTAAAGTAGTCCCTGAGCTGCTTGACGGAGATCACCTGCGCGCCGCTGAACCGGGTCAGCCTGGGGATCCCAGGCACCGAGCTCCAGCCGCCAGTCACGGCCGGAAGGGTGGTGATCGCCTGGTACAGGTTCGGGAAGTTGGTCCTGATGGCCGAGAGCACCTGAGACTGCCCAATCTTCAGGGTGTTCGCGAGGAACGCCACCAGCTTCGGGATCTCCTCCGAGACCGCGGACAGCGGGAGGGCCGTCAGCAGCCCGGTCGTGTGTGGGAACTCCTTCTGCAGCAGGGCCAGCACGTCCGCCTGCGGAAGGCCGGTCTGCGTGGAGACGAAGGCAACCAGCTTGGGCACCTCGGCCGCCGCGCCACCCTGCGCGGTGAGCACCGGGTCGAGCGTGTCGACCGCGGTGGAGATGAAGGCGACGCTGGCCTTGTCACCGGCCACCCGGTCCGGGTCGAAGGCGGGACGGACGCCGTCCAGAAGCTCCTGGCCTCCGCCGAGCCGGGGGTACAGGCTGAGGGCTCTCACCAGGGCCACCACGAGAATGCCGACCACGGTCACCAGCACCCAGCCGAGCGCGCTGACCTCGTGGGGGATGCCCTTCGACGCGCCGAACGCCATCGCGGTGCCGAAGATGATCACGATGATGCCAAGGATCAGCAGCAGCGGCGCCAGGAAGAGCACCCCGCCCTTGCTGTCCAGGCCGCGGAAGTTCTTCTGCTGCGTCTCCAGCGCGTTCACCACGTCGCCGCTCAGGTAGTCCCTGACCTGGGGGAGGGTGCGCACCGGCGAGCCGTCGAACCGGGTCAGCTTGGAGATGTCCGGCACGGCGTCGAAGTTTTTCGTGACGGCCGGCAGGTTCGTGATCGCCTGGTTGAGGTGCGGGAAGTTGCTCCTGATGGCTGCCATCACCTGGGACTGCGACAACTTCAGCGTGGTCGCCAGGAAGGAGATCAGCTTCGGCAGCTCGGTGGTGACATCGGACAGCGGCAGCGCGATCAGCAGGCCGGTGGTGTGCGGGAACTCCTTCTGCAGCAGGGCCAGCACGTCCCCCGGCGGGAGGCCGGTCTGCGTGGAGACGAACTCCACCAGCCTGGGGACCTCAGCCGCCGCGCCGCCGCGCGCGTTGACCACCGGCTGGGCAAGGTCAACCACGGTCGAGACCATGTTGATGCCGCCCCGGTCGCCAGCTATCCGGTCCGGGGTGAACGCCTGTCGGACGTCGTCGATAAGATCTTGCGCGGCCTTCAGCCGAGGGAACAGTCGTAGGCCAAGTACGAGCGCCACCACGATGACGCCCACCAGAGCCACTCCTAGCCAGAGCAGTGTGCTGCTTCCCACATCGACCTCCCGGATTTGCTCAGGCACCATTGACAACAAATCCCCGTGTTCCCGACAACACTGCCCTCAACAAGGACATTCTGTTCGTACAGGTTCGGAGGTGGCGTTCGGAGCGCGGGATCGCCGCAGAGGTGCGGATGCTATCGCACCACGCACTACAACGCTATCTCCGTACCCAATTGTTCTTTATCTGGCTTATGTGCGGTCCTGCCAGCGCGAGGTGGCCGTGGCAGCACCTGTGGCCGGGCTGAAGCCGGCGCCGATGCAGACGAACCCGGCCGCGGCGGCGACCACCGCCGGGTCCGGGCCGGCGGTCTCCCGCTGCGCCGAGGCCAGCGCGACCGCCGGCAGCTCGCCGGCCGCGAGCCGGCGGTGGAAAGCGATCATCAGCGGCGCCGTCTCCGCGTCCGGCACCGGGAGGACCGAGGCAACAAGCTGGGCCGTGCCGCGGGCGATGAAGGCCGCACCGAGGCCGATCAGCTCGTCACCCGCCCGGACCACCGACCGGCCGCTGTCGCAGGCGGCCAGCACGACCGTGTGCGGCACCCGGGCCAGCCGCTCCAGGTCATAGACGACCAGCGGCCCGTTGAACAGGGCAAGGTCGGAGAACAGCGGGTTCTCCGCCGACAGCCGACCGTGCGCGGCCAGGTGGGCGAGGCCGGCCCGGCCCAGCCCAGCCATCACCGCCTCGACCGTGGCCGCCCGGCCGGTCAGCGCCGTGGTCCGGTGGATGTCGGCGACCGCGCGCGCCTCGCCCCTGGCCCGCCGCAGCCGCGGGCCGGACGCGACCACGGCCGGGCCGGCCGGCGGCGGGCGCCGCAGGCTCGTCGCGTGCCACAGCGTCGCGGACGGCGAGACGGTCAGCGGCCGGTCGACGCAGGACGGCAGGATCGACCACGGCAGGCTCTGCAACGGCCCGGTCGGCACCACCACGAGCTCCCGGTCCCCCAGCTCGGCCAGCGGGCGCAGCAGTACGGCGTCCAGCTTGGCGGCGGCGTCGCGGAGCAGGGCGCCCGCGGCTGCCCGGTTACGCGCCGGGCTGGTGTGCCGGGCCAGCCGGTGCAGCGCGAACGGCAGCCGATCGAGCAGGCCGGTCACCTCGGCCACCGGCCCGAGCGGCCGCAGCCGGACCCGCCCGCCGACGACGGTGAGAACGTGCAGCGCGCCGTCGAGCTGGACGAGCTCCACCAGCGCCCGGTCCCCCAGCGGCCCCGCCAGCTCGGCCAGCGACACCGGGCTGGCCAGCGACACCGGGCTGGCCGGGCCAGCCGGGCCCGACCGGTCCGCACCCAAGGGAACGGCCAGCGCCGCGCACGGATGCCGCCGGCTGTGGTCCCGGATCCGGCGTTCCAGCACGACCTGGCGGGTCATCAGGCGGGCGGCGCTGCGACCGGTGCCGCGCAGCGTGTCGATCTCCAGCACGGTGGCCCGGACCTCGGCCAGCAGCCCGGCCAGCACCGGGTCGTCCGGCGGGCGGACCGGCTGGCGCAGCAGCTCGCTGGCCCGGCCGCGCTCGGCCCACTCGAACACCCGCCGCGGCCGCTGGTCGGCCAGCGCGATCCGCAGTCCCAGCTCGGCCAGCTCGGTACGGTGCCCGGCCGCATGCACCCGCAGGTCGGTGGCGCCGAGCACCGCGCCGTACTCGTCCAGGACGCGCAGCCCGGTCCGGGCGGCCCCGGCCGCGCCGCGCCGGTCGCCCCGGTGCAGCCGCAGCAGCGCCTCGGCGTGCCAGCCACGGGCGCGCAGCGTGGCCGGGCCGCTGCGTCGGGCCGCCCGGCTGGCCTCGCGCAGGTGCGCACGGCCGGCCTCCGCCCGTCCCCTGGCCAGGGCGAGGCGGGCAGCGACCAGCCTGGCCTCCAGGGCGGCCGCAGGCCAGCCGGTGCCGGACAGGGTCGCGACCATCCGGTCCATCGCCGCGCCGCCGAGCCGGGGTCGCTGGCCGTCGGCGAGCTGGGCGCGCAGGACGGCGAGCCGGGCCAGCGTCGCCCACTCCCCGCGCCGCTGGCGGGAGAGCTCGCCGACCGCCTGCCGGGCGTGGCCCAGCGCGGTCGGCAGGTCGCCGTCGAGGAACGCCGCGTGCGCGAGCAGCAGCCGTACCTCGGGCACCTTGAGCTGCCGGCGTTCGCGCTGGTAGGCCACGACGGCGTGCTCGGCCGCCTCCCGCGCCTCCGCCACCAGCCACACCGACAGCAGCAGCTCGCCGCGGTCCTGGAGGACCGGTCCGAGCTGAGCGCCATGCTCGGAGATCCGGCGCTCGGCCCGGTCGAGGTAGTCCAGCGCCGCCGGCACGTCACCGCGCAGCGCCTGGACGAAGCCCAAGTTCTCCTCGATGATCCCGACCGCCAGCCCGAGACCGAGCTCACGGCACAGCGTCTCCGCCTCGTGCAGGTCGCCGAGGGCGGCCTCGAAAGCGTGCTGCTGGGCGTAGACGATGCCGCGGTTGACCAGCACCCGCTGGACCGCTAGCGGGTCACCCTGGCCGCGGAGCACGGCGAGGGCCGTCTGGTAGTCGGCCAGCGCCTCTTTCGGCCGGCCGAGCAGGTCCAGGATGGCGGCCCGCTGCGCCAACGCCCGTGCCCCCTTGGCGCCGTCCAGGGTGCGCAGCGCGGCGTTGATCTCGCCGAGCGCGCGGCGGGGGTGGCCGCGCTGGGTCATCGCGAAGGCCAGCGTCACCCGCGCCTCGGCGATCAGCTCCTCCGACGCCGCCCGCCGGCCATGCCCGATCGACCGCCGCAGGTGCCGGATGGCCAGGTCCATGTCGTTGCCGTGCAGCAGCGCCAGCCCCCAGGCCCGCTCGGCGACGGCAGCCGCGCTGGGATCCCCGTCCGCGACCGCCCGGCGGACCACCTGCGTGGCCAGTGCGATCGCCCGGCCGGGATCGGCGTCGGCCAGCCGCACCGCCCGGCACGCGTCGTCGATCAGCATCATCCCCTCGCAGGCCACTAGGGTGACCCGACCAGGGGCGGTGCTGTCAATGAGATTCCCCGGCTTGGCATCAAACCCGTCCGGCCCTGCTCCGTTCAGTGGAGCGTCCGGCTCCGGTGGCTGAGGAAAGGTGCTGAGATGAGCGACGTCGACTCTGGCCAAACATATCCGGAGTGCCGGCCGGACCAGATAGTGGTGGGGCTGCCGCACGTTCGCCTGGTGGGGCACAGGCTGGTCGAGCTCGGCGTATGGGGCGGCGGGTCGGGCCGGGTGGTGCCCGATGACCGACTCGGGCTGGCGCTGCTCACCGACCTGGCCGGGCTGCCCGAGGTCGCGGGGCGGGTCCGCGCCGAGTACCCGGCCGAGATCGCCGCACTGGAGGCTGGCGGCCGGTCCTTCACGCCGCTGGACCTGCTGCTCTTTACGCTGCGCCGCGGCTTCGGCGCCGAGTACGCCGGCTGGACGCCGTTGCTGGGGAAGAACCGGGTGCTCGACCGGGTCGACGGCACGCCGTACCACTGGCCGATAGCGATGGGCGCCGACCAGCCGGTGCCGGTTGACCCGGTTCCGGTGGACGGGCCGGGCCGGCCGAGCGCGGACCCGGGCCTCGGCACCGATGTCCGGGTCGGGGTCCTCGACGTCGGGCTCTACCCGCACCCGGACCTGGCCGGCCGCTACATCGCGGCGCCGGACGCGCTGATCGAGCCCAAGCCGGACGAGGTGATGCAGCCGTGGGCTGGGCATGCCACGTTCGTCGCCGACCTGATCCTGCGGCAGGCGCCCGGCGCCCGGCTGGAGGTGCACCGGCTGCTGGACGCCAGCGACGGCCAGGCGACCCTGTGGGACGCGGCCCGCGAGCTGGTCCGCTTCGACACCTCCGGCGTCGAGGTGCTCAACGTCTCCTTCGGCTGCTACACGGCCGACGGCCAGCCGCCGCTGCTGATGGAGCAGGCGATCGACCGGCTGGGCTCCGGCATCGTCGTCGTGGCGGCGGCCGGCAATCACGGCCGGCACACTGACCTGGCCGCCGGGATCACCCCGCGGTCGGCGTCCTGGCCGGCCGCGCTGGACCGGGTGGTCGCGATCGGCGCGGATGACGGGCACGGCCGCCGGGCGCCGTTCAGCCCCGACCTGCCGTGGGTCGCCCGGACCGCGCCGGGGGTTGGCGTCGAGGCCGCCTACCTGGACGCGACGGTCCAGCCGTGGGCGGAGGGTCCGGCCACCCCATCCACCGTACGGTTCCACGGCCGGGCCCGATGGAGCGGCACGTCGTTCGCCGCAGCGACCATCAGCGGCGCGATCGCGGCCGGCATGGTGCCCGACCGGGTGTCCGCGCACGAGGCGCTGCAGCGGCTGCTACCTCCGGACGAGGAGACGGCGGAGACGTACTGACACCGGGCTCCATTGCGGTGGTGGGCTCAGGCTATAACTGCCGGTGTCCGACGAAGGGAGCGCACGATGCGCGATGACCCGTCCGTCGTGACGCTCGTCGAGCGTGCGCGTGCGAACGACCGGCAGGCGTGGAGCACCATCGTCGAGCGGTACGCGCCGCTCGTGTGGGCCATCTGCCGCCGGTACCGGCTCAGCGACGCCGACGCCGACGACATCGCCGCGACGGTGTGGCTGCGGCTGGTCGAGAACCTAGACACGATCCGGCAGCCGGCCGCGCTGCCCGGGTGGCTGGTCCGCACCACCGGGCACGAGTGCACCCGCGCACTGCGGAGTATGGCACGGGTTGTTCCGCTGGACGACCACCAACCGGTCCCGGAGGAGGCCAGCCGGTCCGCCGAGAGCTGGCTGCTGGTCGAGGAGCGCCGGCTGGTGCTGCGGACGGCGTTCGGCGGGATTCCGCTCAACTGCCAGCAGCTCCTGTCGATGCTGTTCCATGATCCGCCCATCCCGTATGCGGTGATCGGTGCGGAGCTGGACATGAAGATTGGCGCGATCGGGCCCACCCGGAAAAGATGTCTGGACAAACTGCGTCAGCATCCGGCGCTGGCTGCGTTCCTTGATAGCTAGGCGGGTAACCCCGTAAGGAAACGGAAGGTGGTGAGGGGCGTGGCTGACCCATGGTGGAACGATGACGACCAGCTCCTCGCCGCAGTCGGCGACGCGCTGCGGGCGGCCGGGGAGACACCGCGCCGGCTGGTCGAGATCGGCAAGGCGGCGTTCGTCTGGCGCGACATCGAGTCCGACCTCGCCGCGCTGACCTATGACTCGGCGGCGAGCGAGCCTGACCCCCGGCTGGTCGGTGCCCTGCGAGGGACCGAGTCGGCGACACTGCGCGCGATGACCTTCGTGGCGAGCCGGCTGACCATCGAGCTCGAGCTGACCTCCGAGGCGCTGCTCGGTCAGGTCACGCCGTTCGAGCCCGGTGAGGTGGATCTGTGGCCGGCTCATGGCGCGCCGCGACCGGTCCCGATCGACGAGGTCGGCTGGTTCGCGGTCAGACCGCTGCCGACCGGCCCGTTCAGGCTGCACGTGCGCACCGGCGCCGGCAGCGTCCTGACCGACTGGATCACCCTCTGAGACGCGCCCTGCGTCGCCGCACGCCGCACGCCGCAAATCACTGATCTCATGGTTTCCGCACCGCAAGTTCAGTGATTTTCGTGTTTCTCAGCCAACTTTAGGTGACATGGCAACGCCGAGCGCGTCGGCGACGGTAGCTACGAGGTAGCCGGATCGGCGATGGATGTCGGCAGCGGTGAAATGCAGAACCTTCCAGCCGGCCGCAAACAGCCGGTTGAGCCGATGCCGGTCGCGGGTGAGCTGCCGCTCCTGGCCGTGCCACGCGCCATCCACCTCGATGGCCAGCCGGCGTTCGGGGTAGGCGAGGTCGACCCGGGCAACGAACACGCCCGCGTCGCGCACCTCGAACTGTACGGCGGGCGGCGGCAGGCCAGCCAGCACCAGGCCGATCCGAGCCCGGCTCTCCAGCGGTGACTCGGCGCGTGGATCGCACAGACCGAAGACCCGCTCCGTCTGCCGGAGCCGGCGGGGCACGACCCGTGCGGCCGCGAGCCAGTCGCGTACCTGGCGGACCCGCTCCAGGTCGACGACGTCGGCGTGCAGCACAGCGTCCACCCCGGCGACCGCTGCCGGCAGGTCCGGCTGGCGGGCGAGGTCGACCACGGTTCGCGCCGGCGTGGTGCATCGCAACCCATTGACCCGAACCACATCGGCCGGATCCAGCGGCTCCCGCGCGATCCGCAGCCCGCCGTATGGCCCGAAGCGGGTGGGCGCGGGCACCGCGACGTCGGCCGGGTCGTCGGCCGCCGCGATCCGGACCCCGTGCAACCACGCCGCGCTGAGCAACCGGAACGCCGCATCCGGTGGGATCACCAGGCCAGCCGCCTGGATCCGTAGGCCGTGGTCGGGCCGGATCCGGACGTCGGCGTACACATCGCGCAGAACCCTCCGCCAGTGCGGTCCGGCTAGCTGAGTCGGCGTGAGCAGGCCAAGCTGGAGCGCCTGCGAGCCGCGGAACGTGCGGCCAACGAGCTCATCGGGCAAACGTGGGCGACGAGGCATGCCGGGCAGCATTGCTGATCCAGCCAGCCGGGCGCGGACGTTATCCACAGGCCCAGCCCTCTCGAAGCCACAAGATCCCTGATTTCCTGATCTGGAACCCACAAGATCCCTGATCTCGGGCTTGGGGCCTGCGGGGGCTCGGCACGGCGTGAGTACGATCGGCGGCCATGTGGGAGGGCAGGGTGCGCGTTCTCGTCGGAGAGCGGGACGGGGAACACACCGAACGCGCCATACAGGGCGGACTCCAGCTCAGGCTGACTGGCGGCGCGATCATCAACGTCTATAACACCGGGTTGATCGCCTTCCAGGGCAAAGAGACAACGCTGGCCAGCACCATTGCGGCCACGTTACGGGCCGAGGGTGCCCAACTGGCCGCTACTGGGCCCGTCGGCAGGACAGTCAACAGCGTACCTACCGACCTCATACCCGAGGAAAGCCGGGAGCACAACCAGATTTCCGTCGAGGTTCCCCTTATCCCCCAACTGAGCCTAGCCGCCCGGATGGCGTTCCAGAATTGCGTGCAGCGATTTGCGGACGACCTGGCCAACGAGTCGGAACGGCTCGAACAGGGCAGGCACCACCCTCCCGTCGGCGCGCTTTTATCCCAACACACCCACCAGCGCAAAGCGAGCCGGCAGACCAAGCCAGGCCGGCCACCCCACCTTCATCTCAACGCAAACCTACAACGACACGGCGAGCTGGGAAGCCAACCCGGCCCGGCGCCCCCACCACCAAAACGCGAAGCGACCATAAGGCCCCGAGGAAATACCTCTGACCTGCACAGAAACGGCCCCGTCCAGACTGTTAGAGCAAACTAGGTGCCGGCACGGCTGACCAGCTCCACGGCGGCCCGTCAGTCCGCGAGAACATCCGCGTCTCCCCACCGGCCCGGGCCACCACCTCCAGCTCCCCCAGCAACGGGCTGCCAAAGTTGCTCTGGATGAGGCTCACCTCGTCGTACAGATCGCTCCCCCCGAACGACGCGGTCGCCCGCCACGGAAACCCGGCGATGTCATTGTTGCGCCAGTAATGGGTCAGCCCGCCACCAGCGCTCGGCACGACAAGCTCGAAGTTGCCCCGCGTCCCAAGCCGGCTCTGGATCATCGCCGGCACGCCACGAACGCCGCGGGCGATGATGCCGCCGTGATGCCACACCCACGGCGGCCCGGCCCGGTAGAAGAAATGCAGGACGTCCCCGACCCGGGCCACCACCTCAAGGTTGCCGGTGCTGCCGAAGTTGCTCTGCACCATGGCCACGGCCTCGACGGCACCCACGTCGGCACTGACCACGGCAGGCCCCTTCCACGGCAGCCCACTCTGGTCGTTGTTTCGCCAGTAGTGCGCGAGCCCGCCGCCGGCACGGCCGACGACGAGCTCGAAGTTCCCGCGGCTGCCGAGCACGCTCTGGATCAGTGCGGGGTTGCTGGTGGCACCGTCGCCGACCGGCACCGGCCCGCGCCAGGTGAGGGCACCATCGGACTCCCGCCACACGTGAAACAGCCTGCTGCCGACCCGGCCCACCGCCTCCAGGTTGCCGGGCACACCGAAGGTGCTCTGGATCAGGCTGACGCCCTCGAACGCGCCACTGGGCTGGGCGAACCGCTGCGGGCCCTGCCACGGCAGGCCAGGGTCGTCGTTGTCCCGCCGCCAGTGCTGCAGCCCGCCCTGCGGATGCGGCACCACAACCTCAAGGTCGCCGCGCCGGCCGAGGTTGCTCTGGATGAGCATGCCGCTGGACGACGCCGCGGGAGCCAGCCGGACGAACTGGCCAACCGACGGCACGCCCGCGGCGTCGATGAGGAAGGCGAGGTAGTAGCCGGGAGGCGCGATGTCCGGCGACGGTGGCGCCCACGCGGTCACCGCACCCACGGCGCCCACCGTGGGCTCGCTGGCCAGCTCGACGTAGCGCTGGTCAGAGTCGTAGGCATGGGTGACCGCGCCGGCCCGCATCAGCGCCACCCGGACGACGCCGGCCGGATCCGGCGTCAGCAGGTCAAACCGCCGCCCCCAGCCCAACGACGCCTGGGTGCGGGTGAGCTGCGGCCGGGTCGCGGAGTAGTACGGCGGCTCGAACAGCTCGATCCGCAGCTCCCGGTTGTCCACCCCCGGCGTCGGGAAGCTCCGCTTCGCGTTCTTGTTCGACCCGGCGGTCCACACCCGCCCGTCCGGCATAAGCAGGGCGACCGAGTGATAGTTGCGCGTGACCGCGGCGGATGCCAGCACCGACCACGTGTCGGTGCCCGGGTCGTACAGCTCCGCGGCCCGCACCGCCGAGGCGTCGTTGGCCGGGTCGACCACCCCACCCACGCAGAGCACCTGGCCGGTGGGGAGCAGCACCGCGCAGCCGTTCTGCCGGAGCGGCGAGCCGGCCAGCGCGCGGGGCTTGGTGGCCTTCCAGCCAGCGGCCGGGGCACCGAGGTCGAGCCGGTAGGGCTGGTGCGCCCCGGTCACCAGCACCCGGGCGCGGTACCCGTCGCTCGGGCGTAACGGCAGCAGCACCGACGTCGACTGGATGCCCCCGTACAGCCCGTCGGGCGGCCCCGGACACACGTCGGAGTAGGTCGCGGCATCAGGATGGAACCGGATCGTCCGCCCGGCGACCGGGGTGGCGTACAGCACGTCACCGCCGGGCAGGACGTGCAGCCGCGGGTAGTAGCCCACCGCGTGGGCCGGGTCGGCCTTGGTCAGCAGCCTCCAGGCTCCGGTCGGAACTGGCGTGGAGGTGAACGCCTCCGGCGAGTCGTTGGTGTGCCGGGTGTCGTCCGGCAGCGGATGACCCGACACCGCGAGCACCTGGCCGCTGGGCAGCGTGAGCAGCGTCGGGTACCAACGGCCCCCGCCGGTGCGCTTTCCGGGCTCGGTGGCCATCGTCGCCGTACGGACCCAGCCGCGGGTCACCGGATCGTAGGTCGTGGTGTCCCGCAGCCCAGGAAAGTGCGGGTGATGCTCACCCGGCACCTCTCCCGGAAAGGCAAAGGTGCCCCCCGCCACCAGGATCCGCCCGTCCATGAGATGGGCGTGGCCGGCGCAGAAGACGTCAAAGGCCGGCGAGGAAAGCTTCGTCACCCCGAGGGTGCGGCAGTCGAACAGGCGGGTGTGGTCGATCTGCCCGCGGTCATGCTGGCCCTGGTCGTGTTCATCGCCGCTGAAACACAGAATCTCACCCGTGTGCAGCAGCGCCGCATGGACGACGAGCACCTGTGAGCCCTGTGGCAGCACAACCCATCGCATGACACCCCTCCTCGCCCGCCGGACGCCGTCGTCGGTCGGGCCTTGTGGAAAACTGCCAAATAACCTGTGGAACACTGCCGAATACTAGAGACGTGTCGTCGCCCTGCCACCCGGGCCGCTCACAAGTTCCCACAAGCCTGCCCGAAGGGGAACAGGCCCACGATAGAAAGCGGTCGTGGCCGCTGGGGGAACAGGCCCACGACCGTCCAAGGGGCTCCGGGGTCAGCACGCCGTGGCGATCTGCTGCGTGTTGTCAGAGAAGGTGTTGTTCGTCCACTTGACCCCTTCGGTCCGGTTGAGCCGGAAGGAGTTCGCGCAGTTGTGCGCCCCGTACTGGTACGACCCACGCACGAACTGGTTGTCATGGATGTCGATGACGACCTTGCTGCCGGCCGCCGCGTCCGTCGTCCAGACCGAGAAGTTGCCACCGGCGAACAGGTTGTTGTAGGCGGTCAGCTGTTGCCCTTGCCGGTGGTGTTGGCGGTCCTGCCGTCAATGGTGTTGTGGACCAAGGTGACCTTGGAGACGTCGCCAGGGCTGTACTGCTGAACGGCGTCGGAGTGCGAGCCGGCGTACATGCAGGTGTGGTGTGGTCGGGCTCGGCGACGGGGCCGGCGTGACCGGCGGCTTCTGGCAGCCGACACTCTTCACAGCGATGCGGGCAGCGTATGCTTTGGCGTCGATGCGGTCGAGCTGCGCGGTGGTGCCGCTGAGGCGTTCCCGGTTCCGGCCAAGATAGCTCCGGCAACGACGAGGATTACGGTCTTCCGTCCTGCGGCCATGTCGGTCCTTCGGTCAGTGCGGCTGGGATGCCGCCCTAGACGTCAGGCCGGAATGCGTGAAGGGATACGCCGCGGTTGCCGCTCGGTTGTCCGGGAAGACTCAGCCGGCCCGCGCCGCCGCCACCGTTCCGCACCCGGCGAGGACCCGCTCTAGCAGCGGTCGAGCCCGACCGTGTAGGGGATGACCCAGCCGAGGACAGTGATGCCGATGGCCGCTTCCACCGCACGCGGGCGGCGCTGGTCCGGGCACCACGTGGCAGGTCGCCTGCGACCCGACTCCGAAAGCCGGGCGCGGTGTGGCGCTGGCCGTGCTACTTACGGCGACCTGTCCGGGCACCAGCTACGGCATCTTCCGGCTGGGCGCACCTGGCGGGCGCTGATCGCGGCGTGCGCGCCGCCGTACCGGTGCGTGACCGCCCGACGGCGGCCGGGCAGCCGGCCCAGCCTCAGGTGTCCAGGACCTTGCGGACCATGCCGAGCAGGGTGGCCTCGGTGAACGACTTCTCGACCAGCTCCACGCCGGGGTCGGTGCCCAGCGGCATGGCACCCGCGAGGCCGGTGCGCCCGCCGTCGCCGAAGACCGCACGGTAGCCACTCAGAAGGAGACAAGCTCTGCGACAGCTCCGCATCTACAGTTCGTACATATCCGGTTTACGGGAGGTAGCAGTGGCGGAGGAGAAGCCGAAGGACAGCAAGCACGCCAAGCCGGAACCCAAGGGCAACGACGACGCGAAGGCCGGTGGGATCCCGCCGCCGGCCCCGGACGGCCAGCACGCCACACACGGGTGAGGCCTGCCGCGACGCCGTCGCTGGTCAGCACGCTGACCCGCGCCGGTGCGCTGCCCGAGCGGTGGCGGCCGGTGTTCGAGGCGGTCCCCCGCGAGGCGTTCGTCCCCCCGTCGGTGTGGCGCAACGACGGCCACCAGGTCACCCCGGTCGACCGCGCCACCGACCCGGCGGGGTGGCGCGCGCTGGTCGACGGCGACCGGGCGGTCACCGTCCAGGCCGACGACGGCCGGACCCCACCCGGCCAGATCGGCCGGTGGCCGACCTCCTCCACCACCCAGCCGTCGCTAGTCGCGGCCATGCTCGACCTGCTCGACGTCCGCGACCACGCCAGCGTGCTGGAGATCGGCACGGGCACCGGCTGGAATGCCGCCCTGCTCTGCGCCCGGCTCGGCGAGCAGAACGTCACCACCATCGAGATCGACCCCGCCCTGGCCGCCACCGCCCGCGCCGCCCTGGCCACCGCCGGCCACCGCCCCACCGTGATCACCGGCGACGGTGCTGCCGGCTGGCCGCCTGGGGCGCCGTACGACCGGATCATCGCCACCTGCGCGGTCCGCCACCTGCCCCACGCCTGGGTCGAGCAGGGCCGCCCCGGCGGCCGGATCGTCGCCCCCGTCAGCACCGTCTACCACCCCGGCGCTCTGGTCGCCCTCGACGTCGCCGACGACGGCACGGCGTCAGGCCGGTTCGGCACCGACGCCGCGTTCATGCCGATCCGCGCCCAACGCACCCCGGTCGGCTGGCTCGCCGACCACGCCCACGACAACGTTCCCTACGACGAGAGCCGCACCGACCTGCACCCCCACCACGTCGCCGGCGAACCCCACGCCTGGTTCGCGATTGGCCTGCACCTGACCGGCATCGACATCGCTACCCAGCACCACCCCGACGGGCATTGCGACAGCCAGTGCGGCGGGCAGGGCTACGACGTGTGGTTCTACGATCCCACCGGCACCGGCTCCGCCGCCCGGGTCACCGCCGAGCCCGGCACCACCACCTACCCAGTCCACCAGCGCGGCCCCCGCCGGCTCTGGGACGAGATCACCGCCGCCCACACCTGGTGGACCAACGCCGGCAGGCCCGACCGCGAACGCTTCGGGCTCACCGTCACCCCGACCGGCCAGCACACCTGGCTCAACACACCATCGCAAACGATCATCGAGTTATCGCCGTGATTGGAGATCAACTAGCGACAACAGCTCCATGATCGTCGGGAGGTGGGGCGGCCGCGTGATCACCAATGACATCCGGCAGGTGATGCAGGCGCCGCTGGCCATAGCGGCCTGTACCGCATCGGAGAGTTCGGATATCCCCGGTTCTCGTCCGACAGTGCCGTGTGCTCGCTGCCGCTCCTCATCCCTCCACTCGTCGGTGGCATGTTGCCGCCGTTCATCCGCGACCTCGGCGTTCTGGAGGATTCTCCGCGCCGCGGGCACTGAACGGACCTGCTGGACATGGCGGCCCGCAGCCTGAACAAAATGCCGAACTACAGCGTGTGGGAGAACGTGCGGGCCGAGACCGCCACCCCACCTGGACAACTACCTGGCCGACCGGCGCGACCTCTCGCCGCGGGCCGCCCCGATGGAGCTGTGCGACCTGCCAGCGGAGACGATGCGCAAGATCCTGGCCGTGCGGCACGACCGGCTGTCTTCCCGGGAGCGTGACTGGTTCTATGCGGGGCAGGAGCTCGAACCGCAGTACCATGTGCCGGCCGGCACGGTGGCGCCGCCGCGCGCCCAGGCCACGCTCGATGACCCGGCCCATCGACGACTCGGTCCTCACCGGGCTGGGCAACCGGGACGGGCTGGCCAGGTCGGACGTCATTCTCGTCCTCGGCGCGCAAGGGCACGTCTTCCCCGCGGACGAGGCGGCGCGGACCGCCCGGCTTCAGCCCCAACGAGCAGGACCTTCCTTCGGCGAGGCCGACGCGCTCATGCACCGGTTTCGCAGCCAGTATCCCGGCGTACCGCCGGACGTCCGCCTCCATGTGGACGGGCGCGCCCGCACCACCGCCGAGACCATCGCGCACCTGCAGACCCACCTGCAGCCGCTGGTCACTGAGCTCGGCCGGCCAGTCGTGCTGACGCTGGTCACCCTCGCCGTACCATATGCGCAGGTTCTACTACCTGGCGCACTGAGCGCTCGGACCGCCCGCTCACATGGGTCTGCGCGGCCGTCTACCTGCCGCGATTTGGGACGGCTCCGACCTAACGTTCAGGAACTGCCGGCGGACCTGCCTGATCAGGTGACTATGTAGCATCGGACCACTCAGCCACAACGCTACCGACACCAACCCCAAAAATACTAGGACGATCGACGGCAGTATGTAGAGCCTGGAGATGTACGTGCTGTAGCCACCCAGCATCAACGAGGACGTACTGAGCACGAATATGATGAGGAACTGGGCACGCTCGCGAGCGATATATACTGGCTGGCGACGAAGCCAGCCCTCCCATTCCATCGCCGGATGTTCCCCGTCCACCACCTCGTTGATTATTTCCTCTCGGTGTGCCAGAAAAGAACTCGCCCTGGCCGCCCGCAGCATTTCTCCCAACGAGCCCGCCGTGACGAAAACGGCGAGGATCGGCACAAGGAAGGCGAGTATCAACACTCCGAGCGGCGATCTTTCCTGCTGGAGCCCAAGACCTATCAGCACTGAGAGGCCGGCCGTCCCCACTTGCATAATCGTACGCTGCGCCTGTATGGCGTCGATGATCTCGACCCGCAAGGCATCGTACTCTTCGAGGGCGACGGACAGCCATTTACTAACGTCGGCGCCAGTCCCATTCGACGCCCGCTTGATCTGCGCCGACGTCCCCATCCCCGTCAGCCTCCCCCAGCTCACTCCACTCGGCTTCATGGGTATGAGCCATCCAGTCAGTGATCCCGGCCGGCTAAGTTTCTTGGCATGCATATGCCAAGCATACGATGGACAATGCGCAGCGACGTGCACGCCAACCAGTACGGTCGACCTTGTACCGGGCCCTGACGGCGGCGTTGTCGAGGTCCTTCGCGCCGGTCATCCGGTAGGCGTTGGACAGCCTGATCAGGGTGGTGTTGTCCGCCAGCCGCAGCCGGTGGTCGATCCGCCACAGCACGAACGCCGTGCACTGCCGGGCCATCACGGTGTCACCGCCCAGGTAACGGGAGGCGAACGCCCGCCAGTTGTAGTCGTTGGCGACGGGGGCTTCCGGCAGGTCCCGGGCGGACGTGATCGCCGCCGTCGGGGCGAGCCGGACCGGGTGCGGGTCGGCGGCCGCCGGGTGGACGCCGCTGGCCATGATGCTGGCCGCAACGCCCGCCGCGGCGGTGACGGGCAGGGCCGCTCGGGTCGCCGTCTGGATCACAGTGGTTGCAGGCATGGTCGCCGACCTCATTCGAGCTGGCCGAACGGGCGATCTTCCGGGGATGTCCCGGGGCCTCTTCGGCGGTGGTTGCCCGTGAGTTCGGCCGGTCGGGTCGACGGGAAGGGTCGCCTGCCGGTGCGCGTCGGTTGCCCTGCTGCGACCGCTCCGCGGGTCCGGCTCCGGATCCGCGGAGGGGATCGAGATACAGTGGTGTGTTGACATCTGAGATGGATCGATCACGGCTGGTGACAGCCACGACCGCCTGACGATGTCCGACGACTACCGCACGAGGCCCGCGCACCCGGCTCGAACGGGGCCACGGCCGCAATGGAGCTGCATGACCTGATCAGCCGGGCCCACCTGGTCCGGTGCCTGGACGAGGCCGGCGCGCTGGAGCGGATCCGGGACATCAGCGACGTGCCGGTGCTCATGCTCACCGGGACGCGGCAAGGGGGTCGACCGGGTCCGCCGCCTGCGCGGCGGGGCCGACGACTACCTGACCAAGCCGTACACCAACGCCGAGCTGGTGGCCCGGGTGGACGCGCTGCTGCGCCGGGCCGGCACGGCGAGCTGGGCCGAGGAAATCTACGACGACGCCGTGATCCGGCTCGACCCGCAGACCCGCACCGTCCGCACGCTGGACGTGGAACGGCGGCTGACCGGCACCGAGCTCCGGCTGCTGAACGTGCTGGTCCGCAACGCCGGGCTCACCCTCACGCCCAGCCAGCTCCTCACCCACGCCTGGGACGACCCGAGCGGCGTCGGCACCGAGCGGGTGAAGTTCGTCGTGCCGCGGCTGCGCCGCAAGCTGGGCTGCCCGACCCGGAGACCAGCCCGGTCGAGTCGGTCCGCGGCCTCGGCTACCGGTACCGGCCCGCCCCCGCCCTGACCGGCGCCGAGAAACGACACCGTTGGGTATCGTCTTGAGCGAGCTACCAGCTACACTGACCTATGCCAAGGCCCCGTAGGCTGCGGAAGTGAGCCCGGCACCCGTCCGGACGGTCGGCGGCCGGGCTTCGCGTTGTCTATGACACGCCGACATCGATCACCCTCACAACTGCCGGAGCGATGCGGCGTCGCCAGTCACTCCCCGCGCCGTGACACCAGGCGATGACATCTGCCAGCCAGAGAAGTTGCTCGGCGGCACTGTCCATGTGCTCGTAGGTCAGCCCGCTCTCCTGCGGGCGCTTGCCCAGGACTGCCCAGATCGTCCTCTCATCGTGCCGGTCCCGGCCGGGACGGCTGTCCAGCACCAGGCGACGGACCCCGTCGTCCAGCAGATCCTCGACCAGCCGGAGGAGACACCGCTGGCGGGCTGCCTCCTGGTCGGCGCCGTAGCGACAAAGGTAGATGCGCGCCCGCACACCGTCGGCGATGATCTTGGCAACGATCGCGCGCAGCCGCTGCGGAGCTTCCTTCTTGGCGTGCAGCTCTCGTTGACCTGGCATGAGCAGACCGCGCAGCAGTCGACGCAGCCTGCCCAGATCGGCCGGGTCGACCAGCGCCACACTCAGCATGTAGACCGGTCCCCGGCACGACTCGTCGACGAAGCCATGCACCGACATCCGGGAAGCGTACGGCCGCCCCAGGACGGGCTTCCCATGGGGGTTTGGGCAAGTTTTGGAAACTAGCGGGCGGGGACCGCAAGTTTGGGAACCTGCCCGGGCAGGGGCCGCAAAGTTTGGGAACTAGCCCGAGCCCGAGCGTGCCGGGACCGCAAGTTTGGGGAAACCTGCCCGAGTGGGAGCCGGGCGGGCCGCACCGCACCGCACAAGCGAACCCCCACCCTGACCGGGGGGGCCGGTCAGGGTGGGGGTTCGTGGCGCGGGGAGGGCCGGCGGGAGGGGCACCTGGCCGCCGGCCCTCCGGTCTCAGCGGGTGCCGTAGAGGCGCGCCAGCCCGGTGTAGTCGCCCATGCCGAGCAGCCGTTTGCTCGTGTCACACGCTCCGATGGCGGTGGCCATGACCTGGGTGCTGTGGGTCGTCAGGTCGACGTGGGACAGCCCGAAGGTGTGCCCCTGCTCGTGGGTGAGCACCGACTGGACGTCGTAGGCGCCGCTGCACCTGACCGGCAGGCTGGTGAACCACCGCTAGCTCTTGTTGATCATGATGTCGGAGCTGGCGATCTTGCCGTCAGCGTAGTAGACGCAGGTGATGGCCAGGTAGCCGACCCGCAGGCTGCCCCAACCGACGGTGTTGTCGCCGTCGTTGCCGTTACACCTGCCCACGGTGTCCACCTGGGCGAACCCGGCCGGTGGTGCCGGCGTAGCCGCCGCTGGCCGCCAGCCGCCTGGTGATGCCGCACCGGTTGGCGCCGATGGTCACCGTCCAGGTGGCGTTCTTGGTCGCGGTCGCCGTCCGGACGTTCGTCGGAGAGCCTGCCGGGTTGTAGCAGAACGTCAGCGTCTTGGCCGCCTGGAACCCTTCGAGGCTGTAGGCACGGTCGGCGCAGGCTGCCGAGACCGCAGCCGGGCGGACCGTCGCCGTACCGGCCTCGATCTCGTCGCCGAGGACGCTCATGCCGGACCCGGCCAGCGGCGCGCCCGCGCCCGCGGCCGGGCTGGCGGCGGCGCGGTCGGGCTGGGACCGGTCACCACCGTGCGCCGAGCCGACCGCGGTGGCCCCCACGACGGCGGCGAGGGCGGCGAAGGCGGACATCCTGAGCGCGGCACGGTGCGCCATGGTGGTCCTTCCGACGTTCCAACGTTCCGGCGTGACGGAAGGACCGGTCCGGCAGGAGGCGTGTCCCGCGGGGTGTGCCGCCGTTGCCGCCCGGTTGCGTGCGCGCGGCCGGTCGAACGGGCACGATCGAGATGTCATGACGCTGACCGAGCTGCTGCCTGCGACCCCCGACCCCGACCTGCTCTATGAGTCCTTCTCGGCCTGGGCCGAGGAGCGCGGGTTCGTCCTGTACCCGACCCAGGTCGAGGCGCTGATCGAGGTGGTGTCAGGGTCGAACGTGATCCTGTCCACGCCGACCGGGTCGGGGAAGAGCCTGGTCGCGACCGGCGCCCACTTCACCGCGCTCAGCCAGGGCCGGCGCAGCTTCTACACCGCGCCGATCAAGGCCCTGGTCTCGGAGAAGTTCTTCGCGCTGTGCGCCACCTTCGGCGCCGAGAACGTCGGCATGCTGACCGGCGACGCCAGCGTCAACGACACCGCGCCGATCATCTGCTGCACCGCGGAGATCCTGGCCAACCTGGCGCTGCGGTCCGGTGCCGCCGCCGACGTCGGCCAGGTGGTGATGGACGAGTTCCACTTCTACGCCGACCCGGACCGGGGCTGGGCCTGGCAGGTGCCGCTGCTGGAGCTGCCGGACGCGCAGTTCGTGCTGATGTCGGCGACGCTCGGCGACGTACGGCGGTTCGAGGAGGACCTGACCCGGCGCACCGGCCGGCTGACCGCCGTGGTGGCCAGCGTGGACCGGCCGGTGCCGCTGGAGTACCGGTACTCGATGACGCCGCTACACGAGACCCTGGAGGAGCTGCTCGGCACCGACCGGGCGCCGGTGTACGTCGTCCATTTCACCCAGGCCGAGGCGCTGGAGCGGGCACAGGCGCTGATGAGCGTCAACGTCTGCAGCCGGGCTGAGAAGGACGCCATCGCCGAGCTGATCGGCCGGTTCCGGTTCACCTCCGGCTTTGGCAAGACGCTGTCCCGGCTGGTCCGGCACGGGATCGGCGTGCACCACGCGGGGATGCTGCCGAGGTACCGCCGGCTGGTCGAGCTGCTCGCCCAGGCCGGGCTGCTCAAGGTCATCTGCGGCACGGACACCCTCGGCGTCGGCATCAACGTGCCGATCCGCACGGTCGTGTTCACGGCGTTGAGCAAGTACGACGGGACGCGGACCCGGCTGCTCAAGGCGCGCGAGCTGCACCAGATCGCCGGGCGGGCCGGGCGGGCCGGCTTCGACACGGCCGGCACCGTCGTCGTCCAGGCGCCCGAGCACGTCATCGAGAACGAGCGGGCGCTGATCCGGGCCGGCGACCCCAAGAAACGGCGCAAGGTGGTGCGGCGCAGGCCGCCCGAGGGGTTTGTGTCATGGGGGCGGCCGACGTTCGAGCGGCTGGTGGCGGCCGAGCCGGAGCCGCTGACGTCCAGCTTCCGGGTGACGCACGCGATGCTGCTGAACGTCGTGCAGCGGCCGGGCGACGCCTTCGCCGCGATGGGGAAGCTGCTGACCGACAACCACGAGGACCGGCCGGCGCAGCGCCGGCACGTGCGGCGGGCGATCGCGATCTACCGAGCGCTGCTCGCGGCCGGGGTGGTGGAGCGGCTGGCCGTGCCGGACGAGACCGGTCGCACTGTCCGGCTCACCGCCGACCTGCAGCTCGACTTCGCGCTGAACCAGCCGCTGTCGCCGTTCGCGCTGGCGGCGGTGGAGCTGCTGGACCGGGCCTCGCCGTCGTACGCCTTGGACGTGCTGTCGGTGATCGAGTCGACGCTGGACAACCCGCGGCAGGTGCTGTCGGCGCAGCAGTTCCGGGCCCGCGGCGAGGCAGTGCAGCAGATGAAGGCGGACGGCCTGGAGTACGACGAGCGGATGGAGCTGCTGGAGGGCGTGACCTACCCGAAGCCGCTCGCGGGGCTGCTGGAGGGGGCGTACGAGATCTACCGGCGGGGGCATCCGTGGGTGGCCGACCACGAGCTGGCGCCCAAGTCGGTGGCGCGGGACCTGGCCGAGCGGGCGATGACGTTCACCGAGTACGTCGGCTTCTACGGGCTGGCCCGGTCGGAGGGGCTGGTGCTGCGTTACCTGGCCGATGCGTACAAGGCGCTGCGGCAGAGCGTGCCGGAGGAGGCACGCACCGAGGAGCTGACCGACCTGATCGAGTGGCTGGGTGAGCTGGTCCGGCAGGTCGACTCCAGCCTGCTGGACGAGTGGGAGCGGCTGCGCGACCCGGCCGCTGCCGAGGAGGCCGGCGCCGGTGGTGCCCGCGGGCGGATCGACGTCGCGCCGCCGCCGGTGACGGCCAACCAGCGGGCGTTCTTCGTGCTGGTGCGCAACGCGCTGTTCCGGCGGGTGGAGCTGGCGTCGCGGCGGCGGTGGGACGAGCTCGGTGAGCTTGACAGCGCGGACGGCTGGGACGCTGCGGCGTGGGCGGAGGCGCTGGCGCCGTACTTCGCGGAGCACGCCGAGATCGGGACAGGGGCGGACGCGCGTGGCCCGGCGCTGCTCATCGTGGAGCGGGAGCCCGGTGTGTGGCGAGTGCGGCAGATCTTCGATGACCCGGCCGGCGACCACGACTGGGGCATCAGCGCCGAGGTCGACCTGCCCGCCTCCGACGAGGCCGGCACCGCCATCCTCCACGTCACCGCCGTCGACGCCCTCTGACCGCCGGCCGCCTGCTACGCGTGTGGTCACCTCTCGGCGCTGTGGTGACCTATCGGGGTCCGCAGCGCCCGTGTGGTCACCTCTCGGCGCTGTGGTGACCTCTTGGGGTCGCCGACCAACGAAAGGTGACCACAACGCCGAGAGGTGACCACACCGAGTCGGGGCGGGCTCGGTCAGGGGCCGGTCGGGAAGCCGCTCGGGAAACCGGTGGGGAAGCCGGGCGGGCGGCCAGAGCCACCGCCGGTGAAGGAGAACGGGCGCTGGTCGGCCAGCCCACTGGTCCGGCCGACTGCGCTGACGTAGGTCGGCATCCCCATGGAGCCCAGCTCCGCATAAAACGCGGGTGGGGTGATCGTGGTGCGGAACTGTCCGTCCGCGTCGGCGTTTACCCGGACCACCTCGGTGATGTGGAAGAAGATCCGAACCTCCTCGCCGGGCCGGAAGGCCTCCCCCACAACGGTGATCTTCGCCGTGACCGGACCGGCTGTGGGGCTGATCGTGATCCGCGCCGGACCGGCAGCGGACGTCGGGTCGCCATGGGAGCCAACCCGGACCGGGCTGAACGGCGCGAACAACGCCACCAGCACGACGAGGACCAGGGCGGCCGCTCCCCCGCCGATGACGAGCTGCCTGTTGTTGACGATCGACTGGTTGCCGGCGACGGCGGTGCTCCACCTGCCGCTGGCGGTCGTGGTGACCGTCGAGCCGCTGGTCGTGCTGGCCTGGCTGGCGCCCCGGGCCTGCTCCACCGCGGCGCCCACCTGCTCGGCGAACTGCCGGTCCGTCGAGAGCACCTGGTCCAGCAGCCCACCCAGCGCGGCCTGTGGGCGCCGACCGCCCGGCGCGGACTCGAACTGGCGCAGCACCGCCGGCCCCTGCTCAGTCTGGTCCAGCCGCTGGGTCACCAGCCACCACAGCCCGGTCTCTCCCGGTGTCGCCGGCCCGCCGGACGCCCGGCGCCGTAGGACCTCACCCAACACCCGCACAATGTCCGCGGCCATCGGCCTGGCCATCTCCGCCCCCAAGTCTGGCCAGGGCTCGGCGCCCCCGGTCCTGGGTCAGACTCGCATGGCGCCCAGAGACACACCCACAAACCGCTCGTTTTCACCGGGTCGGGTGTAGCCCTCACAGGACGCGCGCTAGTACCTCGAGCCGGACTTCGTAATCTTGGGCATGGCGGCGTGACACAGAGCGGCCACCGCGTGGTCGTGGGTACTGCCCGGTGGCGGGTCGGCTGGGTGGTGGGCTGCTGGGGCGGGTCCCGGGGGCCTGCTGGGTTGTTGGCGAGGTTGCCGCGGACGAGCTGCTGGTCGGTCGCCGAGCACGCCGGGGATGCCGGGCCCGGAGAGGAGACACGGAATGCCGGGCCTTGGTCATTGGCTCAGGGTTTGGCTGCCGCGCCAGTCGTCGTGCGGCGGCTGGCTTGCCACCGGCAACTACGGTGGGCATCCACCGTTTTGCTCACCGAAGTTTCTCAAGTTTTTTGCGGAGTGCTCGGCTTCTCGCGCGGTTCTGTCGGTGGCCCTGTTTATCCTTCTCCTATGTCGAACGCGGTCGCGCTGGTCGAGCAGTTCTCTGCTCTGCTTGACCTGTGTGGTGGTGTCGACTGGTCTGCGCTTTCCGACTCCGAGGTTGACGAGGTGTTGGTACGGGGGTTCCGGCAGGTCGGGCGGTTCACCGGCACTGTGCTGCTGCCGTTGGTGCGGGAGGCTGAGGCCCGTGGTCTTGCGTCTGCGCATGACGCGCCGGACATGCGGGCGTGGCTGCAGGGCTCCGTGAACATGCGGCCCGCCGAGGCGGGGCGGCTGCTCCGGCTCGCCACCGCGCTGGACAGCGACCTGCCCAAGACGGCGGCGGCGCTGGCTGATGGGGCGTCAGCGTCGACCACGCGCAGGTGATCGCGGAGGCGATGCGGGCACTGCAGGCCGAGACCCCGGCCGGCGTCCGGGTCGCGGCGGAGCGGGAGCTGGTCGAGCGCAGCGCCACCCTCGACCCGGCCGCGATCGCGCTGCTCGGGCGGCGTGTCCTGGATGTGGTGGATCCCGACGGCAGCGCGGAGCTTCAGGCCCGGCAGGTCGAGCGGGAGGCCGCCGCGGACTACGCCCGGCGTGACCTGCGCATATCCCCCGCCGGGCCCGGGCTGAAGCGGATCTGCGGGTTCCTGGACACCGAGGGTGCGGAGACCCTGCGGGTCGCCCTCGACCCGCTGGCCGCGCCCCGTCCCGCCGACCCGGCCACCGGTGTCCGGGACGACCGCACCCACGGGCAGCGGATGGCCGACGCCCTGGTCGAGCTCGGCGAGCGCGCCCTGCGGATGGGCGACCTGCCGGACAACGGCGGCGAACGCCCCACCCTGGTCGTGACGATGCCGTATGACAAGCTGGTCGCGGCGACCGGCGTCGGGATGCTGGACGGTGGCGACGTCCTGCCCGCCAGCCAGGTACGGCGGATCGCCTGCGACGCCCACATCATCCCCGCCGTCCTCGGCGGGGAAAGCCTGCCCCTCGACCTCGGGCGCGGCTCCCGGCACTACGTCGGCACGGCCCGCCGCGCCATCATCCTCCGCGACCGCGGATGTGCTTTCCCCACCTGCGACCGCCCCTACCAGTGGTGCCACTGCCACCACTGCGTCCACTGGGCCAACGGCGGCCGCACCGACCAGAACAACGGCGTCCTGCTGTGCGGTCACCATCACCGTGTCGTCCATCACAACGGCTGGGACGTGAGAATAGCCGACGACGGGCTACCCGAGTTTATCCCGCCACGGTCGATAGACCCGGAGCGAAAACCGATCCGGCACCACCGACACCGAAAACGAACAGCATGAAGGGAGAAGGGAGAGGGTGGGCGCCGGCACCTGTGGTGTCGGCGCGCCACCGGCCTACCACGGGCGGACAGCAACAGCCACTGCCAGTGGCCGACGACGCCACAGGTGCCGGCGCGAAAGGCCCAGGCCGGGTCTCAGGCCGGGCTGCCCCTGGACTTGCCCCTGGGCTGCCCCTACCAGAGCAGGTCGAACATGACCACCCTGAAGTGGAGGCTGTCCTGGTCCCGGCCACTAGTCGTCGGAGATGCCCGTGAGGTCGGTGGCGTAGGCCTCGGCCTGGAGGGTGAACAGCTCGGCGTACCGGCCGCCCCGGCCAAGCAGCTCCTCGTGCGTGCCATGGTCCTCGACCCGCCCGTGGTGCAGGACCCAGATGCGGTCCGCGTGCCGCACGCTCGCCAGCCGGTGCGTGATCAGGATGACGGTGCGGCCCGCCGCGATCTCACGCAGCCGGGTGTAGAGAGCGTGTTCGGCGCGGGCGTCGAGGGCCGCCGTCGGCTCGTCGCAGATCAGCAACGGCGTGTCACGGTAGAACGCCCGGGCCGCGGCGAACCGCTGCCACTGCCCGCCGGAGATCTCATGCCCGTCGGTGAACTCCCGGGACAGGAAGGTGCGGTAGCCGCGCGGCAGCTCGGCGATGACCTCGTCGGCACCGCCGGCCCGCGCGGCGGCCGGCAGCGCGGTGCCGGCGTCCGGGTGGTCGTGCCGGCCGATGGTGATGTTCTGCCCCGCGGTCAGCGGCCAGTGCACGAAGTCCTGCAGCAGCAGCGCGACCCGGTCCCACACGGCCGGTTGGTCCACAGTGGACAGGTCGACGTCGTCCCAGCGGACAGCGCCAGCCTCCGGGCGGTAGAGACCGGCGACGAGCTTGGCGAGCGTGCTCTTGCCCGAGCCGTTCTCCCCCACCAGGGCGACGATCTCGCCGCGGCGGATGTCCAGCGTTACGTCGCGCAGCGCCGGGGTCGCCGCGCCCGGGTAGGTGAAGGTCACGCCGTCGACCCGGATCCGCTCGAACGACGCCGGCAGGGTCGCCGTGACCGGCTGGCGGGCACGCGTCTCGACGTCCGCGCAAAAGGCGAGGTAGTCGCCGAAGTACAGGCCGTCCTCGTAGAGCTGGTTCGCGGAGTGCAGCAGGGTGGCGAGGAAGCGCTGCCCGGCCTGGATGGCGAGCACGGCGGTCCCGGCCACGGCCAGCGGCACCAGCCCGCCCATCAGCAGCAGCCCGAGGGTGCCGTAGACGAGGCCGGTGGCCAGGCCGGACAGCACGCCGCCGACCGCCCGGGCGCCCGTCTGCTGGCGGGCCACCCGCAGGTTCGCGGCGAGCTCGCGGGCAGCGACCGCGGTGTACTCGGCGAGCAGCAGCGGCGCGGCGGTGTACGCGCGCAGCTCGGCCGCGGTCTCCCGCTGGGCTAGCAGGTCGGACAGCATCCACTTACGGCGGCGCAACGCCGAGGTCGCGTACATCGACAGGTACTGGGCGCGGGCCACCCGCACCGCCGCCCACCCATCGGGCACCGCGGACGCGACCAGCAGCGGCAGCAGCAGCGGGTGCAGCACGCCCAGGGTGCCGGCCGCGGCGACCAGCCCGACCAGCCCGGTGACCACGTCGATCGCGGCGGTCACCACCCGGGACGCGCTGTTCGCGCCCCGGTCGCGGGCCCGCAGCATCGCGTCGGAGAACTCCGGGTCGTCGAACGCCGCCAGGTCCGCCGTCGTCGTGGCAGCGAACAGCCGGCGCTCGACCACCGGGTCGACCAGCGGCGCCAGCCGGGACTGCGCCCACCCGGCCGCGATCTCCAGTGCGGAGCGGGCGGCCAGAACGACGACCACGATCAGCATCGCCGGCACTGCCGCGCGGACCCGGTCCGGCGTCGGCCCCTCCGCCAGCAACGCGCGCAGCACATCCGTGGTGGCCAACAGCCCGAACGCGGTGAACACCCCAGCCGCCAGGTGCAGCCCGACCGCGGCCGCGGTGGTGGCCCGGCTGGCCTGCCACGCCAGCCCCATCGACTCGGCGACCAGCCCGGGCAGCCGGCGGGCCATCGCCCAAAACGATGTCGCCGCCAGCACCCGCGCGTGCACCTGCCACCGCATCGGCTCCAGGCCGGCCGAAAGGTCGTCGTCCACGGTCAGCCGCTGCCGGCTTCAGGCGTGTGCCCGGCGGTGATGGCCCAGCGTGGCAGCCGCCCGGCGGACCGGCGACAACGCGGCACCGGGCAGCAGGTCCTCCAGGAAGCCGTACTCCGTGGCCAGCCCGGCGGGGTGCCGGCCCGCCCGCACCTCCTGCCACCAGGCCACGATCTCACCCCAGCCGGGCGCGGACAGCGAGCCGCCGAAGTGCTGTACCGACAGGGCCGCGCACAGGTTGGCGAACCGTAGCCGGTGCGCCAGCGGCCAGCCAGCCAGCGTACCCAGCACGAAACCGGCCCCGAACACGTCGCCGGCCCCCGTCGGGTCAATGGCCGGCACGGTCAGGCCGCGCACCCGGGCGCGCTCGCCGGTCGTCTCGTCCACCGCCATCGCGCCGCGCGGGCCGCGGGTGATCGCGACGAGCGGCACGTGCCGGGCCAGCCGAGCCAGCGCGGCCTCGGCCGAGTCGACCCCGGTCAGCAGCATCGCCTCTGCGGCGTTGGGCAGGAAGGCGTGGCAGTGCCGCAGCCGGGACAGCACCTGCTCCGCGCGGGTCTCGGACTGGTCCCAGCCGATGTCGGCAAAGACGAGGCTGCCGGCGTCGGACGCGAACCGGACCCAGGCCTGCTCCTCGACGTCGAGGTGGGCCAGGCAGGCCCGGGCGGCCGGCGGCTGGCCGATCATGTCGTCCAGCGGCATCGGTGCGGGGTGGCCGTGGGTGACCATGGTCCGGTCCTGGTTGATCGCCAGCGACACCGTCACCGGGGAGTGCCAGCCGTCGAACCGGCGGGACGGCGTGAGGTCGACGTCCTCCTGCCGCGCCAGCGTGTCCCAGCAGTAGTCGCCGTAGACATCGGCGCCGATCGCGGCGGCCAGCCAGGTGCGCATGCCGAGCCGGCGCATGGCGACCGCGGCGTTCGCGATCCCGCCGGGGCTGGAGCCCATCCCGGGCGCCCACACCTCGGTACCGGCCCGCGGGAAGTACCGCAGGCCGGTGAACACGATGTCGATGAAGACGGTGCCGGCGCAGAAGACGTCGATGAACGGGTCGCCGGCTCGGCGGACGCAGGAGAGCGGGTCGATGCTCGCGGCGACCAAACGGCCGGCGGACGGCCGGCGGAGCTCGTCCGGGCAGTCAGAATCCGGGCAGTCGGGCTCGGCCTCGGTCACCGGTCCAGGTTAGCCTTCCCCTGATGAGGCTGACGATCATCGGTGGCGGAGGGTTTCGGGTGCCCCTGGTATACCAGGCGCTGCTGGACCCGCCGGGCTGTGCGCCGCTGGTGGATGAGGTCGCGCTGTACGACGCCGACCCGGGCCGGGTGGCCGCGATCGGCCCGGTGCTGGCCGGGCTGGCGGAGCGGGCCAGGCCGGCGGGTACGGCGGGGCGAGCGGGTACGGCGGGTGACCGACCGGCCGCGCCGCAGGTGTTGGCCTGCCCGACCCTCGACGAGGCGCTGGCCGGCGCGCAGTACGTCTTCTGCGCGGTCCGCGTCGGCGGGCTGCGCGGGCGGGTCGTGGACGAGCGGGTCGCCCTCGACCTCGGCCTGCTCGGGCAGGAGACCACCGGGGCAGGCGGCGTCTGTTATGGCCTGCGCGGCGTACCGGTCATGGACAGCATCGCGACCCGGATCGCGGCGCGGGCCCCGGACGCCTGGACGATCAACTTCACCAACCCGGCCGGCCTGGTCACCGAGGCGATGGGCGCGGTGCTCGGCGACCGGGTGATCGGGATCTGCGACTCGCCTGCCGGGCTGCTGCGTCGGGTCGCCTGGCTGCTCGGCGTGCGGCTGGAGCGGGTCTGGTTCGACTACGCCGGGCTGAACCACCTGGGCTGGCTGCGCGCGGCGTACGTTGACGGCCGGGACCGGCTGCCGGGGCTGCTGGCCGACCCGGTGGCGCTGGGCCGGATCGAGGAGGGGCGGCTGTTCGGCCCGGACTGGCTAGGCGAGCTGGGGATGATCCCGAACGAGTACCTGTACTACTACTACTACACCCGCGAGGTGATCGCGGCGATCCGGGCCGGCGGGCAGACCCGGGGGGAGCTCCTGGCCGGCCAGCAGGGCGCCTTCTACGCCCGGCTGGCAGCGGGGGGCCGGGCCGGCATCGAGCCCGAGCGAGCGGCCGCGGAGTGGGCCCGGGTGCGGGCCGAGCGGGACGCGACCTATCTGGCCGAGGCGCCGCGCGGGTCGGCGGCGGACGGCGAGCCGGCCGGCGGTGGGTACGAGCAGTTGGCAGTGGCGGTCATGGCCGCGCTGGCCGGACGGGCGCCGTCGACGCTGGTGCTGAACGTGCGCAACCGGTCGGCACTGTCTGCTGTGGACCATGCCGCGGTGGTCGAGGTGCCGTGCCTGGTCGACGGCAACGGCGCCCATCCGGTCGCGGTCGGAGAGCTGCCGGCGGGCGCTGGTGCCCTGGTCGCCGCGGTCAAGGCGGCGGAGCGCGCCACCATCGAGGCGGCCCGGTCCGGCTCGCGGTCGGCGGCGGTCCGGGCGCTCGCACTGCACCCGCTGGTCGACTCGGTGGACACCGCCCGGCTACTGCTGAACGGCTACGCGGCCGGCCACCCCGAGCTGGCCCACCTCGCCCCAACAACAAAAGGTCACCACACGGCGCACAGGTGACCACCCGGGCGGGCCAGGCCCCGATAGGTCACCACACGGCGCACAGGTCACCACACGGGCGGCCCAGGCCCCGATAGGTCACCACAACGCCGAGAGGTGACCACACGGTCAGGCGGCGGCGTGGGGTGTGGTGGCGAGGCCGGCCAGGTCGGCCACCAGCTCGAACGAACGCTCCCGGTCGGCCGGGTCGTACGTGATCGTGTTGATCATCAGCTCGTCGGCGGCAGTAGCAGCGAGCAACTCGGTCAGGCCGCGGTGCACGGTCTCCGGTGTGCCCAGAATCTTCGCGGCCAACGCATCACGTCGCTGGATACGACATCACCACCGAACTACCCCGACTCGCTGGCAGCCCGCTACCCGCACGACAACCCGCCACCGAACTCCGATACAGGCTCATCGAAGCCACCCACACCGCACGACGACGGCCACCACCCGACTGGACCATCAGCGCCGATCCGCACCGACACGAGCCAAACCAGACGCCCCCAGTGCCAACCGAACGATCGACTACCCGGTCGATCCGTGACCGTGGAAAGGCCAGCGTTGACCGTCTGCACGCGTTACGCACTCAGCGCACCCGTCAAGGCTGTAGCCTGGACAGACTCTGGTCAGAACTTTGCCAGGCATCATGACGATGCCGGAAATCATGGAAGGTCATGAGTATGAGTTCGATGCGGCGCTTTCGTTTGCTGGGGAAGATCGCGATACGACAAGCTGGAGGCGTCAAGTTCATGCGTCGGTGGCACCAGGCGCTCGCCGTCACCGCCGTGCTGGGCACTGTCATCGTGGCGGATACCGCCGCCGCTCACGCCACCACCACCTTGGTCACCTGTACCGGCACGTCCACGGTGATGTATCAGCCGGGCCTGACCACGACCCCCAAGACAGTGCATTACGACGAGATCGATAACTTCAGCGGCTGCACCTCCACCGACACTACACTCACCTCCGGCATCGCCTCGCTGTCGGTGGACTTCCCGAACGCCACCTGCAACGGCCTGGCCGGAACATTCACGTACCCCGCCTACCCGATCGTCTGGAACGACGGGCAGACCAGCACCCTGTCACTGACATTCACCGACGTCATCGCGCTAGGCGTCGAACAGTCAACCGGAGTCGGCGCCGTGACCGCAGGCCGGTTCCAGGGCGCCACCGCGACCGTCACTCTGATCCTCACCGCACCCAACCCGTTGCAGTGCCTGACCGCACAGGGCGTCACCAGCCAGACCGGCAACGCCAGCATAGCAATCATTTCGCCCTGACAAGAGCAAGGCTCTTTGGAGTTTGATCGATAGAAGTTGGCTGTCTACCGCCAATGTCTGCACAGGTCCGGTTCGAAGGGGTCGTCGACCACCGCTGGCGGGGTAGCCGATGGTACGGCTTCGCGGATGTAGGGCTGAGTGGTCGCGGCCGCGTGGCCGCAAGCCCGGCACCGTCGCAGCGACCCGGCCGATACCGAAGCCGAACGGCCGATTACTTGACTGTTTCGTGGACATTGCCCGACGGACCTGCTTGGTACCGACACAGTCACCATACTTCGACGCACAAGATCAACTACGGAACCGGGGGCGCACGAATGTCCAGCCGACACACGGCGACCAAGCGGAAGATCTGCCGTTGCCTCCTTCCCGGGATCTACGGGACACGGCCTAGCCGCCCAGCCGCGCCCACAGGGGCATCCGCCGCAGCGTCGGCACGAGCCCGCGCCTCCCGGATCGGCGAGCGCCGGTCCGCCGCGGCGGCTGGGCCGATGGGTCAGGACGACCATGGCCATCGGCCCAGCACCGTGGCCGCTTGAGCGGTCTTGCGGACCACCCGGTGGTTCTTCAGCACCGCCACGCAGCCGCTGTCACCTGCCTGGGGTGATGGCTGGGGCGGTCGGGTTGGCCGGCACTCCGAGGTAGTCGGCGAGGAGTTTGGTGATGTCGGCAATGTATGGGGTGAGCGGGTAGAGGTGGGTGGTGACCGCCTCGGTTGTCGCGGCGGTGAGGTTGGCGAGGTTGGCGAGGTTGGCGGGATTCGCCGTGACGTGGGGTCCGAGCTTGGTGATCAGGTCGTAGTCGCTGCGGAGCCCGGCGGCTCGCATCTCCTTCTGCAGTTTGCCGGCGTCGGGGTCGAGGAGGCGGCTGACGAACGTGACCCGGTGCAGGATGCGCCAGCACGGCGGTTTCTGGTTGGTTTGGTTGGCCTGCCGTAGCGACGCTGCCTGCGGGTCGGTGGCCAGCCAGTCCGGGTCGACGACCTTGCCGAAGAAGTCGTCGAAGTTGTCCTTGGTGGTGTCCAGGTAGAAGGTCATGAAACGGTAGGCGTCGACTCTGCCGGGAACGGTCTTCGGCGTGCCGTCGGCTTCGTAGACCAGTTTGCCGTCGACGTAGCGGAGCAGGTCCTGGCCGCCGGTGCAGGAGACGTCAATCTTGAACGTCTGCTTGGACTCCTTCTTCCTGGTCCGGGTGACGCTGCTGCCGCCGGACATGGACAGCTCGAACCCGAACTTGCTGCTGATGCCGCCGCCCTCCAGCTTGGCCGAGGCGCCGAAGGTGGCGGTTCCCTTGACGGAGTACTTGCCGGCGGTGGTCTGGGTGACGACGTCGGTGGTGCTGGTGGTCTCGGCAAAGTAGCCGCCCTCGGCGGTCCACAGGTAGGTGTTGGCCAGGTTGCGCCGGGCGGCGGCCTGGATGGCGCGCGCGCCGGCGGCTGCGGTGTCGCCGCGGCCGGTGTCGCGGTCCAGGCGCGGGCCGCCCATGTCCGCCAGCACCTTGTTGGCCCGCTCGAACGTCGGGTCGGCCGCGTGCGTCTCGGTTGACACCGACTCGTAGAAGCCCCGCAGCTGCTGCTCCTGGCGTTCGATGCGGCGCTTGAGGGCGTACGCCTCCCGGGGCTTGTAGTAGCTGAACTGGACGCCGCCGCCGGCGTCGGGGTAGTCGGGGTCCGGGAACGGGCGGCCGTTCAGGCCGTTGCCGATGACGCCGTCCAGGGTGCCCTGCTTGGTGTAGCGGGGGTTGATCTTGAACTTGATGAGGTTCCAGTCGCGGGGGATGTCCGGGTTGGGCACCATCCGGTAGGCGACCAGTGCCCGGTTGTGCTCCAGCCGCAGCGCGTAGACATCGGCGGTGTCCGACTGCACCACGGCGAAGCCGAGGTTGGCCGGCACCCACCGCCGGCCGACCACCGGGTTGGCCTGCTTGTTGGGGTCCTCCCAGCTGCCGGTGAGCGCCACGCTGCTGGCGCGGGTGAGGTTGCGTCCCTCAGAGACCTGCGTGTCGCTGCTCCAGGCGTTGGAGTACTCCATGCCGATGCTGGCGTTCACCGCGACGGTGACCTCGGTGACCGGGTTGGCGGTGCCGAACCCGAGCGGCGCGACGACCAGGTGCGCCTTGAACTTGCCCTCGAAGTCGTAGGTGACCTTCGCGGCCGTCTCCATGCTGTTCTCCCTGCTGGAGGACAGCGTGTTGGTGACCTCGTCGGCCTGCTCGAAGGTGACCTTGGCGGTGTCCTTGTAGTCGCCGTCCCCCGGCTTGATGACCAGGTTCTCCGACGGGACCGGCGGGGCGCCTTCGATGTAGCCGATGAGCTGGGGGTCGAACTGGGCCTGCCCGACCCACTCGCTGAGCAGGGTGCCGATCTTGTAGCCGGTGACCAGGTGCCAGCGGCCGCCCTGCTGGTAGGTGTAGCAGCGTTTGAGCACCCCGCGGATGCCGCGGCCGGGGAGCCGCTGGATGTCGGCGTACTCGGTGACCCCCGGGGCGGCGCCGATCGGCTGGTTGAAGGCGGTGCGCACGCCGGTCAGCGCGGAGCGGACCTCGGCGGAGTCGGGGGAGATCGGCGCGGTGGAGACCACGACCTGCGGCGCCTGCGCGGCCGCGGGCGGTGCCAGGTGCAGGCCGCGCAACCCCCTGTCGAGCAACTGCATCGTGGTGCCGGCGACGGTGGAGTCGGCGTCGAAGGGGTAGTAGGCGACGAGGTCGTCGGTCTTGGCCTCGCCGTGCAGCCGGGTGAAGAGGTGGTCCAGGATCTGCTCCTCGGTCCGGGCGGTCTGCCACACCCGGATCTCGTCGAGGGTGCCGTTGAACGCCTCGTCCAGGCCGCCGGCCGCGGTTGCGCGGCCGCCGATGGTGACCTGGTCGGGTCCCCAGATGCCGGAGCTGCCCATCAGGTCGGCGGCAGTGGGGTCGCCGTTGTGGTACAGCGCGAAGCGGTTGCCGGCGGGGTCGGGCGACTTGACCCAGCGCACGCCGCCGTGCAGCCGGGCCGGGTGCGCCTCAGTGCTGTCGGCGGTGATGTTGCCGGCGTGCTCGGGGAACTGCCACTGGGCGACCAGGCCCTCCGCATGGGTGGTGATCGCGGCGCCGATCTGCGCCGGGTCCCGGACCACGTTCCAGATCCGCACCTCGGACAGCACCCCGCGCAGCCCGTGCAGGCCCTCGGGCGTGAGCCCCCACCGGCAGCGCCCGATCTCCACCGGCGCGTCGTTGCCGGCCGGCTGCGGGCCGCTGTGGGAGGCGTGGATGGCGTCGTCGGACCGGCCGTTGATCGAGAAGCGGATGTCGAAGCCGGTGGAGGTGGGCTTGCGGGTGACCCCCACCTTGTAGAACACGCCCGCCTGCAGCTTCGTCGTGGACCGGTGCTGGATCAGCGTTCCGCCGGACTCGTACATCAGCGCGAGCTCGCCCTCGGGCTGGACGTAGAGGGCGTAGGGCACGGTCTGCGCGGCGCCGCTGCTTTCGATGACGCCCTTGGAGACCACGCCGTGCCAGACGCCCAGCGTGTCGAGCTTGACGAACGCGACGATGGTGAGGGCGCCGACGAGGTTGAGGTCGCTGGCGTTGCCGGCGTCCAGCCACGAGGTGCCGTCGAAGCGTGTCGCCCAGTTCTGGGTGAACGCCACCGCCAGGTGGTCCCACTGCCCGGTGGGGAACGTGTCGCGGCTGCGGACGAGTTGGTCGCCGACCGCGGCGAGGATCTGGTAGCCGCGCACCCCGGACACGACCACCTTCGGGTTGCCGGACGGGGTCGCGTCGTGCCCGTGCTTGGACAGGTCGCTGGTCTGCCGGCCGGGGAAGCTCCAGTAGGCCAGCAGCCCTGCCTCCTGCCCGGTCAGCCGGCGGCTGTAGTCCGTGCGCACCTCCTCACCGGTGCGGGCCCGCCCCCAGATCCGCACCTCGTCCATCTCGACCTTGGCCTTCGACACGCTTCCCGCTACCGGGATGGCGCCGAGCACAAGCTGGCCGCTGCCCGTGTACTGGCCCTTGGCGCGGCCCCGGAGCACCTCCTGCCCGTCGCGATAGATGACCCGGTCGCCGGTCGCCCGCTCATAGGTGCAGGCCCAGTGGTGCCAGCGGGAGTCGCTCGGGGCCGCGGTGTTCATGCCGTCGCCCCAGAAGTCGAACGTGAACTGGTTGGTCTCCCGGAACCCGATGTGCAGCGACTTCCCGGCGGTCTGGTTCTGCGTGTTCTGGGTGAGGAGGTAGTCCATCCGGCCGGCGGACGGCCGCCTGGCCCACAGCTCCACGGTAAAGTCGGTGCCGGCCAGGGCGAGCTTGGTGCCGCAGTCCAGGTAGTCGCTGGCCCCGTCGAAGGACAACGCAGTCTGGAACTGCGCGTCGGCCACGCCCAGGGTGTACTGCGCGGCGGTGGTGTCCTGCGCGGCGGGGATGTTCGCCTGCACGATGCGGGCTCTGGGGCCGGCGAAGGTCGGGTTGGCCCAGGCCTCCACGGTCAGGTCGCCGGGCATCGCCGCCCTGGTCAGCTGGGCGGCCGGCAGGGTCAGCCGCTGGGTCAGGCCGTCGAACGCGAACGCCCGCCCCGGCGCGTTGCTGTGCCAGTGGCAGCCCTCACCGGCCACCTTGCCGGCGGCGGTGCCGTTGGGCACGAGGTCGAGCGCCGCCGCGCTTTCGGCGGAGGTCGCGGTGCCGGTGGCGGCGGCCACGAGGTCGCGGGCGAACGCGATGTCGGCCGCGACCAGCAGCGAGCCCCGGTTCAGCCGGACCCCCGGGCGGCTGGCGGTTGCCCAGGTGTAGTCGTAGACCACCGCCCGCACCTCGGTGCCTGCCGACGGCGGCGAGGCGAGGCTCTCGGTCAGGATGAGCTGGTCGGGGGCGGGGGTGGAGCGGACGGCGCAGACGGTCTGGCCCACCGCGACCGGCGTGCCGGCCGCCAGTTGCCCCGTGAGCGGGGCGGCCAGCACCACGCTGTCGCCCTGCGCCTTGGCCACCGTGCCCAGCAGGACGCCGACCGGCGGGGTGCCGTTGAGGACCGCGGCGTAGTGGTCGGCGCGGCGGGGCACCTTGGTGAACGTCTCGCGGGAGGTCTGCCCGCCCTGCGTGCAGGTGACGACCACGGTGCAGCGGGCGGCGTCCGGGCCGTCAGAGACCACGACGTCCAGGTCGGGCAGGTTCAGGCCGGTGTCGCGGCTGGTCAGCCGCAGCCGTCCGGTCTTGAGCGGGATCTCCTTGACCAGCCGGGAGACCCTGACGTCGTAGTAGGCGGCGAAGAACTGCTCGTCACCGCCGCGGAAGTACAGCGCCACGTCGCCGGTCGTGCTCTCCAGCAGGACCGGGGTGTCTTTGGTCCAGGCGAAGGTCAGCACCCCGCCGAGGACGCTCAGCCCCAGCCGGTCGGTGGCCACCCACGGCATCGGCAGCGCCACCTCGTCACCGCCCTGCATGCGGTCGGTGAGCGCGGCCAGCGCCGCCTGCTTGTCGGCCAGCACCAGCCGCTCCGCGCCCAGCCGGCCCTGCGCGTCCTGCTGCCGCACAAGTTCCTCGATCAGCCGCAGTGCCGATCCCTCGTAGAACATGACCAGCTCCTGCCACCGCGGGTTCAGCCCGTAGAGCAGGCCCGGGAGCCACCCGTTGTCGCGCAGTTGCTTGTCCAGGGCCGGGCCCACCATGCCCAGGGTCTCCAGCGTCTGCGGCATCGCATCGGCCAGGCGCTGGTCCTCGCTGAGCTTTCCCTGGGCCAGCCGGACCTCCTGCTGCGCGGCGCTGATCGCCTCGGTCTGCTTGCTCGCAGCGGGCAGGTTGACGGCCGACAGCGCGATCCGCTGCGGCAGGAGGGCGAGCCGGCCGTCGCTGGCCACCGCGACGTCGAGGGCGGCAAGGTAGGGCCGGTCGGCCACCCCGCCCGGCGTCGGGCCGGTCGTGGCGCAGGCGAGCAGCACCCGCGCCTGCCGCTTGCTCGGCTGCGGCTGCTCGGCGTACCCGGTCGCGACGTCCTCCTGCTGGGAGTACAGGACGCTCGCCAGCCCGGAGACCACCGACCGGCCCTCGAAGGTGAACGACTCCCGGGACAGGCCGGGGCTGTCCCCCACCGGGGCGGTCGAGGCGACCCACTCCACGGTGCCGCTGAGGCTCCCCTCGCGGGGGCTGTCGGTATGGTCGCGCACCGTGGTGCCGCTACCCTCGTCGAAGCGGTAGTAGGCGGCCAGGCCCGGTTCGACGCCGGCCAGCCGGCGGGCCTGGTCACGGGCCAGGTCGCGGGCCGGCCGAGGCTGGCTCCAGACGCGGACCTCGTCGATCGTGCCGGAGAAGAAGTCCCGGTAGCCCGCCTTCGGGACCTGGCTGGCGCCGATGGAGATGAACGCCAACTGGTCCGCGGCCGGCGTGTACGGCACCGCGCGGCTGGCCACGGCGGTGCCGTTGAGATACAGGCTGGCGGTCGTGCCGTCCAGCACCGCGGCGACGTGGGTGTCGCGGCCGGCCGGCAGCGGGTCGGGGGAGGCCAGCGGCGCGGCGGTGCCGACCTTCAGCACCAGCGCACCCTTGGCGTCCAGGCCCAGCCGGTACAACTCCTTACCCGAGATGTCCCGGCGGGCCAGGATCACCCGGCTGGTCGTGGCCCCCGGCGCCGGGTTGACCCATGCCTCCACCGTCTGCAGCCCCAGGCCCTGCCCCGACATCACGATGAACGTGCTCGTGCCGTCGAACCGCAGCGCCGTGCCGGCGCGGTCGGTGGACATCGGGACCGGCACCAGCGGCTTCTTGGTGAACGGGTCGTCGCCCGGCTGGCGCTCCAGCACCGACCTGGCGAACCGCGGATCCGGGCTGGTGTAGAACTGGGTGCCGGCGACGTTGAACAGGCCGTCCTCGCCCCGCTCCACGTTCAACGCCTCGATGCGCCCGGTCTTGTCGTTGGCCGCGAAGAACTGCCAGCGGAACAGCCCGTCGACCTGGGTCGGCAGCAGCAGCACGGTGAACCTGCCGCCGCTGATCTCGCGGACGAACGACAGCGCGTGGGTGGGCTCGTAGAAGGCGTTGCCGTCCATGTCCCTGGTGCCCAGCCCGTCGCTGGCCGAGGCCGGTGTGGTTCGGCTGCGGCTGCGCTGGTAGCGCACCTCCAGCACCGGCCTCAGTTGCGCGCCGGCCAGCACGTACCGGTCGCACAGCACGGTCTTGGACACCAGCGGGACCTTCGCGGCGCCCTGCTTGGCCCAGTCGGTGTCCGGACGGGCGAGGTTCCCCGAGACGCCACCGGCCGTCAGCTTCCACACGTTGTCCGCGTCGTCGACGGCGACCGCCTGGCGGAAGACCAGCAGGTACCGGCCGTCGGAGACAACCTGGAACGGCGCCTGAGCACCCAGCCGAGCCGTGGTGGACAGGAACGGATCGGTCTCACCGGGCTGGACCACGCCGGACAGCTCCGCCCGGCCGCCCCACTTGACCATCGGCATGCGCGTCAGCTCCGCCGTGTCACCGGTCGTGGGCATCACGTCAACGAGCTCGGCGGGGAACGCCAGCTCGGTGGGGTTGTCGGCCCAGTAGGCGCTGTCGATCTCACCCTTGGACCGGCTGGCCGCCTCCAGGTTCAGCACGCTGTAGTAGATGCGCCGCCGATCGTCCATCGCGAACGCCACCGTCGTGCCCTGGTGACGCACCGACGTCGTGTACCTGTAGTTCCTGTCGCTGTACACCCTGAGCAGCTGCTTGCTGGCCATTCCGCCTCACCCATACCCGAACCGACGCTGGACCGGAGACCCCAAGACCCGACGGAACGCCAAGACACTCGGACGCCAAACTGCGGACGCGGGTCCCGAACTCGAATTCACCAGGAAACCCACTACGGCAGCCGCAGCCTCCCACCACCCCCCGGAGAATTAAACGAGCCCGATTCGGGTACGCAGACCAGCCACCCGGCGGCTATCCGCTGCACCGGCACCAGCCAATGCGACACCACGCGGCACATTCACAGCGCGGCCAGCCGCACAAACTCCAGACGGCGGGCGAACACAAGCCAGCGCACCGGGCACCCGCCGAGCCGTGCAGGCAAGCAGGCAACATCTCCGGCACGAGATCCGCGGCCGGGCAACCTCAGGGAGCTCCGGCCACCTCCTGGGTCAACAAAAAGCGGCAGAAAGACAGACGGGCGGCGAACGGGACATCGTCCCCCCTAAGAGGCGCCGAAGATCGCCTACCTCACCCGCGCACCTGTGTGCACAGCGGCAGGCGCACACAATACTGTCCTGCACCGCCCGTTCCCGCAAGGTGAAAATCTCAACCGCTATTAGACATCGCAGCAGAACCCCACCACCGGTGGACACGCCACGCACCGCAACGCGGCCACTATCAGATCTTGTTCCGCCGGAGCGCACTGCAACCCGGCCAGCCAGGACGAAGCACATCATCAATGCGTCAGCGCCGGACGGCTGTAGCCACGGCACGCCGTACCCGGTCCAGACAGTGGACCTGCACAGACGCTCCGTCACGCCCTACCAGGGGTGGGCGAACCCAGAGTGGCAGCCTGCGCGCGGGGGAGATCCGCAACGGCGACCCGGCGAACGTCGTCTGGCTCGATCCACACCCGGGACGCCGGCAACCCATCCGGATGGCCCGCCCCTATGTGCGCGCCCTGTGGAAGCAAACCCTGCGGGATGAGCTGCGGCGGTCCACGACCGCGACGGCCGGACCGGGCCGGTCGAGATGGATGTCGCGATCACCACCGGGCCGGGTCGGGCCGGAGCTGGGCGAACCTCTGGAAGCCGCTGCTGGACTCCTTCGGCCCCGCGCTCGGCGAGGACCTGACCCGGCTGTTCAACCCCTACGACGACCGCGTCACCAGACTCGGCCTGCACCTCCCTACCACCCAGCCACACGAACAGGTTCGATCATGCTCCGTCAGCGGACGACGACGAACAGCCGGTATCCGCTCTGGCTCCCGGTGCATCGGGTGGCCTCGCCGCAGGCCGTCCGGCGGGCGGTGACAACCGCGCGTCCGGCGGTGGCAGCGTGGAAGGTTGCGGTCACAGTTCCGCAGCCAAGGTGGGGAACGCAGCCGGACGCACCGGGAGCAGGCGCGATGGTCACCGGATGTCCGTCGACGCGTAACGCCGTGGGTGCCGTCAACCCGCCAAACCGCCAGTAGGTGCCGCTCAACTGGACGACGAGACGCTTCCCGAGCGTGAGCGTGACCGTGTGGCCGTTGTCCGCGTCGCCGGCCACCAGCGTGCCGGCGATCGGGCCGGACCCGGGCATGGCCGGGGTGGACACGACCGGAGGCGCCGGCTGAGCCGAGGTCACCTCGGGCCCGGCTACCCCCCGCGGCTGGGCCGCCGTACACCCGGCGAGCAGGAGCACACCGAGCACCAGCGCGCACCCCACCGCGCTGCGGGCCGGCGCCCGCCACAGGTCCACTGCCATGATCGTGCCCCCCAGATTTCGTCGCGGCTGCTGTGCCGACCGCCGTCCCGCATCGTTCCACACGCCGGGATGGGTCATCGCCGGTTCGCCGATATGGAGTGATGAGGGAAAATGACACCATGGCTACCGCACGGTGGAATGGCGTCGTGATCGCCACGAGCGACACGACCGAGATCGTCGAAGGCAACCACTACTTCCCCGCCGCCTCAGTTGACTGGACCCACCTGCGGCCGTCCGAGACACACACCTTCTGCGGCTGGAAGGGCACCGCCTCGTACTACACGATCGAGGTCGACGGGCAACGCAACGAGGACGCCGCCTGGTGCTACCCCGAGCCCATGGCCGCCGCCGCGCGGATCAAGGACCATGTGGCGTTCTGGCGCGGCGTCGAGGTGACCGCCTGACGCCGGGTAAGGCAGGCCCGGCCCGGCGAGGCAGCGCTGGCCTGGCCTAGGCCAGGCATCCGGGCGGCAGCGGGAACCACCGCAGCCGCTCGAACTCCTCCGCCAGCCCGGTCACCCCGTCGTCGAGCCGGTCCGGCCGGGCTGCCAGCAACGCCCGGGCCTGGTCCAGGTAGCCGGCCAGGGCGTCCTCCCCCACCTGCTGCCGCCGTCCGGGACAGCGCAGCCGCCCCGCCTCGTCGTAACCTACGTCGGCCAGCCGCAGCGGCGGCTCCGCCGTGCCGTACCGGTGCCGCCACAGCCCGGTATGTGGATCAAAGCGGTAGTCCGGCAGCAGCCGGTAGCCCTCCCGGGCGACCAGGTCCACGGCGTCGATGAGGTAGTCGCACACCGTGTCGGAGATGAAGTAGTTGAAGTTGACCCGCACCCAGCCCGGCTTGATCCCCTCGCAGCCCAGTCCATCACAGCCCAGGCTGATCTCGTTCTGGAACGCCCGCGACCGCTCGGCGACGATGGTCAGCAACCGGTGCCCGTACGGTCCAGCGCATGAGCACCCGCCGCGCGACTGGATCCCGAGCAGGTCGTTCAGCACCGCCACCGCGAAGTTGTGATGCAGGTACCGCGCGCCGTGCCGGATCCGGAACGAGACGATCGACAGCCGCGGGGCGTCCCGGCTGCCGAGGATGTCGATGTTCGGGTTGTCCTGCCAGCGGTCCAGGGCGCGCCGCCACAGCCGCTCCTCGCGGGCCTGGATCAGCTCCGTGCCGACCGCCTGCTTGAGCCCGAAGACCAGCCCGGCCCGGATCGACTCGATGATCGCCGGCGTCCCGCCCTCCTCCCGGACCACCGGATCGTCGAGGTACCGGTGGCCAACCGGGTCGACAAACATGACCGTGCCACCGCCGGGCACGGTGGGCACCGCGTTGCGCACCAGCTCCCGGCGTACGACGAGCACGCCCGGGGTCTGCGGCCCGCCGACGAACTTGTGCGGCGAGAGGAACACGGCGTCCTTGTGGTCGCCCCGGCCGGGCGCGCTTTCCGCCACCCGGATCGGCGCGTACGGCGCCGCCGCGGCGTAGTCCCAGAAGGACAGCGCACCGTGCGCATGCAGCAGCGCGGCGATCCGTTCGGTGTCGGACAGGATGCCGGTGACGTTGGAGGCCGCCGAGAAGCTGCCGATCCGCAGCGGCCGGCCGGCGTACCGGATGAGCTGGGTGCGCAGCTCGGCCTCGTCGATGTGGCCGTCCGGGCTGGCGCCGATCACGACGACGTCGGCGATCGACTCCCGCCACGGCAGCTCGTTGGAGTGGTGCTCGTACGGCCCGACGAAGACGACCGGCCGCTGCTCGAGCGGGATGGCGTCGAGCAGCCGGTGCCGCTCGGCCAGCCCGGACGGCAGCCGCAGCTCCAGGATGCCGATCAGCTTGTTGACCGCCGCCGTGGCGCCCGAGCCGGTGAAGATGACCAGGTCGTCGTCGGTGCCGCCGACCGCGTCCCGGATGATCCGGCGGGCGTCCTCGCGCAACCGCGTCGTCTGCAGGCCGGTGCCGGAGCTCTCGGTGTGGGTGTTGGCGTAGCGGGGCAGCACCTGGTCGTGGATGAAGTCCTCGATAAAGTCCAGCGACCGGCCGGAGGCGGTGTAGTCGGCGTAGGTGATCCGCCGCGGGCCGTACGGGCCGGGCAGCACCTCGTCGTCGCCGATGATCCCGCGCCGGATCCGCTCCAGCAGCGGGGAGGTGAGTTCGGTCTCGGTGCGCACGGTCACCTCCCATCGGATCCCGTCAGCCGTAGGGTAGCTCGGCTGGAACCTCTACGGCGGGGAGCCGCACATGCGCCCGATCCTGGTCACCGGCGGCACCGGCACGCTCGGCCGGGTGGTGGTCGGGGGGCTGGTCGAGGCCGGGCGTGAGGTGCGGGTGGTGAGCCGGCAGCCGCGGCCGGGGGGTGGTTCGGCGGCCGTGACCTCGCTGGCCGTCGACCTGCGCGGCGGCGGGGCCGGCAGTGGGGGCGGCGGCGGTGCGGGGGTCGACGCGGCCGTCGCGGGCGTGGACACGATCATCCACTGCGCTACGTCGCCCCGGGGCGACGTCGAGCTGTCCCGGCACCTGGCCGAGGCGGCGCGGCGGGCCGGGGTGGGGCACCTGGTGTACATCTCAATCGTCGGCGTGGACCGGGTGCCGCTGGGCTACTACCGGGCCAAGCTGGCGGTCGAGCGGCTGGTCGAGGCGTCCGGCCTGGGCTGGACGATCCTGCGGACCACCCAGTTTCACGATCTGGTGCTGCGACTGTTCGGGCTGGCGGCGAGGCTGCCGGTCATGCTGGTGCCCGGTGGGGTCAGCGTGCAGCCGGTCGACGTACGCGAGGTGGCCGCGCGGCTGGTGGAGCTGGCGCTGGGGCCGCCCGCCGGCCGGGTGCCCGACATGGGCGGTCCGCAGGTGCGCGCCGCCGCCGACCTAGCCCGGGCGTACCTGCGGGCCAGCGGCCGGCGCCGGCTCGTGCTGCCGGTGCGGCTGCCCGGCGCGACCTTTGCCGCCTACCGGGCCGGCGGCCACCTCACCCCCGACCATGCCGCCGGCCGCACCACCTTCGAGGAGTTCCTCGAAGCCCGGACGGCGTAGTCAGTAGCCCACGCCGAGGAAGTCGACGAGCGCCCATACGGTGGTGTTGGGATCACGACTCGACGGCAACACGTTCTCGTCCTTCTCGTGCTGCGCCGCAATGCGCTGTGCCCGGTCACGTGCCGTGGTGTACATGCCGATCAGGTCGTCAAGGCTGAACCGTTTCCCGGCCGCCGCGTATGGTTTCAGCCTTTCGACTGCGTGAGAGCACCTGCCCGCCATCTGCGCGCCGCAGTCCACGTAGTGGAGCAGCACCCAGAACTCGAAGCACGGATGAGAGAAGGCCACCCGCACGCCTGCTTCCTCGGCCTGGCGAGTCAGCGTGTCGATGCCAGGGTGCTGGTCCCGGTCGAACATGCACCATACGGCTGGCCATTCCTCGGGTGGCAGACCCTCCTTCTCTGCGGACCGGTCTCCGGCCCGCTTGTGTTCGACCGCGAGCGGGACGATCCTTTCTGGACCACCATGCTCGTTGTGCACCTTCACCGCGAACGTCCGCTGGCGACGCTTGAGCTGATCCACGTACTCCGGTTCGGTCACCTTTCCCTCGGTGAACACGTAGACCTCGCGGCGGCGCTCTCGGCGTGGCCTGCGGCGTGCAGCAGCCATCAGGCCGGCGCCTCGTCACGCCGTGCTTGCAACAACACCCGGCCCAGCTCGCCGGGGCTGAGCCCGGGGGTGGCGCCGTAGCGGCCGGCCAGGTAGCCCCGCTCGACGTTCTCACCCTTGCGCGGTTTCAACTCGGCCAACGAGTACAGCTCGGTGGTGCCGGTCTGGTCTTTTTCGGTGAACCAGATCTGGTCGCGGTCAAGCAGCGGTGACCCGAACTGTGCGCCCAGCATCGTGACGTCGTGCGAGGCGAACAGCAACTGAGCCCTGTGCGTGTTGACCGCCGGGTCCTGGAACATCCGGATCACCTCGGCCGCGAGCTCCGGGTGCAGGCTGGCATCCAGCTCGTCGACGACCAGGACGCCGCCCAAGGAGAGAACAGGCAGCAGCACCTGCAACAGATGCGCCCATGACAGGGTGCCTTCGGACTCCGCACTGAGCGGCAACAATGCGTCGCCGTCCGCGCCCAAATGCCGAAAATAGACTTCGCGACGGGGAATGATGCCGCTCGTAGATCCCTCGAAACTTTCGGTATCGACCAGCTCGGCACCTACTATGCCAAGATCGGCGCGGCGTATCAGTGCAGTGGCCAATCCGGCGTATCGGCCCTCGAACAACCGACGCAGCGGCATGCGCAGCATCGGCAGTCGGGTCGGACCCGGGCGGGGACGTCGGATACCGCGCAGCCACTGCGCGACCGGCGAAAGCTGTGGATGACGCAGTGACATGCCGAGGGACAGGAACGGCGCCTCCGGCCGTACCAGGTCCGACAACAGGCTCTTGGCGCCGCGCAGGTAATCACCGGGAAATCGAAACGGCTCTGCGGCCGATGCGTCCCGCTCGAACCACACCTGACGCCGGCCCAGCGGGAATGCGTGCAGCCACTCGCGGACCACCCCGCCGTCGTCCTGTTCCAGACCGTATCCGTAGCGAACCCCGGCGAGCAGGAACTCGACCTCGAACAGGGTGGGAGCCTCCCTGCTCGTGGAGTCAAGCAGGAACGGGTCAGGGCGTGGCTCCTGCTCGCGACGCGGGAGCCACGTGGCGCGGTCGGCCAGCTCCACCAGCGCCGCCAGCACGTTGGACTTCCCGGACGCGTTGGGTCCATAGATCCCGACAGCCGGCAGCACCCGGGTCATGCCGTGTGGCTGGGTGGCGACATCGACGCCGGTCCGTTCGTTCAGCGCGGTCGCGAGGAAGGACAGCTCCTGCCTGGCCCGGATCGAGCGGAAGTTTCCGACACTGAACTTGAGCAGCATGATCGCCTCCCTGACGCCATGATCCTAGGCCTCAGGAGTCGATCTGCGCAGATCTTGGTCGCAGAACCTGTTATGCCGGCATCTCAGGATGCGGCGGACTATCCGGTCCACTTGCGATTTTCACAAGTGATCTACCTGCCGAGGCGGTGGGTGAAGGGGATGGATCGCGGCCGGGGCGGCGAGCAGGACACAGTGCCGGCGAGAACGGTACGGGCGGGCGGGCAGGCTGGCGGCCAGGGCCAGGCACCCCGCCAGGCCGACGCCAGCGAGCGGGCGATGCCAGCGGGCGCGCCGCCGTGGCAGGCCCAGCGAGGCCGCGTTGCGATGCAGTAGTACAGCAGGACGGTGAACGCGCTGAACGCCACGGCTCCCCGCAGGCCACCGACGGCCACGATCGCCAGGATCACCGTCCCGGCGGCCAGCTCCGCCTGGTGCGGCACCCTTGTCCGGGGATGTACGGCGGCCAGCCAACGCGGCAGCGCCCCGTCGGCGCCCCCACCACGGCCACAGCAAGCACCACCAGCAGTACGGCGACCAGCACCCGCGTGACCCGGGCCGTCCTGGTGATCCCGGCCAGGTTCACCGCCGTCACCCCCACCACCGCCAGTACGGCGACCGGCCGCGGCTTCCCCGGCAGGAGATAGACGCCGACCGCCAGCGCCGCCGCCGCGCACGACGCGGTCTTCCCGGCCAGGAACGCGACGCCGGCCAGCCACCCCCACAGCGGTCCGAGCCGCTCCCGCCCGTACAGGTAGGTGCCACCCGAGCCCGGTATACCGCGCCGCCAGGTCCGCGCTCGCCGTCGCGTTGCAGTAGGCCACCACCGCGGCCAGCGCAAGCCCGGCCGCCCTGGCCGCCTCCGCCGCCGGGGCGAACACCACGAACACCCCGGTGCCCAGCATCGACCCCAGCCCGAGCACCACCGCGTCGCCCAGGCCGAGCCGCCGGGCCAGCCGCGACTCCGGCTCGCCGTCCGGGCCGGCAGGGGACGCTACGGCCACACCTCCCCGGACCTGGCCTCGATCAGCCGAGGGCGGCGCTCGCGAAACGCCTCGACGCGCTCCAGCGCCCAGCCCGCCAACACCCAGCCTCCCGCCGCTCAGCCCTCCGGCGCGGCGGGCGGTACGCCGAAGCCTCGACGTCACCGTTCCCGCCGTCCTCTGGCAGGCAGGTGCCGCTGAACCGTGGCCCAGAGCTCATACCCGAGCAGCGCCTGGCTTTCCTGGATGCGGTGCACGCTCTGTGAGGCCACCACGAAGCAGTGGTCGACCTCCGGGGCCGCCGCCATCCGGCCGCCGTCGTAGCCGGCGAACCCGATCGTGAGCAGGCCGCGCCGGGACGCCTCGGCCAGCGCGCTCAGGAGGTCGTCGGAGCTGCCGCTCGTGGAGATCGCCACCGCGATGTCGCGGGCATGCGCGTGCGCGATGATCTGCCGCGAGAACACCAGCTCGAACCCGACGTCGTTGCCCAGCGCGGTCACCACCGCCTGGTCAGCGGCGAGCGACAAGGCCGGCAGCGGGCGCCCGTCCAGCGGGCGGGCGAACAGCCCGGCCAGCGTCGCGGCGTCGGTCGAGCTGCCGCCGTTGCCGAAGGTGAACATCCGCCCGCCCTCGGCGAACCGCTCGGCCATCGCCGCTCCAGCCACCTCGATCAGCGCGGCACACTGCGCCAGCGTCGCCCGCTGCAGCGCGGCGCTCTCCCGCGCCTTGGCACGGGCCGACGTCGCGAGGTCGGCCAGCAGCGACTCGGCGTCCCGCTCGTCGCGCTGGATGAACGGGTAGAGGAACCCAGTCCGCTCGGCCCCCACGGAGCTCACGGCGCCACCTCCAGGTCACGCCGGGACAGCGCGGCCCCGGCGTGCACGAGCACCAGGTCGCCGGCTGACACCGGGGCGACGAGGGTGACGTCGACGCGCTCCTCGCCGGTCGCCGTACGGACCAGCGCGTCGCCGTACGTACGGCCCGGCGGCTCGACCACCTCGGCCAGCCGGCCCTCGTCGGCGCATTCCGCCGCTGGCCCGGTGAGCAGCCCGGGATGTTCGAAGCAGACGTGGGTGAGCTCCCAGAGCAGGTGGTACAGGAGCACGAACCGGCCGGTCGCCGGGGCGAGGGGGTCCGGGTCGTCGATCCACAGCACGTGATCGGCCGCGCCCCGCGCCGGGCGGCCACCCGAGCCGATCCACAGGGTATGCGCCCCCCACGCCGGTGCCCGCCGCATGATCTCGCCGACGGCGGGGTCATCGCCCGCGGCCACCGCGATGATCACGTCGCCGGTCCGGGCCGACACCCTGGCCTGCGCGACGATGTCGGGTCCGGTGATCGTCAGCGCCGGCAGCGCCCGCTTGCCCATGATCACCGGATGCACGAACTCTACGGCGACGTGGTGAGCATGCGGCTCCCACCGCGGCGACACGCACCACAGGGTCGCGCCGGCATGGAACAGACGGGCGAGGGACAGCGCCGCGTCGGCGAGGTCAGCCGCCAAGCCCGTGTCGAGGAGGTCGGGCGCGATGCCCGTCGGGGCGCTCACGGCCGTCCCGCCGTCCGGGCCGACCGCTTGCGGAGACGCGCCTGGACACATGCCCTTCACCTCATCCACTCAACCGGACAGACCCATCGAGAGCTGGACCCTCGACACTAGCCGTCGCGGCGTTCCACCACGAACGGGGTCGGGACCCAACGCCGGCCACGAGCTGCGGGCGCGCGGCGGCAGGTCAGCTCATGCTGTCCAGCAGGTGGTAGAGCAGCAGGAGCTGGGTGATCGCCAGCGGCTCGCTGCGCTCTCCGGAGTCGAGGACTCCCAGCGTCTGTGGCGGGTCGCCGACGCCCACGCCGAGCTGCGACCAGATGGCGTTCTCCACCACCTGGCTCTCCTCGCGCGGCCCATACCCGTGGATATGTAACGAGTCAACCGGGCGGCTGTCCTCGTCCCTGCCCAGCCGGAGATGGATGGCCCCGTGCGGGCCCTCGCCGAGAACCTTGTTCAGGTTCGGGTGCCGGATGGTCGACCGGAGCAGCAGCTCGGCCGACAGCGGCGTACCCGGCGGGTCGTCGCGACCCGGCGCTGGAGCGAACCGGACCACGATGTCGGCGTGGCTGCGCTGCGGGCGGATGAACTCCTCCGACTCCGCCTCCCGCCGGGCCAGCTCAGCGAGCACCTGGGTCTCGGCGTAGCCGCGCTTGGCGGTGTCGCGGTTGATCTTCCACTGCCGGCGGATCTGCTCCGGCGGGTTCAGGTAGACGCTGATGTCGAAGCAGGCGCGGGCCAGCTTCGTGTGCAGCGGCAGCAGGCCCTCGGCGATGACGAAGTCGCGGGGCTCGACCAGCTCGGGCCGGACGAGCTGACCGGTGTTGTGGTCGTAGACCGGCTTGAGGATCGGCCGGCCGGCGGACAGGAGCTGGAGGTGCTGCTCCAGGACCTCGACGTAGTTGCAGTCGGGGTGGAGCGCGGTGAACGGCAGGTTCTTGCGCTCCTCGCGGTCGTAGCGGTGGTAGTCGTCCACGCAGAACGACGTGATCCGCTCCGGCCCGAGAGCCTGGACGATGCCCTTCGTCAGGATCGTCTTGCCCGCCGCGCTGTCCCCCGCGATGGCGAGCATGATCGGACGGCGGGTCGCCGTCTGCTGGGCTCCGGCACGCTCGATTCGCATTAGTTTGTGCGGCATGCCGGGCCCTCCCACTTCGTCGGGCGCAGGTTACCCAGCGCGGCCTTGACGACCGCTTGAACGGTGCTCATGCGGCCGCTGTCGTGGCTGGCTTGCCTGCCTCCGTGGCGGCCACCGGCTCCGTGTCCGGGGCGGCCTCGGCAGCCAGCCGGCGCAGCTCCGCCACGGCGTCGCCGAGGTGGTCCCGCTCGCGGAACAGCGCGCTGCCGGCGCAGAAGGTGGTGGCGCCGGCCCGGGCGGCGGCGCCGATGGTGCTGGTGCTGATCCCGCCGTCCACCTCCAGCTCGATCTCCCGGCCGGTCCGGGCGATGAGCGCCCGGGCCTCGGCGATCTTCGGCTCCATCGAGGCCAGGTAGCTCTGCCCGCCGAACCCGGGGTTCACCGTCATGACCAGCAGCAGGTCCAGCAGGTCGGTGACGTGCTCGACGGCGGACAGCGGCGTCGCCGGGTTGAGGGCCACCCCCGCGCGGACGCCGAGCTCGCGCACCGCAGCGAGGGTCCGGTGCAGGTGTCGGCACGCCTCGGCGTGGACGATGACCAGCTCGCAGCCGGCCTCGACCCAGCGGGGCAGCATGTGGTCGGGATCCACGACCATGAGGTGCGCCTCGAAGCCCAGCGAGACAAGCGGTCGGACCGAGGCGATGATGTCCGGGCCCATCGTGATGTTCGGGACGAACACACCGTCCATGACGTCCCACTGGATCCGGTCGACCCCGGCCTGCTCCAGCGCCCGGCAGTCGTCGCCGAGCCGGGAGAAGTCGGCGGGCAGCACGGATGGACAGATTCGCGGCGGTGGTGCGGTGAAGCCCACGCGGGCACCTCCGATGGCTCGTCGAGAGTCCGAAGGTAGTTCGCAGGGCAACCACCGGGCACCCCCCGCGTGGGTGGACCCTCGGGGGGACGGTCCCAAGCACCACTTTATCGGCCCGCCGCAGACAACGACAGGTCACCACAACGCCGACAGGTCACCACACGGGCGGCACAGACAACGACAGGTCACCACAACGCCGAGAGGTGACCACACGGGCGGCACGGACAACGACAGGTCACCACAACGCCGACAGGTCACCACACGGGCGGCACAGACAACGACAGGTCACCACAACGTCGACAGGTGACCACACCAAACCACTACAGGTACGTGCCGACCAGCCACGACGGCATCAGCGGTCGAGGGTGACCTGGACGAGTGGCCCGCGTTGGAGCGGGACTGCTGGGACGCCGATCTGGTGGTGCACCCGCCGCCAAGCTGACCGGCGGGCCGCGGGAGCGCGTGGTGTTCCACCACGTCGACGTGGTCGACGCGGACGAGGGCTGGCCGTACCCGCCGCGGCACGTCGGGCCCTACGCGGCGACCAAGGCGGAGGCGGAACGCCGGGTGCTGGCCGCGGCCGGCCCGCTGCTACGAACGGTCGCGGTCCGGCCACGGTTCGTGTGAGGGCGGGCGACCGTACCGCGCTGCCCGCCCTGGTCGCCGCGGCACGGTCCAAGTGGCTGCGCTGGGTCGGCGGTGGGCACTACCCGACGTCGACCTGCCACGTCCGCAACGTGGTGGAGGGGATCCTGGCCGCCGCGGAGCGGGGAGCCGGGGGCTCGGCCTACTTCCTGACCGACGGCCCGCCGACGGAGTCCCGGCAGTTCGTGACGGCGCTGCTCGCGACGCAGGGGGTGCCGGCCCCGACCGGGTCGCTGCCCCGTCCGGTCGCCAGCGCCGCGGCAACCGGGTGTGACCAGGCGTGGCGGCTGCTGCCGCTGCCGGGGGAGCCGCGGCTGACCCGCACCCTGCTGCTGGACATCCTGAGCACCTGCACCGTCTCGGACGCCAAGGCGCGGGCGGAGCTTGGCTACGTCGGCGGGGTCAGCCAGGAGGACGGCCTGGCTGAGCTGCGTGGCGAGTACGGCGGACGAACCTCGGGTGTGCACGGCGGTCTTTGTGACAAGGGTGGCATCCGCGTTGAGAAGTTCATGCCGTTGGGATGGATCAATCGTGCTCCAGCCGGTGGAGGTCGACCATCGCTCCGCACCTCGAAGGGTGCCCCAACCCCAACCGAACCAACACCGTAGGGCTCTGGGTCCCTCACCTTTCGGAGCCAAGCTGTCCTTGACGATCATCGCATAGTGAGCCAGAAACCCTCGATAATGAAAACTGCACGCGAGCGGGCCGTATGCACGTCGTCCATCGTCAGCACCCAGCCACCTCGAGCAGGATAGCCACCGGCCAACCCCGGCCCGGTACCCCAGGTAGGCGCCCAGATAATTAGCCATGCCCGGCCGAGCAAAGCGGAGATTCGCTCGACGGTGTCCGATTGCGGTAGTGTTGCACCAAGGGCGCCCGCCGGCAGCCCAGGGCGGCCAGCGCCGTCAACCAATGGGCACCGCGACCGCATCCATGTCAACAAGGGATCTCCACATCACCCTGACATGGAAAACGACTTTGCGCGTCACCCTGATGATCAGCTGGAGACCGAAGAATGCGGCGCGGCGGAGCGTCTCCAGGAAATTGTGCGAGATCTGAATGACCTTGGCCTGCGAGGGGACGCAATATGGCACCGCTGCACCTGAGACGCAGATGGTGATGACGCGGGCCACGGCCACAAACTCATCACGTGTGCCTGGTGGAAAGGAGCTCGCAGGGCCGCTACTGCTGGCTGGGATGGCGGCCGGGCTGACAGGTCAGGGAGGGTACGCCGGCCGCGCCAGGGTGATCATGGCGATGCTGGTCGCTGCCGCGACGGTGGCCGGGCTGGTCAACAGCCGGGCTGGACGGTCCAGAGGATGGCGACCGCCCTCGTCGGCTGCATGGGCGATACCGGTCGGGCTGCTAGCTGGCTGGGCGGTCATCGATGGCGCGCTACACGGCGAGATGTGGGCGGCTCTTCCGACCCTGCTTCTGCTGGCCGGAGTGGTTGCCGTGGTGCACTGCGCGCGCGGTCTCTCCCACGACGGCCGGCAGGTGCTCACCGGTGGGATGGTCGCGCTCGGCGTGGGCGTGGCAGCCGCCGGCTGGCTCGGCGTGGCGCTGCATATCGGCCGGTGGGGGCTGCCGGCCCAGGATCTGTGGCGGGCATCCTCAACGCTGACCTATCCCAACGCGACCGCCGCGGTACTAGCCCCACTGGGACTGCTGGTACTGGCATGGCTGACCGAAGCTCCACGGTCGATCCCGCTGGGGATGGCGGCGACCGCGCTGCTGATCGGCCTGGGCGCTACCGGCAGCCGAGCCGGCCTGCTGGCCACGATGGTCGGTGTCGTTCTGCTCGCCACCCTGCGGGGTCTGAAACTGACTGTACGGTCGGCGGTTGGCCCGTTACTTGGCGCCGCCATCGCACTTGCCGGGCTGCTGCCTTCGGCCCCGACTGGCGCGACCTCTCGGCCAGCGCTGGCTTTAGCCGCCCTACTCGCCGGGCTAGTGGTCGGCACGGTGCTGCCACGTCTGCCTGGGCGGGCCGCCGTGCTGGCCGTCGGCGCCGCTGGCGCCAGCGTTGTCGGGATCGTCGGTGCGGCTGGCCCAGCCATCAAAGCTTTAGCTGGCGCCCGCGCCACCCTGGCCTCGCCGGATCGAGTCGACGCACTGCGCGCGGCATTGCGGCTGCTCGCCGGCTCGCCGCTCACCGGCACCGGTCCCGGCCACGCGACGCTGCAGTGGGCCGGCCCGGATGGGGCAGTCGCCTCGATCCGCTACGTCCACAACGAGTACCTGCAGGTAGCTGCGGAGTACGGTGCCGTCGGTGCAGTGCTGCTCGCCGCCGTACTAGTCGCGGTGGGTGCCCTACTACGCGCCGCGCCACGCGACCGGTCGCCGGCCTGGCTGTCCGCCGGAGTAATCGCCGGGGCCGGCGCATTCGCTACGCACAGCGCGTTTGACTTCCTCTGGCATTTGCCAGCGCTGCCGCTCACCCTCGCCGCGCTCCTCGGGCTCGCCGCCCCGACCATCCACCCAGTTGATCCCGCAATCCCAACTCCTTGCGAATAGGAACCACATGAGACCCATCCATGGGCGGATGGTCATCGCCGCCGTCGCCGTAGCAACCGGCTGCGGGCTGGCCGCCACGGCCTCAGCCCACACCGCGGTCGCCTTCCTCTCCCCGCCGGTAACGCTGAAAATTTCGGTGTCCCAGGCACGGCCTGGGGACACCGTCTCCGTCACCGGCGACGGGTTCACCCAGTGTTTGGTAGGGGACCCTGTCACTTCTCCTACTCCTGTCGTCCCTGTCACCCGTGGGTTCGTGCGGCCGCCTTCTGTCGCTCCTGCGGCGGGATCGCGCGAAACGCAAGCAGGGAACCCTGTCAGCCCTGGCTTCGTGCTGCTGCGGTGGGACGGCGCCCAGGCCGTTGACACCCCCGAGCTGACAGCTCTCGGTCACTTCACGACAAACATCGCAGTGCCCGCCAACGCAGCTCCGACGGACCACATCGTGACGGCTGAATGCTTTTGGTTTTTGTCCGGTATCTTGGCCAAGACTCCTCCGCTTAGGGTGTTACCCGGGGTCGTTTCCACTGCTACCCCCAGCCCGGCCACTCCCAGCAGCTCCCTTCCCCCGCCACCAACAAGTCCGGCGACGGCCACGAGCCCAACGGATACCTCTTCATCGGGATCCTCCCTTACCGGCGCGCCAAGCGACCCAACTTCGTCCCCCGCGCTACCCTTGAATAAAAAGTCACTCACATGGAAATTGGGTATCTGGCTCGCCATCGTGGTCGCGTTGCTGATCATCTTCATCCTCACCCATATCCGCTCTGGCAGACGCCAGCGCGTGCAGTGGGTACACGAGCACGTCCACACCGCCGGCCATCCAGCAGCCCCCACCACTACAGTCCAGCCCCGACCGTGCTGGCCGTCACTTTCCATCAGCCTGCGACCACACGGCCACGGCCATTAACAGCTTGAGGTGACAACCCAATGACCACAGCAACCGAACCAACCAACGGCGTATCAATCCGTACGTTCCTTCTGGGCAACGACCAGGACGACGTCAGCGCCCTGCAGGACGAGCTGTCCGAGCACGGTGTCCTAGGGACCCTTGGAGGCGAACTCCTCCAGCTGACGGGGGAAACTGGACAGGCGGTGGAGAAGGAGCTCGCCTCAATCATCGCCAACCTTGCCGACATCGACCTCGGCGATGTGCTCCTCGGCGGCTGGCGCCTGCGCCAGCGGGTCCGTGAGGCCGCCAAAGCAACCCTCGCCGCGCCCGGCAGCGAGGAGCTGGTCCAACTCGGCTCCCACAGCGTCACCAACACCTACGAGCCGACCATCGACATTCTTATCGACAAGACGGCCATCCACACCTTCCAGGTGAAACTCGACATCGTCGTCGACATCGACACCGCCGTACTGGTCATCCGCCGCGGCTGCCTGACAGACACGCGATGCGGCGATGTCAAGATCGAAGCCACACTCACCCTGGATGGTGCCAAGCTCCTGCACAAGGAAAAGCAGCTCCAACTGCTACCCTTCCTCCACTTCGCCCCGTATATCATCCTGGCATCGCCTACCGAGCAGCCAGACGACCCGGCGCACGCAGACGACCCGGCGCACGCAGCGTAATGGCGTGCGTGGGCTGAATGCTTACGCGCCTCAGGTCGATCAGACGGTAGCCGTGCGACGCCTGCCGGCGTGACGATATATCTGTGTTTGGCAACATTTCCGCGCCGACGTACCGGTGTTATCCACTATGCCGGTGAAGGTCATGCTCGCGGTGCTCGCCGTCGTGGGGACACTGCTCGGCTCGATCGTCGCGTCCGTCTTCCAGCAGCGCGGCGCCGAGCGCGCCGAGCGGTTCGCCCGGTCCGAACGGCGCAGGCAGGAGCAGCTCGACATCTACAGCGGGTTTGCCGGCACCGCGGCGCAGTACCGGCGGGTCGAGCGGGACCGCTGGCACCGGCACCGGGAGGATCCGGCGGAGAGGGGTACCGGGCCGCGCGAGCCGAGAGCCACCGGCTGCGGGCCAGCCTGTGGGAGGCGCTCTACCGGGTCGAGCTGGTCACCACCGACCCCGAGGTACGGCGGCTGGCCGCCGAGACCCTGGCCGTGACCCGGGTGATCCACAACGCCGACGGCCCGGAGGATCTCGCCACCCGGGTCGCCCGCTCGCGCGAGGTGCTCACCGAGTTCGTGACGGCCGCCGCCGGGCAGCTCCACTGACTCCACCACGGGCGGCAGCTCCACCAAGAGGCGGCAGCACGTCGTTCACGTATTAGCCGTGCCATAACGCGCCGAGGCGTGTCACTATAAGTTGTCGTTTGCGTGCGAGACGCATCCATCGTCCAGGAGCCCAACGACGCGCGTGAGTCACCTCCACCACCTATCCTCGTGGACGTCATCCACGGCCCCGCCGGCAAGCTGCGCTCGGTCCACAACATCTACCAGCGCACCGAGGAAGACACCCACGCACTGTACGACCAGATGAAGGATGCCTTGAAGGACGGGTGACCAACAATGGGCAGCCGGATCGGAGGTGACATCGAGGGCCTGTGGGCACTGCGTGATCACCTCACTGGAGTCGCCAACGACATCCTCGATTCCAGCGATCACCTCCATCGGCAGGTCGACAGGCTCGCCGGTGACGCGAGCTGGAGCGGCGACGCGGCCGATGACTTCAAAGCCACCTGGGACCGAGACGTGGGCGCCGCCGTCGGGGTCGCCGACACCTACAACTCAGTCGGCACCATCGTCGGCACGCTCGCCGACACGCTGCACAACCTGGAAGTCCAGCTCGACGGGGCCGAGGCCACCGCCCGAAAGGCCGATGTTCCCGTGCCCGCCAACGGCGGCCCGATGATCGGGCGATCTTGTCTACCGTCGTCGCAGGTACTTTCGGCCCCCCACCAGGAAGACTTTGATCTCACTGGGTGCGGGCTGTCCCTGCCCCGTCGTGTCGCTATCGCAGCCCGAAGAGGAAGTAAACCATGTCCCTCGGGCTGCTCGCCGACGCTGGTTCCGGCTCGTTCTGGCGTGTAGACAATTGGCAGGATTAGTGGAAGGGGCAACCATGGCAGACGAACCGGAACTGCAGAAGAACCAGAGTGGCGAGTGGGTGCAGTACCTTCAGCAGTTGCTCCAGCAGGCCGGTTACTGGCCCGGCGATGCGAATGGCGAGTTCGGCGACGAGCTGGAGCAGGCGGTCGTGCAGTTTCAGACCGCGTACGGCCTCCCGGCGGACGGCGTGGTCGGGCGCAGCACCTGGGACGCTCTCACCGGCAGCTCCTCCGGAGGTCAGGGCGGCGACGCAGAGCACAGTGACGAGATCTACCTCGAAGCCGATCGCCTCCCGGAGATCCAACTGATCCTACAAGCCAACGGCGACATGGAACAGTACCTGAGGCTGATCGGGATTGACCCCGCGGTCCTGGAAGAAGCCGACCTCAACGCGTAACACGTGACCGACTCGAACTTGAGGAAGGAGCCCACATGGGAGTCTGTGACCCGGAGATGAGCAGCTACAAGGCAGCATGGGCATGTATCGCCGGAACGACGATGGGAGCGATAATCGTGCCCGGCTGGGGCAAGATCGCACCGCTTATATTGTTCGTGGGCTGCCTTTATCAGGAGGACGCCGCACGGCGCCGGCTGGAAGACTGTCTTCGTGCCCACGGACGGCTGTCCGAGGCGGACATTCTAAAGGAGCATCGCGAGCGCCTTGCCGCGGAGGTCGAGTACCTGGAGTCATTAGGTGTGCGAGCTGCTTGACAGTCGCACTGCCGGCAGTGCAGGGCGTTCGCCGATCCGTTGGGGTGCCACGAGATAGCGCTCGCCCACGGGCGAGGAAGACCACTGCACTTAAGTTAAGGGCAGTATGTGGGTTTGTTGCCCGTTTCCGATCTTCGCGGTAACGATCATGTCACGATGCGCATGACGCGCGTTCGGCACTGGTGAACATGTTGAAGCTCCTGGTAGGACGCGAGTTGCTGAGGCCCGATTACGTCCAATCCAGTGACTCCCCTGTTCGGCAGTCGTACTAGGCGTTGGGCGGCAACGGAATCGGGATCGGCGGGCGCACTGGAAGCCGCACCCGGAGCTGAAGATCACGCTTCAGTAGCGGTGGCTGCCAGCCCTCCAGGGAGAGCGTGACTCCGAGCGAGCAGGCCTCGCTCTGCACCGACTCAATCGCGCCGCGGCGGATCACCGCTGCGGTCTGGAACATGCCGAACACGAAGCTGATCTCGAAGGTGACCCGGGCGATCTCGGAGTCATCGACCACCAGCGCGATGTACGGCTTCTGGGTCGAAGTGATTTGGTATGGGTCGATCAGGGTGACCACGACTTCGGACTGTTTAGGATCGGCGAGGCTGTCCCGAGCGGCCTTGGTCAGGGCGCGGTACTTGCTCAGGCCGGCCAGGAACGGCGCGCTGACGTCCTCGTCGAGGAATCCCAGGGCGTTCTCCAGGATCCGGGTGTTAAGCAGCGGGTAGGACGCTGCTTGCATGGTGCGCCGGTCCTTCAGCTTCGCTTCGGCGATGCCTCCGCGCGGCGCGTTCGCTTGCATCGCGGACAGCAAAGCCTCGTCACTTCCGTCGGCGAATGCCAGCGCGCGGGCGGTGGTTGACTGGCCGAGCTCAGCGGGGACCACGGTGCACCTCCTGCACGGTCTGCGTGCCCGGATCACGGTTGATCTCCAGCCGCACGGAGTGGGCGCGGACCGGCCGGTCTTCCGGGTGGACGGTAATCGTCGGGGCGTCAAAGGTCGGCCGCACTTCCACACCTTCGATCTTCGAGTCGTCGTCGTCGCGGCCGTTAGGTCGTCGCCGTACCCGTGGCGGCTTAGCCGGCGGCGACTCGGAAGGCGGCGGGGTCGGAGCCGTGGGCGGGGGATCGCGCGGGCCGGGGGTCCGCCCTCCGGTCATGGTTGCGGCCATGGCCACCGCGACACCACCGGTGAGGGTGGCGATTGTCCCGATGGTCCAAGCGGTGTTCTGGCAGTCCTGGGGGTTGATGAAGATATCGCAGTTGTCCGCGGCGGCGGTTGGGGTCATCGTCGCGGTTGCGACTAACGCGAGCGCGGCGGCCGCGAGGATCAACCGGATCCTGATCATTGCTGTTCACCACCTTCACGCAACAGCAACACGGTACATGCCCCCGCCAGCAGCGTGGCCAGGAAGAAGTGGCCGTCCAGGCCGGCTGGTGACTGCCGGGATGTCGTCTCGCCGCCGAACAGCGCCGGCAGGTCACCAAGGGAGCCGTGCACGACAAGGAATGCGATCACGATGCCCAGAATTGGCGCGAGCACCATCCGCGGTCCCCGGGCCAGCACCCGGTTGCGCGCTGCGTAGAAGTCCTTCAACCGGGAGTCGATCGCCTGGCCCAGGAAGATCACTCCGCCGGCCACGACGAGGCTGGCGAGCACCACGACAATTCCTGCGTTCGACGTGCCCTGCCCGCGGATCAGGAAGTAGAGCAGCGGCGTCAGCGACACCAGCAGCTGCCGCACCCGCGGGGATAACTTCTCCCAGGCCTCAACGATCGGACGCGGCCACTCCGCCGTCGTGATGGCCTTACCGATGCGAGACTTGTACAACGCCGCCACGATCAGGCCGCCACCCACCACGACAATGAACACGATGCTGCGGTGCATGATCCAGTCCAACCAGGCGAAGAACACCACGTAAGCGACGAAGATCCAGATGGCGCGCTTGCTCATGAGTTACCCTCCCCCCGAGGTCGGGCCAGCGCGTGACGTTGCGCGACAACACCGACGGTGGCGCCGTACATCGCGTGGCTGATCAGGCTCACGGCGACGAACGGCGCCAGCGCGGGCGGGCGCAGGACGGCACTCGACGAATAAGTGACCAACATAGCCCCCTCGAGGATCAGGCCCCACAGCAGGCCGAACCACCAGCGGGCGGGCCCGGCGATCAGCGTGTACACGATCGCGAAGGTGACTCCATTGCTGATGTGGTAAAGCCACCCAGCGACGGCCGCGACCGAGGTATCAGCCGGTTTAGCCGTGATCAGCGCACCAAATATATAGATTGAGTAGAATGGTGAGGTCTGCAGGGATAACAGCGCGGCCACCACCCAGCGCGTCGCGTTGTACGCCACCAGGCCGATGAGGCCCGCCGCGAATCCGACCCGGAGCCGGTTGATAATTAGCGGCCGATGAGCCCGGCCCGCTCGGATCTGCATGCTCAGCAGGAAGATCATGCTCGGCGCGGTGACTAATGACAGGGTGTAGGGCATCCGGATAACACCAACGAGTTGCAGCAGCAATGCCGCGATTGACGTCGCCGCAGCACCCAGCGCCAACAGGAAAAGAAGCGGATCCTCCTGGTAGGCCGCCAACGGCGAGACGCCTTGCTTCTGCACACAACCACCCGTTCCACTCAACGCCGAACTGTATCTGCCCAGAAGCACCGGGTCGGAGTTACGATACCAAGCCACCAGCGAGGCCCTATGGGAAGCTTGGCATAGCTCGCGATGGAATGCAACATGGACGCGTTGGGCGGCCTCAAGTCCGGCTCGGCGGGGCCGAGGGCCGGGCGGCGGCCGGTATGCTCGTCGGTGGTGGTGACATAGCCGATGCTCTCGCTTCGAACCTCCAGCGCCTGCTTTGCCCGGCGGCTACGGGCCTGGTGTGAGGAGCACGGTGGGCTACGTCCTCGGCATGCCGCGCTCATTCGTAATCACGCCGCCCTCCGGTGGCCGGCTACGCACGATACCGCGGCCAGGCTAATACTCGGGCGTGGCGTGGACCCGCGCCTATTGCGGGCCGGGCCAAAGGTGACCGGACTACGCTTGGGGGTCGCGCCACCGCCAGTCAGGTGGGTGCCGGGACTGGCGGGCTCCACGGTGTCCGGGTGTCGAAGCAGAACTGCAGGACCTCGCCTTGGCGTCGCGGCAGAAATCCAACAGGTCGCGGCCGGGGTGCTGGGCGGTGGAGGACTTGGGGCCGGGGATGCGGGCACCTAGGAGCATCCGGCCAGGACAGCGTGGCGGGACTCGTGGACCAGCGGGTCGCGGATGTGCGGGGGATCTCGGGCTGCCTGCTCGCGGGCGGTGTGCCAGGCGCGGACCAGCCCGCGTAGCGACCGCTGCGCCTGCACCGGCCAGACCGCATCTGGCCAGCACTCGGCCGCGTCCTCGAAGTCACGGACGCAGGTGCACGAGACAGGCCTGGTGGCCGGCAATGCGCTCCCAGCGGAGAAAGCGACGGCACTCCGCCGTGACGGCATCGTCAACCCAGGAGCGGGTTGAACCGTATCCGCTGAACGTCGAGTGCCTCGAGCCCTTCGGCGGCCGATCCTCTCGGCCGATCCTCTCAGCCAGTCGTCACGCCCGATCCAGATGGGCTCGAGCTCTCGCTCTATCTCACCCGAGAGCAGACCTGCGGCGTCTCCTTTCACGACATCGCGGGACAGGTCGCCCAGCACCCGGAACGCTCGACAGCGGCGACGTGCTGCCCGCCAGCCAGGTACGGCCGCATCGCCTGCCAGACGCACGTCATCCCCGCCGTCCTCGGCGGGGAGAGCCTGCCCCTAGACCTCGGCCGCAGGAGCCGGCACTACGTCGGCGCGGTCCGCCGGGCGATTATTCTCCGTGATCGCGGGTGTGTTTCCCAGGATGTGACCGGCCGTACCAGTGGTGCCACTGCCCACCACTGGGCCAACGACGGCAGAACCCACCAGAACAACGGCGTGCTGCTGTGTTCAGCTCACCACCGCGCCGTACACCACAACGGCTGGGACGTGAGAACAGCGACCAACGGCTTGCCGGAGTTTATCCCACCACAGGCAGTAGACCCGAACGCAAACCCATCCGGCACCACCGACACCGAAAACGACACCGACATCGACACCAAACGGCATGAAAGGGGGCGCGGACGCCGGCCACGATTCCGGCGAGTCAGGCTCCACAGGATTGGCTAGCCCGGCGAGCAGGCCGTCAGCCGGCAGGTCGTCCAGTCCGACCTGGTGCGGCGGCGCCGGCTCGCCGGCGTCGACCCGCGCCCGGTGGGTGCGGACCAAGCTGTTGAGGTTGTTCGCGACCACGACGCACGGTGCGGCGATAGCCGGCGCGTCCGGCCTCCGCGGAATACCGCCGGCCGGCAGCCAGCACACCCGCTCCGGGTAACCGGGCTCGTACGTCAGCACCCCGCCGACAGGACCGACCGAGCCGACCAGACCGACCAGACCGACCAGGGCGCCGTCACCCGGGATGACGCCGGAGCACACCGTCCCGCCGTACACCAGGCCGTACACCAGGAAGGTGTCGCCGCGCGGGACGGCGTCGAGATCATCGGAGATGTGACCGTCGGCATGGTCCAGCCGTCCCCGGCCGCGAGCTCCTCTCGCACCGTCGGTGCCCGTTCCGCCTGCGGTGCCCTGCCTCGCCCATCGCCCAACCGGACTACGACACGGCCATCCCTGGGAGTACCGCCACCATCCCCGGCTTGGATCACAATCCAGCTACGGACCTGGCAATCCGCTGGCGCCAGCCGCCGGGAAAGGCGAAAGTCCTCGCTGGATCATGTGCGGTTTGTACGAACCGCCCCGAGTCGGGCGTGGCGGGAGGCGATGGGATGACGGCGCCACTGGACGTGTCCGGCTTGGCGACCGAGGCGCATCCGGAGGCCGCCCTTGCCGGGATGGGCAGGGTCATCCAGGGCCGCTCGCTCGGCCAGATCGCCTGGCTCCGGCTCAGGCGGGACCGCGTTGCCATGGCCGGGGCCGCTGTGATCATCCTGCTGACCCTGGTCGCGATCTTCGCGCCGTTCATCGTGAAGGTTCTCGGTCACCCGCCGAACGAGTTCCATCAAGACCTCATCGACCCGACGCTGCAGACCCCGAAGGGCAGGTTCGGCGGCATCAGCGGGCACTTCCTGTTCGGGCTGGAGCCGCTCAACGGCCGGGACCTGTTCAGCCGGGTGCTGTCCGGGGCGTGGATCTCGCTGCTGATCGCCACCCTCGCCACCATGCTGTCGATGGTCATCGGCACCGTCGCCGGGGTGGTCGCCGGCTACTTCGGCGGCTGGGTCGACGCGCTGGTCAGCCGGACCATGGACGTCTTCCTCGCCTTCCCGCTGCTGGTCTTCTCCATCGCCCTGGTCGGGGTGGTCCCGGACCACGCGTTCGGGCTGAGCGGCAACGGGCTGCGGATCGCCCTGCTCATCCTCATCATCGGCTTCTTTAGCTGGCCCTACATCGGCCGGATCATCCGCGGCCAGACGCTCTCGCTGCGGGAGCGGGAGTTCGTCGACGCGGCCCGCGGCCTCGGGGCACGCGGCCCGTACATCATCTTCCGCGAGCTGCTGCCCAACCTCATGGCACCCATCCTGGTGTACTCCACCCTGCTCATCCCCACCAACATCCTGTTCGAGGCCGCCCTGTCCTTCCTGGGGGTCGGGGTGGGTCCACCGACGCCGACCTGGGGCGGGATGCTCTCCGAGGCGGTGCGCTGGTACACGGTCGCGCCGAACTTCGTGATCTTCCCCGGGCTGGCCATCTTCGTCACCGTGCTGGCGTTCAACCTGTTCGGTGACGGGCTACGTGACGCGCTCGACCCGCGTGGACGCTGACGCGCCCCGCGACCCTGCCTGACCACCCGTTCCTACAGAAGGGGTTACCCGCAGTGAAGCGCACATCAACGGTCGCCATGATCGCCACTGACGCCACACTCGCACTGGTCCTCGGAGCCTGCGGCGGGACCACGACCGGCGGAAGGGGGACCGGCACCGGCGCCACGTACAACGCCGGCGTCGGGCAGGTCTACAACCCGAGCACCACCAAGGGTGGCACGCTGCGGTTCGCCAATGCCGGCGACTGGGACTCGCTGGACCCGGCCGACACCTACTACGCGTACTCGTGGAACTTCATCCGGCTCTACGGCCGGCAGCTCGTGATGTTCGCGCCGGAGCCCGGCGCGGCCGGCGCCAAGCTGGTCCCGGACCTGGCCGAGACGCTGGGCGTGCCGAGCAACGACAGCAAGACGTGGACCTACAAGATCCGCAAGGGGATGCGGTTCGAGGACGGCAGCACGGTCACGTCCAAGGACGTCAAATACGCCGTCGAGCGGTCCCTGGACAAGCAGACCTTCCCGAACGGGCCGACGTACTTCAACGACTTCCTGGACCTGCGGGGCTACACCAGCCCGTACCAGGACCCGACCCCGGACAAGCTCGGGCTGAAGGCGATCGAGACACCGGACGACAGCACGATCGTCTTCCACCTGGCCAAGCCGTTCAGCGGCTTCGACTACTTCGCGCAGCTCCCGGCCACCATCCCGGTGCCGCGGGCGAAGGACACCGGCACAAAGTACAAGCAGCACGTGGTCTCCACCGGCCCGTACAAGTTCGAGTCCAACGAGCTGGGCAAGAAGTTCACCCTGGTCCGCAACGACCAGTGGAACCCGGCCACTGACCCGATTCGCACGGCGCTGCCGGACCGCATCGAGGTCACCATCGGCGCCAACGCCGACGACATCGACAACCGGCTCATCTCCGGCAACCTCGACGTCGACGTGGCCGGCACCGGCGTGCAGCCAGCCACCCAGGGCCGCATCCTCAGCGACCCGAACCTGAAGAAGAACGCCGACGCCGCCGCGACCACCCGTCTCTGGTACACCTCGATCAACCCCGACGTCGCGCCGCTGGACAACATCCACTGCCGCAAGGCGGTCGAGTACGCCGCCGACCACACGGCCTACCAGCGGGCCTACGGCGGCCCGGCCGGCGGCGACATCGCCACCAACCTGCTCCCGCCACTGATCCCTGGCGCGAAGCAGGTCGACCTGTACAACTTCGGGTCCAAGCCGGGCGGCGACGCGGACTCGGCCAGGCAGGAGCTGCAACAGTGTGGCCAGCCGAGCGGCTTCGCCACCAACATGTCGTACCGGGCCGAGCGGCCCAAGGAGAAGGCCACCGCCGAGGCCATGCAGCAGGCCCTGGCCAAGGTCGGCATCCGGCTCACCCTGAAGCCGTTCCCGCAGGGTGACTATTTCAAGCTGTACGCCGGCAAGCCCGACTTTGCCAAGAACAACAAGCTTGGCCTGATGACGACCGGCTGGAGCGCCGACTGGCCGGACGGGTTCGGGTTTCTCCAGCAGATCGTGGACAGCCGGGTCATCCGCGCCTCGGGCGGCAACACCAACCTGAGCGTCAAGATCCCAGAGGTCGACCACCTGATCGACCAGGCGCTGCTGACCACCGACACCAACGCCCGCGAGCAGATTTGGGCGCAGATTGACAAGCGGGTCATGGAGGAGGCCGTGGCACTGCCGGGCGTGTGGGCCAAGACCCTGCTCTACCGGCCGCCGACCCTGACCAACGTCTTCGTGACCAACGGCTTCGGCATGTACGACTACCTCACGCTCGGCGTGCAGAACGTGCAGAAGTAGCCCGGCCGTACCGCATCGCACCCGAAGGCAGGTGAAAGGCACGGGGCGGGCGGCGAGCGACCTTCGCCGGCCGCCCCAGCCGCCACTGTGACCGCATACATCATCCGGCGGCTGATCGCGGCGGTGCTGCTGCTCCTCGTCGTGAGCGTCGCGACGTTCGCGATCTTCTTCCTGGTGCCGCGGCTGGCCGGGGCGAGCGCGGAGGACCTCGCATCCCGCTACACCGGCAAGACCGCGAACGCCGAGCAGGTCCGGGTCATGGCCGAGAAGCTCGGCTTCACCGACCCGCTGCCGGTGCAGTACGGCCGGTTCGCCAAGGGCCTGGTGCTCGGCGCCGACTACTCCACCGGCCCGACCACCGAGCACTGCCCGGCACCCTGCTTCGGCTACTCCTTCATCACCCAAAACCCGGTCTGGCCGGACCTGCTGGACCGGATGCCGGTCACCCTGTCACTGGCCGCCGGGGCCGGCGTGCTCTGGCTGGTAGGCGGCGTGGCGACCGGCGTGCTGTCGGCGGTGCGCAAGGGCAGCGTCTTCGACCGGGCCGCGATGGGGGTGGCCCTGGCCGGCGTGTCACTGCCGATCTTCTTCACCGGCCTGCTCGCGCTGTCCCTGTTCAGCTACAAGCTGGGCTGGACGGAGCCCGGCGGCAGCTACACGCCGCTCACCGAGAGCCCGCTCGCCTGGGCGCGGGCGCTGCTGCTGCCGTGGGTCACGCTGGCCCTGCTGTACGCGGCCGGGTACGCCCGGCTGACCCGGGCGGGCATGCTGGAGACGATGAACGAGGACTACATCCGCACTGCCCGGGCCAAGGGCCTGCCCGAGCGGACCGTGGTGCTCAAGCACGGCCTGCGCGCCGCGCTGACGCCGATCATCACCATCTTCGGGCTCGACGTCGGGCTGCTGATCGGCGGGGCGGTGCTCACCGAGAGCACGTTCTCGCTGCCCGGCCTGGGCAAGTACGCCATCGACGCGATCACCAACAACGACCTGCCCAAGGTGCTGGGCGTCACCCTGGTCGCGGCGTTCTTCGTGGTCATCGCCAACCTGGTCGTGGACATCCTGTACGCCGTCGTCGACCCCCGGGTCCGGCTGTCATGAGCCTGCCGGTGGTGGTGAGCGACCCGAACGCGCCCGAGGTGTTCCTCGCGGTCGAGGACCTGCGGGTGCACTTCCTGACCGATGACGGGCTGGTGCGGTCGGTGGACGGGCTGTCCTTCCAGCTTGACCGCGGCCGGACCCTCGGCATCGTCGGCGAGTCCGGGTCCGGCAAGAGCGTGACCAGCATGTCGATCATGGGGCTGCACCGGGTCGTGGAGTCATCCCGGGCCGGCTCGGCGCGCATCCAGGGGCACATCTGGCTGGACGGCGAGGACCTGGTGGCGGCCAGCCCGGAGCGGGTGCGCCGGCTGCGCGGCAAGAAGATGGCGATGATCTTCCAGGACCCGCTGTCCGCGATGCACCCGTACTACACGGTGGGCGACCAGATCATCGAGGCGTACCGGATCCACAACGACGTCAGCCGGAAGGTCGCCCGTAAGCACGCCGTCGACCTGCTCGGCCGGGTCGGCATCCCGCGGCCGGCGGCGCGGGTGGACGACTACCCGCACCAGTTCTCCGGCGGGATGCGGCAGCGGGCGATGATCGCGATGGCGCTGTCCTGCGACCCGGAGCTGCTGATCGCGGACGAGCCGACCACCGCGCTGGACGTGACCGTGCAGGCGCAGATCCTCGACCTGATCCGGGACCTGCGGGCTGAGTTCAACTCGGCGGTCATCATCATCACCCACGACCTGGGTGTGGTGGCCGAGCTGGCCGACGACATCCTGGTGATGTACGCCGGCCGGGCGGCCGAGCACGGGGCAGCCGAGCACATCTTCCGGGCGCCGCAGCATCCGTACACGTGGGGGCTGCTCGGCTCGATGCCGCGGCTGGACCGGGCCCGGGCCGAACGGCTGCGGCCGATCAGGGGCACCCCGCCGAGCCTGATCAACGTCCCGTCCGGCTGCCCGTTCCACCCGCGCTGCGACTACGCCGAGCTGACCGGCGGCGACTCGCTCACCGACGTGCCGGGCATGCGCGAGATCGGGCCGGGTCACCAGATCGCCTGCCATCTCGACGCCGAGCAGCGGCTACGGATCTGGCGGCGCGACATCGCTCCGAAGCTGTCCAGCGAGGGAACCGCATGACCGAGCCGCTGCTGTCGGTGTCCGGGCTGGTCAAGCACTACCCGATCCGGCACGGCGTCGTCCTCCGGCGCCGGGTCGGTGCGGTGCGGGCGGTGGACGGGCTGGACTTCACCGTGGCCACGGGTGAGACGCTGGCCCTCGTCGGCGAGTCGGGCAGCGGCAAGACCACGACCGGCCGGCTGCTCACCCGGCTGCTGGAGCCGTCCGCCGGCCGGATCGTCCTCGCCGGCCGGGACATCACCCACCTGTCGATGGGCAAGCTCCGGCCGCTGCGCCGCGACTTCCAGATGATCTTCCAGGATCCGTACTCGTCACTGAACCCGCGGCACACGGTCGGCACCATCGTCGGGGCGCCGTTCCGGCTGCAGAAGGTGCGAACCGCGCACGGCGTGAAGCGGGCCGTGCAGGACCTGCTGGAGCTGGTCGGGCTCAACCCGGAGCACTACAACCGGTACCCGCACGAGTTCTCCGGCGGGCAGCGGCAGCGGATCGGGATCGCCCGCACGCTGGCGCTGCGGCCCCGGCTGATCGTGGCCGACGAGCCGGTCTCGGCGTTGGACGTGTCGATCCAGGCCCAGGTGATCAACCTGCTGGAGGACCTGCAGGACGAGCTGGACCTGACCTACGTCGTGATCGCCCACGACCTGTCGGTAGTGCGGCACATCGCCGACCGGGTCGCGGTGATGTACCTGGGCAAGATCGTCGAGCTGGCCGGCCGGGACGCGCTCTACGACACCCCGATGCACCCGTACACCGTCGCGCTGCTGTCCGCAGTGCCCGTCCCCGAGCCGGCCGGGCAGCAGCGGCGGGAGCGGATCCGGCTGCAGGGGGACGTGCCGAGCCCGGTCAACCCGCCGCCGGCGTGCCGGTTCCACACCCGGTGCTGGAAGGCACGGGAGATCTGCCGGACTGTCGAGCCGCCGCTGGCCGAGCTGGCCTCCGGCCACCAGGTGGCCTGCCACTTCCCCGAGAACGCGCCCGAGAGCTGACCGCCGCCCCTTTCCGGGCACTTGTCGCGAAGACCCGGCGTGACACGCGCGCGTGTTGC
>DATILL010000007.1:0-18375 GCA_035476575.1 Mycobacteriales bacterium
GAACCCCTTGACCACCGGCGGCAAGCTCCTCGACGTCGCGCTGGAGCTCTACGCGATGGTCGTGATCACCTCCGTCGCGGGTGCCTTCGCCTCGTTCTTCCACCGTCGCACGCACGAGCGCGCGGCTCGTCAGGACGCGACCCCCTCGCCCGCCGACCACCACCCAGAACACGACACCCGGGCGACTTGCCGCACATGACCCCGGGGCGGGCCGAATAGGATCGGGAGGTGAGCCTCCGCACCGACCTGCGCAACGTGGCGATCATCGCCCACGTCGACCACGGCAAGACCACGCTCGTCGACGCCATGCTCTGGCAGTCCGGCGTGTTCCGGGCCAACCAGGACGTGGCCGACCGGGTGCTCGACTCGATGGACCTGGAGCGGGAGAAGGGCATCACAATCCTGGCCAAGAACACCGCGATCCGCTACGGCGACACCACCATCAACATCATCGACACCCCAGGCCACGCCGACTTCGGCGGCGAGGTGGAACGCGCGCTGTCCATGGTGGACGGCGTCCTGCTGCTGGTCGACGCCAGCGAGGGGCCGCTGCCGCAGACCCGGTTCGTGCTCCGCAAGGCGCTGGCCGGCGCGCTGCCGATCGTCCTGGTCATCAACAAGGTGGACCGGCCGGACGCGCGGATCGCCGAGGTGGTGGACGAGACCTACGAGCTCTTCCTCGACCTGGACGCCACCGAGCAGCAGATCGACTTCCCGATCGTGTACTGCCACGCCAAGGCCGGCCGGGCCACGCTGGAGCGGCCGGCGGACGGCACCTCGCCGGACGCACCCGACCTCAAGGCGCTGTTCGACACCCTGCTGGCTACCGTCCCCGCGCCGTCGTACGACGAGGACGCTCCGCTGCAGGCGCACGTGACCAACCTGGACGCCTCGCCGTACCTCGGCCGGCTCGCGCTCTGCCGGGTCCGCAACGGCCGGATCCGCAAGGGCCAGCAGGCGGCCTGGTGCCGGTCCGACGGCACCATCGAGCGGGTCAAGGTGACCGACCTGCTGATGACCGAGGCGCTGGACCGGGTTTCGGTGGACGCCGCCGGGCCGGGCGACATCATCGCGGTGGCCGGCATCCCGGAGATCACCATCGGCGAGACGCTGGCCGACCCGGACGACCCGCGGCCGCTGCCCGTCATCAGGGTGGACGAGCCGAGCATCTCGATGACGATCGGCATCAACACCTCCCCGCTGGCCGGAGTGGCCGGCACGAAGCTGACCGCCCGGCTGGTCAAGAGCCGGCTGGACGCCGAGACCGTCGGCAACGTGTCGATCCGGGTGCTGCCGACCGAGCGGCCGGACACCTGGGAGGTGCAGGGCCGTGGCGAGCTGCAGCTCGCCGTGCTGGTCGAGCTGATGCGCCGGGAGCAGTACGAGCTGACCGTCGGCAAGCCGCAGGTCGTCACCCGCGAGGTGGGCGGGCAGCTCCGCGAGCCGGTGGAGCGGCTGACCATCGACGTGCCGGAGGACTACGTCGGCGTGGTCACCCAGCTGCTCGGGCTGCGCAAGGGCCGGCTGGAGCAGATGGTCAACCATGGCACCGGCTGGGTGCGGATGGAGTACCTGGTGCCGGCCCGCGGGCTGATCGGCTTCCGCACCGAGTTCCTCACCGAGACCCGCGGCACCGGGATGGCACACCACGTCTTCGAGCGGTACGAGCCGTGGGCGGGGGAGCTGCGCACCCGGCCGAGCGGCTCGCTGGTCGCCGACCGGCGCGGCGCCGTGACGTCGTACGCCCTGTTCAACCTGCAGGAGCGCGGCTCGATGTTCGTGGGGCCCGGCACCGAGGTGTACGAGGGGATGATCGTCGGGGAGAGCTCCCGGCCCGACGACATGGACGTCAACCCGACCAAGGAGAAGAAGCTCACCAACGTCCGGTCCTCGACCGCCGAGGAGCTGGAGCGGCTGGTGCCCCCCCGGGTGCTGTCCCTGGAACAGTCGCTGGAGTTCTGCCGCGAGGACGAGTGCATCGAGGTCACGCCGGCCGCCGTCCGGCTGCGCAAGGTCGTACTGACCGGGCACGAGCGGGAGAAGCTGCGGGCCAGGCGGGGCCGGCCGAGGTAGCGCGGCCGGGCCGGCATCATCCACCATCCCGCGCACGTGCACGGCGCGCCGCCGTTCGGCCGCATTGGGCAGGCCGAATGATGTAGGCGTGATGAGGTTCGGGCGCTCTATGGTCACGATTCGGCTAACGGCGGCGAGCCCCAGGCGAACCGTAACTAGTGTCCCGCTCGCCGGCACCTGGCCGGGTCACGGTTCCGTACCCGCTACCCCGCGGGAACCAAGGAGGCGCAGGGAACGTGAAGATTCGAAGGGCTACTGCCCTACTCGCGGGCGGGGTGGTACTGGCGATGACCGCCGCCGCCTGCGGCGGGAGCACCGCCCCGCCCAGTACGAACACGCCGAAGGGACCGAGCGGGACGGCCACCTGGGCCGAGGTCACTGACACCATCCAGAACTTCTTTTCGGTGATCTCGGCCGGTAACTCGACCGCGACCGCGAACATCGTTGGCCGGCTGCAGCTCTCACCGTTCGAGATCCTCCCCGACTTCACCATCAAGGCCGACCCGGACCTGATGGCGGGCGAGCCGGCCACCGCGACGACGAACGGGAAGTTCACCGTCACCTACACGCTGAACCCGAAGGCGGTCTGGAACGACGGCCAGCCGATCACCTGGCAGGACTTCGAGTTCACCTGGCAGATCCAGAAGTCGTCCGACCCGAAGAAGGGTGGCTGCGAGGCGCTGCTGGGCACCACCGGCTACGACCAGATCGAGTCGGTCGCCAAGGGTGCGAACGACCAGACCGCGGTGGTGACCTTCAGCTCGCCGTACCCGGACTGGAAGAGCCTGTTCCAGCTTTACTCCAAGCATGTCATCGACAAGGGTGACCCGAAGGCGACCTGCGCCTACATCACCAAGGGCTGGCCGCTGACCGACGGGATCCCGGTCGGCGCCACCAACGGCCCGTGGCAGCTGCTGAAGACCGACATCGACACCCAGAACAAGACCGAGACGCTGACCCCGAGCCCGAAGTGGTGGGGCGCCAGCCAGCCCGGGCTGCAGCGGCTGGTCTACCTCTACACTGGCAGCGACGCTGGCGTCGCGGTGAAGAACCTTAAGTCCGGCACGGTGGACATCATCTACCCGCAGCCGCAGCTCGACCTGGTCAAGCAGATCAAGGCCCTCGCCCCGAGCGTCACCAGCGAGACCAACTTCGGCCTGTCCTTCGAGCACATGGACCTGAACACCCGCAACGTGCACCTGGCCAAGCCGGAGATCCGCAAGGCCATCGCGCTGGGCCTGGACCGGCAGCAGATCGTGACGGCCACGGTCGGGCAGTTCGACAGCCGCGCCTCGGTGCTGGGCAACCGGCTGATCGTGACCAACCAGCCCGGCTACAAGAACAACGGCGCCGCCTACGACCACCGGGATGTCGCGGCCGCGCAGAGGTCGATCGAGTCGGCCGGCTACAAGAAGGGCCCGGACGGGATCTACGTCAGCCCGCAGGGCCAGCGGCTCTCACTCGAGATGATGACCACGGTCAACAACAAGCTCCGCGAGAACACTATCGACACGGTGACCGCGCAGCTCAAGGATGTCGGCATCGAGATCAAGAAATACCTGAACCCGGACATCTTCGCGGGCAAGGAGAAGCCGAAGAGCCTGGAGGCCGGTGGCTTCGACATCGGGCTGTTCGCCTGGGTCGGCAGCCCGTTCGTCACCCAGGCGACGTCGATCTACAAGAGCGTCAAGGGTGACGCGCAGGGCCAGAACTACGTCCACGGCAACGACCCGCTGGTCGACTCCCTGTTCGACCAGCTCAACAAGGAGACCGACCCGCAGAAGCTGACCGAGCTGCAGAACCAGATCGACACTCAGCTCTGGAACGACATGTACACCATTCCGCTGTACCAGAAGCCGACGTTCATCGCGTTCAACGCGCGGCTCACGCCGTACGACCCCGGCACCCGCCGCGGCGTCGGTGACAACGCGACCCAGGTCGGCCCGCTGTGGAACAACGACACCTTCACCTTCAAGTCCTCCTGACCGGATGACCTGCTGATGCACGGTGTCCTGATCCAGGTGCCCTAGTCTGGGTGTCCGGCTCGCCTTCCGGGGCGGGATGATCCCGCCCCGGAAGGCGAACCCTCGAACGCGCTTCCCTCTCCCGCTCGTGACGCCGGTCTCGGTGACCCCGAACCGCGATCAGCGAGCGCCGACGCGGCGTAAGGTGACGACGTGGTGCTGTATGTGGTACGGCGGTTGTTCTCGTCGGTGTTTGTCCTGCTGGCGAGCTCGATCCTGGTCTTCGCGATGGCCTCGTCGGTCGCCGACCCGCTCGCTCCGCTGCGGACCAGGCAGCCACCGCCGACGCCCGAGCAGATGGCAAACCAGGCCCACCTGCTCGGGCTGGACCGGCCCTGGTACACCCGCTACCTCACCTGGCTCGGGCACGCCGTCCGCGGTGACTTCGGAAATGACCTGGGTGGCAACCCGATCAGCCGGTCGCTGTGGGAGCACCTCTCGCTCACCCTCCGGCTGATCATCGCCTCCATGATCCTCGCGGTTCTGCTGGCGATCGCGGTCGGTGTGCTCACCGCAGTCCGCAAGAACAAGCTCTCCGACTACGTCGCGACAACGGTCGGCTACATGCTGATCGCGCTGCCGACGTTCTGGTTCGCCACGCTGCTCAAGGAGTTCGGCGCGATCCAGATCAACAACCTCTTCTTCGGCGGCCGTCAGGTGATCTTCGTCTTCGGTGTCGAGACCCCGGGGCTGAAGTCCTACGGCACGGCCAGCCAGATCTTCTGGGACCAGGTCGGACACATGGTCCTGCCGGTCCTCTCCCTGGCCGCGCTGAGCTACGCGGCCTGGAGCAGGTTCCAGCGCGCCTCGATGCTGGATGTGCTGGGCTCCGACTACATCCGGCTGGCCCGCGCCAAGGGGCTGACCTACGGCCGGGTGCTGATCCGGCACGGCCTGCGCAACGCGCTGATCCCGCTGACCACGGTGGTCGCGCTCGGCGTGGGTGGCCTGCTCGGCGGCGCGGTGATCACCGAGACGGTCTTCGGCTGGAACGGCATGGGCCAGTACCTGCTCGACGCCATCAAGCACAGCGACCAGAACATCCTGCTCGCCTGGCTGCTCGTCTCGGCGTCCTTCGTGATCGCGTTCAACCTGGTCGCGGACCTGATGTACGCCGTGCTCGACCCGCGAATCCGGCTCAGTTGACCCCACTGTGCAACCAGCCCACCGCCGCCGTCGCTGACCCGCCGTCGCGAGAAAGGTCGGAGCCATGACGAGCATCCAGCTCGACCCACAGGCGGACGTGGCCGCCACGACCGCGGGCACGGTGGGTGGCGAGTTCACCGTCGCCGCGCGCAGCCAGCGGCAGCAGATCATCTCCCGCTTCCTGCACAACAGGCTCGCGCTGGGCGCGCTGCTGGTCTACGCGACCATCGTGATCGGGTCGTTCGTGGCGCCGCACCTCTACCGGTGGGGCTACGCCGACCTGGACACCACCTCGCTGTCGCGCCCCCCTGGCTCGCCCGGCCACCCGCTGGGCACCGCCGACCTCGGCCAGGACCTGCTGGCCGAGCTGATGCGCGGGGTCCAGCGGTCCACCCTGATCGCGTTCGTCTACATCGTGATCGCGCTGGCCATCGGCATTGTGGTCGGCTCGGTGGCGGGCTACTTCGGCGGCTGGGCCGACAGCCTGCTGATGCGGCTGGTCGACCTGATCCTGACCATCCCGCTGCTGGTCATCCTGCTGGTGCTCGCCGCCAAGTACGCCGGCGGCGGCGGCGCGGTCGGCATCGCGGTCGTGCTCGGCGTGCTCGGCTGGCTGGACCTGGCCCGGATCCTGCGCAGCCAGTTCCTCTCGCTGCGCGAGCGGGAGTTTGTCGAGGCGGCGCACGCGATGGGCGCCTCCAACCGGCGGATCATCTTCAAGCACCTGATCCCGAACTCGCTCGGCCAGATCATCGTCTGGATCACGCTCGGCGCCGCCGTGTCGGTGCTCCTTGAGGCCTCGCTGAGCTTCCTGGGCTTCGGCGTCCGGAACGACATCTCGCTCGGCAAACTGGTCGCGGACGGCGTGAACGCCGCGGACAGCCGGCCCTGGCTGTTCTACGTTCCGGGGCTGGTGCTGATGGTCATCGTGATGTGCGTGAACTTCATCGGTGACGGGGTCCGCGACGCGTTCGACCCGGCGAACAGCCGGGTCCGCGCCTGACCGCCGGTCCGACCGTGTCCCAGGACCCGACCGTGTGGCAGGACCCGAGAGTGTCGCAGCAACGGAGCAGCATGCAGACGATCAGCGCACCCGCCGTACAGACCGAACATTCGGCCGGAGAGCCGGTCCTTGAGGTGACCGACCTCGAGGTGCGGTTCCCGACGGAGGACGGCGTTGTGAACGCCGTCCGTGGAGTCTCCTACGCGCTGTACCCGGGCCAGACGCTCGGTATCGTGGGCGAGTCGGGGTCGGGCAAGTCGGTGACGTCGTTGGCGATCATGGGCCTGCTGCCACCCAGCGCCCGGGTCACCGGCTCGGTCCGGTTCAAGGGACGGGAGCTGCTCGGTCAGCGCGACCGGCAGCTCGCCGCGATCCGCGGCAAGGGCATCGCGATGATCTTCCAGGATCCGATGACCTCGCTGAACCCGGTCCTCAAGGTCGGCTTCCAGATCACCGAGACGCTGCGCCAGCACGACAGGTCGCTGTCCCGCAAGAGCGCGGAGTCCCGGGCCGTCGACCTGCTCAGGCTGGTCGGCATCCCGAACGCCGCCGAGCGGATCGGCGCGTACCCGCACGAGTTCTCGGGGGGCATGCGCCAGCGCGTGGTGATCGCGATCGCGATGGCCAACCGGCCCGACGTGATTATCGCCGACGAGCCGACCACGGCCTTGGACGTGACGGTGCAGGCCCAGGTGCTGGAGGTGCTCAGGACCGCCCAGCAGGAGACCGGCGCGGCGACCGTGCTGATCACGCACGACCTCGGCGTGGTCGCCGGCATGACCGACCGGGTGCTGGTGATGTACGCCGGGCGGCCGGTCGAGGTCGGCAGCGTGGACGACATCTACTACTCACCGCGGATGCCGTACACCCTCGGCCTGCTCGGCTCGCTGCCCCGGGTCGACGCGCGGGAGCGGCAACGGCTGACGCCGATCCCGGGCAGCCCGCCGTCGCTGATCAGCCCGCCGCCCGGCTGCCCGTTCGGCCCGCGCTGCCCGATGCATCTCGACCAGTGTGACGAGGCCGAGCCACCCCTGGTCGAGGTCGGCGAGGACCACCGGGCAGCCTGCATCCGCTCCACCGAGCTGGCCGCGCCGGACGTCACCGCCGCGGACGTGTACGAGGTGACCTCGGTCGACGACACCCTCGGCGACGCGCCCACCGTGCTCGCCCAGGAGGACGCCGAGGCCCACCGCGCCGGGACGTTGACCGGTGCGCCGACCGACCTGGCCGCACCGACCGACCCGACCGCACCGACCGCTCAGCGATCCACCGAGGAGGACACGTGACCGCCCCGGCAACCGACGCGGCTCGCCGCGACCGGCCGCGCGGCGAGCCCGTGCTCTCCGTCCGCGACCTGCGCAAGTACTTCCCGATCAGGGGCAAGGGCCTGATCCGACGTACCGTCGGCGCGGTCAAGGCGGTCGACGGCGTGAGCTTCGACATCTACCCGGGCGAGATCCTCGGCCTGGTCGGCGAGTCCGGGTGCGGCAAGTCGACCACCGGGCGGGCGGTGCTGCACCTGCAGCCGGCGACCAGCGGCTCGGTCATGTTCCAGGGCCGGGAGCTGACTGCGCTGACCCGGTCCCAGATGCGACCGCTGCGCCGGCAGATCCAGATCGTCTTCCAGGATCCGTACGCGTCGCTGAACCCGCGGCTGCCAGTCTTCGACATCGTGGCCGAGCCGCTGGTCATTCACCGGCTGGCCCGCGGCCAGGCGCTGCGCGACCGGGTCGGTGAGCTGCTCAAGCTGGTCGGCCTCAACCCGGAGCACGCCAACCGGTACCCGTACGAGTTCTCCGGCGGGCAGCGGCAGCGCATCGGCATCGCCCGCGCGCTCGCCCTGGAGCCGAAGATGCTGGTGCTGGACGAGCCGGTGTCCGCGCTGGACGTGTCCATCCAGGCCGGCGTGATCAACCTGCTGGAGGACCTGCGTGACCGGCTCGGGCTGTCCTACCTGTTCATCGCGCACGACCTGTCCGTGGTCCGGCACATCGCCGACCGGGTCGCGGTGATGTATCTCGGCAAGATCGTCGAGCTGGCCGACCGGGACGAGCTGTTCGACCGGCCGACCCATCCCTACACCCAGGCGCTGCTGTCCGCGATCCCGCTGCCCGACCCGAACCGGGAGCGGCAGCGCCGTCGGATCCTGCTGCAGGGTGACCTGCCCAGCCCGGCCAACCCGCCGTCCGGCTGCCGGTTCCGCACCCGCTGCCCGAAGTTCGCCAACGAGCTGACCGAGGAGCAGCAGGAGCGGTGCCGGACCGAGGAGCCCGAGCTGGTCCCGCGTGGCGGCCACCCGTCCGCCTGCCACTTCGCGGAGACCGTCCAGATCATCTGAGCGGCGGAGCCCTCTCCCCTCCGCCGATCATCGAGCTGCTGGGGCTAAATGATCTCTGCGGACCCCAACACCTCGATGATCGGCGGAGGGGGTGGCTAGGTCGGAGGGGGTGGCTAGTCTGGCGCCATGAGCGACGGACCGGACCGGCGGATGCTGCTGGTGCACGCCCACCCCGACGACGAAGTGATCAACAACGGCGCCACCATGGCGCAGTACGCCGCTGGCGGCGTACAGGTGACCCTGGTGACCTGCACGCTCGGCGAGGAGGGCGAGGTTCTGGTGCCCGACCTGGCCCGGCTGGCGGCCGGGGAGGCCGACCAGCTCGGCGGGTACCGGATCGTGGAGCTGCAGCGCGCGATGGGCGTGCTGGGGGTGCGGGACCACCGCTTCCTCGGCGGGGCCGGCCGGTGGCGGGACAGCGGCATGATGGGCACCCCGGCCAACGCGCGTCCTCGGGCGTTCTGGCAGGCGGAGGTGGACGAGGCTGCTCGCGACCTGGTCGCCGTGGTGCGCGAGCTGCGGCCGCAGGTCATGGTCACCTACGATGAGAACGGCGGCTACGGCCACCCGGACCACATCCAGGCCCACCGGGTCGCCATGCGGGCCTACGAGCTGGCCGCCGACAAGGAGTACGAGCCGGAGCTCGGAGCGCCGTGGCGGGCGGCCAAGGTGTACTGGTGCGCGATCCCCCGCTCGGTGCTGGCCGAGGGCATCCGGCGGCTGCGGGAGGCTGGCCACGAGTCGCCGTTCGGCGTGGTAGGGAGTGTGGACGACCTCCCGTTCGGTACGCCGGACGAGCTGGTCACCACTGCCGTGGACGCCAGCCCGTACGCCGGGCACAAGCTCGACGCGATGCGCGCGCACGCCACCCAGATCGCGACCGACGGGCCGTTCTTCGCGCTGTCGAACAACCTCGGGCGTGAGGTGATGGGGATGGAGTTCTACATCCTGGTGCGCGGCGAGCGCGGTCCCGGCGTGGGCGAGCGCGGCTGGGAGGACGACCTGTTCGCCGGATTGGGCTGAGGTGGCCGAGCCTCGGCTGGCCCGGGCGGGGTTGCCCCGGCCCCCGGAGCGGCCGGCCGGCATGCCGCCGCCAGGCTGGCAGCGCTGGACCGGCGGGGTGCTGGTGAGCCTGGGTGCGGTCCAGGCCGCCGTGCTCGAAGCGCTCTACGTGCCGCTGCGCATCGGCCGGGTCGTGCTACCTGTCTCGGTGCTAGCGGCGATAGTCCTGAACGCGTTCCTGCCCCGGCTGATGTACGCCGCGACCGGCAGCCGGCCCACGGCCGCCCTACCGATCATCGCCTGGCTGGCCGTGGTGATCGTGCTGGCGTTGCCCCGGCCGGAGGGCGACGTCGTCATGCCGGGCACCTGGGTCGGCCTGGCGATGCTGTTCCTCGGCGCCGCCGCGGCGGCCTGGGGGGTCAGCCGGGTCATGTCCCTGCCGGCCGGGTAGCTCACCGGCCGTCGCCAGCCGTGGTCAGGCCGGGTCGGGTGCCTCGCCGAGAGCGTGCCGGACGGCCATGATCGCGGCGTCGGGCAGGTCGGCCTCCACCAGGGTGGCCCCGGGGAAACGGCTCAGCTCGCGCTGGAGGTCGGCCACGGACAGGTGGCTGACCAGCAGGGCCAGCGCGGTGTGGCCGGGCGGCACCGTCTCGCGCAGCGCGGCGATCCGCTCGTCCTTGATGCCGGTGTCGATCAGCTTGGCGAGCAGCGCGCCACCGCCCGCGCTCGCCGCTCCGCTGATCAGGCCGCCGATCGGCCCGCCGAGCAGGGTGCCGATCAGCAGCCCCCACATGCCGCCGCCGAACGCGCCGCGGCCGATGCTGACGTCCTGCGTCTCCCGGACCGTCGACCGGCCGTCCGCGTCCCGGTACACGAAGACCGCGTCGTGTAGCTGGATCTGGCCGTTCCGCTGCAGCCGGACCGCCGCGAGCAGGAGCTCGTTGGCCATCAGCGGGTCGTCGAACCCGATCACGATCAGCTTGCGCGGGTCCGGGGTCTCGGTCACCAGTGTTCTCCTTCGGGCGGGGTCGGGTCGAGCCTATTGCCTGTCTGGCAGTGTTGGTCCCGTGCCTGGTGACGAGATCAGCCTGCGGTACGTCGGCGACCGCGCCGTGCTCCTGGAGACCAGGTGATGGCCCAACGCCGCGCCGACGTACATCGTGGCCTTCCTCAGCTTCGCGTCGGCGTGTCAAGGACGTCGGCCTGGTGTGTAGTGCCCGGTTACGCTGGTGGGCGCGCTCCAGGGAGTCTCTTTCGGAGCGGCGGGAGGGACTGTTGGGCGGGGTAGGGCGAGGGATGGACGGGCGGTCCATCGGGGTGCGGGTGCGCTCGGCGCGGCTGGGCAGGGGGTTGACCCTGGAGACGGTCGCCGGGCTGGCGGGGCACAGCAAGTCCTGGCTGAGCAAGGTCGAGCGGGGGTTGCTGCCGCTGGAGAGCCGGCACGACCTCGCCGCACTAGCCACGGCCTTGTCCGTGTCCCCGACCGACCTCACCGGCCAGCCATACGACCTGCCGACCGAGTCGGTGGGCGGGGCTGCCCGAGATGCGATCCCCGCACTGCGCCGGGCACTGCTCGACCGGCCCGTCGGCGGCCGGCGGGAGCTGGCCGAGCTGCGCGACGGAATCGACCAGCTCGTCACGCTGCACGACGCGGCGAAGGAGTCGCCAGCGGTCGGGGTGGTGGCGACCGTGCTGAACGGTCTACGGGCGTCGGTAGGTGGCCGCGACCATCGCGAGGTCGCGCACTTGACCGTCCTCGCCAGCTATCACGCGACCTGGATTCTGCAGGCGGTCAGCCGGCATGATCTCGCGTTCATTGTGACCGGCGTGATGGACCGGGCCGCGGCCGATGCCGAGGACCCAGTGACCACAGCGTTGGCGGCGATCACCCGGTCGTACAGCCTGGCGCAGGTCGCCGTCGGTGCTTACGGCGCCGCGGTGGACGTCGCCTCGGACGCGGCAGACGCGATCAGCGCGGTCGGCGGCGCCGAGGCCGCTGCCGCGCTCGGGCACCTGCAGCTTGCGGCGGGCTTTGCCTCGGCTGCACTGCGCAACGATGACGAGGCGGCGACCTGCCTGCACGTCGCCTGGGAGCAGGCTGGTCGGGTGACCGAGCCGACACTGTTCGGCCGGCATCTCGGGTTCGGCGCGGCGAACGTCCGGCTGCATCAGGTGGCGGTCTGCGTGGAGCTGGGGCAGGCCGAGCTAGCCGTCCAGGCGTCCACCGACCTCGAGGTCGATCGGGCACCGAACCGGGAGCGCGCGGCGTGCTGGCTGGCTGATCTCGGTCGCGCTCACGCCGCACTGGAGCAGGACGCGGAAGCGGTGCGCGCGTTCCGCCGCGCTGAGGCGATCGCGCCACTGCGGACCCGGCTGCATCCGCTGGTCCGGGAGGCGGTGGCTGGGATGGTCGGGCGGGCACAGCGGGCCGCCGTAGGCCGGGACCTGCGCGGCCTCGCCCACCGGATGGGAATGCCGCACTAGCGCTGGCCATAGGGTTCAGCTCACCGAAGCCGCCCAAGCCCACTACGCCGAGCTAGCCGTAGAGGATGCACATGCCCCGGCTCGAGCCCGCGCAAGCCCCTCGGGAAGGACGACTCTATGACCGGTGTCGATCAGGTCCGACCGGCGGGCCAAATCCAGCCCTAGAAAGATGGGTCGCGCTTATCGCGAATCTGGCGGCGATCGGCGTCCCCCTAGCGGGGGTGGGCCGTCGCCATCCTCACCAGAAATATCTGGCTGGCAACAGCTATGTGCAGCTTAGCGATGATCGCGGGAATCGGACTCTTGGTTTTGGGTTGGCGCAGACGCCTGCCGGTTGTCATTGTCGGGGTGCTGTGCATGACCGCCGGAAGCTTCTTCGTCGGTGGGTCACTGTGGCCGCACGGGATCTTTTCGGTGAACGCAGCTCAGTCGGCTGTTCCGCCGAGGATCGTCAGCCCAGCTAACGATGAGAAGGTTGGCCTTTGCGTCTCGGTTCGAGGTGTTGTCCCACCTTCAGGTGGCGACAGCGCGTACTGGCTGGTGCTGCATGATACCAACGGGCACGACCCGTACTACGTCGGCCGGCTCATCGCCCTCACCTCTGGCAGGTCACCGTTGTGGAGCTTGGAGAAGGTCCGCATCGGCAGACGTGACAACCTTGGCAAGAAGTACCAGCTGTTGCTGGTCCGCACCGAGGGCGACCTGACTCGTGACTTCGCGGGGCGCCTCAAGGACGACAACCGAAACCTCGGCCTGCAACCTCCGCCTAGCATGCAGGTCGGCGATCAGATCCTTGTCCTCCAAACGGGACAAGACACCTGCTGACCTGCGGGGAACCCGGTCTAAGACTTCCACCAAGCCTCGTCCATACCACCATCGACCAGGCGTGTCAGGAAGGACGGTGCCTGGTGCGGTGTCGGGCTACGCTGGCAGGCGCTTCAGGGGAGTCCCTTCGGGGCGGGAGCGCGCGACTGTTGGGCGGGTGGGGCAGGGGATGGACGGGCGGTCTATCGGGGTGCGGGTGCGTTCCGCGCGGTTGGGCAGGGGGCTGACCTTGGAGACGGTCGCCGGGCTGGCGGGGCACAGCAAGTCCTGGCTGAGCAAGGTTGAGCGCGGGCTGCTGCCGCTGGAGAGCCGGCACGACCTCGCCGCGCTGGCCGAGGCGTTGCAGGTCTCGCCGGTCGACCTGGTTGGCGCGCCGTACGACCTGCCGTCCGAGGGCGGGGCGGCCACCGCCGCCACCATCGTCCAGCCGGTCCGGCTCGCCTTGCTCGGCCTGCCTGACCGCGCCGTGCCACCGGTTGAGGTCATGCGCGCCGACCTGGAGACACTGACCAGGCTGCGCCAGGCACACCGGCTTGACGCCGCCGCGCGTACTGCGGCCGGCTTGTTGGCTGGGCTGCGCGCGGCCCAGTCAGCAGGTGGGCGCGACGTGGAGGAGGTGCTGCGGCTGCTGGTCTGGTGCTGCTACGAGACTGCGAGTCTTGTCCGCGAGCTGAGGCACCCAGACCTGGCCCTGCTCATGGCCGGTCTCGCCGATGAAGCCACCGCCGAGCTTGCAGAGCCTGCATGTCTAGCGGTCACCGAGCTGGTTCGCGTTCATACGTTGTCCTCAGTGACGGTCGGCGCATACACCGCTGCCATTGAGGCAGGTACCGCTGCTGCTGACGCGGTTCGCCCACTGGCGGGCACGGAGGCGCTGGCTGGCTACGGCTCGCTCATGCTGTCCATCAGCTATGCGCTAGCGGTCACTGGCCGAGGTAGGGATGCTCTTGACCGGATAACCGAAGCCGGCCGTGTCGCTGACCGGCTCACAGAGCCGACCGACATGGCGCGGCACCTGGCGTTCAGCGCCCCAGGCATCGGCCTGCACCGTTTGTCCGTCGCGGTCGAGCTGGGCGATCCTGACGCGGCGCTGACCGCGGCCAGCCGCATAGAGCCTGAACGGCTGCCATACCAGGCGCGGCGCGCCTCTTACTGGCTTGACCTTGGCCGGGCGCATTCCGCACTCCGTGACGACCGGGAGGCCGTGGCGGCGTTCCGCCGCGCCGAGCAGATTGCCCCGCTGCGGCTGCGGATGCACCCGCTGGCCCGGGAGGCGGTCGCCGGAATGCTCGGCCGGGCGCAGCGGGCCGCTGTCGGCCGGGACCTGCGCGGCCTCGCCCACCGGATGGGAATGCCGCACTAGCCAGCCATGACGTTCAAGCCCATCGGAGCCGCTCCACTGCAAAGCTCTGGTCTGGATCGTGCTCTCGGTCGTACGGCGCTCGGCGAATTCGATGTAGGCCAGCCCCGAGCCACTAGCGGTTGGCTCACGCGCTACCGCCGAGCGGCACTTGGTTTGTTACGTCATTTGAGGACATCAGAGCTTTGTCTGGTTACTCAGTGTCATCAGATGAGTGTTTGATCTTGTCTCGCCACCTTGCCGCTGGGCCGGTGGACCATGGTTGGCCTCCGTCCGCCCTGCCATAGCGCTTGAAGCGTGGTAAGTTATGACATGTGTGTCATACACATGCTACCCTTCACGTATGACAGAACCACCACCGCGCCCTACCCCCTCCGCCGGGGCCGGGCAGCTCACTGCCTTCAAATCAAGAGGCTTCTTTCCCGCCGACTTTGCTACAGTTGAAAGTGACAAAGTATATGCATGTGGTGCGTATTGGTCGATGCTTCGATTCCTAGCTTTTCCGGCTGTATTGCCAAGCATGTCTTTGGTTGCGGTCATTGAGATTCCGTTCCATGCTAATCACGCTGATCATAGCCTTCTGATGAAACTCGTCGATCTTGATGATAAACCTCTCGGCCTGCATGTCGAAGGAGCATTCCGAGCCGCCCCGGCGATCGAGCACAGATATGGGCAACCTGGGATTACGTCCATTGCTGTACCGATTCAGGGCCTTGCACTCGAGCGCCCCGGAGAGTACAGCTTCACCCTTACAGTGGACGAGTCCGAAATTGATCGGTACCGCTTCAGTGTGGTTCAGGTTGCCAGCGTCGCGCTGATGCAGGGACTTCCTACGCCACCGACTTCACCTTACCCACCTGGCGAGTGAACACGGGTGGTGCTCAACCTTAGCTGGTACCACGAGATCGACTGGGACTCTGACGAAGACCCTGAGGGCAATCTCGCGCACTGTCAACGCCCGGATCACTTGGGCCCGGAGCCGGAGCGCATTGTGGGAGAAGTCTTGAGCGAAGAGCCGGTCGAGGTCAAGATGAGAGTACAAACCGCTGAGTTCGTGGTGGTCGGTCCTGATCGGTCAAGGTCGATGTGGTGGGTCGTGTTGCTCGATACGTCCTACAAGCGAGGCGACTAGCTACGCCCGGTCACAGGCTGGCGCGCTGAGGCCGCCGAGAGGCAGGCTTGGAGGCAGGGACGTCGGGGAGGAAGGGTGGTCACTTCATGGCTAGCCGGGACATGAGTGAGATCCAGCGGCGGGAGCTCGCTGACGCACACCGGGGCAAGGTCGTGCCTGACTCGGGAACACCTGTGGAGGGACGCCGACTCGGACAAATGGTTTCACTACGACTGGAACCCGACACGATTGTTGCGCTTCGCGATATCGCCAGCCGCCGCGGTGTAACTATGAGTGATCTACTTCGCGAAGGGGTTGGGATGGTCCTAGCCACTGATCAACAGGCTGGGACCGTAAAGGTCTCGCTCCGTATCACTGTCTCTCCACCTCAGACGCGCACATGGGAGAATGTCAGGCACAGCGTCAACCCAACCGAGGTTGATCAGGGTGCAAATACTGTAGCAACAGCGTAGGGCCGCGCCCGCGGTCAGACGATTTAGATCTGTAGGCCTACACCGGGTCTACACTGGTCGTGACGGCCGCCGGACGAAGCGCATCAGCCACACAGTAATCGGTAATAACTATCGGCAGACGGGCCACAGCCACAGGCTCCTTAGCGACGATCGCGGGCATGGGACTCTTGGTGTTGGGTTGGCTTAGACGAGCTTACTACGCCGGCCGGCTCATCACCCCCACATCCGCCGGATCACCATTGTGGAGCTTAGAGAAGGTCAGCATCTGCAGATCTCTCCCGCTGATCTGGTTGGCACGCCGTACGACCTGCCGTCCAAGGCTGGGGCGGCCACCGCCGCCACCGTCGTCCAGCAGGTCCGGCTTGCCTTGCTCGACCTGCCCGACCGACTGCCGCGCCACCGGTTGAGGTCATACGCGCCGACCTGGAGACACTGACCAGACAGCGCCAGGGACACCAGCTTGACGCCGCCGCGCGCGCTGCGGCTCGCCTGTTGACTGGGCTGCGTGCAGCCCAGTCAACAGGCAGGCGCGACGTGGAGGACGTGCTGCGGCTGCTGGTCTGGTGCTGCTACGAGTCCGGGAACTTGGTTAGGGACTTGGGCTTCCCAGACTTAGCCCTGCTTGCCACAAGCCTCATGCATGAGGCTACCGGGCATTTGGGGGACCCGACATACCTCGCTGTTACGGGGTTTGCCCGCACGCACGCCTTGTCCTCCGTCAGCACGTCAGCATTCGGCGCGGCAGTGGAGGTCGGCACGTCCGCCGCTGAGCAGGTGCTCCCAACGCCCAGCAGCGAGGCTCTGAGCGCCTACGGATCGCTCCAGCTCGCCGTCGCATTCGCGCTCGCTGTGGCCGGCTTCGGCCCGGACGCGGCCGAGCGGCTCACTGAGGCCGAACGGGTCGCCGCCCGGTTGGACACTGCGACTGAGATCGGTCGCCACCTTGCGTTCGGCGCGCCGAATGTCGAGCTGCACCGCATCGCGACCGCGGTCGAGCTCGGCGACCCCGACTCGGCGCTGCAAGCCGCCCGGCGGGTCCAGCCCGAACAGGGTCCCCTACCCCGCCCGCCGAGCATCGCTCTGGCTCGATGTCGGCCGGGCGCATTCCGCACTCCGTGACGACCGGCAGGCGGTGGCGGCGTTCCGCCGCGCCGAGCAGATTGCTCCGCTGCGGCTGCGGATGCACCCGCTGGCCCGGGAGGCGGTCGCCGGAATGCTCGGCCGGGCGCAGCGGGCCGCTGTCGGCCGGGACCTGCGCGGCCTCGCCCACCGGATGGGAATGCCGCACTAGGTCGGTTTCTGCATGGAAACGTCGCGGTACCCGTCGCGGCATACGTTGCCCCTCAGTGATTGCGTGACCTGATCACGCGGAGAGGGGTTGTGATGGGCGCGAGGCGCGGCCCGGGCTGTTGGTTCTGGCTCTGCCGGTTGACTCGGGCCAGGCGGCGTGGTGGCTGGGGTTGCTCCGCCCGGCTGCCCGGGTGGGCGCCGACGGGGGTGGTTCACACCCGGAGCCTGTGCGGGCACCCCGGCCCCGAAGGCCTGGGTGAGGGTGTGGAATGACCGGCGAGCGAGCGCGGCGGCCGGACCCGGCGCTGTGGGAGGAGCCGGACATGCGGGCGCTGCTCGCGGTCCAGGACATCACCCAGGTCTACCGGCTGCTCCAGACCTTGGGCTACTCCCAGCAGCGCATCGCGGCACTCACCGGACAGTCGCAGCCGGAGGTCTCCGCGATCGTCCACGGGCGCAAGGTGATGGCGTACGACGTCATCGAACGAGTCATCGACGGGCTGGGCGTCCCTCGCGGCTACGCCGGCCTGGCCTACGTTCCCGACCCGCCCTGGCCGCGCGACCGGACCGGCATCAGGGGAGCCGCGCCGGACCAGCCTTGAGGCCGGGCCACCACCGGAGCCGCCGGACCCCGCGCTGTGGGAGGAGCCGCGAATGCGTGCCGCCCTGGCTGGGCACGACATCCACCACGTCTACCGCACCCTGGTCCAGCACGGCTACACCCAGAAGCGGATCGCGGCGATGACCCGACGGCCAGCCCAAGATCTCCGCGATCATGCCCAACGGCCGCCGGGTCACCTCCTACGCCGTCCTGGCCCGCATCGCCGCCGGCCTGGGCATCCCTCCCGCCTACATGGGCCTGGCCTGAGCCGAATGGAGACACGGTGCCACTGCCGACCACCGCCACGACCGGGCCAGCCAGGCCGAGGTCCGGTTCCCCTCCGGCCGGCGGGCGCTGTTCGCCGGGTGACACCTCGACACCACGCCCGACGGCGCGAGCAGGTCACCATCTACCCCTTAAGCCCAGCGGACGCGGCAAGCCCGTCGGCGGCGGGGTCTGGCGCTGGAACTCCGACCATGCTTTCTTCGGCCCGTCGGAGTCTGGGCCCCGACCAGACTCCCCACTCGGTCAGGACCCGAACATTCGCCCCTCTCCCCGCGACCCCCCTCGCCCCGTGTGGTGACCTGTCGGCGTTGTGGTGACCTGTCGTTGTCTGCCGTGCCCGTGTGGTGACCTGTCGGCGTT
>DATILL010000008.1:0-12769 GCA_035476575.1 Mycobacteriales bacterium
CGCCGTCTGGGCCGCCGCCGACGCGCTGCTCCGCGCCTGGCCCGAGGTCGAGGCCGACACCACCCTCGGCCAGGTCCTGCGCGCGAACGCCGCGGTGCTGGCCGGCCGGCACCCCACTGCGCTGTGGGAGCCCGACGCGCACCCGGTCCTGTTCCGGCTGGGGCAGAGCTTGGGCGAGGCCGGGCTGGTCGCCGACGCCGCGCGCCACTTCACCGGGCTGGTCGCCGACTCCGCCCGGGTCCTCGGCCCGGACCACCCCGACACCCTGACCACCCGGGGCAACCTCGCCTTCTGGCGGGGCGAGGCGGGGGACGTGGCCGGGGCCGCCGCCGCGTTCGAGGCGCTGCTGGCCGACGATCTGCGGGTCCTCGGCCCGGACCACCCCGACACCCTGACCACCCGGCACAACCTCGCCTGGTGGCGGGGCGAGGCGGGGGACGCGGCCGGAGCCGTGACTGAGGCGGTGCTGGCCGACCAGTTGCGACGCCGGGGCTCAGGCGGGTGAGCGAGTCCCGAGACATGCGAGCGCTGACAGACCGGTGTGTGGCTGCCGCCCGCTACTGCGCTGCTGGCCCGACGGTTGGCGCATATCTGGGCGATACCGACGACGGGGATAACGCCGTCACGCGGTTCGCCGACCCGTGGATGACATGGCGTGACATGTGCCAGTTGGGGCACTGGAGGGTTCCAGCCGGTCGTAGCCGGGCAACATCGCTGGGTTAGCCTGGCTCAAAAGTGCCTGGACGGTTCGGCGGGAAGGCGAGGATGAGCGAGCCGCGCGTGGTCGCTGGTCGGTACACCCTCGTGCGACGGATCGGCTCCGGCGCGATGGGCACGGTCTGGCTGGCGCGGGATGAGCGCCTGCACCGCCAGGTCGCCGTCAAGCAGGTGACCGGCCTGACGTACGAGGGCAAGAACGCCGAGCTCGCCCGGCTGCGGGCGATGCGCGAGGGCCGGGTCGTGGCCCGGCTGAACCATCCGAACGCGGTCAGCATCTACGACGTCGCCATCCACAATGATGAGCCGTGGCTGGTGATGGAGTACGTCCCGTCGAAGACGCTGACCGAGTCCGTCCGGGACAACGGCGTGCTCCCACCGCACTACACGGCCGCGATCGGCGCCCAGATCGCCGACGCACTCACTGAGGCGCACCGGGTCGACATCGTGCATCGCGACGTCAAGCCGAGCAACGTCCTGCTCACCGAGGCCGGCAAGGCCAAGATCACCGACTTCGGGATCGCCCGGGGCAGCGCCGACCTCACCCTCACCGAGAGCGGGCTGATCACCGGCACGCCGGCGTACTTCGCCCCGGAGATCGCGAGGGGCGCGTACCCGAGCCGGCAGTCCGACGTGTGGTCCCTCGGCGCCACCCTGTACTTCGCGGTGGAGGCGACGCCGCCGTTCGGTACCGACGACAACCCGCTGGTGCTGCTCGGGCGGGTTGCGACGCAGGAGGTGCCCGCGCCGCGGCGGGCGGGGCCGCTCGGCCCGGTGCTGAACCGGCTGCTGGCCCGCAGCCCGGAGCAGCGGCCGACCATGGCCGAGGCTCGCGCCATGCTGGCCCGGGTGAGCGGCGGGGCGGCGGTCCCGGTTGGCTCGGCGGCGGGGCGGACGGGCGCCGGCCAGGCTGTGGTCGAGCCGGTTACGGCGCCGCTACCTTCGCTGGAGACACCGACCGAGTCCTCGGCGACCCCCACGGCCGAGGCGCCCGCTGGCCCGGCCGTGCCCGCCGGGAAGCCGGTGCCCGCCGAGCAGGGCGTGCATGCGGGGCCCGCCGAGCAGGCAGTCGCCGAACCAGCCGGGTACGTCGAAAAGCCGGTGCCCACCGAGAAGCCTGCCCCTGCCGAACCGGCCGGGTACGTCGAGAAACCGCTCCCCGCCGAGCCGGCCGGGCCCGAGCCCAAGCACGCTGTGCTCGCCAACCCCGCCAGCAAGGCGCCGGCCGGTCGCCGTACCGTGCGGATCGTCGCGTTGGCCGCCGTTCTCGCGCTGGTCGGCCTCGGGTGGTACCTCGTCGGCGGCCGGGACGCCGGGCCGGCCGGGCGGGCTGGCCAGCAGACCGGCGGCGGGGCGCCGTCCGCCTCGTCCGTGCAGACCCCGACCCGCACCAGCCCTACCTCGACGCCGTCCGCCGCGCCGTCCGCCGCGCCGTCCTCGCGGCCTTCCGCGTCGCCGTCGCCGGAGCCGTCGAGCGCGTCATCGCCGATGCGGGCCGGCACCATGACACGGTTCATCTCCGACTACTACGGCCTGCTGCCGGGCAACCAGGCCGAAGGCTGGAAACGGCTCGGGCCCGGCCTGAAGCAGATCGGCTACCGCAGCTATACCAACTTCTGGTCCTCGATCGAGTCCGTCAGGGTGCGGGACCTTCGCGCCGACCCGGCCGGTGCGCGGGTGACCGGCACGGTCATATTCGTGACCAAGGACGGCCGGACATCCACCGAGCAACACTCGTTGGCGCTGGTCACCACCCCCGACGGCACCGGCCTGCTCATCAACAGGGACACCCTCCTGCGAGCCTGAACGGCTAGACTCGGGGTCCGGTCACTCAGGGTCCGGTCAGCGGTGCACGCGGTCGCGGTGGCGCCGTCCTCCGAAATATGAGCGAGAGTCGTTGGTCATGCGTTGGTCCACTATGCACATTCCCACGCTGCGGGAGGACCCGGCGGACGCGGACACGCCCAGCCATCGGCTGTTGCTGCGCGCCGGCTACATCCGCCAACTGATGGCCGGGCACTATTCGCTGCTGCCGTTGGCCGTTCGAGTGCGGGCCAAGGTCATCGACATCATCCGCGACGAGATGGAGCGCATCGGTGCGCAGGAGCTCCTCCTGCCGGTTGTGCATCCCGCCGAGATATGGCGGCGGACCGGCCGGTGGGACGTCATGGGCGAGGAGATGTTCCGGCTGCGCGACCGGAAGTGCGCCGACCTCACCCTTGGCATGACGCACGAGGAGATCTTTACGACGCTGGCGGTGGAGCTGAGCTCGTACCGGAGCCTGCCGCAGATCTGGTACCAGTTCCAGGCCAAGTTCCGCGACGAGCCGAGGCCGAAGGCTGGGCTGTTGCGGACCAGGGAGTTCACCATGAAGGACTCCTACAGCTTCGATCTCGGTCCCGACGGGTTGGATCGTTCGTTCGGCCTGCATCACGAGGCCTATTGCCGGATGTTCGCCCGGCTCGGGGTCCCGGTCGTTGCGGTGGAGGCGTCCAGCGGTGGCATGGGCGGGTCGACGTCGACCGAGTTCATGTGTCCGTCAGCCGTCGGCGAGGACTCGGTGGTGCACTGCCCGGCCTGCGGGTACGCCGCCAACGTGGAGAAGGCGATGGCGGGCCTGGCCGATGTGGTCGATGCCGCGGGGCCTCCCGCGCCGGAGCGGTTCGACACCCCCGGGGCACGTACGATAGAGGATCTTGCCGTTCGCTACGCCGCTCCAGCCGACCGCCAGATCAAGACGTTGGTCTACGTGCTGGACGATCGGCTTACCTTGGTACTGCTGCGCGGCGACCATTCCTTGGTCGAGCAGAAGCTCGCCGACGCGACGGGCGCCACGACGTTGCGTGCGGCGCACCCCGACGAGATCCGCGAGGCAATGGGCGCCTCGCCCGGCAGCCTGGGTGCGGTCGGGGTGGCACACATTCCAACCATCGCCGACGAGGCGCTTCGGGGGCGCCGGGACATGTTCACCGGCGCCAACATCGACGACATTCACCTGCGGGGTGTGGACGTCGGCCGGGATATCGCGGTCCGCACCTGGGCCGATCTTCGCGAGGTGATGGTTGGCGAGCCGTGTGTCCGGTGTGGACGGCCACTGAGCGTACGGCGGGCGATCGAGGTCGGGCACATCTTCAAGCTGGGCACCAGGTACAGCGAGGCACTGGGCGCCAGCGTGCTGGACGCGGCCGGGACTCGCACCAACGTCGTCATGGGCAGCTACGGAATCGGCGTGGAACGCGCGATAGCGGCGATTGTCGAATGCCACCACGACGCCAAGGGAATAGTGTGGCCGATGGCGGTTGCCCCGTTCCACGTCGCGGTCGTGGTCACCCAGCCGGAGCACGCGGACACCGCCCACACCGCCGAGCACATCTACCAGGCACTGCGCGCGGCGGGTGCCGACGTGATCATCGACGACCGCAATGAGCGGGCCGGGGTGAAGTTCCGCGACGTCGAGCTGGTGGGGATCCCGCTGCGGGTCACGGTCGGCTCCCGGAACCTGGCCGACGGAGCGGTCGAGCTCACCGAACGGGCCAGCGGGCAGACCGAGCGTGTCCCCGTCGCGGAGGTTGTCGAGCGGGTCCGCAAAACCATCGACGCCGTTACGGCGTCCGGTACGCGGCAGCTTCCAACCGCTAGCTAGCTCATCTGTTCCACTCGACGTGCAGCTCTTGCAGGCCACGGTGAATGGGGTTCACCACCCAGGTCGGCTGTTGCCCGGCCCCGAGGCGAAGCCCGGGCAGGCGCCGGATGAGAAGCTCGAGAGCGACTCGGGCTTCGAGCCGGGCGAGGTGTGCCCCCACGCAGTAGTGGATGCCGTGGCCGAAGGCGAGGTGCGGCTGCTCCTTCGCGCGGCACAGGTCGAACCGGGCGCCGTCGACGAAATAGGCTTCGTCGTGGTTCGCCGAGGCAAACAGCAGGGCGAGCTGCGCCCCTTTCGGTAGGCTGGCCCCGCCCAGCCCGACCGGCTCGGTGGTCGTACGCATCAGCGCGTGCACCGAGGAGTCCGCGCGCAGCGTCTCCTCCACTGCCTTGGGGATGTTGGCGGGGTCCGCGCATACCAGCCGCCATTGGTCGGGGAGGCCCAAGAGCCGGTAGAGGCAGATGCCCAGCAGGTTCGCGGTTGTCTCGTGGCCGGCCAACACCAGTGTCGAGCAGACGTTGATCATCTGCGGCACGCTGGCAGCCTCCGGCTCCTGGTCCGAGGCCAGGATCAGATCGCTGACGAGGTCCTCACGCGGTGCGCTCGCCGTGCCTCGAACAGCGTGGTCCAGTACCGCTCGGACTCCAGCAGCCGGCCCACCGTCGCTGCCTGTTGCTCCGGCGTGAGCGGGACCAGGAACAGCGCGATCCAGTCGTCTGACCACTGCTTGAGATCAGCCTGGTCTTCCTCGGGCGCCCCGATGACGTTGAGGATGACCTGCAGCGGCAGCGGGAAGTTGAGCTGCCGGACGAGCTCCGCGTGGCTGTCGTCGGCGAAGCGGTCGATGAGGTCGTTGGCGATGGTGCGGACCTGACCTTCGAGATCGGCCCTGGTCCGGCGGGCGAACGCCTTGTTGACGAGCCGCCGGACCGTGGTATGCGAGGGCGGGTCGTTGTTCGTCAGCGAGTTGTGGGACAGCCAGCTCTCCGCGATGGCGCCCAGGGTCTCGGGCGTGTAGCTAACCTGCGCGTTGACCGCCTGCGCCGAGGAGAAGCGCACTGGATCTTTGAGCACCGACATGATGTCGTCGTAGCGGGTGACGTACCACATCCGCAGCACGTCGCTGTAGAAGACGGGCTCCTCCCGCCGGGCGCGTTCGTAGACCGGATAAGGATCATCGAGCTGCGCTCCAGAGAACGGGTTGAACTCCTCACCGATCGTGGCCGGCGGGGGGTCGGCATAGAGAGTCACAAGATCCTTCTCGCCATATGTCGAAACATTGCTGGTCAGCGGTGCCGTGCTACCTGGCCGAGCAGTGTGCGCAGGGGCAGCCGAAGCCGATCGAAGTCCGCCAGAGGCGTCGTCGCCCAGAGATGAGGATGCGGTTCAAGTTACTCGCGGCAGGCGCGTGAGATCCAGCGTTTCGGGGGCTGGCTTCGCCCATCCCGATTTCACCCGAGCCTGGGGCAGTGGGCGGCCGGCGGGAATCCTGGAAGGAGCGGGCTGCTGAGATGGCCGACAGCGGAGGGACCACGACCAGTCTGGACAGGTTGGCGTGGCACGGTGTCTCGGGGTGCTAGGAGCCGGCGGCTGCGGGTCGCGTCGATGAATCGGTAGCTTTGCGGCGGCTCCAACGCGTACTCCGCGCGCAGCTCGCTGAGCGACACCGGGTCGGGCAAGGACATGACGGCGGTCAGGGTCAGTGCCACCGCGATGTGGGCTCCATGGAAGTATCCGTCGTACTCGGATCGGTCGATCCCCGATGCCGGGCCGTGCATGTCCCATACTTGGTCCGGGCTCCCGACGTCCACGGCCGCGAGCCAGGCCGATCCGACCAACGCCTTGGTCGGGCTGCTCGCGTAGAGAAACACCGGTGCGTTGGCGGCGATGACGGGTCGTTGGCGGCGAAGCTCGACGGTCTTGTCGCCGTTCAGGATCGCCTGGGCGAACCTGGGCCGGACGGCGAGCAACAGGGCGCGTTCATCTGCGTCCACATTGTTGGTCACTGTGGGTTGGAAGCCGTGGCGAGCCGTGGCGGCTTCGGGGTCGGCGGGTCGCCCATGGTCCACCGCAGGCCGTAGCTCCCAAACAGGTGTGCCCGGATGTGTTCCAGGGGTGACTCGGCGCCGGGGAGCACAATGCCGATGACCGCGCCCATCAGGGCGCTGCGCAGCACAGCGTGGTCCACCGCGGGGTTGGTGGACCCCCGGATCGCCAGCACCTCCTGCAGGATCGACCCCAGGCGTCGTCGTTCGGGCTCGTCCACGAAGCCGGCCGCGTCCGGCTGCAGAATCAGCGACAGGTGCGCGCGGAACACCGCCGGCTGCTCGGCGGCGAACTGGAGAATGCGGTCGATCGTCAGGGCCAGGCGCTCGTCCGGGTCAGTTTCGACGGGAATGCGGTCCAGCGTCTGCGTGAGCCGGGTGTACATCATCCGGTGCACTGTCGCCTGGAACAAATGCTGCTTGCTGGGAAAGTAGTACGAGATCAGGCCACGGGCGGTGCCCGCGCGCTTGGCGATCTCGCTCAGCGTCGTCCCCGCGTAGCCCCGCTCGGCCAGCAGCTCGTAGGCGGCGTTCAGGATCCGCAGCCGCGACCGTTCGCGCAGCTCCTCGTTGACGGACGACGACCGAGGTGACATCCTGCCCCTATGTTGGCTGGCTGACAGCCAGTGAACCGTACCATCCCTGGGCTAACCGGGCCGTCCGGTGCCGAGAAGGTAAAGCGGGACCGCCGAGGTGAGGGGGAGCAATGCGAATCCCCGGACGATATACGGTCGAACGAGCGCATGAGGGTCATCCGCGCATCCTCGCGCGGCTGCGACGCTACCGCCGACGGCGCCTGCTGCGGGTGATGGAGCGGAACGCCCGTTGGACCAAGGAAGCCCAGGACGCCCCGGCCCTCTCCACCCTGATGAACCCCCGGTCGTGACAATGGACCTGGTCCTGGGGACCGTGCCGCACGCGGAGCAGGGCGAGAGACCCGGACGGTCCGGCGTTGGCTGACCAGCTTCTCACCTGAGCCAACCGCGCCCGGCGGGCGCCGCGCGATCACCGTCAGCCGTGGCCGAAGAGCTGGCCGATGCTCTGGCCGATCTTGGCCAGGTCCGCGGTGACCTGGGTCGTGGCGCCGAGCAGGCTCTTGATCTTCGCCCACCGGCTGCGGGCGACCGCGGGCTCCGGCTCGGGTGTCGCGCCGTCCCCGGTGGCCTCGGTGCCCTCCGTGGCCTCGACATCCGCGGTGAGGTCGTCGATGTTGTCGAGGATCACCTCGTGCTTGGGGATGCCCGGCCCGGCGGCAGCCACCTCGGCCCGCAGCGCGGCGAGCAGTGCGACGAGCTCCGCGCTCGACCCCGCCGGAGGCGCCGGCTGGACGACGAAGTCCCCGCTACTGCTGACGTCCCCGTCGACCTGGCTCCCCACGACCACCGGCGCGTTGAAGTTACCGGAGAAGCTGTTGCCCCTGCTGGTTGGCATTTCGGGTGTCCTCACTGCGGGCTCGGCGTGGCAGCGGGGGCATCCGCGGGTGGGGCGTTCATCGTCCCGCTGCTGCTGACGTTCCCGCCGACCCGGCTGCCGACGACCACCGGAGCGTTGATGTTGCTGCCGTTGAAGATGGTGTGCTGGTTGACCACCACCGCGGCCTGCTGCTCGAACTCGTGCGAGGAGTAGCCGAACTCGCGCAGGATCCGACTCACCGCGAGGATGTACCGGCTCTCCAGGATCTTCAGGTAGCGGTCCACATCGGCGCGCTGGAAGTAGTTCTGCACATTCTTGTCGGCGGCCAGCTCACGCAGGCTATACAGCGAGCCGTACCGGTCCGGGTTGATAATGCCGCGGTCCGTGCGTATCGGACGGATCAGCTTGAGCGTGTGCGCGACCCGGCGCGGCAGGGTGGCCGGCAGGCCCAGAAACTTCAGCAGCGCCTGCCCGAACGGCCGCCACTGACCGGTCCGCAGGGTGTCGATCCGCTGGTAGGCACGGGGGACCGGCATCAGCACGCACGGTGTCCACTCGATGTAGAGGGTCCTCTCGTCGACGGCCATGTGCAGGTAGACCGACACCACCAGGTCGCGGTCCCACGTCTCGACCTGGAAGCACAGGTAGTACCGTGCCCATTCCTGCGCGTCGAGCTTCAGCGCCTCCGCGTCGGCTGCCGGCACCGACGCACTCGGCGGGCTGTCCGGCCCCACCAGGAACGTCCGTGCCCGTGGGTCGCTCAGGTGGTCGATCAGCTCGTCCGCGGAGACGATCACCTGGCCGAAGACCTTCAGGTCGTGCAGCCGGCGGCCCGGCGTCAACGGCGTGGAGCGGCTCAGGTCGGCCAGCTCCTCTCGGACCCGCTTGTACAGCGCCGCCGTGGTCAGCTTTCGGTTGTCCGGAGGCTGCTCGTCGTCAGGCAGCTTGGTCAGCGTCACGGCAGAGGACCACGAGTTGAGCTCCTGTCCGGCGCCCACGAACGGCGTGTAGTCCCGGTAGACGATCAGCGGGGTGTGGGCCTCCGCCGCGACGCCGTCGTCCGGCATGGTGCGGTAGCGCTTCAGTTGCTCCATGAACATCTTTGGGCTGAAGTCGTGTATCTGTCGTGGCCGGTGGTCAGTCCAGGGGCCTGGCCCGGCGGTACCGAGATATCGGCGGAACCGTTTGGTCAGCAACGACCACACAGACAGCCGGTCGGAGACCAGGATCCCGAGAATGGCGAGCGCGAGGAACAGGGCAACCACATACTGCGCGGTGTGGCTCTGCGGCGGCAGGTAGTCCTGGTACTGGCTGGAGGAGCCCGAGATGGCGCTCAGGCCGCCGCGCCCGATGATGACCCCGCCAAGCACGACGGCCGTGCCGACTCCTGCCACAGAGTTGATGTTGAGCCGTATCCTCAGCCTGCCTGATCCCGTTGGTCCCGCCTGGCTACGTTCGGCCATCAGGATCAGCAACCCCACCACGAACCAGAAGACCAGCAGCGAGACGGGCGCGGTGAACAGCAGCGGAATAAACAGCAGGACCACCGCGGAGTCCCGCAGCTTGCGGCGGGTGCGGGCGGCGACGGCCTCGCTCAGCACGGCCGCGGCGTCCACCCCCGGGGACGGCGGCACCGGCCGGGTCGGCTCCACCAGAAACTCGCGGATGGCCGCGTCGGCGTACCGCGAGCTCAGGTGGGTCGCCGCGCACAGGTAGCGGGTCGTGTCGTCCCGGTAGTCGCCTGCGCCCGGTGCGACCCCCTGCGGTGGCTGCGGCGGCCGGTCATACCACGCCGGAACAGGCGGCGGCACCGGGGGCGCACCCGGTCGCCAGGCGGCGGCCTGCGGCGGCAGCAGGCCGCTCGGGTCGTCAGGTCGGGGATGCATCTCGTCCCTTGCTGGGTTGGTTTCCGGGTAGGGAGGGTGGGCGTGGCTGGCTGCCCAGGCTTGCTACGGCGTCGCGCCGTCCACCATCACGGCGTAGATGCCAGTGGTCTGGTTCCAGCGCTGCGCCCGGGCCGATGCGTAGACAAAGTACTCGTTGCCCCCGTTCCGCCAGTAGAGGGAATGGACGTGTCGGCGGACGCCGTTCTTGACCCACTCGAACTCCCAGTCTACGGCGGGGAGCCCGTGGTGTGTCGTAGGTTCGAGCCGGACACGGTGGAACCCCGGATGCGTGGTGGTGAACTCCCGCTCGTACCGGACGTGGTCGCTGAGCATGTCCGCGGACGCCGTCGCGGTGCCGCCGTAGCGTAGGAACCGGCCCGAGTTGTCCGGACCGTTGTCGCCCGGATCGCCGACCTGTATGACTCCCGGGCTGGTCTCGACCGGATCCAGCCAGCCACTCGGCAGGTACGTGGAAAGGCCGAGGGGGCCGAACACCTGCCGGTACCCCGGCGGCGGCTGCGACTCCACCGGCGTGGTTGGTCCTAGGGTGTCCGTGGGGCTGCTGGTGCTCGGCTGGGAGGGCGTGGCCGGGCCGGTGGTGGGGACAGCGCTGTACGTCGCCGGCGCCGGGACCGGCTGCTCTGCCAGGCCGGCGCCCGACGACCTGTTCGAGGTGCTGAGCAACGCGACACCGACTAGGGCGGACACCACCAGGTACGTCGCGGCCAGCGACAGGCCAAGTGGTACCGCGCCAAGCTGGGTTAGGCGGGTCGCGGGGGACCGGCCCGACGGAGCACCCACATACACCCCCGACACGTCACACGGCATATCACGCGGCCTGGCTGCCCGTTTGTTGTCTCAGACGTACTTACTGTAATAGAGCGGTCAGGTGGCCTGTGCCGAGTCGCAGGCGAGCAGCTCCGGCGGAGGTGCCCAGGATACGGAGGTGCCCAGATGACGAGCAACGGCCCGGGGGACGAGCGGTGGTGGCCCCGGATCGTGGCCAAATGGCACCTGAGCGGGCCGACCGAGGACGACGACCCGGAGCTCGCCGCCGCTCGGGCCGCCCTGCTGGCCGGCAGGTTGGACGAGGCAGGCGAGGGGTTCGACCGGTGCGTCGCCCGGCGCCAGCGACCTCACGACCATGTTGGCCGCGGCGACGTGCTGCTGGCCCGCGGCCGGCTGCCCGAGGCGACGGACGCCTACCGCCGGGCGATCGAGCTCGACCCGAATGACACCCTGGGTTGGCTTGGCCTGCTGAACGCGAGGATCGTGGCCGGCGAGGCCGCCGCAGCCGCGGCGGACCTGGAAGAGCTGGTCGCCAAACGGCCGGACGACAACGCCTGCCGCTTCTATCTGGCCAACGCCTGGTACGCCGCTGCTTTGCAAGCCCGAAGCCGGACGGGGGAGGGGCAGCCGGGCGTCATCAGCCCGGCGCAGGCGGAGCTGTGCGAGCGGGCCGCGCGCCGGATCCTCGACCTGCGGACGGCCGACCCGGAGCTCGTGCCACTCGCCGAGCGGCTCCTGGCCGAGGGGCTCGCCGGGCGGACCTGGGTGTGGGAACGCGGCGCCCTCGCGGCTGGGCTTGGCGCGGCGGCGGCCACGCTCGGGCTCGCCGGCGTGGTCTACGGTGGCCTGGCGGGCAACGTGCCGGTCGTGGTCGCCGCGGCGGTGGGCGGTGCCCTGGCGCTGCTCGGGATCGTGCTGCGCTACCGCCGGGAGGCAGCGCCTGCGCGAGGGTAGGCGCGCCGTCGGACGTGCGACCGGCGGACACGCGGAGGACGCCAGGTTACCCACGGCGGTCGCGCTGCTGTCGCGCGTTCTCCAGGTTCGACCGGACGATCTTCGTCGTCGGATGGTCGGGGCCGAGGACCCGCTCGTAGCCGGCTAGGACAGCCGTGCCGGTGTCGATGGCGCGGGCCAGGTCCGCGGTGGCCTCCAGGTGACGGACCGCGTGATTCGCGAGCCCGGCGCACGCCGCGACCTCGGCCCCGCCCGTTACGACGTACGTCGTACCCGTGGGGTGCTCGACATGGACCGGCCCGATGACCGTGCCCGGCGACCCGCCCGTCACCATCTGGGCATGGCCGGACGCCCTCACCCGCGGCCCATCGGCCGGAGCCGGGTCATCGCCCGCCAGCCGCGCCAGCCACGGCGGCAGCGGCGCCGTCGTCGCCACGTTCGTGACCACCGCGACGGCCCCGACCAGCAGGACGTCAGCCACAGCCAAGCCCAGTCATACGGCACGCCGCCGGCCGTGCCCCCGCTCGCCACCCCTCACGAGGTGCGATCCTGCCACCAGGCCAGGGCGGACGGCAGCTCACCGGAATGTGCCGTCCCGGTCTCCACGTCGACCAGCCCGATCCGTCACGTGACTCGGCCAGCCCATCGGTGGACAGGAAGCTGTAGCCCGAGCACGTTTTCTGTCCACCGGCGGAGGTACCGCTGGTGGCTGCCGCCGCCTCAGGTCGGTGACACGACGGGCAGGCTGTGGGCGTGGGCGGCCTCGGCCAGGCGCTCGTCGTAGGCCACGAACCAGGTGAGCACGGGCGGCCTCTAGTAGTCAGTGCATCACCCGGCTTGGCCTGGGGCGAGGGCTCGTACGCTTGTTCGCGAACCGGGCAGGTCGTACCTGCCCCTGATCAGGCCCGATGTGAGCCCTCGCGAGGGTCCCAGGTTAAGCCGGGTGATGCACTGATCGCCTGAAACCACCCCACAACGGCTGGGACGTGAGAACAACCGAAGACGGACTACCGGAGTTCCGGCCGCCCCGATCAATCGATCCGGAGCGGAAACCCATCCGCCACCATCGACACCGAAAACGGACACCATGAGATGGGACGCGGTGGCATGCCGGTCGCTACACAGCGACCGGCATGCCACCGGAAATGCTCTGGGGCATTCGCCGCTGTGCTCACCGCGGTCCCAGGGCCGAGGCAAAGTCAGATGATCATGTCTTGACCTGGCAGTTCGTGGCTCGGGTCCGCGGCGTGGCGTGGGGACGGATGCGGCCTACGCGGTTTTGATGGTGGTTCTCATGCCTACCGTCATCCCGTTGAAGGCCA
>DATILL010000009.1:0-55512 GCA_035476575.1 Mycobacteriales bacterium
GCAGCAGCCTGACGTACGGCAGCACCCGACGGGCCGCGTAGAACTCCGGCCAGCTCGGCTCGGTCGCGTTATCCATCGGTGCCGAGCCGATATAGCCTGGCCACGGCGCCCCGAACGTGTCCGCCCCGGTCGCATGCAGCACCGCCAGCGCCGCGCCGAACCCCTCCGCCGCCTCCGTGCTCGCCGGGCCGGACTCCACCCATTCGATGACCAGCACGTTGTCGTCGACGCCGAGCACCGCCGGCACCGGCGGCCCACCGTCCGCGTCGGCCAGCCAGCGCAGCCCGTTCACCTCCGCGGCGAAGAAGCCCGGGGGTGCGACCCCGCGGGCCGACTTGGCGAAGGCGAGCCGGCCCCCGGCCAGCCGGACCCGGACCGCCCGGCAGATGCTCCCACCGTCCAACGGTGAGACGTCGGCGACGGGCGTCTTCAGCAGCACACTGACCCGGTCGGCATCCACGTCCGTCACGGTAGCCGGTACGCCGACCGCGAACTCAATTGCCTACGGGCCGGCGCCTGTGATGCGGTGGCAACATGGCGGAAGCGAAAAGCGTGCTGGTGCTGCACCTGCTAGGCGGCGGTGACCCGGTCCGGATCGCGATCACTCCCGAGGCTGCCGCGGAGCTGACCGGCTCGCTGCCCAAGCTGCTGCTGGCCGAGACCCCGCAGACCATCACCGCAGCCGACGGCACCCCGGCGGTGGTCAACTTCGCACACGTCGTCGCCGCGCTGGTCACCCCGCTGGCGGCCGGCGACTGGGCCTACGGCAGCTAGCCCGCGACGGTGCGGCCCGGGCGGTGCGTCCGGTGGCAGTAGGGCACAGGCAGCAAGGCCCAGGCAGTAGGGCACAGGGCAGCTCAGCCGAGCGCGCGCACCTCACCCCGTACCACCTTGCCCATCGCGTTGCGTGGCAGGTCCGCCACCCAGCGCCAGCGCCGCGGTCGCTTGTACGCCGCCAGCCGCTCCGCGCAGTAGGCCACCAGTGCCTCCTCCTGCACCGGGCTGCCGACGCAGTACGCCGTGACGACCTCGCCCCACTCCGGGTCGGGCAGGCCGACCACCGCCACGTCCCGGATCGCCGGATGCCCGCGCAGCACGTCCTCCACCTCGCGTGGGTAGACGTTGAACCCACCGGTGATGATCAGCTCCGAGACCCGCCCGACCAGGCTCAGGTACCCGTCCGCGGAGAGCGTGCCGATGTCTCCGGTGCGGAACCAGCCGTCCGCGGTGAACGCGCCCGCGGTCGCCTCCGGCCGCTCCCAGTAACCGGAGAAGACGTTGGGCCCGCGCACCTCCACCACGCCGGTGCCCGCCGCCAGCCGCACCTGTACCCCGGGCAGCGGCAGGCCCACGGTGCCCGGCCGGCGTTCGCCGTCGTACGGGTTCGAGGTGAGCATCACCGTCTCGGTCATGCCATAGCGCTCCAGCACCCGCTGGCCGGTCGACGCCGCCAGCGCGTGCCACAGGTCGACCGGCAGCGGCGCCGAGCCGGCCACCGCCAGCCGCAGCGCTGCAAGCTCACCCGCCCGCGGCGAGCCGGCCAGCCGGGCGTACATCGTCGGCACCCCGAAGAACAGCGACGCCTGGTGCGTGCCGACCGCGTCCAGCACGGCGTTGGCCTCGAACTTCGGCAGCAGGACCAGCGAGGCGCCGGCCAGCAGGGTGCCGTTCAGCGCGACACCGAGCCCGTGCATGTGGAACAGCGGGAGCGCGCAGACCAGCCGATCGTCCGGCGTCCACCGCCAGGCCGCCCGCAGGGCGTCGGCCGCGGCCAGCAGGTTGCCGTGCGAGAGGACGGCGCCCTTCGGCGCCCCGGTGGTGCCCGAGGTGAACCCGATCAGCGCCGGGTCGCCGGCCGCGGCCCGGTCCAGGCCGGGGTCGGCACCGCCGGGGTCGGCCACTGTCGGGTCGGCCAGCGTCGGGCCGAGGCCGGCGACCAGCGGCACCCCGGGTAGCTCGCGCGGGCTGTCCAGGATCGCAGCGGCCGGTCGTACGTCGCCCACGATGTGCGCCAGCTCACGGGCCGTGTACGCCGTGTTGACCGGCACCACCGCACAGCCGAGCCGGAGGAGGGCGACGTAGGCGGTGACCAGGTCGGCGGAGGGCGCGCCGGACAGCAGCACCCGGTCGCCGGGCTGTACGCCGGCACCGGCCAACCGGCGGGCGGCGACATCGGAGCGGGCCGCCAGCTCGGCACCGGTGAGCCAGCCCGTCGGTGCGGTCCACAGCACTGGTCGGTCCGGGCTCGCCGCCCAGGCCGCCAGCCAGGCTGCCGTCAGGTTGGTCGCCGGCTCTGGGGTTGCCAGCATTGAGATCGCTGGCTCTGGGGCCGCTGGCTCCGCGGGTGCCGGGGTCACGCGGCGCCAAGCCCGAGCGCGTTCCGAACCTCGGCCAGGATGCCCGCGCAGCCGGCCTCCACCTGGTCCAGCACCTCGTCGAAGCCATGGTCGGGACCGTAGTACGGATCAAGAACGTCGTGCTGGTCGGCCGCCGCCGGGTCGAACGAGCGCAGCAGCCGTATCTTGGTCCGCTCGGTCTCGTCCGGGGCCAGCCGGGTCAGCCACCGGTAGTGGCCGGTGTCCAGCGCCACCACCAGGTCGCGCTCAGCGAAGTCCGCCCGGCGCCACTGCCGGGCGGCGTGGGCGCTGCCGTCGTACCCGCGGCGGCGCAGCGCGGCCCGGGCGCGCGAGTCGGCCCCGGAGCCGACGTGCCAGTCGCCGGTGCCGGCGCTGTCCACCTCGACCAGGTCGGCCAGCCCTGCCTTGGCCACCATCCCGCGTAGCACCACCTCGGCCATCGGAGACCGGCAGATGTTCCCAGAACAGACGAAACAGACCCGGTACGGCAGGGAGTGCGGCATGCTGGCATCTTCTCAACTGCGCCGAAGGCTGTGTCGGCGACCCGGCGACCCGGCAGACGCGAGCCGAGGCGACCCGACAGAGGAGCCGGATGCGGATACTCGCCGTCGACTTCGGCACGTCGAACACCGTGGCCGCCCTCGGTGTCGACGGCGTGGCGCCGCGGCTGGTCAGCATCGACGGCTCGCCGCTGCTGCCGTCGTCGGTCTTCCTCGCCGACGACGGCGGCCTGGTCGTCGGTCGGGATGCCGACCGGCAGGCCCGGCTCGACCCCAGCCGGTACGAGCCCAACCCCAAGCGGCGCATCGATGACGGCGTCATCCTGCTCGGCGCCAGCGCGCTGCCGGTGGCCACCGTGATCGCCGAGGTGTTCCGGCGGGTCGCCGGCGAGGTACGCCGGCAGCTCGGCGGGCGTGGTCCGGGCTCCGGCGAGATTGACCAGGTCCGGCTGACCCACCCGGCCCGATGGGGGCAGCGCCGCACGAACATCCTGGTCGTCGCGGCTCGGACGGCCGGCATCGGCGATCCGGTGCTCATCCCGGAGCCGGTGGCGGCGGCGACGCACTTCGCCACGCTGGCGGCCTCGCACGGCATCGGCGGCCTGCGGGACGGCCAGGCGCTGGCGGTCTACGATCTTGGCGGCGGGACCGTCGACGTCGCGGTGGTGGCCCGCCACGGGGCCGGCGACGTCGCGACGTACGAGGTGCTGGCCGAGGCCGGGCTGCCCGACCTGGGCGGGCTCGACGTCGACCACGCCATCCTGGAGCACATCGGCGCCACGCATGCCGGCACGATCGACCCCGAGGCGTGGCGCCGCCTGCTGCACCCGACCGACGCGGCGACCCGCCGGCAGGCCCGGGTGCTGGCCACCGACGTACGGGAGGGCAAGGAGGCGCTGTCGCGGTACCCACACGTGGACATCGCGCTGCCGCCGCCGTTCCCGGACGTGCACCTGACGCGGGCCGAGCTTGAGGAGCTGATCCGGCCTACCCTGGACCGCAGCGTGGATCTGCTGGCCCGGACCGTGGCCGATGCCGGGACCACCGCGGCGCGGCTGGCCGGGGTGTACCTGGTCGGCGGCTCGTCCCGGATCCCGCTGGTGGCGAGGATGGTCCAGGAGCGGCTCGGGGTCACGCCGACCACACTGGACCAACCCGAGACCTCGGTGGTGACCGGCGCGCTCTACCTGCCGCTGGGCGGCGCCCAGCGCCGGGTGCCGCCGGTCTGGCCCCGCCACCTGACCGGGCCGGCGCCGGCGTACCCGCGGTCCCGGGTCCCGCTGCCCGTTCCCCCATTGGCGGCCCCGTTGCCCGTGGCCCCGCTGCTCCCCGTCCCGCCGCGGGTGTACGCCACGGTGCCGCGGGCTCAGGTCCGGCCGCTACCGGCTGGTCCCGGCGGCCCGCCCAGCCGGGTCAGGCGGCGGGTCGGGCAGCGGGTCGGGCGGCGGGTCGCGTTCGGCGCGGGTGTGCTGGTGGCCGCACTGCTTGCGGTGCTCAGCGTCGTGGTCGCGCACCGGCGCGGGGACGGCGCCGGCCCGGGCACCTCACCAACCGCGTCCGGCAGCATGCCCCCCACCGGCCTGGTGCAGTACTTTGACGACACCGGGGTGCTGCGGTACGTCCGCCCGACGTTCACCGAGATCACCTCGTGCCGGAAGGGCTTCGGCGCCGGCGTGACCTCGACGGCGGTGCCGGGCAGCACCACCTGCACCTACGCAAACGGGGTCGTCGCGTCGTTCGCGAAGGCCGGTTCGGTGAGCAACATCAACATCTATCGCGACACGCTTGCTGAGCTGCTACCCAGCGTGGTCAAGGTCATCGCGTCGAAGGGCAGGTGGAGCCACGGCCACCTCGACACCTACGCCGGCACCGACGTGGCCGGGCTGTACTGGGACGACGACCAGAACGCGATCTTCGGGTTCGCGCTGGCGCCGGTGTCGAGCCTGCGGGTGGACGGGCTCGAGGCGTGGTGGCGCGGCCGGTTCGGCTGACGGCGTTCGGGTGACGGCGGCTGGCGTATGGCGGTCTCGGACTGACCGGCCGCACGCCGTACCGTCGCACCCGTGGAGTCGGCATTCCTCACCACCGGCCAGCAAAGGGTGCCAGGCCCGCTCTGCCGGATCGTCGCGGAGGCCTGCGCCGAGCTGCGGCCCCGGCTCTCCCCTGGCTCGGCCGTCCGGCTGGACCATGTCGTACGGCGGCTGGCCGGGCCGCTGCAGCTCGCCGTGGCAGGCCGGATCAAGTCCGGCAAGTCCACCGTGGTCAACGCGCTGATCGGCCGCCGGGTCGCCCCCACCGACGTCCGGGAGTGCACCCGGCTGGTCACCCGCTTCCAGTACGGCACGGTGGACCGGGTCGAGGTGGTGCACAGCGACGGCGGCCGCCGCACCCTGCCATACGACGCCGACGGCCTGGTGCCGGCGGACCTCGGCGCCGACCCGGCCACGATCGCCTACCTCGACGCGTACCTGACCAGCGCGCTGCTGGAGTCGGTCACCGTCATCGACACGCCGGGCCTCGGCTCCACCGACGCGGCCAGCGCCCGCCGGGCCGGGCAGGTCCTGGGCGGTGCCGGGGACGACGCCGGAGAGCTCGACGCCGGGTCCCAGGCCGCCATCGCCCAGGCCGAGGTGGTGCTCTACGTGCTCACCCAGGCGGCGCGGGCCGACGACGCCGAGGCGCTGGCGATCTTCCGGGCGTTCTCCACCCCGCGGGCGTCCAGCCCGGTCAACGCGCTCGGCCTGCTCAACAAGGCCGACCAGGTCAGCGGCGCCGACCCGATCGCGGCCGCCCGGTCCCTGGCCGCCAGCCAGGCGGCGGCGCTCCGGCACCGGGTCTGCGACGTCCTACCCCTGGTCGGCCTGCTAGCCGAGGCCACCGAGACCGGCGCCGTCACCGAGGCCGACGGCGACGTGCTGCGGCAGCTCGCCGGTCTCGACCCCGCCCGGCGTGACCTGCTGTTCTTCTCCCCCGACCTGTTCGTCCGGCCGGAGCCGGCGATCTCGGCCGGCGGCCGGGCCAGGCTGCTGGAGCGGCTGGACCTGTTCGGCATCCGGCGGGCGGTCGACCTGGTCGCGGCGGACCCGACGCTGACCACCGGTGAGCTGCGGCGCAGGCTGCTGAAGCAGTCCGGCTTCCCGGCGGTGCGCGAGATCATCGAGCACGCCTTCCGCCGTCGGGCGGACGGGATCAAGGCGAGCGTGGCGCTGGCGGCGCTGGACCGGATCGCCGCGCAGGCGCCGGACCCGGCCGACCGGCCCCTGATCCGGGATGCGGTCGAGGCGCTTGCCCAGCGACCCGAGGCGCACGAGCTGCGGTTGCTGGAGGCCGCCGCTCTGGTGAGCTCTGGCACCGTGCCGATGCCGGCCGAGCTGGCCGCCGAGCTGGCCGGGCTGGTCGCTGGCGAGACCCCGGCGGAGCGGCTCGGCGGCGGTGACGGCGGCGGCGACCTTGGTGTACTGCGTGACCGTGCGCTACAGCGCGCCGGGAGCTGGCGGACGTTCGCCACCTTTGGCTCGACCCCGGCGCAGAGCCGGGTCGCGCATGTCGTGCACCGCGGCTACGTCCTGCTCTGGCAGCAGCTCAGCCAGGCCGACCCGGCGGACGGCGTGCGGTGATCGTCAAGCACGGCTGGTCTCGATGACCCCGCCGGAGAGCCGTGGCCAGCATACCCAGCTCGCGCAGCTCGTCCAGCAGGCGCGGGAGGCGACCGACGCGGCGGTCGAGGTGCTGCGCGAGACAGCCCCGGACGGCGTGGCGGAGATCGAGCGGGTTCGCGGCCGGGCTGACCCGGTGCCCGCCGTGGTGGTGGTCGGTGCGACCAAGTCCGGCAAGTCCTCGCTGGTTAACGCGCTGCTGGCGGCCCCGGAGCTGGCCCCCGTGGACGCTGACGTGGCCACCAGCGTCTTCCTGCGCTTCCAGCACGGCGTCGCGCCGGCCGCCCGGGCGTTCCTGCCCGGTGCCGGCCCGCCGGCGCCGATCCCGGTGGGGTCGCTGCGGGACTGGGCCACCGGGCTCGGGTCGCGGCCGGCCGACCAGCCCCCGCCGCGGCTGATCGAGGTGGACCACCCGGCGCCGTTGCTCACCGACCTCGTGCTGATCGACACGCCGGGTGTCGGCGGGCTGGTCGCCGCGTCCGGTGAGATCGCGCTCGCGGCGGTCCGGGAGGCGACCGCGTTGCTGTTCGTGGTGGACGCCGCGGCGCCGTTCACCCAACCTGAGCTGGACTTCCTGCGGGCCGCCAGCGAGTCGGTCGAGCTGGTGCTCTTCGCGCTGGCCAAGATCGACGCGCACCGCGGCTGGCGGCAGGTGCTCGCCGATGACCAGGCCCTGCTGGGGCGGCACGTGCCGCGGTTCGCCAGGGCGCCGTTCCATCCGGTGTCGGCCACGCTGTTCGCGCGTGCCGCCGGGGCGCCGTCCGCGGGTCTGGCCGCCCTGCTGCGCACCGAGTCGCAGGTTGTGGGCCTGCAGCTCGCGCTGCAGACGACCGTGGCGGCCCAGGCGGCGGCGTTACGGGAGGCAAACACGCTGCGGGCCGCGCGCAGCCAGCTCGTCCGGCTCGGCCGCATGCTGCTGGCCGACCGGGCCGCGATCGACACCGACCCCGGCCGGGCCGAGGAGCTGCGGGCCAGCCGGGATGGGCTGGTCCAGGCCCGGCGAGCCGGCGGCCGGACCTGGCAGGTCATGCTGCGGGCCGAGATCCAGCGGGCCCGGCTGGAGTCGGTGATGGACGTCCAGCGGGAGGTCCGCGACCAGATCCAGCTCTGGCGGGCCGAGATCGACCGGTCCGACCGAGCCAGGCTGGCCAGGCTGCCGGCCGAGCTCGACACGGTGGTCCGGGCGCTGAGCCTGCGCCAGCTCGGCCTGCTGCTCGGCCGGCTCCGCCGGGTCACCGACAACGTGCTGCGCGAGCTGTTCGCCCCGCCGGAGCTGGCCGAGATCTACGACGGCTTCGCGCACGCCGCCGCGCTGCGGCCGGAGGTCGCTGGTCCCGGCCAGCGGCAGCAGAATGCCGAGGACCGGGTGGTGGCCATGGGCGGGGCGCTGGCCGGGCTCGGCGCCAGCCGGCTGGTGACCTTCCTCCCGGCGGTGACCGGGATGGGCGCCGCGACCATGGTGGCGCTGCCGGTCTCGGTCGCGCTCGGGCTGGCCGCGTCGGCCTGGCTGATCCGGTCCCGCCGGCACGTCGCGGACAAGCAGCACTACCGGCAATGGGTCGTCGAGACGCTGACCGAGACCCGGATGACGCTGGAGTCGGAGATCTCCGCGCAGCTCGTGGACGCCGAGCAGGCGCTGACCCTGGCGCTGGACGAGGCGATCGACCGGCGGGTCGAGTCGCTGGACCGGGAGATCAGGCAGATCGATGACGCACTCCGGCTGGACGCCACGGCGAAGGACCGCCGTACGAGGGAGCTGAACCAGCGGCTGGCCAGCGCGACCGCCGCCGCCCAGCAGGTCGACGCCGTGCTGGCCCGGCTGCGGGCTGGTGGCGGAGGCGGGGTCGGCTCGGTCGCCGTGCTGGCCTCGATCGCGGCCGTCGCGCTGAGCGCCGACTGGCCGGTCCGCTGACCCTCGAACCACCACTTGTCGGGGGAATTTCGCCAACTCCGCGCCCGATTTGCTCGACTTATCCTCGACAAGTCGCAGAGGGCCGGCCGGTCACCCGCCGACGGAGCGCTGGCGCAGCGCCTCGTAGAGCAGTACGGCGCCCGCGGTCGCCACGTTGAGCGAGTCGGCGATGCCCAGCATCGGGATCCGCACCAGCACGTCCGCGGCATCCAGCCAGTACGGCGGGAGGCCGTGCGCCTCGCTGCCGAGCAGGATCGCGGCCGGCCCGGTGTAGTCCACCGTGGAGTGCGGCCGGGCCGAGCCGGCCAGGGCGGCGGCGTACACCGTGATCCCCCGGTCCGCGGACCAGGCCCGGAAGTCCGCTGAGGCTGCTGCCACCACCGGCAGCGCGAAGACGGTGCCGAGGCTCGCCCGGATCACGTTCGGGTTGCCGATGTCGACGGTCCCGTCCAGGACGACGACGGCGGCCACGCCGGCCCCGTCGGCCACCCGCAGCAGCGCCCCGAGGTTGCCCGGCTTCTCCACCCCCTCGACCGCGAGCAGCAGCGGCATCTCGGGCAGCCGGAGCGCGTCGAGACGCACGTCGGGCGGCCGGGCAAAGACGACGTACACGCCGTCCGAGCCCGCCCGCACGACGAGCCGGTCGAACACCGCCGCGCTGACCTCGTACGTCGAGAGTTCCGGCCGCTGCCGCAACGCCGCGACCAGCACCGCGGCGGCCGGCGACAGCCCGTCGTCCGGCCGCCAGAACGCCTCGACCGGCCGCAGCCCGGCGGCCAGCGCCCGGCTGATCTCTCGGGCACCCTCGACCGCGAACATGCCGCGCCGGTCCCGTTCCCGGGCCCGGCCCAGCTCCAGCGCGGCCTGGACGCGCGGGTTCCGGACACTGGTGATCCGCATCATCGCCTGCGCACGGTACCCGGAGGCCGCGCCCATCCCGATCCATGCGCCTCCGAACAACCAGCGACCTCCGAACAGCCAGCGATATCCCAGCGGTTTGTCGGGGGCAGCGGCTAGGGTCGGGCAGGACCGACCAGGCGAGGAGGCCGCGTGCCCGACATCGATCCGGCGTTCCTGGAGCTGCCCCTGCGGCGGCTCGCCGATGCCGCGCTCGGCCGAGCCCGCGAGCTCGGCGCCGAGCACGCCGACTTCCGGCTCGAGCGCATCCGTACCCAGTCCATCAGCCTGCGCGACTCACTGCTGGAGAACGCGCTCAACGGTGAGGACGTCGGCTTCGCGGTCCGGGTGGTGCACGAGGGCACCTGGGGCTTCGCGGCCGGTGTCGTGCTGACCGGGGCCGAGGCGGCCCGGGTCGCCGAGCGGGCGGTCGCCGTGGCCAAGGTCAGCGCCGCGGTCAACTCCGAGCGCATCGAGCTCGCCGACGAGCCGGTGTACGCCGACGTCACCTGGGTGTCGGAGTACGAGGTCAACCCGTTCGACGTGCCGGACGCGGACAAGATCGGGCTGCTCGCCGACTGGTCCGACCGGCTGCTCGCCGCGGACGGCGTCGACCACACCGACGCGCTGCTCCGCCAGGTGCTGGAGAACAAGTTCTACGCCGACACCGCCGGCACCAGCACCACCCAGCAGCGGCTTCGGCTGGCGGCCGCGCTGGAGGCGGTCGCGGTGGACGCCGCGCACGGACGGTTCGAGTCGATGCGCACCTGCGCGCCGCCGGTCGGCCGCGGCTGGGAGCACCTCACCGGCCCGACCTGGGACTGGGCCGGTGAGCTGGCCCAGCTCCCAGAGTGGCTCGCGGAGAAGACGAAGGCCCCGTCGGTCGAGCCGGGCCGCTACGACCTCGTCATCGACCCCACCAACCTCTGGCTGACCATCCACGAGTCGATCGGGCACGCCACTGAGCTGGACCGGGCGCTCGGCTACGAGGCGGCCTACGCCGGCACCTCGTTCGCCACCTTTGACCAGCTCGGCACGCTGCGGTACGGCTCGCCGGTGCTGAACGTGACCGGCGACCGCACCGTCCCGCACGGCCTGTCCACCATCGGGTACGACGACGAGGGCGTGCGCACCCAGTCATGGGACATCATCCGGGACGGCGTGCTGGTCGGCTACCAGCTCGACCGGCGGATGGCGAGGCTCAAGCGGCTCGGCCGGTCCAACGGCTGCGCCTTCGCCGACTCCCCCAGCCACATGCCGGTGCAGCGGATGGCCAACGTCTCAGTCCAGCCGGCGCCGGATGGGCCGTCCACCGAGGAGCTGATCGCGGGGGTCGACCGCGGTCTCTACGTGGTGGGCGACAAGTCGTGGTCGATCGACATGCAGCGGTACAACTTCCAGTTCACCGGCCAGCGGTTCTTCGGGATCCGAGACGGCCAGCTCACCGGCCAGCTCCGCGATGTGGCGTACCAGGCCACCACCACCGACTTCTGGGGCGCGCTGGAGGCCGTCGGGGGGCCTGGGACCTGGCTGCTCGGCGGCGCGTTCAACTGTGGCAAGGCGCAGCCGGGTCAGGTCGCGGCGGTCAGCCACGGCGCGCCGGCCACCCTGTTTCGCGGGGTCAACATCCTCAACACGGTGCAGGAGGGCGGCCAGTGACCGAGCGAGCCGAGCTGACCAGCGCGGGCACGAGCGTGACGCCGCAGGAGACGGTGGAGCGGGCGCTGGCGCTGTCCAAGGCCGACGGCTGTGTCGTGCTCGCCACCGACCGGTCTGAGACCAACCTGCGCTGGGCCAACAACACCCTGACCACGAACGGCGAGATGCGGTCCCGCCGGGTCGCCGTGATCAGCATGCTCAACGGTTCGACCGGCACGGCGGCCGGCGTGCTGGAGCGCAGTGCGGTCGCGGCCGAGGACCTTGAGGCGTTGGTCCGGGCAGCCGAGCAGGCCGCGCGGGACGCCGGCCCGGCCGACGACGCGATGCCGCTGGTTGAGCCGACCGACGGCCAGCTCGGCTCGGCCGGCTGGACGGATCCGCCGGGTGAGACCTCGGTGGAGGTGTTTGGGTCGTTCGCGCCCGCGCTTGGCGAGGCGTTCGGGCGGGCCCGCGGCGATGGCCGGCTGCTGTTCGGCTTCGCCGAGCACGTGCTGGAGTCGACATACCTCGGCTCCTCGACCGGGCTGCGGCTGCGGCATGACCAGCCGACCGGCCGGGTCGAGCTGAACGCGAAGTCACCCGACTTCACCCGCTCGGTCTGGGCCGGGGTGTCCACCCGGGACTTCGCCGGTGTCGATGTGGTCGCGCTGGACGCGTCGCTCCGCCGCAGGCTGGAGTGGGAGCAACGGCGGGTCGAGCTGCCGGCCGGCCGGTACGAGACGATCCTGCCACCGTCCGCCGTCGCCGACCTGATGATCTACCTGTACTGGACGGCGAACGCCCGCGACGCCGACGAGGGCCGCACCGTCTTCTCCCGCAAGGGCGGCGGCTCACGGATTGGCGAGAAGCTGGCCGAGCTCCCGCTGACGCTGCGCAGCGATCCGGCCGCGCCGGGGCTCACCTGTGCGCCGTTCCTGACGACCACCGTGTCGCATTCGGCCCAGTCGTTCTTCGACAACGGGGTGGCCGTGCCCGCGACTGACTGGATCTCCGACGGCACGCTGACCAACCTGATGCGCACCCGGCACTGGGCCACCAAGACCGGCACCGCGCCGGCCTTCCCGGTGGACAACCTGCTGCTTGAGTCGGCCGGCGCGACCGGCGGGCTGGACGACCTGGTCGCCAGCACCGGTCGCGGGCTGCTGCTGACCTGCCTGTGGTACATCCGCGTCGTCGACCCGCAGACCCTGCTGCTTACCGGCCTGACCCGGGACGGCGTCTACCTGGTGGAAGGCGGGGAGGTCACCGGGGCGGTCAACAACTTCCGGTTCAACGAGAGCCCGGTGGGCCTGCTCGGCCGGATCGCCGAGGTCGGCCGCACCGAGATCACCCTCTGCCGCGAGTGGAACGACTACTTCACCCGTACCGCGATGCCCGCCATCCGGGTGCCCGACTTCAACATGTCCACCGTCAGCCAAGGCGTGTAGATAGTGGGCCGCAAAGGTGTCACGTAGTACAAATCCGTAGTACGGTGGTCGCCATGACCGAGGTACCAGTCCGCGTTCTCAACCACGACACCGCAGGCGTCTTGGCCCGGGTCAAGCGCGGCGAGGAGATCGAGATCACCGAACGCGGGGTCGTGATCGCACGCATCGTCCCATGCGCTCCGCATCCGCTTGCCGACCTCGTCGCTGCGGGGAAGCTCCGGCTGCCCACGGTCAATGGGCCGATACCCAGGCCGCACGGTCCAGTCCGGACTGACAATGAAGCGGGTGAGCTCGTCCGCGAGATGCGGGACGAGGAACGTTACTAATGATCTATCTGGACACGGCAGCCCTGGTCAAGCTCGTTCGCCGGGAGCCCGAAAGTGATGAGCTGGCGGGCTGGTTGGCTGATCACAGCGAGACCATCGGGGTCACCTCGGTGGTGTCGGAGGTCGAGGTGCCGCGTGCCTTGCGCCGCAGTGAGCCGGCGTTGCTTCGCGCGGTACCGGCCGTGCTGGAGCGGGTCGCGCTCTATGCGATCGACGATCTGGTCCGCGCCACGGCTGCGGCCTACCCCGACCCGAACCTGCGGTCGCTGGACGCCATCCACCTGGCCACGGCACAGGCGGTCTTCGGCGACCAGCTCACCGCGTTTGTCACCTACGACAAGCGTCTGCTGACCTCGGCTGCGGCGCTTGGGCTGCCGGTCGCGCATCCGGGGCTGTGATGGTCGGTCCACCTTCCTGACGTGGGGACGGTGCGGCTAGGCGGCGGGAGGTGCATCGGCGCGCCGGGGCATGAGCGAGCCGATGACCGCTCGACGGTTCGGGCTAGCGCTGGATTTGGATGGTGGCGCTGCTCTGCTCGTTGGCGCAGAAGCTCAGGCAGCCGAAGATGAACCCCGTGGCGAACGCGGTGCCGCTGGCGAAGGGCACGCCGGAGGCCGGCACGCTGAGCAGGATCCGCTGATGCCCGCCTGTGCAGGCCACCTGCGCGTCCCCACTGCCACTGGCGATCTTCTTGCCCACCCGCTGGTTCACCTGGACGTTGACAAAGGTGTTGTTCGAGTTGCAGGTGATGTTGACCGGGACCTCGATAGCCGCTCCCCTGGCGATCAACGTGGCCGGCGACTGGACGGCGATGTCGAGAAAGAGCCCTCCGGAAAAGAAGGCGACCGCGGGCGAGCTGGGCGTCAGCACCGCCACCGCCCCACCAGTCGCCAGGGCCAGGGCAATGCTGGCGGCCTTCGTCCAACTGGCATGTTTCATGATGGATCCCTCCCTGTTGGAACTGCGGACAGATGTAGCCTGGCCGGCTCGTCCGACCTGGCCAAACCGACCAGCCCCGCTGCCATCAGCGGGATGGCCGGCAGATGCCACACAAAGTCGAGCCCCGCGTGCACCGCGAGCGCCGCGGCGCCGGCCAGCACACCGGCCCCTACCGCCCCGGCACCCGTCCGGGCCCGGACAAGCGAACGAAACACGCCGAGCAGGACGGCGAGCAGCAGGACAGCGCCGACGATGCCCAGCTCGATGAGCACCTGGAGGTACTCGTTGTGGGCGTACCGGAAGACGCTCACGCCGCCCGACGGCCGGGACCAGGTCAGGTCGGTGAGGCCCGGTCCGGTGCCGGTCACCAGATGGCTGGCCGACGCACGTAACGCCGCCCGGAAGACGTCGACCCGCTCGGGCGAGCCAAGAGTGAGGCGGGTGTCGCTGAGGAGGAGAACAGCCCGGTGCATCCCGGTCGAACCCACGAGAAGCACCGCCGTCCCGCCGAGCACGATCCCCGTGAACCCCAACCGCATACATGGCCGGACAGCCGGCAGCGCCGCCCCGAGCGCGAGCCCGACGACCAGCGCGACCGCGGCCAGCACCGGCTGCGGCGGAGTCGACGCGGGTATCGACGGCACCAGCCCGGCCGTGGCGACCACCGCGCCGAGCAGTGGTGCCCGACCGACCTGCCAGACCGCGCGCAGGCCAACGGTCGCGGCAAGGACGGCCACCCCAACAGCGAACCCGAGCAGCCCGGCCCGGCTCAGCGTGCCGGCCAGGCCGGTGAGCAGCGCGGTCGCGGCCAGCCCGAGCGGCACCGACCTGGGCCGTTCGGTGAGCAGCGCAAGACACAGCAGCACGAGCACAGCGAGCACGGCGGCGGTGGCGTTCGGGTAGGTCAGCGTCGACGACGCGCGCCACAGGCCCTGCCCCAGCCACGCCCAGCTCTCCCGATGCAGGATCACCCCGAGCCAGCCCAGGCCGGCGACCGCCGTTCCCAGCAGGATCAACCCGGCCAGCACCGACTCCCGGGAGGCGGCCGGCAGCCGCCGGGAGCTGAAGACCACCGCGAGCACGCCGGCCAGCAGCACGGCGTACCCCGCGCCGTACCCGGGGGTGCCGTGCAGGACGCCGTCGAGCAACGCCCAGCCGGCGAGCCCGACGACCGGCACGGCGAAGGCCAGGTCGACGTCGGCCCGGGCCAACGGACGGCTGGTCAGCGCGGCCAGGACCACCCCGACGAGGAGCAGGCCGAGGTACCACCGGACGCGCGGGTAGTAGCCGCCCTGTGCCAGCATCCCCACGCTGAACACAGCCAGCAGCAACGGTGCCGCTGCGCTGGTCACCGTGGCGCTGATCACCGCTGCACTTATACCGCGGTCCCCCCGCTCGCGGCTGATGTTGGTCACGAGCCCCTCCTGGCCGATGACACCGCCCCGAAATTTCCGGTGCCACCCTGAGAAGATGCCTGATACACCGGATGAGACGCAAGAAAGAACCAGAATTCCGTCATGGAGGCACCGAGCCACCGCGAGGCGGGATGAAGCGGACATCCTGCCTGTCGGCTGTGAGGCAGCTCGCACCTGTTCCTGCTGCATCCTTCCTGCATCGGCGATATTCTTCAAGAACATCCCCGTCGCAGCACCATTGTGGCTGAACTATTTTCTGGACGATGGGTGTCTGGCCGGATATCGAAGGAGTTGCGTGCGATGACCGCTCCGACGATCGTTGGAACGGAAAGCCCGCCGACGACCAACGACAGGCTGGTGTCCTGGGTGCGGGAGATCGCCGCGCTCACCCAGCCGGACCGGGTTGAATGGTGCGACGGCTCCACCGAGGAGTGGGATCGGATCACCCAGCAGCTCGTCGAGGCCGGCACCTTCACCCGGCTCAACCCGGAGCACAAGCCGAACTCGTTCTGGTGTACCTCTGACCCCTCCGACGTGGCCCGGGTCGAGGACCGTACGTTCGTCTGCTCGGTCGACCCCAGCGATGCCGGCCCGACCAACAACTGGATGGACCCGGCCGACATGAAGGCCGTCATGACCGAGCTCTACCGGGGCTCGATGCGCGGCCGGACCATGTACGTCATCCCGTTCTGCATGGGCCCCCTCACCGCCGAGCGCCCGAAGCTGGGCGTGGAGATCACCGACTCGCCGTACGTCGTGGTGTCCATGCGGATCATGACCCGGATGGGCAGCGGGGCGCTGGCCCGCATCGACGAGATCGGCGAGTTCGTCGAGGGCCTGCACTCGGTCGGCGCGCCGCTGGAGCGCGGTCAGGACGACGTCACGTGGCCATGCGGCAACGTCAAGTACATCAGCCATTTCCCACAGGACCGGGCGATCTGGAGCTTCGGCTCGGGCTACGGCGGGAACGCGCTGCTCGGCAAGAAGTGCTACTCGCTGCGGATCGCCAGCGCGATCGCCCGCGACGAGGGCTGGCTGGCCGAGCACATGCTGATCCTGAAGCTGGTCAGCCCGCAGGGAAGGGTCCACTACATCGCGGGGGCGTTCCCGTCGGGATGCGGCAAGACCAACCTGGCCATGCTAGAGCCGACCCTGCCGGGCTGGCGGGCACAGATCATCGGTGACGACATCGCCTGGATGCGGTTCGGGCCGGACGGCAGGCTGTACGCCGTGAACCCGGAGTACGGCTTCTTCGGGGTGGCGCCGGGCACCGGGTACCACACCAACAAGAACGCGATGCGCACCGTCGAGCGGGGTAACTCGATCTTCACCAACGTCGCGCTGACCGACGACGGCGACGTGTGGTGGGAGGGCATGACCAGGCAGCCGCCGACCCATCTCACCTCGTGGCTGCGCACGGGCTGGACGCCGGACTCGGCCGAGCCGTCCGCGCACCCGAACTCCCGGTTCTGCACGCCGGCCGGGCAGTGCCCGACCATCGCGCCGGAGTGGGAGGATCCGCGCGGCGTGCCGATCTCGGCGATCCTGTTCGGCGGCCGGCGCCGCGACACCGTGCCGCTGGTCACCGAGGCTCGTGACTGGCAACACGGCGTGTTCATGGGCGCCACGCTGTCGTCGGAGACCACGGCGGCGGCGGCCGGCGCGGTCGGCGTGGTGCGGCGCGACCCGATGGCGATGCTGCCGTTCATCGGCTACCACGTCGGCGACTACCTCAGGCACTGGCTGATGGTCGGCAAGCAGGCCGACGCGAGCAAGCTGCCCCGGATCTACTACGTGAACTGGTTCCGCCGCGGCGCTGACGGCCATTTCCTGTGGCCCGGCTACGGCGAGAACAGCCGGGTGCTCAAGTGGGCGGTCGAGCGGATCGAGGGCCGGGCGGCGGCCCGGGAGACAGCGATCGGGCGGGTGCCGGCCGCGGGCGCGCTGGATGTTGAGGGCTTGGACGTGCCCGCTGACGACCTCACCGCGGCGACGGCGGTGCACCGGGCCGAGTGGCAGGCCGAGGTGCCGTTGATCCAGGAATGGTTCGACCGGATCGGCGAGAAGCTGCCGACCGGGCTGCGGGACGAGCTGGAGCTCCTGAAGCGCCGCCTGGAGCCCGACGCCAGGTAGCCCACCGAACCTGCGACACGTGAGCTGGCAACGCCATCAACCGGGCGCGCGCGGAGCGGCACGGGAAAGACGGTAACGTCCACCCGCATCTTGCCCTATCCGCTCAGTCAGGAGAGATCGTGCGTCCCACCCCGTTACGCCGGTTCGCTGCCGGTGCCGTCGTTGCGGCGATCACCGCGTTGACCGCAGCCTGCGGTGCCAGCGCCCCCAGCCGGGATGAGCTGAAGACCAAGCTGAAGGCCGAGTCGTCCTTCAGTGGTGCGTCGGACAAGGTCGTCGACTGCGTCGCCGGTGTGCTGCTGAAGTACGGCAAGGCTGGCGACCTGCGTGACTACGTCAACGGCAAGAAGAACCTCGACGCTGTCCGCGGCCCGGCCGACAAGGTCGACGACGTGACCAAGGAAGCGACGGCCTGCGCCGTCAACGCCAGCAAGTAGCACACCAGCAACCAGGACAACACCAGCAACCTACGACGGCGGGCGCCTGGGCCAGACCGGCGCCCGCTGCCGGCTTACGTCACAGCACGTCCACGATCCCGGCGAGCAGCGCGCCGAGCCGGGGCAGCGCGGCCCGGCCAGCCGCGATGACCTCCTCGCCAGACAGCGGATGCGGCGACACCCCGGCCGCGTGGTTGGACACCAGCGACACGCCGAGCACCTCGACACCGGCCGCTCGGGCCGCGATCGTCTCCAGCACCGTGGACATGCCGACCAGGTCGGCGCCCAGCCCGCGCAGCATCCGGATCTCGGCCGGCGTCTCGAAATGCGGGCCGACCAGGCCGGCGTAGACACCTTCGGGCAGCGACGGGTCGACCGTCCGGGCCACCGTGCGCAGCCGCGGCGAGTACGCATCGGTCAGGTCCACGAACTCGGCGCCGACCAGCGGCGAGCGGGCGGTCAGGTTGAGGTGGTCGCGGATCAGCACCGGCGTGCCCACCGGCACGGCCGGGTCGATCCCGCCGGCCGCGTTGGTGAGTACGACGGTCCGGCAGCCGGCCGCCGCCGCCACCCGCACCGGGTGCGCCACCCGCCGCGCCGGGTGCCCCTCGTAGAGGTGCATCCGGCCCAGGAACACCAGCACCCGGTGGCCGCCGCAGCGGACGAGCCGGACCGTACCGCCCTGCCCGAGCGCGGTCGGCGCGGCGAAGCCCGGCAGGCGGGCCATCGGGGCCTCCCAGGCCGGCGTGCCCAGGGCATCCGCCGCGGCCGCCCAGCCCGAGCCGAGCACGAGGGCCACGTCCGGCGGGCCGGCGACGGCGGGAAGCTGAGCTGCCGCGGCGGCTACGTCGTCAGTCACGCGCCAGATCATCCAGGACGCCGGGTCATCCAGGACACTGGACGGGTGCGATGCATCGACTGGGACGACGGCGCGGTCCGGCTGATCGACCAGACCCGGCTGCCGGCCGCGGCGGTCTGGCTCCGGCTGTCCACTGTGGACGACCTGGTCGCCGCGATCCGGCGGCTGGCGGTGCGCGGCGCGCCGGCCCTGGGCGCGGCCGGCGCGCTCGGCGTGGCGCTGGCCGGGCACCGTGGCGAGGATCTGGGTACGGCGGCCGCGGCGCTGCGGGCGGCCCGGCCGACCGCCGTCAACCTGGGCTGGGGAGTCGACCGGGCGCTGCGCGCGGCCGGCGCGGCAGCCGGACCGGGCGACCGGGCTGGGCGGGCCGCCGCGGCGCTGGCCGAGGCCACCGCGATCATCGCCGAGGAGGCCGCCAACTGCCGGGCGATCGGCACCCGCGGCGCCGACCTGCTCGTGCGACGGCTCGGGGCCCGTCCCCTCCGGTTGCTCACCCACTGCAACACCGGCTGGCTGGGCTGCGTGGAGTGGGGCACCGCGCTCGGCATCGTGCGTACCCTGCACCAGCGGGGTCTGGTCCGCCGGGTGTACGCCGACGAGACCCGGCCGTTGCTGCAGGGCACCCGGCTGACGGCGTACGAGCTGGCGGAGATGGGGGTGGAGCACCGGGTCCTGGCAGACTCGGCGGCCGCCTCGGTGCTGGCCCGCGGCGGCGCGGACGCCGTACTGGTGGGCGCGGACCGGATCGCGGCGAACGGCGACGTGGCCAACAAGATCGGCACCTATCCCCTGGCGCTGGCCGCGGCCCGGGCCGGCGTGCCGTTTGTCGTGGCGGCCCCCGAGTCCACTGTGGACGCCGCGACGCCGACCGGCGCAGACATCCCGATCGAGCACCGCGACGCCGCGGAGGTCACCGTCGACGCGCCGGCCGAGAACCCGGCCTTCGACGTGACGCCGTACGACCTGGTCACCGCCATCGTGACCGAGCGCCGCACCATCCAGCCCGGCACCATCGCGAGAACCGAGCCGACCGAGAGGACCCAGCCGTGACGGCCACCCGGTACCTGGCCGACGTCGTGCTGCCCTGCGACGCCGCCGAGACGATCCTGCGCGACGGCGTGGTGGACGTCGACGCGGACGGGCGGATCGCCTGGGTCGGGCCGGCCGGTGCGGCACCGGAACGTCCACAATGGACAGTTCGGCGGCTGCCGGGGCTGCTGCTGCCCGGCCTGGTCAACGCGCACTGCCACTCGCCGATGACGGTGCTGCGCGGGCAGGGCGAGGGGCTGCCGCTGCTGCGCTGGCTGGCCGAGGTGATCTGGCCGCGGGAGGGGCGGGTCAGCGCGGACGACGTGTTCTGGGGGATGACGCTGGCCAGCGCTGAGATGCTGCGGTACGGCGTGACGACGAGCTGCGAGATGTACTTCCGCAACGAGTCGGTGGCCGCCGCGGTCGAGGCCAGCGGTGCCCGGTGCGTGATCACTCCGGCGATCGTGCAGGCGCCGTGGCCGTGGCTCGGCGACCTCGACGAGCAGCTCCAGCGGGCGGTGGACTTCGCCGACAGCCACGACGACCCGGGCGGCCGGATCCGGGTGGGGCTGGCGGCGCACGCGGCGTACACCGTGCCGGAGCCGTACCTGCGGGAGGTGGCCGCCGCGGCCAAGGAGCGGGACACGCTGCTGCACATCCACGTCGCCGAGACCGAGCACGAGGGGGATGAGGTGTCGGCCCGGCACGGCGGCGCGTCGGTGCCGTGGATCCTGGCCGACCTCGGCGTGCTGGAGGCGAAGGTGCTCGCGGCACACGCGGTCTGGCTGTCCGACGCGGACATCGAGATCTTCCGGCAGCACGAGGTGGCGGTCGCACACTGCCCGGGCAGCAACGCCAAGCTCGCCTCCGGCATCGGCCGGGTCACTGACCTGCTGGCCGCCGGGGTGCCGGTGGGGCTCGGCACCGACGGCCCGGCCAGCAACAACGACCTGGACCTGTGGGAGGAGATGCGGCTGGCCGCGCTGCTGGCCCGGCTGCGCGACGGCGACCCGACGGCGGTCAGCGCCGGGCAGGCGCTCGCGATGGCCACCCGGGACGGGGCCGCCGCGCTCGGGCTGCCGCAGGTGGGGGTGCTGGCGCCTGGGCGGTGGGCCGACCTGGTGCACGTGTCGCTAGACGACCCGGCGTTCGTGCCGGTGCTGACCGAGCGCGACCTGCTGGCCCATCTGGTCTTCGCGATGCCGCGGTCGTGCGTGCGTGACGTGTGGGTGGCCGGGCGGCAGGTGGTGGCGGGCGGCGAGTGCCTGACGGTCGACGTGGCCGAGGCCCAGTCGCGGGTCCAGCAGGCGGCCATCCGCCTTGCCGCCGACGCCTGACTGCCCGGGATCGGCCTGACCGCCTTGGCCGGACCGCGACGTCCATTACGTGCGGGCCAGGGGTGGCGCGGTCCAGCGCCGGCATCGGTCGGGGTTGTCGTGGGCCGTTGCGCGTGGGACAACAAGCGGATGCCCACGGAAACACCCAGGACGCTGCCGGCCGGTCTCGACGCGGTCGAGATCAAGGTGACCCTCGCCGCCGACCTGGTCGATGACGCCGTCGCCGCCTTCGACCTACGGCCGGGTGCGGCGGAGCGCCGTCGGATCTGGTTCTGCGAGCAGATCACCGGGTACGGCGGCCCGACCCGGCTGCCGCTGCTCGCCCGCGGCCTGATCTTGCGGGTGCGAAGCACGGCCGGGGGCGCCGGCGACTCGACGGTGAAGCTTCGCGGGCCCGAGGGATGCGTCGACCCGCGCGCGTGGCACCGCCGGACGCGGAAGCTCGAGGAGAAGGCGCGGATCGAGGGCGACTGGGTAGGGCAGCGGCACCTGGTGTCGGCGTCGCTCGATGACGACGTCGAGAACGACCTGATCGAGAAGGTCGCCGCCCGGCGGTCCCATCGGGTGGCGCGGTTGTTCGCGGGCCAGGAAAAGCTCACCCGCGACTGGCTGGTCCCACTTGACCAGCTCGAGATGCTCGGCCCGATCGCGGCACTGAAATGGGCGCCGGATGCTCGCGACCCCGGGCCTGGGGTCGCCGCCGAGCTATGGGAGGTGGACGGCAGCCTGCGTTTCCTTGAGCTGTCCGTTCGGGTTGAGGAGAACCCGGCCGTGGCCCAGCGGAAGCTCGAAGAGTCGGTGCGAAGCCGCGGCTTCGACCTTGCCGCGGTCCAGGAGACCAAGACCCGCATCGTGTTGGAACATCTGGCCGCCGCCGCGGGACAACGGTGATCCCCATGCCAGCACCAGCCAGCCGGCGTTCGGCGTCCCGCGGAACGGTCGACCGGCCCGCCTTATGGCGCGGGCCGGTCGACTGGAGTGTGCTGGTCCTACGACGCGGCGGTCTCGGTCGGGGTCTCGGACTCGGGCGCGGTCTCGGTACCGTCCGGGCCCTGCGGCGGCGGGCCGTTCGGATGAACTTGCGTCATGATGTTTCTCCTTATCCTTACCGGTGCTGTCTTGTCTGGTGCGCCCCGGCTGAGCGTGCCCGTCCGGATGGATTCTGGTAGGACGGTGACAGCGAGCGTGTGGATCCGGTTCGCGGTCGGAGCCGCGACCCGCGCGGTGGGTCAAAGCACGCAGGTGGTTGCCTCGTGAACGAGGCTGCCAATGAGCCGGGCCGTGTCCTGAGGACCGGATCGATGAACATATCGGCCAATGTCTGGACTCGCGACCGCCCCGGTGGAAGGATCGCATGATCGTGATGGTAGCGGCGCTGGCTGGCGCCTCCCGCTTTGTGCCTGGCGCGTCCCCCGACTACCGCTGTTCATCTGGCGCTGTGGCCTGCCGGCGTACGCATGTGCGGCTCCCCCTCACCATTTGCGACATAGAGCAGATGACGGGACGCCGCAGCCTGATACATCTCTCGGTGACCACGCTGGCGATCGCGTCATGAACCGGCCTGGTCCCGCCGCGCTCGCCGCGGAGGCACATCGCCTCGTGGGCGTGGCACCACGCCGTGCCCTGCGCGTCGCGCAGGACGCGGCCCGCGCGGCCCAGGCGGTCGGAGACCGCGCCGTGGAGGCGCAGGCGTTGCGGGCTCGCGGTTGCGCACTCCGCGAGCTTGGCCGCCTCGACGAGGGCCTGGCAGCGCTCCGCCAGGCCATCCGGCGGGCCGAGGACGGAGGCGCCGCGCTGGTTGCGTCTGAGGCGCGGATGAGCCTGGCCTACCTGCTGCTCGAACGCGGCCGGACCAGGCAGGCGATCACCCAGGCGGACCGCGCCGCGGCCGGGCTGCAGGGCCTGCCGGCAGCGCACGTGCTGATGCAGCGCGGGCTGCTGCACCAACAGTGCGGTCAGACCGCCGAAGCGCTCGACTGCTACCGCCGGGTCCTGCCGGTGCTCCGGCGTGCGGGCGACGAGCTGCACGAGGCCCGGGTGATGAACAACCGGGGTGTGCTGTTCCTGCACGCCGGACGGCTGGCCGAGGCCGAAGGCGAGCTGGTGCGCGCCACCCGGTTGTATGCCGGGCTCGGCCAGGATCTGATGGCCGCGTCCTCGGAGTGGAACCGCGGTCTGGTGGCCGCCCGCCGGGGCGACATCCCGTACGCGCTGCGCTGCCTGGACGCTGCCGGGGCGACGTTCGACCGGCTGGGAAAATGTGAGCCGGACCTGCTGGTCGGTCGCTCGGAGCTGCTGCTCTCGGCCAGCCTGCGCCACGAGGCCCGGCAGACGGCCGAGCGTGCGGTCGCGGAGCTCACCGCGGCCGGCAGGTCCGCCCGGCTCGCCGAGGCGCTGCTGCTGGCCGCCCAGGCGGCGTTGGCAAGCGGCGACACCCGGACGGCCGCGTCAGAGGCGGACCAGGCGGCTCGACTCGCCGTCCGGCAGAAGCGGCCGGGCTGGGCCGCGCTCGCCAGGTATGTCGGGCTGCGCGCCGAGGAGCGGGCCGGGCAGCGCACGCCCAGCCTGCGGCGACGGGCGCTCCGGGCGGCCCGGGAGCTCGCCGCGGCCGGCTGGCGCGCGCAGGAGCTGGACGCCCGGCTGATCGCCGCGCGGGTCGCCCTGGAACGTGGGGACCGGGTGACCGCCCGCAGGGAGCTTGCCTCCGCTGCCCGGGCACGCTCTACCGGCCCGTTGGAGCTGCGGATCCGGGCCTGGTACGCCGAGGCGCTGCGCCGGCATGCGGACGGCGACCGGCGCGGCACGGAGCGGGCGTTGCAGTCCGGGATGCGGGTGCTCGACCAGCACCGCGGCATGCTGGGTGCTACCGAGCTGCGGGCGCACCTGGCGCAGCACGGCCGCGATGTCGCCGCCCTCGGGATGTCGCTCGCGCTGCACGCCGGCTCGGCCACCAAGCTGCTGCAGTGGGCTGAGCGGTGGCGGGCTCGCGCACTGTGGAACCCGATCCGGCCGCCACAGGACACCGAGCTGGCCGAGGCGCTGGCCGAGCTGCGCCGGATCTCCAGCGAGCTGGAGTCCGGACTGCTCGCCGGCGTCGGCGGGTCGGCTCCGGCGCGTGGCTGGGCGGGTCGCCTGCAGTCGCAGAAGGCCGCGCTGGAGGAGCAGGTACGGCGGCTGGCGCAAAAGGCGACCGGCTCGCTGTACACCAGCCCGTCGGAACCGCCCACCGTGGCCGCCCTGGCGGCCGAGCTCGATGGCCGGGTGCTGGTCGAGATCGTCCGGCCGGAGGACAGCCTGCGGGCGGTGACCATCCGTGACGGCGTGGCCCGGCTGCATCGGCTGGGCGATCTGCGCCAGGTCCGGCGCGACATGCAGTCGCTGCTGTTCGCGCTGCGCCGGCTGGCGTTGGGACACGGCTCGCAGGGCTCCCTCGCTTCGGCCCGCACCGCCGCGGAGCAGGCCGCCGTCCGGTTGGACGCGGAGCTGTTCGGGCCGTTGGCCGACGTGCTGGGTGACCGGCCGGTGGTGCTTGTCCCGCCGGCCGAGCTGCAGGCGCTGCCGTGGTCGGTGCTGCCGAGCTGCCGGCAGCGGGAGGTCAGTGTGGCGCCGTCCGCCGCGATGTGGCTGCGGGCGATCCGGGCCGACGATGGGCACGGGGGCCAGATCCTGCTGGCGGCCGGGCCGGGGCTGGCCGCGGCGGCGGACGAGGTCGCCGGCCTGACCGCGGCATACGACAAGGCCGTCGAGCTGACCGGAACGGACGCGACGGTCGATGCGGTACTCCGCGGGCTGGACGGCGCGGCGGTCGCGCACATCGCCGCGCACGCCCGGCTGCGCAGCGACAACCCGCTGTTCTCGGCACTGGATCTTGCGGACGGGCCGCTGACCGTCTACCACCTCGAGCAGCTCGGCCAGGCACCGCGGCTGGTGCTGCTGCCAGCCTGCCAGTCCGGGGTGGGTCAGGTGCTGGCTGGCGACGAGGTGATGGGCCTGACCGCCGCGCTGTTCGCGCTGGGCACCCGCACGATCGTGGCCACCGTGATCCCGGTGCCGGACCAGGCCACCCGACCGATGATGCTTGCCCTGCACGACGGGCTGCGGTGCGGGCTGCCACCGGCGCAGGCGCTCGTACACGCCCGTGCCGCGACCGACCCGGACGATCCGTGGCAGTTCGCCACCGCGGCCGGTTTCGTCTGCTTCGGCGCCGGGTAGCAGCGTTGCTCAGTTGAGATGTGCCCGCAGCGAGCGGGCGGAGCGGTCGAGCAGCTCCGCATGCTGCGGCCAGGTGTCCACCTGGGACTCCAGAAAGCGGGCGGCGTCGAGCCAGCGGCCCTGCTGGGCCATCGCCTGACCCACCTCCACGAACTCGGCTGGCCCGACCCCGGGCAGTTTCAGCCGCATCCGGAGCACCCACTCCAGATCGGATGATCGGCCCGCATTGCGGTAGACGATCCGCAGGTTCTGCAGGATGCGCGCCAGGATGGCCGGGGTCGGCGTCGTGGTGAGCAGATGCGGGCCGAAGGGGACGTCGGGCCCGGACCCGGTGGAGTCCCGGAACCGGGCCTCGCAGCCGGCCAGGTCGAGGAGCTGGCCGCCGGCGAACGCGTCGACGTACTGCTGCGAGCCGTACGGCCGGACCAGGAAGTGACCGGGCATCCCGACTCCCTCCAACGCGACCCCGGCGCGGCGCCCGACCTCGATGCAGACGACGGACAGGGTGATCGGGATGCCGAGCCGGCGGGCGAGCACCTCGTTCAGGAGTGAGTTGCGCGGGTCGTTGTAACGCCCGGTGTTGCCGGCGAAGCGCTCCTCGACGAAGAGCCGGTGGAGGAGCGCGTCGAGTGAGTCGATGCCCTGGGCGAGCCGGTCGAGCTCACGTAGCCAGTGCGCCGGGTCCAGGTCCGGGGCCGCGCCACCGGCGATCGCCAGCGCGGCCTCGTCGAGCCGGACCCCCCCGCGCGCGGTGACCAGCTCGGCGAAGCGCTCGACTGCGTCCACACTCCGCACAATAGTTGTGTGCCGTCCGGAGGCGGCAGGTAGGAGCCCGGGAGATAGCGGTTGCCCGGTTCCTCAGCGTCGATCTGGCCTGTACGACGGCCGGGCTGGCCAGCGGGCAGACGAGAGCGCTCGCGGGTGCTCGACCCGGCCGGGGCGGGTGCTCGCCGCGGGGTGGGCGCGCGGGCTGGACGAGACCGTGGCGTGGATCGCGGTCGGCCGGCGCGGCTCTCCTGACGACGGCTCGGTTGGGAGCGTCCGGCGGCCACATCAGCGAGCCGCGGGTCTTCTCCGTTACGGAAATCGGCTCAGCCTTTTGGGTGGTTTCCGGGCCACAAGTGACTGCGGGGGGTAAGCGACATTGAAATGCTAAAAAAGCATTGCAACCGATGGTCACCGGCAGTAGCATCCGAATCGGACTTGTTCCAGATCGTTCCCTACCACGCCCTCCCATACATAGTCGATGAGACTTATGTGACGGAGGCTGACGAAGCGAGTGAGTGCCGGGCAGCGCGATGCTGTTCGAGTAGGATGCGCAGCCGGCCACGCCAGCCGGTGTGCACGCGCACGAGTGGTCAGCGGTGCCCCCCGCCTGATGATGCTCGAATGCCGTGGTGACGGCTGGGCTCTTTCAGCAAAGCTCTTTCAGTGAGCCAAATACCTCGTCGCCCCGGGGACCGCGCCCGGGGACCGCGAAAGGAGGATGGTGCGGAGCTGCTGACGCATGCCTACTTACCAAGGCCCATCGCCAGATGGCGTGGCCCGGCCGGCAGGACGCCTGCCCGCGGAAGACCTTGCCAGCAGTGGGCGGAGCCGGGCAGTGGATCGTCCGGAAAGTGCGCTCTGCTCGCTGCCGGCGGGCCTGTATGAGGTACGACCAGCCAACATGCCCACCGGAGGAAAAAGAGATGGGTCCATTCTTTGTGCAGAGCAACCTGAACGGCTTCGTGCTTGACATCGCTGGCGCGAACCCCGCGCCCGGTACGCCGGTCATCGCCTACCCGAGGAAGAGCAGCGGCACCGAGAACCAGCTCTGGACGCTCACCGACGACGGCTTCATCCAGAGCAAGCTGAATGGGTTCGTCCTCGACATCAAGGGCGCGAACCCCGCGCCCGGTACGCCGGTCATTGCCTACCCGAGGAAGAGCAGCGGTACCCAGAACCAGCAGTGGACGCTGGCGAGCATCGGCTTCATCCAGAGCCACCTCAACGGGTTCGTCCTCGACATCAAGGGCGCGAACCCCGCGCCCGGTACGCCGGTCATCGCCTACCCGAGGAAGAGCAGCGGCACCGAGAACCAGCAGTGGAGCCTGACCTGGTGAGCCGTCGGGCGTGACGGCGGTGAGGGCCGTACCAGGTACGCCGGCCGGCGCGGCCCTCACCGCATGGCCCCGCCGCGCAGCCAGTCGACCACCAGCTTCACGCCGTCGGGGAATGACATGCGGGGCGCCCAGCCGAGATCCCGGCGCGCCTTGGTCACATCCAGGCACACCCGCCTGGTCTCGCCCGGCAGCTCTGGCCCGTACATCGCCTCCTGATCGGTTCCCACGTGGCTCGCCACCGTGCGGTACACCTCCAGCACCGACGTCTCGACCCCGGAGCCCAGGTTGATCAGCCCGCTGCCCCGGTCGAGCGCCCGGATGAACCCGTCCACCACGTCGGAGACGTAGACATAGTCGCGGGTGATCATGCCGTCGCCGTTGACGATGCAGTCCTGGCCGCACAGCAGCAGCCGGCTGAAGATGGCGACCACGCCGGCCTCACCGTCCGGGCTCTGGCGCGGGCCGTAGACGTTGCCGAGCGCGAGCGCGACGCTGTCCAGGCCATACTCGTCCTGGTACAGCCGCAGGTAGCGGGTGCCCATGTACTTGGTCAGCCCGTAGAACGAGGTGGGCTCCTTGGCCGCGTCCTCGGCGATCGGGATCGCGGACTCGGCGACCTGCCCGTAGATAGTGCCGCCGCTGCTGGCGAAGACCACCTTGCGGGTCCGCGCCGCCCGGGCGGCCTCCAGCATGTTTACCATGCCGAGCACGTTGGCCGTCGCGTCCAGCAACGGGTCACGCATCGACACCTTCACGCTCATCTGCGCCGCGAGCAGGACCAGCGCGTCCGGCTGAAAATGCAGCACGACCTGCCTTGCCCGCGGGCAGGTCACATCCATCCGGTGTACGGCGTCGGGATCGAGGCCGCTGGCAAGAGCCGAAGCCAGGTTCCGTTCCGAGCCGGTGGACAAGTCGTCGATGACCGCGACCCGGTGACCGCAGGCCAAGAGCGCATCGACCACGTGGGAGCCGATGAAACCCGCGCCGCCGGTGACAAGAACTCGCATGCCATCCCTTCTGTTCCTGGTCTGCTGGGTTGCGCTGGTGTTCTGGGTTGCGCTGGTCAACCATCCGGTCCCGAACGCCGCGGAAAAGTCGACGTACGCAGTCACGATCGTCGTACCGTCTCGCTGATCTTTACTGGCCGGCGGCTACGGTACCGAACCGGCGGGAGCCGTCGGCCGAACATGGCTGTTGGTGCCTGCTCCGGCGCCGGCACCTGTAGCCTGGCCGGACTCAGGCGGAAGCCTGGCCGCGAGAAAGGATGGTTCATGAGCCCGGTGCCCGCCACCTGTCGGCTGTGCCAGGCCGCGCTCACCGAGACCTTCGTCGACCTGGGGATGTCGCCACCCTGCGAGGACTTCCTGGTGCCCGAGCGACTCGACGCGATGGAGCGCACCTACCCGCTGCACGTATGGATCTGTTCCTCATGCCTGTTGGTCCAGTTGGCTGCCTACGTCGCGCCCGACGACATCTTCGCCGAGTACGCATACTTCTCCTCCTTCTCCGATAGCTGGGTGGCGCACGCCGAGCGCTATGCCGAGTCGATGATCGCCCGGCTCGGGCTCGGACCGCGGAGCCTGGTGGTGGAGGCCGCGAGCAACGACGGCTACCTGCTGCAACATTTTCTCGCCCGGGGCGTTCCTGTCCTCGGTGTCGAGCCGGCCGCGAACATTGCCAAGGTCGCCGAAAGCAAGGGCATCCGCACCGAGGTGCGGTTTCTCGGCGCGGACACCGGCGCGGCGGTGCGAGCGGAGCACGGCCCGGCGAACCTGGTCACCGCGAACAATGTCTACGCACACGTGCCCGACCTGGTCGACTTCACCCGCGGGCTGCGCGCCCTGGTCGCCGACGACGGCTGGGTGACGATCGAGGTCCAGCACCTGATGCGGCTGATCGAACGGCGGCAGTACGACACGATCTACCACGAGCATTTCCAGTACTACACGCTGCTGACGATCGGCCGGGCGCTGGCTTCCGGCGGCCTGGCCGTGGTCGACGTACAGGAGCTGCCCACGCACGGCGGCTCGATCCGGGTGTACGCCCGGCCGGTCGAGTCCGCCGGGCCAGCGTCGGCGGCGGTCGCGGCCATGCTGGCCGAGGAAGCCGCCCGCGGCCTGTCCACTCTGGACGGTCACGCCGGCTTCGCGGACGCCGTGCTGCGGATCAAGTGCGACCTGCTGGACTTCCTCATCACCGCGTCCCGCGCTGGCCGGACGGTCGCCGGGTACGGTGCCCCGGGCAAGGGAAACACGCTGCTCAACCACTGCGGCATCCGGACCGACCTGCTGGCCTACACCGTAGACCGCAACCCCTACAAGCACGGCCGGTTCCTGCCGGGCACGCACATTCCGGTCCACCCGCCGGATCTGCTCGCCCAGACGCGGCCCGACTACATCCTGGTGCTGCCCTGGAACCTGCGCACCGAGATCACCGACCAGCTGGCCTACGTCCGGCAGTGGGGCGGCCGGCTGGTCTTTCCCATACCGAGCCTCGAGATCGTCTGAGCCCAGGAGCCGTCGATGACACATCGGAGTCGCCGATGAAAGTGGTCCTGTTCTGCGGCGGGTACGGCATGCGCATGCGTGACGGCACCACCTCAGCGCCCAAGCCGATGGTCATGGTCGGGTCACGGCCGCTGCTCTGGCATGTCATGCGGTACTACGCCCACTTCGGCCACCGGGACTTCGTGCTCTGCCTGGGCTATGGCGCGCGGTACATCAAGGACTTCTTCCTCAGCTACGAGGAGACGCAGTCCAACGACTTCGTCTTCTCCGAGGGCGGGCGCCGCATCGACCTGCTCACCAGCGACATCGCCGACTGGCGGATCACGTTCGTGGACACCGGCCTGAGCTCGCCCATCGGCGAGCGGTTACGCCGGGTCCGGCATCTGCTCCGGGACGAGGAGATGTTCCTGGCCAACTACGCCGACGTGCTCACCGACGCGCCGCTCAACGACATGATCGAGCGGCTGCGCTGCCTCGACGCGGGGGGCAGCATGCTCGCCGTCCCCCCGCAGTCGGCGTTCCACTGCCTGCGGTTCGACGACGACGCGCGGGTCAGCGAGATCCGCGCGGTCAACACCATGCCGCTGTGGGAGAACGGCGGCTACTTCGTGCTGCGGCCGGAGATCTTCGACCACCTGCCCGAGGGGTCGGACCTGGTCGCGGACGGCTGCGGCGCGCTGGCCGCCAGGGGACGGCTGCTGGCCTACCCCTACCACGGCTTCTGGCAGCCGGCGGACACCGCGAAGGAGCGGGCCGCGCTGGAGGAGGCGTACAGCCACGGCCACCGGCCCTGGATGGTGTGGGAGGCCAGCGCCGGCGCCGGCCAGGCCGCTGCGGCGGTCCGCTTCCCCGCCGCCGTCGACATCGAGGCGCGGTAGCCGGGGTGCTCGGACTCCACCTCGCCGAGCGCGCCGACGGTCAGCCACCGGTCATCGTGGCGCTCGGCGCGCACTGTGACGACATCGAGATCGGGGCCGGCGCGACCCTGCTGCGGCTGGCCGCCGCCCATCCGGGGCTGCACGTCGTCGCCACCGTGCTCACCTCGACGCCGGAGCGGGCCGACGAGGCCCAGTCGGCGCTGGCGGCGTTCCTACCCGGCGCCACGCTGGACCTGCTCGTCTGCGCGCTGCGGGACGGCCGGCTGCCGGACCGCTGGGACGACGCCAAGGAGATCGTCGAGGCGACCCGGCGGCGGGCCGACGAGGTGGGCGGCGCCGATCTCGTCCTCGCGCCGTCCACCTACGACGCCCACCAGGACCACCGGCTGGTGGCCGAGCTCGCGCCGACAGCGTTCCGGGACCAGCTCATCCTGGGCTACGAGATCCTCAAGTGGGACGGCGACCTGGGCCGCCCCAACGTCTACGTCGCGGTGGACGAGGCGCTGGCCCGCCACAAGTCCGACCTGCTGCACGAGCATTTCCCGTCGCAGCGCGGGCACGGCTGGTTCGACCGGGAGACGTTCCTGGCGCTGCTGCGCATCCGCGGCGTGGAGTGCAACGAGCGCTACGCCGAGGCGTTCTCCAGCACGAAGATCGCGCTGTCGATCGACAGCTTCCCGCTGAGTCCACTGCGAAGGGTTGGTTGAGCGTGCGCGTGCTGGTGACCGGCAACGAGGGCTACCTCGGCACTGTGCTGGCCGACGTCCTGGCCACGGCCGGGCACGAGGTGTCCGGGCTCGACAGCGGCCTGTTCGCGGGCTGCGTGCTCGGGCCGCTACCGTCGGAGCCCCCGACCCGCCGGGTCGACCTGCGCGATGTGGAGCTGGCCGACCTGCGGGGTTACGACGCGGTGGCGCATCTGGCCGCGCTGTCCAACGACCCGCTGGGCAACCTCAAGCCGCAGGTCACCTACGACATCAACCACCTTGCGAGCGTGCGGCTGGCCCGGCTGGCGCGCGAGGCCGGCGTCCGGCGGTTCCTCTACGCCTCGACGTGCAGCGTCTACGGCGCCTCCGGCGGTGGCAGCCTGGTGGACGAGACGGCCCCGCTCGCGCCGGTCACGCCGTACGCCGAGAGCAAGGTCCGGGTCGAGGACGACCTGCATGACCTGGCCGACGCCGACTTCGAGCCGGTGTACCTGCGCAACGCGACGGCGTTCGGCTTCTCGCCCCGGCTGCGCGGCGACATCGTGCTGAACGACCTGGTGGCGACGGCGTTCCTCACCGGCACCGTGCTGGTGCTCTCCGACGGCACCCCGTGGCGGCCGCTGGTGCACTGCCGCGACATCGCGGCGGCGTTCCTGGCCTGCTTGGAGGCGCCGCGGGACGCCGTCCACGACACGGCGTTCAACGTCGGATCGGCTGCGGCGAACCTGCGGGTCAGCGACATCGCCGACATCGTCACCTCGGTGGTGCCGGGCTCGGCGGTGCGGATCACCGGCGAGGCGGGCAGCGACCCGCGGTCGTACCGGGTCGACTTCAGCCGGATCACCGCGCGGGTGCCCGAGTTCCGTCCGCAATGGACGATCGAGCGGGGGGCGCGGGAGCTGTACGACGCCTACCGTGCGTACGGGCTCACGGCAGAGGTCTACCAGGCCAGGTTCACGCGGCTGCGCTGGCTCGACAGCCTGCAGCGGCAGGGCCAGCTGGACGACGACCTGCGCTGGACACCCTGACCGGCCTGACCGGTGACACCCATGTCATGCCTCGCCATCCGATTCGAGGGGTTCGATAGCCCTGTGGACTGCTTATCCTGAGGAGGTCGCGATGTCCAACTCTCTGATAAGGACGGCGGTTGCACCCATTGACTGAGACCGCCCGGACGAAGGGAACCTCACATGGCAGCAACGGCGGCGGCGCGGATGGGGCAGGGCGAGACTGCGGAGCTGGTGCCGGCTGGTTCCCGGTTCGCGTTGGGGGCGCCGCGCCCGGCGGGGGTGGGTGGGGTCGTGGCCGCTTCGGCGCCGGTGGGGGTGCGGCCGTTTGGGCTGCGGTTGTTCCGGCATGCCTGCTATCTGGGGGATATGGGGTTGCCGGCGTACCGGTACTGCCCGGTGCGGCAGGTCGCGGTCGCTGACGACGGCAGCGGTGAGCCGTTGGTCCGCCGGCTGGTGGGCTGGGACAAGACGACCACCGGGTCTCAGGACGGTGAGGAGGCGCCGCAGGAGGAGTGGACGATGGACTACCTGCGGTGACGGTGCTGGTGTTGTCGGATGATCTTGATCCGACGGTGGACCGGGTGGTGGAGGGGCTGGCCGGGCGTGGTCGGTGTGGTACCGGCGGCCGACCGCGTTCAGGGTGCCGGACGTCTTGTCGCCGGCTGAGCGGGTGCACGTGGTCGGTGAGGCGCGGTACGGGTTGGGCGGGGTGCTGGCGTCGCTGGAGGCGTTGTGGATGAACCACCCGGGTCACGAGGCCGACGCCGCGTACAAGCCGCGTCAGCTTGTGGTGGCCGCCCGCTGCGGGCTGGCCGTGCCCCCCACGCTGGTCACCAACGACCCGGCAGCGGTGGCGCGGTTCGCCGCCAGCGCACCGGGGCCGGTGGTGGTCAAGCTGCTGGGCGCCACCGTCCGGGTCGATGACGGCGCCTGGCAGGTGGCGCACACCCACCTGATGACGGAGGCGGACCTGGCCGACCTGGACGGGGTACGGGCCACGGCTCACCTGGTCAGCAGTTCGTCGACAAGGCGTACGAGGCGCGCGTGGTGATGGTGGCTGGGCGGGCCTTCGCAGTCGGGATCCACGCCGGCAACGACGCCGCCCGGGTCGACTGGCGCTCCGACTACGGCGCGCTGAGCTATACCGTCATCACCCCGCCACCCGCGCTCGCCGAGGGTGTGCGGCGGTTCATGGCCGCGTTCGGCCTGACCTACGGCGCGTTCGACTTCGTGGTCACGCCCGCCGGCCAGTGGGTGTTCCTGGAGTGCAACGCCGGCGGCCAGTACGGCTGGCTGGAGGGGCAGACCGGCCTGCCGATCACCGATGCCATCGTGGACGTGCTCGCCCGGGGAGACCGGCGGTGACCCCCGACTGGTCCGGGCTGGCCCGCCGCCTCGCCGACCAGGTCGCCAAGGCACGCGGGCACGCCGACCCGGCCTGGCACGCGGCGGTGGCGGCGGTGCCCCGGCACACCCCTGGTGCCCGCCTACCACCAGCGCAACGATGACGGCACGTGGCGGACGGTCCAGGACAGCGACCCGGCCTACTGGGACACGGTGTACTCCGACCGCACCCTGCTGACCGCGCTGGCCGAGGTCCGCACCGGCGCCGGGGTCCAGCAGGTGCCGGTATCCTCCAGCACCCAGCCGAGCCTGATGGTCCGGATGCTCGACGAGCTCGACCTGCACGACGGGCACCGGGTGCTGGAGGTCGGCACCGGGACCGGCTACAACGCCGCCCTGCTCGCCCAGCGCCTCGGCGAGCGCAACGTCTACTCCGTCGACCTGCGCCCCGACCTCGTCGCCGCCGCCCGGGACCGGCTGGCCGCGGCCGGCTGCCGGCCCACCCTCGCCACCCGCGACGGAACGCTCGGGCTCGCCGAACACGCCCCCTACGACCGGATCATCGCCACCTGCGCGGTCCCCGCCATCCCACCTGCCTGGGTCGAGCAGACCCGCCCCGGTGCGATCATCCTGGCCGACCTCCAGGGCTGCCTGTACGCCGGCAACATCGCCCGGCTCCACCGGGTCGGCGACCACGCCGAGGGCCGGTTCCTCACCACCTGGGCCGGGTTCATGCCCATCCGCCACACCCTCGACCTGCCCGACATCCCCCGCCCACGCCAACCTCGCAACGACGCCGCCGAACGCGCCACCCCGCTCGGCCCCGCCGTGCTCGACGAGCCGGTGTTCGCCTTCTTCACCCAGCTCCACCTGCCACCCGGCACCACCCAACACGTCACCGTCCACGACGACGGCACCACCACCCACCTGAACGCCCCCGACGGCTCCTGGTGCCACACCCCCGACCACACCGCCCCCGACGGCACACACCGGGTCACCGAGGCCGGCGCCGTACCCCTGTGGAAGCTCCTCGAACACGCCCACCACCAATGGCAGCACGCCGGCAAGCCCGACTGGCCACGGTTCGGCGTCACCGTCACCACCACCCACCAACGCATCTGGCTCGACAGCCCGGTTACCGGCGACACCTGGCCCATAGCCGTTGATAATGGCTGAAAGTCACGGATCCAACTGCCCGGTGGCAGGGCTGGCCTACCGGACCCCGCGGGAATCCCGCGGGCCGGTCACGCCGTACGCCGAGAGCAAGGTCCGGGTCGAGGACGACCTGCACGACCTGGCCGACGCCGACTTCGAGCCGGTGTACCTGCGCGAGGCGGGCAGCGACCCGCGGTCGTACCGGGTCGACTTCAGCCGGATCACCGCGCGGGTGCCCGAGTTCCGTCCGCAATGGACGATCGAGCGGGGGGCGCGGGAGCTGTATGACGCCTACCGTGCGTACGGGCTTACGGCAGAGGTCTACCAGGCCAGGTTCACGCGGCTGCGCTGGCTCGACAGCCTGCAGTCTGCCTTGGGTAGCAGCATTGACGGTTCGCTGAAGGTGCCGGTGCGGAGATAGTTGTCGGCGGACCCCCGTGCCAAGCATTCTCGCAGGTTCGGAACCACACTAGGGTCATCAACGACCCGCGCAGCTCGCTATATAGGGAATTTGTGTCAACGGTCGATCGGCTACGCCCAAACTTTTTCTTGATGAAAACGTACCGTTACTGCCGCCCAAGCGATTTTCGACCTGAGGCACCTGCGAGCCGGTCGTTACCTGACCAGCCTGTGAGCCGAAGAGCTATGCGAACCTGAGTCTGCGTACCAGCGACTGATGCGTGAAGGCTCGAACGAAGTCCTCTTAAACGTTGATGTCCCGCGGATCCAAGCTGACACCGTCACCCGCCTCCGCAGCATCCCGTCCGGCGGAAACTACCGTGATCTCGCCAAGGATCTTCAGGGATCTTCGGTCGTTCGGGGAGCACGACGAGGGTGGTGGGCTCAGGCGCCCAGCAGGGGCAGCACGGCGCGCAGCCGGGGGGCGGACCGGTCCCGGGCGCTGACCACAGTCACCGGCTCGGGCCAGCGGATCGCCAGCTCCGGGTCGTCGTAGGCGATGGTCAGGTCCTCCGCCGGATCGTGCTCGCGATCAATCCGGTAGCAGACGTCGGCGGGCTCGGACAGCGCCTGCCAGCCATGTGCGCAGCCGGCCGGGATGAAGACGCTGCGGTGCGAGCGGTCGTCCAGCTCGAAGCACGCCTGGCGGAGGAACGTCGGCGAGCCGGGGCGCAGGTCCACCACCACGTCGAAGACGCGCCCGTACGAGCAGCGCACCAGCTTGGCTTCCCCGCGCCCGCCGCGCAGGTGCAGCGCGCGGACCACCCCGCGGTGCGACCGCGACTGGCTGTCCTGGACGAACGACGCCGGGTCGATCCCCGCCGTGCCGGCCACCGTGGCGTCGAAGGTGCGGCTGAAGAAGCCCCGCTCGTCGGTGAACGGCGTCGGGGTGAACAGCACGACCCCCTCGATCGGGCCGGCGGTGACCCGCAGGCCGCTCACGTCAAGGCCCGGAAGGTCGGCTTCACCGCGCGGCTGTGCAGGTGGCGCTCGACGCCGTCGACCAGCGCCCGCGCGTAGACGTCCAGCGCGCCAGCGACCGCCTCGACGGTCCGGTCCACGTCGTCGTCGCTGTGTGCCGCGCTGATCACAAAGGACGGTGCGAGCACGCCGCGCAGCAGCAGCTCCTGCAGGAACAGGGTGCGCATCGCTTGTGACGGCGTGCCGGCGGCGTCCCGGGTGCCGTAGACGACGTTGCAGGGGCGGCCGGCCAGCGTTACGAACCGGCCCAGGTCGCGGGTGTCGATCTCGGCCTGGACCCCGCGCACCAGCCGCTCCCCCTGGCGGTGCAAGGTGCCGACGACGTCCTCGCCCTGGTAGGCGTGCAGGACGGCGCGAGCCGCGGCTAGCGCGTGGCCCTCCGCGCCATGCGTCGTCGACAGCAGGAAGACCCGGCGCCGGCCCGCGGGGGGGAAGCCGCCGAGCTCCATCAGCTCGCGCCGCCCGCACAGCGCCGAGATGGCGAACCCGTTCCCCAGCGCCTTGCCGAACGCCGACAGGTCCGGCCGGACGCCGAGCATCGCCTGGGCGCCCCGCGTGTGGTACCGGAACCCGGTGATCATCTCGTCGAAGACCAGTACGACGCCGTGCGCGGAGCACAGGGCGCGCAGCCCCTCGAGGAAGCCCGGCGCGGGCTCGCAGGCCACCGACACCGGCTCCAGGATCAGGCAGGCCACCTGCCCGGGCCGGCTGTCCAGGAGGGCGCGCACCGAGCCGAGGTCGTTGTAGCGGAAGCTCACGGTGAGGTCCCGGACTGCCTGCGGCACGCCGGCGTTCATCGCGGTGGTGCCGATGAACCAGTCGTCGGTGGAGAAGAACGGCTGGTCCGCGCAGATCGCGACGAGGTCGCGGCCGGTCGCGGCGCGGGCCAGCCGGACCGCGGCGGTGGTGGCGTCGGAGCCGTTCTTGGTGAACTTGACCATGTCGGCCGTGCTGATGAGGCCGAGGAAGTCCTCCGCGGCCCGCAGCTCCAGCTCGGTGGGCCGGGCGAAGTTGGCGCCCAGCGGGAGCTGCGCGCGCACCGCGTCCAGGACGGCGGGGTGGGCGTGCCCGAGGGTCACCGCGCGCAGGCCCATGCCGTACTCGATGTACTCCCGCCCGTCGACGTCCCAGACATGCGCGCCGAGGCCCCGGACCAGCAGGGGGGCGAGGTGCTCGGGGTACTGGTCGTCGCCCTTGGCGTAGGTGTGCGCCCCGCCTGGGACCAGCTCGGCCAGCCTGGCGCGCAGCGCCCGCGACCGGGTCAGGTCCGGTGCCGCCGCGACCTGGCCAAGAGCGATGTCGCTGTCCATGTTCTCCCTGCCGTGCCGCGGCGGTGCCGTGCTGCCGTGAGCGGGACCCGTGCAGGATAGGGGCAGCCTGGCCGCTGCCAGGATGGCACGGTGCATGACGACGTTTTTGCCTGCCGATGGTGCGGATCCACCGCGTGTACGACGGTGCTGGACCTCGGCGCCCAGCCGCCGTCCGACGTGTTCCCCCGGGCCGGCGCGGGCGAGCCGGTGGCGTCGTACCCACTGAGCATGGTCGTGTGCGGGCGGTGCGGCCTGGCCCAGTTGGCGCACGACCCGACCGAGGCGGACGAGCCACGGGGGCTGGAGCCGCGGGCGCTGGTCGAGCAGGCGCACGCGGCGGTTGACGCCGTTGCCCGCGCCGGCCTGCTGGCCGCGGCACCGCGGGTGGCGGAGTACGACAGCCCGCACGGCGGAAGCTGGCGGTCGCTGCTGGTCGGCCGCGGCTGCGTCGACGTCACCGGGCAGGCCGGGTACGCCGACGTCGTCGTGGACGTGTTCGGGCTGATGCACGAGGCCGACCAGCGGGCCGCCGTCCGCGCGCGGACGGAGCGGCTGGCGCCCGGCGGGGTGCTGCTGGTGCAGTACCACCCGCTGACGACCATCGTCGAGCAGGGCCAGTGGAACGCCCTGCGGCACGGTCACATGGCCTACTACTCCACCCGGGCGCTGACCGGCATGCTCGCCGGGCATGGGCTGGTCGCCGAGTCGGCGTGGACGTTCCCGCTGTACGGCGGCACGGTGCTGCTCGCGGCCCGGCGCGGCGGGACCGCCGGCCCGAGCGTGCGGGAGCTGCTGGCTGCCGACGATGCTCGCGGCGTGCTCGGGCCGGAGCTCGCCGCCGGGCTGCAGGGGATCGCCAGCGCCGCGGCTGCGCGGCTGCGCGGCTGGCTCTGCGACCAGCGGCGGGGCGGGCGACGGGTGCTGGGCTACGGCGCTGCGTCGCGGGCGGTGCCGCTGCTCGTCGCGGCGGGCATCATGCCGGACCTGCTGCGGGCCGTCGCGGACGGGTCCGCCGCGAAGTGGGGACGGCTCATCCCCGGCGTGGACATCCCGATCATCAGCCCGGCCGAGCTGTGCGCCGCGCGCCCGGACGCCGTACTGCTGTTCGTCCCTGACCTGCTCGACGAGGTGCGCCGGGCGCTGCCGGAGGTCGAGGCCGGCGGCGGCCGCTGGGTGCTGGCCGAGGCCGAGCCACGGCCGGTCCCGCCCCAGGCTCATTGACCCCAGGGCTCATTGACCCAGGCTTTGACCATGCCCGGGTGATCAGCCCGGCTCGGCGGTCACCCCAACCGTCGTACGACCAGCGGCCGTCGCGCCGCCGTCCTGGCTCAGGCACCACAGCGCCCCGGACAGGCCGACCAGCAGCGCGCCGATCGTAGAGATCTGGACGAACGCCGCCGAGTCCAGGACGGCATCGGTCGTGATGATGGTGACGATCGCTCCCGCGACGCCCGACGCGAGCTCGGCGGCGACCGGGTCTCGCTGCCGCGACACCGAGCGCACCGCGTACCGCACCGCCACGACCAGCACGGCGACCATGGCGAGCAGCCCGACGATCCCGCTCTCGATCACCTGGTCGAGGTACTGGTTGTCCAGGATCGGCTGCCGCGGGATGTCGTACGTGCCGAGGCCCTGGCCGAGCCACAGGTGGTCGAAGAGCACCCGGAAGGCATAGCTGCGCCCGGCCGCGCGCGACTCCAGGGAGTAGTCGTGCGACCCGCTGGTGAACAGGCTGCCCAGCGCGCTGGCCGTCTTCGAACCACCCAGCACGGCGGCCGCCACCAGCGCGCCGACTCCCGCCAGCAGGCCCATGAGCCGGCGAACCGACCAGCGGGACGCCATCACGGCCACCGCGCACGCGACGCCGATCACGGCGCTGCGGGACAGCGAGACGACCGCGCCGGCCGCGATGACCAGGGTGATCGCCCCCCACGGCCAGGCCGCCCGGCCGCGCCGCCGAGCCGCGAACGTCACCCCGAGCCCCAGCGGGATCAGCGCCGACGTCACCGCGCCGAACTCCAGCGGATGCTGCGCCGTCCCGCGCGCCCGGACCAGGCCGGCGCGGAACGACTCCGCCAGGGTGGCGGTGCCCTTCAGCCCGGGCGGGCGGAAGGAGGCGGCCAGATCCAGGTGGACGGTCGACTGCACGAGCGCGAACAGCGCGCTCAACGCGCCGGCGATCAGCAGGCAGCGCAGCACCAGCTCGATCTGCTGCCGGCTGCGCAGCGCCTCCAGCACGAACATCGAGAACGCCGAGAGTGTCAGCACGGACACCAGCGCCTGCTGTGAGTCGGCGTACTTCTCCGTAGGGAGCACGGCGAGCATCGCCACCGCGTACGACAGCAGGGCGGAGAGGACGACGAAGCCGATGGCAATCCGCAGCGCCCGGACCCCGAGCCGGCCCGGCTGGCCGACCAGCCGGGTGACGACCCACAGCACCCCGGCGGCCAGGACCAGCAACTGCGCGGGGCTGAGCCCGAGCCCGGTGTACGGGACCTTGAACTGTTGGCGGAACCCGAGCAGCGCAACGGCGGTCACGGCCAGCAGCACGGTCGCCGTGTCGAACGGGTCGCGCGCCGGGCCAGCACCCGCCGCCGCGCGACCGTCGGTCACTGCTGTCGGCCGGCGGACCGCCGGGAGCCCGCTGTGGCCGGCTCGGTAGCTGCGGCGGGCTCGGTGACCGGCCCGGCACCGGCGCTCGGCTCGGTGCCAGCCTCAGCATCGGGAGCGCTGGCGCCGTCGGGTTGGGCGCCGTCGGGTTGGGCGTCATCGCGCCGGGCGGCTCGCTTCGCGGCGCGACGCCGTCGACGTGCCGCGACCAGCGTGTCGATGACCAACAACATGATCAGCAGGACGGCGGCGACGACGACAGCTACCGCCCCGGCCGCCCTGATGCGGCCGTTGCCGCTGGCGACGCCGAGCCCGGGCGCGGACAGCTCGGCGAGGTTGACCCGATCGTCGGCGGCAATCGACTGCTGCTCCTGCAACACCTGGAGCGCGACCCGCGCCTGCTCGACGACCTGCCGAGCGGTGAACCGGGCCATCTCGGGATCCGTGCTGCTGGCCACGATGGTGAGCTGCACACCGAGCTGGGCGAATGCAGGGTTGTCCGAGGTCAGGTTGCTGACGGTGTACGTCCCGGTCGCACCGACCAGGCTCAGCGTGCTCTCGGTGGCGTCGGAGCTCAGCATGGCGGAGACCACGCCGGCGAGCTGCGCGACACTGTAGTTGAGGTTCAGGAAGGGGTTGGCAAGACCGGGATCGGCGGCGCGGGCGGGCGGCACCAGCACCACGACGGCCTGGCTCTGTAAGACCGGCTGGATGGTGGTCGCGACGCCCGCCGCTGCGCCGGCCGCGACGATCAGGATCACGACAGTGGCCCACCACCGCCGCAGCAGGACCTGACCCAGCTCCGCGACGTTCATCCTGTTGCTGCCTTGCCTGCCTGATCGAGCCGATCGGGCGATCTGTGCCACTCTATAGGGCTGTTAGCTGTCATGGCGCACCCGTCCTCGGCTGGGGTTGAGGGTGAGCACGTGCCAAGAGACCCGTGGGAGCGCTTATGGACGCGGCACGGCCACGAATCCTGCTGGTAGGGCCAGCAGCGGATGGTCGCGGCGGGATATCCACGGTCACCCGGCTGACTCTAGACGAGCTCGCCGACCGGGCCGAAATTCGCCTGGTTGTCAGCTTCCGCGACGGCTCGCTGCTGGTGCGGCTGGCCACGTTCGCGCGAGCGATCATCCCCACGGTGTGGGCGATGGCGGGTGGCTGGGCCGACGTGCTGCATGTGCAGCTGTCCTTCGGGGGCAGCGTGCTGCGCAAGGGCACGTTCCTCCTGTGCGCCCGGGTCTTCGGTGTCGCCACCGTCGTGCACGCGCACGGTTCGAGCTTCGTGCAGTGGTATGATCGGCTGCCGACAGTGTGGCAGCGCTTGGTCCGGCGCGTCCTCCGAGCCGACCGGGTGCTCGTGCTCGGCGCGCCGCAGGAGGCGGCGTACCAGCAGCGGCTGCGGCTCGAGCCGGGCCGGCTTGTCCTGCTACCCAACCCGGTCCAGGTGCCGACCGGCCCCCGGGTTCGCCGGAGTTCCGACCCGGGCCGGACGGTCGTGGTGTTCCTCGGCCGGTTCGGCGAGCGGAAGGGCGCCTTCGACCTCATCGCCTCGGTCGAGGCGCTGCCCGAGCCGGCCGCGAGCCGGGTACGGGTCGTGATGGCTGGCGACGGCGCCGTCGACCAGGTCCGGCAGGCGGTCCTGGACGCCGGCCTCGACTCGGTGATCTCGGTCCGCACCTGGCTGGACCCGGCCGAACGCGACGCGCTGTTGGCCGAGGGTGATGTCTTCGCGCTGCCCAGCTACGAGGAGGGGCTGCCGATGGCGTTGCTGGAGTCGATGGCCTGGGGGCTGGCGCCGGTCGTCACCCCGGTGGGCGCGATCGCCGACCTGATCCGCGACGGCGAGAACGGCCTCCTCGTGCCGCCCGGCGACCGGGCCGCGATGACGGCCGCGCTCCAGCGGCTGACCGAGGACAGCGACCTGGTCCGCGGGCTGGGCGAGCAGGCGGGCAGGACGGCTAGGGACTTCGCCGCGGACATCTGGGCGGGCCGCCTGCTCGCGATCTGGCAGGAGCTGGCCGACCTCAGCCGGCGACCTCGGCGAAGACGGCGATGAGCCGCTCCGCGGCATGCCGCGCGGCGTAGTGCTGCTGGTAGTGCCGGGCGGCGACCGCCCCCCGCGCGGCCGCCGTACCGGGGTCGGCGAGCGCGTCGAACGCGGCGGCGAGACCGCCGACGTCCTCGACCCCGACCGGCTTCTCGTCCGGCGGCTGGAACTGCGGCAGGGCGCCTTCGGGGGAGACGATCGGGGTCACCCCGAGCTGCATGGACAGGACCTGTACGCCGCTCTGCGACGCGCGCCGGTAGTGGACGATCGACGCCTTGGCGGCGGCGATCGCAGGCACCGCCTCGTGATAGCTGAACGGGCGCCGGTCCCACCGCACCTGGTCGGGCAGCGGCCCCGGCGCGGCGCCGTCGCCGTACAGGACGAGCCGGTCGCCACGCCAACCCGGACCGCTGACGTGCCGCTGCCACGCGGACAGCACGACCGGCAGGTTCTTGTACGGGCCGAGCCGGCCCACGAGCACCATGTCGTGCCGCTGCCCGGCCGGCACCGGCGCGGGCGCGTCCCGGTCGGCAAGATCGCTGGTCAGCGGCACGACGGTCAGCGGCCGCCCGGTCACCGCCGCCATCGAGTCGCGGACGTGGTCGCTGAAGACAACCAACCGTGCGGCCTGCCGGCTCCACCGCTCGAACAACCGGCGCTGCCAGCCCGGCCGTTCCTCGGTCGCGTCGTGCGGACGGTCGTCGTGGATCAGGTGGACCACCGGTGCCAGCGCGGCAAAGGCCAGCCAGCGCGGATCCCACACCAGCTCGACGACCACCACGTCGGGCCGGAAGGCGCGGGCGGCCCGCAGCGTCCGTGCGAACGCCGGCCAGGTCCCCGGGCTCTTCGGCCGGGGCTCCAGCAGCAGCTCGTACTCGCGGCGGGGTCCGGACTCGGGATGCCGGTCCGACGTGACCAGCAGCGCCTGCGCGCCGCGCGCCCGCAACGCCTCGACGTGCACCCGCGACAGCGGGCGCAGCCACGGTGACAGCCACAGGACTCTCACCCGGACCGCACCCTCACCCGGACCGCGCCGACGTGGTGCCCAACGCGGCCCGGAACGCGGTGTCGTAGGCGTCGACCATGATCTCGGTCGTGTAGGCGGCGTTCACCCGCTCCCAGCCGGCCCGGGCGAGCGGCTCCAGCCGCGCCGGGTCGGCGAGGACGCCGGCCAGGGCCGCGCGCCAGGCGGCCTCGCTGGTCGGCTCGACCAGGATGCCGGCCCGGCCGCCGTCGAGCACGTCCGGTACGGCGCAGACCGCCGAGGCCATGACCGGGACGCAGCGGGTCATCGCCTCCAGCAGGACCATCGGCAGGGCTTCGGCAGAGCTCGGCAGGCAGAGCACGTCGACCTTGGCCAGGGCCTCGTCGGGACCGGCCGCCCAGCCCCGCCAGCGCACCCGTTCCCGCAGTTCGGCCGGTGTGGTCGCGGCAAGCCGCTGCCGGTCTGGCCCGTCGCCGAAGATGTCCAGCGTCCACGGCAGGTCGCGCAGTCCGGCCAGCGCGGCGATCAGAAGCTGCGGGTTCTTCTTGGCGACGAGCCGGCCGAGGAAGCCAAGCCGCACCGGCTCGTCCGGCCGCCAGCCGAACATCCGCCGTACCGGGGCGATCCCGTTGGGCGCCAGGTAGTGCGTGTCGTGCAGCGACTGGTGGCGGGTGAGCTCGTCCCAGTGCCGGGCGGCCAGGGCGATCACGCCATCGCTGCGCCGGATGGCCGCCGCGACGGCACTGGAGTAGGTGGGCACGTCAGGCCGCGGCGGGGTGTGTGACGCGACCAGCCAGCGGCGGTCCCGGCCCGGGCCGGAGCGTCGCCAGAGCGTGCCGAAGCCCACCTCGGTGTTCGTGGTCCCGCTGACCAGTACGGCGGGCCGGCCGTCGCCGTCGACCAGGGGCAGCCACCACGGCTGGCGGACCAGCCGGACCACCGGATCGAGCTGGCGCTGCAGCGGGCCGAGGGCCTGCAGGCAGACCAGCGACACCGGGTGGCCGCGGGCGGCGAGGGCGTTGGCGAGCACCACCCGCTGCCGCTCGGCGCCGCCGTAGCCCAGGGTGTTGGTGGTGATCAGGACCGCCGGCCGCTCGGCTGCGGTGGCCGCGCCGGCCGCGACCTCGTTGGCCGTGTTGCCGATGCTGGCCAGCCGGGCGCGGCCGGCGGACCGCTTCGAGCGCTGGACCCGGTCCAGCACGGTGGCACCGAGCAGGAACCCGTCGGCGTGCCGCCGTCCCCCGGACAGCAGGAGCTGGCGGGCGAGGTTGGCGCGCAGCAGGTCGGCGGCCCGGCCGGCGGCGGCCGGGTCGCCGCCGGTCGTGCCCTGCCCGCGGTGCCGGACCTGCGGCTCGTCGACGAGCCGGAGCCGCCAGCCGCGGGCCTTGGCCCGGCGCTGCCAGTCGGCCTCCTCGCCGTACAGGAAGAACTCCTCGTCGAACGGTCCGACATCGCGCCAGGCCGCTCGGGACAGGAGCAGGCACGCCCCGGTCAGGTAGCCGGTGACCTCGTCCGGCGGTGCCGGGTAGAGCCCGGACACGGGGGTACGGCGCAGCCGGCCCGCGTACCCGCTGTACGCGACGATCGCCCGCACCGCGGTCAGCGGCCGGTGGGCGACGTCCCAGGGTGCGTCGCGAGCCGTGTCCCGGCCGGCGTCCTGGCGCGGATCGGGCGGATCGGGCGCCAGTGTCGGGGCCGCGGCAGCGACCCCTGGCGCACTGATCGCCGACCGGGCGCGAGGCAGCGGGCCGAGCAGCTCGGCATCGGGGTTGAGCAGCAGCAGGTCGTCGTCTCCGGCCTGCTCGGCCAGTGCGTTGACCGCCGCGGCGAAGCCGACGTTGGTCGCCGCGAAGGAGAACTCCGCCCAGGGCGCCTGCTCGGCGACGGCGCGGATGTGCGTGCTGGTCTCGGAACGGTTGTCCCAGACGAGGACCCGGTGGCCGGCGAGATGCTGGTGTACGCCGGCCAGGCAGGCGGTCAGCAGGTCCGCCCGCCGGTAGCTCACGATCGCGACGCTGAGCCCGTTCGGCGACCCCGCCGATGGCGACCCCCCGGACAAACCCTCGCCGGATGGTTCACGGCCAGCCGACACGGCAACCCCTTTCAAAGCCGGCAGATCATCTCATGCCCGCTCGACAACGCCTTATGGGGCACCGGTAGCATAGCGTTGCCCATTGTGGCCCATGATCACTGCGGCGGAGGTCCCGCGTGGCCGACCGGACCTGGCGGAAGCCCCTCGATCGACGATCCGCGCTCGGCCTGCTCGCCGTCGCGGCGGCCGGCGTGCCGGTGCTGGGCGCCGTGTCCGCGTACCGGTCGCAGGACCCGCCGAGGCCGCACCTCCAGCCTGGCGACCCGGCGATCCCTTCGGGCCCGCCGTCGTTCTCTGGGGCACCGCCGGCCGCGGCTCCCCCGTGGACCGAGCCGGTGACCACGGCCAAGCCGATGCCCTCCAGCACGCCATCGCCGACCCGCACGCCGCCGCCCTCCGACCGGCCGTCGCCGTCCGGCGAGCCGCACCCGTCCCGACCGGCTGCCCCGCGCGCCCTGGCGTACGACTACCGCACCGGCGACACCTCGCAATGGCGCGGCGGCAAGCAGATCTGGAGCGCCGGCTCGATCGATGTTGTGTCGGACCGGACCTTCCGCGGCCCCTACTCGTGCCGGTTCCGGCTGCCGCCGGGCCAGCAGCGGGTCGAGGTCTACGACGAGCCGGAGAACGTGTCCGGGACCAGCCGCTACTACGGGTTCGCCTTCCTTCTCGCGGAGGACTACTACCTGACGGCCGGGCACAACGGGGTCCTCGCCCAGTGGGTCTGCCAGGACGGCAGCCGGTTCGCGCCGGTTTTCCAGGTGAACATCCAGGGCCCCTACCTACGTCTGTGGAACGCTTCCTCCTACAGCGGGTTGATCGACCCCACCGGCCGCATGATGTGGACGCTGCTGTGGCAGACGCCGGTGGTCACGGGGAGGTGGCAACGGATGGTGCTTGGCGTCCAATGGTCTGAGCGGCCGACGGCCGGCAGCGCGGCGTTCTGGTACGGCGGCAGGCAGGTCCTCACCACGACGCAGGGTCGGACGCTCTACCGCACCGCGACGGGTGGGGCCGCCCCGATGTTCATCAAGCAGGGCTGCTACACCGAGTACCGCGCCCCGGCCGGTTCGATGCGCACCGTCTGGCATGCCGGCTACCAGGTCGGCCCGGGGTACCCGGATGTGGCGGTCTAGTGGCCCGCGTCGGGGGTCCGTCGCCTGAGGTGGGCAGGCTGCGGGCGCGGCTGGTGGTGCGGCAGGTCCGCCGCCGGGTGCAGCGGGTGCGGACTCCCGCGCGGAGCTGGCAGGCGACGCTCGGCCCGTTCGGCCTCGACGGTCAGGAGCTGCTGCTGCGGGCGCCCCAGTTCGAGGACGCCGACGCGTGGCAGGAGGCGAGGCTGTACAACCGGGAGTGGCTGGAGCCGTGGTGGCCCGTCTCGGGCCGACCGTGGGAGCAGGCGCAGTCGCCCCTCGAGTGGGTGGCGTACTGCTCCGGGATCCGGGCGAGTGCCCGCGTCGGCCAGGCGATGCCGTTCGCCGTCATCGTGAACGGCGCCTTGCGTGGCCAGTGCGGAATCGATGCGGTCGACCGGGGCACGAACACCGGCGAGATCTCGATGTGGATGGACCAGCGGTCCAGGGTGCGGGGAGCCGCGACGCTGGCCGCCGCGGCTGTCTCCCGGTTCGCCCTAACCTGCCCGGAGGCGGTCGACCGGGTGGTCGCGCCGATCTCCACCACCAACCGTGCGGCGAACCTGCTGGCCACCCGGACCGGGTTCACGCTGGAGGGCACCCTGCGCAGGTACCGGCCCACCAGCGAGGGGCGGGCCGACCACAACATCTGGTGCCTGCACCGCGACCCGGAGACGATCACGGCGCTCACGGCGCTGGTCGACTCCCTGCAGCGGTAGGTTCACCGCGTCCCAGCAGGGCGCGCAGGGTCGACGGACCGACCGGACCGAGCAGCGCGCAGCCGACGACGTAGACGATCCCGGTCAGCGGGATCAGCACCAGCACCGGCAGCCCACGGCCGAGGACGAGGACGAGCACGCCGAGCCCGGCCGCCGGCAGCAGCCGGACCAGGAAGGCCCCGGGGGTGCGGTAGTCCGACACCCGCGACAGCCGCCAGGAGGCGACCGCGAGCCCGGACAGCTCGCTGGCGATGAGGGCGATCCCGGAGCCCACCGCGCCCAGGTGCGGGATGAGCACCATGTTGAGCGCGATGTTCAGCGCCAGGTTGACGATGTTGACGACGAGGAGGAACCGCTGTTCGTGCGCCGCGAACAGGGCCTGGCTCAGCACCGAGGTGAGGAACGTGAGCGCCGCGGCGACGAAGAACAACGCCAGCGGAACGGCGGCCATGCCGGCGAAGGCGTCGGAGGCCAGCAGCCGGACGATCGGCCCGGCCAGGAAGCCGCTGAACGCGATGATCGGCAGGCCGACGTAGAACATGGCCTGCACGCTCGATCGGATCAGCCGGACAAAGGCGGTGCGGTCGGTGGCGAAGGTCTCGGTCATCGTCGACAGCGAGGAGGAGGTGAAGAAGTCGGACAGCACCGAGAGGGTGAACGCGATCGGGTAGGCCAGGCCGTAGGCCGCGACCTGCGCGGTGCTGCTGAGCAGCGAGAGCAGCAGCCCGTCGGCGCGCCAGTAGAGCACCGCGACGAACGCCATCAGCGTGATCGGGACGCTCTCCCGCAGCAGCGGAAGGGTGACCCGCCAGTCAAAGCGCGGCCGGAACCGCCCGAACCTGCGCGCGGCCAGCGCCAGCACCGCCAGCGTGACCAGCGGCGGGATGAGCTGGACCACCCCGATCCAGCGCAGCCCGCCGTTCAGCGTGACCACAACGACGGTGCTGGCCAGGATGAGCAGGCGGGAGAGTGAGTCGGCCAGCGCGACCGGCCCGAAGCGCACGTTCGCGACGAAGACAGGGGGGTAGCAGCTACTCAGCGTGCTCAGCGCCAGCCCGGCGGAGACGATGGCGACGACCATCTGGACGTCGTGCCGGCCGGGGTAGACGGCCAGCCCGGACGCCATGGCCAGCCCGGCGAGCGGCAGGCTGTAGAGCAGGCTGAGCCCCAGGTTGGCGCCGACCAGCTCGTCCAGCGTCCCGGCACCGCCGCTGACCCGCCGTACGATGACCGACCCGACGCCGAGCTCGGTGAGCGTCGACCACAGGCCGACGAAGACGATCGCGGTGGTGAGGATGCCGTAGTTGTGCAACCCGAGGTAGCGGGTCGTGATCGCCACCGTGAACACCGAGGCAACGGTCGACAGGGCGCGCGCACCGAGCTGCACGGCCACCCCGCGGACGATCCGCGCCGCCCGGCTCGGTGGCGGCCCATCCGGTGGCGGCCCATCCGGCAGCGACGGGGCCGGCAGGGGTACCGCCGGCAGCGACACGGCGGACTCGGGCTCGGCCATGCGTGCACTTTACGGATTGGGCCCATCAGCCTCATTCCGGCAAGGCGGCTACTGTCGTCCGGTGGTCGATGCCAGTGGCTTAGGTGGGGCGATTCGGGCGTACGTCGATCTGCCCAGCGGGCTGGACGCCGCCGACTGGAGCGCCCGGCACAGCCGGGGCGAGGTCCCGGACAGCTCGCCGTACGGGCTGCACCGGATGGCCCACTACGGCGTCGAGGTGGTGCTGCGACCGCCGCTGGATGGTCGCCGCCTCGGCCGGGTCGCGCGGGCGGTGCGGTCGCGCAGCGGCGGCCTGGAGCTCGTTGAGGCGGCGGTGGACCTGCGCCGCCGGGCGAGCCGGGACGCCGACGTGGTGCTCTGCTACGACGAGCGCACGGGGGTGCCGGCGGCGCTGCTGGCTGGCCGCCCGCGCCCGCCGGTGGTGACCGGCATCGGCTGGCTGACCCAGCGTGCGACGACGCATCGGGTGCTGGCGGCGGCCGCGCGGGCATTGCCCCGGGCGGCGCTGGTGTGGGCACAGTGCCGCCCGATGCTGCCGATCCTGGCCGAGCAGTGGGGGGTGCCGGTGTCCCGGCTGCGTTTCGTCACCTTCGGCATCGACGCCGACTTCTACACCCCGGTGGACGAGCCGCGGGAGCCCGACCTGGTGGTCAGCGCCGGGGAGGACCGGCATCGCGACCACGACCTGCTGGTGCGGGCCATGCAGGAGGTGCGGCGGCGCCGACCGGGGATCCGGCTGGAGATCGCGACCGGGCTGCCCATCGACCTGCCGGGTGATCTCGGCCGGGTCTACACCGGGCGACTGGGCGGGCGGATGCGCAACTTGTACGCCCGCAGCAGCTTGGTGGCGGTCGCGCTCCGGCCGACGCCGACCGGCTCGGGGCTGTCCGTGGTGCTGGAGGCGATGGCCAGCGAGCGGCCGGTGGTGGTCACCGCCAACCCTGGGATGGAGGACTACGTGCGGCACGGCGAGACCGGGGTGCTGGTGCCGCCGGGGGACGTGGACGCCTTTGCCGCCGCCGTTGAGGGTCTTCTCGCTGACCCCGACCGGGCCGCCGCGATGGGCCGCGCCGCCGCCAAGGCCGTCCGGGAGCGGTTCACCACTGAGACAATGGCCGAGGAGCTGGCCCAGGTTTTGCGCGAGGTTTCCTGACCCGATGTTTCCTGACCAACGTTTTCCTGACCCAAAGGATGGGTCGGCGCCAGACCAGAAACAGTCCCGCCGCCTGCTGCTCACCGCGACCCTCACATCGCGACCCCCTCACATCGCGCCCGCAGGCGCGGAGCTTCGCCGCCGAACATAGCCCCGCAGTGACCGAAGGTGGATGTGTCCGTAGGGGGGGCGACCGGACACAACCACCCGCCAGGACTGGCGCCTGGGCAGGGCGTGAGAGAGTTTGGTGGCCACCGTCGGCGTGTCGCGCCGGTGCTCGCCACGCGGTGGCCACCCACGTCGTCCTGCTTCATGCGGTTCGTTTTCGGTGTCGGTGGTGGCGGATGGGTTTCCGCTCGGGGTCGATTGTTGGTGGTGGTAGGAACTCTGGTAACCCGTCGTGGGCTATTCGTACGTCCCAGCCGTTGTGGTGTACGGCGCGGTGGTGAAAAGAACACAGGAGCACGCCGTTGTTCTGGTCAGTTCTTCCGCCGTTGGCCCAGTGGACGCAGTGGTGACAGTGGCACCACTGGTACGGCCGGTCACAGCCGGGGAAAACACACCCGCGGTCGCGGAGGATGATGGCCCGGCGGGCCGCGCCGACGTAGTGCCGGGAGCCGCGACCGAGGTCGAGCACCTGGCTTTCCCCGCCGAGGACGGCGGGGATGACGGCCGCGTCGCAGGCGATACGCCGTACCTGGCTGGCGGGCAGAATGTCGCCGCTGTCGAGCGTCCCCACGCCGGTCGCCGCGGCTAGCTTGTCATACGGCATGGTAACGACGAGGGTGGGGCGTTCCCCGCCGTTGTCGGGCAGCTCGCCCATCCGCAGGGCGCGCTCGCCGAGCTCGACGAGGGCGTCGGCCATCCGCTGCCCGTGGGTGCGATCGTCCCGCACGCCGTTCTCCGGGTCGGCGGGCCGCGGCGCGGCCAGCGGGTCGAGCGCGACCCGCAGCGTCTCCGCGCCTTCGGTGTCCAGGAACCCCGAGATCCGCTTGAGCCCCGGCCCGGCGGGGGAGATCCGCAGGTCACGGCGGCTGTGAGCCTCGGCGGCCTCCCGTTCGGCCTGCCGGCGGAGCAGCTCGTCGCCGTGGTCCGGGTCAACCACGTCCAGGACGCGGCGGCCGAGCAGCGCGACCTCGTCAGGGTTGAACGTGCCGCTGTGCCGGACCAGCTCCCGCTCTGCGGCGGCCCGGGTGCCTGCGGGTGTCTCGGCCGGCAGCGCCCGGATGGCGTCCGCGATGACCTGGGCGTGCTCGACGCTGACCGCCCCGTCCGAAAGCGCGGCCGCGGTCTCCGGCAGGTCGCCGTCGAGCGCCTTGGCGAGGCGGAGCAGCCGCCCGGCCTCAGCAGGCCGCACCAACAATGCGTCGCGCAGCCAGGCCTTCATGTTCGGCGCGTCATGCGCATGGGCCAGGCCTCGGGACTCGGCTTCGCGCACCAGCGGCAGCAGCAACGTTCCGGTCATCTGCCCGAGCTGTTGGTGCACCCGCACCAGCAGGTCACCCACTGCCGCGTCGGAGACTCCCCACAAGCGGGCGTCACGACAGGAGTCGAGCAGCACAGAGATCTGCTCGACCACCGAGGCGACCACATCCGACATAGGAGAAGAATAAGGGAGACCACCGACAGAACCGGACCGCCAACCCGAGCGCTCGGCCAAAAACTTGAGAAACTTCGGTGAGTGAAGCGGCGGGTGCCCACAGTAGTTCCGGTGGCAAGCCGGTCGCCGCAAGGCGACTGGCGCGGCAGCCAAACCACCCGAGTAATGCCGCCCCCACACCGATCTGGTATCCGCCACAGCCAAGGACCATGAAGCCCGCCTGGAGTCTAAGCACCACCAAGGCGAATGTGCTCGATCTCGGTCGGTGCGGTGACGGCGTCATTGTCGGTATGTGGCGGCATCCGGTCCGTCCAACAGTCGCCTGGGCAGGATTGCAGGTAGAAATCGCACCTGGTGTGCTGGATGGACCTGATGACTTCGGCCAAGCCACCGGAAAAGGTGCCCACGCAGGCTGGCGGGGTGGACCAGCCGAGCAGCACACTGAAGTGCCGGCCGCCGTAGAAGCAGATCGAGTCGTTTGTCGGGCAGCGTGGCCCGCCTTTGTGCCAGCGCGCGTCCGCCGTAGGGAGCGGCGTCAAATGGTCATCGCGACACCCGATAAGATTATACCGGAGTGTCGAGTGGATGGGGAGGGTGAATGAGCGGGGGGCTACCGTTGCTGCTGGAGGAGCGGGAGACGATCTCTCGGGAGTTGGTACGCGACTCCTCGGCTCGGTCGATCGCGAAGCTGCTCGGACGGCATCACTCGGCGATCTCCCGGGAGATCAACAACAACGGCGGCCGTGACAAGTACCGTGCGGTGGAGGCGCAGCGGCGTAGCGAGGCGTTGCGGACCCGGCCGAAACCACGGAAGCTCGCCGCGTGCCGCCGGTTACACGATGCGGTCAACGACGGGCTAGCACAGAAGTGGTCGCCGCGGCAGGTCAGCCGGCGGCTACGCTTGGACTACCCGGATGATGAGGACATGCGCGTGTCAGCCGAGACGATCTACCAGTGCCTGTACCTGCAGGCCCGTGGCACGCTGCGGACCGAGCTGAAGCTGGCGTTGCGTACCGGCCGTACGCGGCGGGTCGACCGGTCCCGCGCGGCGGTGACCAGGGGAAAGATCCCCGACATGATCAACATCAGTGAGCGGCCGAAGGAAGCCGACGACCGTGCGGTCCCGGGGTTTTGGGAAGGGGACTTGATTATCGGTAAGGGCAACAAGTCCCAGGTCGCCACCCTGGTGGAGCGCACCACCCGGTTCACGATGCTCGTCCGGATCCCTTACGATCGCACTGCCGAGCGGGTCGCGTTGCTGCTGGGTAAGAAGATGGAGACGCTGCCGGAGCTCCTGCGTAAGTCCGTCACCTGGGATCAGGGTAAGGAGATGGCCCGGCACGCCGAGTTCACCGTGGCGACCGGTGTCGACGTGTACTTCTGTGACCCGCACTCGCCGTGGCAACGCGGCAGCAACGAGAACACCAACGGGCTGCTGCGGCAGTACTTCCCCAAGGGTACCGACCTGTCCTTGCATTCCCAGGCCGACCTTGATAGGGTCGTCGCAGAGCTGAATGGACGACCCCGCGAGACCCTCGGTTGGCGGACACCATCTGAGATGTTCAGCAAATTGCTTGCGGAGCACGTGTCGCCATGATCACTTGAGACCGCCCTCTTGTGACGAGTTCAGCTTCGCCTCAACGCGCGAAGGTGGTGAGGGTTCGCGCGTCGAAGAAGTGCATGAAGACGAGCAGGACTGCCAGGGTGGCACTATCAGTTGGTCCTATCGAAATCTGTCGATCAACGAGGGTGACCAGTTCCTTGTGGTGATCAGCTATCCGGACAAGATAGCTGAGCAGGTCTGGCAAGGCCAAGAAGTCAAGGTGGGTCAATGCTCAAGCTAGAGCGCGTACGGCGCTATGCCTGGGCCGATGAGGCCCACGACCTGGCCTGGACCCTTGCCGTGGTTGAGGGTCTCGACCCAGCAGGCGTGGTAGCGGCTTATGGCGGTGACCCAGCACGATCAGTTGGCTCGATTACGTTCGAGCAGGAACAGGTGCCGGTAGGCGAGTTCGGTAAGTATCATTACCTGCAGGTTCTGGCTCGTGAGCGGCATGTCCTCGCCATCGAGAATAATGGCTGGGCTGGGAAGAGTGTTGAGGTGGCCAAGGGGGCGTCCCGAGACCGCGGTCGCTTCTTCAGCGTCTACTGGAGCTTGAACGCGAACTATACGCTTACCCAAGCTATCGACGGCCGCATCGTGGCGCACTTTGATCCGTTGACCGTTCAGCACCCGGCCCCGCCGGGGGAAATCTACCCGGCCTGGATCACGGACGTCGTGTTCACGGACGACTCGTTGCACGCAGTGTTGCTGGCGCTCCTGGAGGAGCAGACCGGCCTGGCTTTTGCCCGAGAGTGGCTGACGGCCGAGCTGCCTGCCTACCGCATACCTGACGACCTTACGGGGTAGTAGCAGTCGGCCCGGTCAGCTCGGGCGAGCGCGCGTTAGATGCTGGGAAGGTTGACTATGGGGCGTGCCCGAGGTCGTCGGTGCGGCGTCGTACGGCGGCGGCCTCGTCGTCGTGGCCGAGCTGGTCGAGGACCGTGGCCAGCGTGCCGAGTGCGCCGCGCAGGTAGGCGTTGAACGCCCGGGGAAGGTGGCGGACCAGGCCCTCGTAGCCGGCGACCGACTCCAAGGCTGTGCCCGGGAGTGTTCAGGGCCACGTAGTCCTCACCACCCGCTCGGCGACCGGCTCCAGCTCGGCCGCGACCGCGTCCAGCAGCCGGCCCAGCCGGCGCCGCGCGGCCGTCACGGTGTCGGCGGCCCTGGTCGCCGCGGCATTGGCGGTCGCGACGTCGTACCCCTGCCTGGCGAGGGTGGCGACGATGGTGGCGGTGGGCACCAGCACCGCGCCGAGGTCCTGCCTCGGGTCGCGGCTGGCCTTGAGCATGCCGACCAGCGGCCCGGCGGACACGTCGATCACGCCGGCCCCGCTGGCGCCGCCCCGCACCTGGCCGCGCGAGGTCTTGACGAACCGGTGCGCCGGGTCTGGGCTGCCGGCCCGCTCGCCCTCGGAGGTCATCGTCATGTGGTCCCAGAACGGGCCGTCGGCCAGCAGCGGGCAGCCGTAGGCGAACAGCTCGCGGCCGTTCTCCGGCAGCGCCTCGCCGCCGAGCGGGACGGACGGGTGGTCGGCCACCGGCACGGCCAGCAGTGCCACGTCGGGGTAGGAGTAGACCTTCTCCTCGGCGTTCGCCGGCTCCCGGACGTGTACCTCCGCGGGGTGTTCCGTGCCGTCGTACGCCACGGCGTAGCTGCCGCCGGGAACCTGCGGTACGACGTGCGCGCAGGTGACCACCTGGCCGGGGGCGACGAAGAAACCAGTGCCGGACCTGTGCTGGACGCCGTTCGCCGTGCGGGTGACCACCCGGACGGTGGCCGCGATCAGTCCCTCGCGGTGCCGGCTGCGGTAGTTGCGCACGGGCCTGCTACTCGTCCTTGCCCCACTCGAGGGTGACCGTGACCGAGCCCTCGGCCTTGCCGTCCACGAACAGGGCGGTGAGCTTCCCGGCCCGCATCGCGAAGCTCATCGAGAACTCGACGGTGGCCCTGCGCGGCGCCACCGCCTCCATCGCCTTGCGGAAGCCGGCCGAGAAGTCCTCAATCGCGCCCATCGCGTCGGACAGGCTCGGCAGGCCGCCGGCCACGAGCTGCTCGCCGCCGGGACCGCCGGGGCCGTCGTCGTCCAGGTCGACGACCGGCAGGACGACGACCTGCCCGCTCGGTGTCGCGGCCGTGACCAGTCGTGTTTCCGACACGCCGTCCTCCCCTTCCCGATGCACAGCCCAGCATGGACCCGCCTGCCCGCCCGCGCGGGCAAATCGCCGATCCATGACCCTACGGGCAGCACCTAGCGGAGATGGGCGGGGCGCGAACCGCTACCCTGACCGGTGCCCCACGTGCGGGCGCACGTGCGGGCGGATGCCGGATGCCGGGCCTCTAGCTCAACTGGCAGAGCAGCGGACTTTTAATCCGCGGGTTGTGGGTTCGAGTCCCACGGGGCCCACCCCTCCTGAACTGGGATTTCACCTGGGGCCACGATTTTATGGCCAGGCTCGTGACATCAAGCGTGACGCGAGAGGCTCTACGCTGCTCTCGTGAGTGC
>DATILL010000010.1:0-32237 GCA_035476575.1 Mycobacteriales bacterium
GGGCGTGAGCGGAACGAATGGTGACCACACGGCGTAGAGGTGACCACATAGGTGAACACAGAGGTGGTCCGCCTCCCGGAGGATCCCGGGAGACGGACCACCTCGACGTGCGGCTCCTGCTGGCGCTGCCTACAGCGCAGGCAGCAGCAGCAGTATCCGTAGCTTGGACTCGATGTTCGCGGCCCGTGCGTTGGTCTGGTCGAGCAACGGGCCCAGCCTCAGGACCTTCTGGTTGGCCCGAGACAGGATGCCGACGATGCTCGCAGCCGGCCTGGCCGCGGCGCTAGCCGAGGCTGAGGCCTGCTGGGTCGAGCCGATGATGCCGGCGAGCGGTGCGTCCGCGCTGGCCAGCGCGGAACCGAGCGTGGTGAGCTGGTCGGCCAGGGTGCCGAGCGTGTTCTGGGCGCTGCTCAGCGAGCCGAGCACCCCGACAACCTGCGGGAAGCTCTGGTCGATCGCCTTGTCGGCCGACGGAAGGTGCTTCGTTGCCTCCACCGCCGACGCTGAGGTGGTATCGACCTTCAACGCCTGGTTGACGCCGTCCTTGAAGACTGCGTCGGTGGTGCTCAGGTCGCGTGTCACGACCAGGATGCCCACCAACGTTGCCAATGAGAACACCAGGGCAATGCCCCAGGAGATGCGAAACATTGTGTCTCCTCCGCGGAAGTCGTCCGTACGGTTCAGCCGCCGCTGAGCAGACCGAACAGCGGTTGCCCGTTGGGTGCCCTGGTCACGTCGGCCAGCAGGGAAAGCAGCGGACCGACCGGCCGCAGCCGAAGGGACTCAGCCTGGATCTGGCTGAGAAGCGCCACGATGGACGTCGCCTTCGGGCTGAGCGCGGACAGGTTGCCGTGGATGCCTTCCAGTTGGACACCGACCGCCTGAAGCTGGGTGACAACGGATGCCACGGCCGCGCTGAGGACGCCGACAGCAGGGGTCGCCTGCTGTGCCCGCCCGGTTACAGCGCTGATGAGCTGCGGAAGCGGGTTGGCCACGCCCTGCACCGTGGTGGTGGACTTGTTGACGGTGATCGCCATTGGGCCCAGGTACGCGGCCCTGTTCACCAGGTGGTCCAGGTTGTTGGTCATCGTGTTCATCATCTGCATGCGTTCCCCAAGCTCGGCATGCTTGGGCACCAGTATCCCCGTGATGCGGTCGAACTCGCTGGCGGAGTGGACGATCGACTCCGCCATGTTGGTCGGCGTGCCGAGCGGGTCGGCCATGTCCTTGGCACCGGGGACGAACCGGTTCCAGACACAGAGGCTCACGACCAGGATGCCGCCGACGATCACCACGAAGAGTGTCCAGGCTTTCTTGGTAACCACCGCATTACCTCCCGATCGATGGCAGCAGCGCCAGCTTGCGTTCGGTGATGGCGAGCTGGGCGTTGAGCTGGCCGACAAGTGTGATGGCTCGGGCCAGCTCCGTGTCGACGGCGGCGACGGTCCCTCGGGCGTTGGCCGCGACGTTGTGGATGCTTGCGGCCGACTGCTGCAGGGTCGACGCGACGCCGCGCAGCTGGTAGGCGATGTTCACGTCACCGCGGCCAGCGGCCAGCAGTCGTTGGACGTCCGGGATCGTCGCCGCGAGGTAGGTCACGTCGACGTTCGCGGACCTGTTGAGCTCCGCAAGCACGCCGGTCAGCACCTGAAGCTGGTTCTTGACCTTGGCGACGTCGGTGAGGTCCGCCCGGCTGGCGAAGTAACCGTTTGTCGTGTGGAAGTCCTGCACGATCTGCTTGGCACTCTTCTGCATGGTCAGACCCTTGCCGATGGTCAGCACCACCAGCACGAAAAGCACAACCGAGAGCAGCGCTGCGATCCGGCCGAGCCACTCCGTCGCGACGGCGAACCCACTCGAACTTGAGCCTGTACGCCTGTTCATGTTCACCTCCGGTATGAGTCAGGTGCCCGAGCTCGGGCACCATAGGTCGCGAGTGGGGTCAGCCCGGCAACGGAAGCGACCTGTTGATCTTTTCTGCGGCCGCGACGGCGCTCCGCAGGTCGGACACGAGACCCCGCACGACCGCCAGCAGCTGCTTGGCCTGGCCGCCCAACGCGGTCACGGAGGGAACCAGCGGCACCACCTTGTCGCGGATCGCGTTCAACACGCCCTGGATGGTGGTGAGCTGGGCATTCGTAGTCTGCACGCTGCTGGTGTCGCTGGTCACCAGGTCGGCGGCACCCTTGATCGCGGTCCGCAGCTCGATGAGCAGCGGCCCGAGCCCCTTGGTTGCGGCGACCGTGGCCTGTGCGGACCGGGTCAGATCGTTGAGCTGCGCCAGCCGCTGGGTGAGCTTGTCATTCACGTTGACGATGGCGCTGGTCGCGGCGAGCGTCCGTTGGTCGGTCTGCTCCTGCTTGTCCAGCCGGTCGTTGAGGTTCACGATGACGAAAGTGAGTAGCGCGAGCACGACAACCGCGACGGTCGCTAAGACCGCCCGGGCCGGGCCGCCGGGACGTCCAAAGAACATGTGGTCTCCCTCGTCAGCGCCCGGAAACGTTATGGGCGACATCTTCCGCCGCGACCCGCGCGGCATGCACCTTCGCGGCGATAGGCCGTGCGGTGTTCAGGATGGCGCCGAGCTTGGCCCGGTCGGCCGCGAGCGAGCTGCTGGCACCGTTGACCGGACCGTTGGCCGCGTTGATCTGCGCGCCCAGCCCGTCCAGCGCCGCGACCAGGCCGTTGACCTTCGCGCCCGCGTTGGTCAGCGTTGCTGCCAGGTCCCGGCGGACCGCCGAGATCAGGATGTTGAGCTCGTTGGCCACCTTCTCGTCGACCGTCCGGACGTTGGAGACCAGGGCCTCCACGTGGTCCAGGGAGTCAAAGGCCGCGAGCGTCACCTGCTCGTGGTTCGCCACCTCGAACAGCCGCGGGTTGTAAAGCTTGCCGTACTCTCCCGCCTTGTCCAGGCGGTACGGCGTGGCGGTCAGCCCGTAGATTCGTGGGTACAGGTAGAAAGCGATGATCGGCAGAAGGGCGAGAACCACTACGATCTGCAGAATCCGCATGCCTCCCGCCGGACTTTTCGCCGGGCCATGGCTACTCACGTTGTTGTCCTTTCCTATGCGTAGTGGTAGCAGTCAGGACGTGGAGATGAGTGCGAGTAGCTGCAACGCCGTCACCGGATGTAGCAGCAGACCCTTGACGGCCAGCCGGCGTCGCAAGATCCTGCGAAGCGCTGGCGCCGTCGTCAACTTCGTGACGTCCACGATCTGGTTGGCGATGCCCTTCACGATGAGCAGCGGGCGGCCTACGAGGTTGTTGTAGACAACCGCCCGGTTGTCGTGGAACACGACTGTCGCCACCGTTCCGGTGTAGGTGTTGTAAACCGCCACCGGCCGCGAAATCTGGCGAGCGATGTTCGCGCGCGCCGGATAAGTTTCCAGGTTGCTTGTCAGTAGCGAGGCCAGAATGTCGGCCACATCGTTGGGTCTGTCGCCGAGGTTCACGCTTACCTGGTAGCTCTGGTGGGTACTTCTCATTCTCGCTCCGAGGGATCACCTGATAGGCGTCTGACCTTTCGTCCCGTTCGTGTCGGCGCGGGCGGGGGGTCAGGCCCGCGCCGACACAGCACCCGAGTAAGCTCAGCCGGTGCATGCATCGAAGGTTCGGCATGCCCCGGCGTCTTCCCGTCGTCTGCGAAGCCCTTGTGCATCGCCTTGTTCGTGCCCGCCCAGCGCTCCCGCGCCCGGCACCGCACGCTGCTCCGGCGAGAAGGAACTCGTTGCACCTACCACGGCAACACTCCCTTCGGAGCCCGGAAGCACCGCCCTACCGGCCCTCCCAGAGCTAGCTTTGGTCTGATATCAGGGCATTCGAAACCGGCGGAGGGCAGACCCCAAGGCAGACCCCAGGCGTGCGCGACGGCATGCGTAGGGTTCCGAGAGGGTGGGCCAGCTCCGTGACGGTCTGCGGACCGGAGGATCAGGGGGATGTCATGGAATGACTCCTTTGGTCCTTCCCCCGACTGCTGATGTGATCGTCTATAGGTCTCAGGACGCTCGCTGAGCGCCCGAGCGGCTCAGATCCAAGGCGGCGGCACGTCCCGCTCCATTGAATGCGGAGCAGTGCCCGGCTGGCTCACTGGCGTACGGACTGCGGGGCGGCTTTGGGCACTCGTTCCAGCCCCGGCGAACCTAGCCTCACCGGGTTCACGACGTGAGCTTGGCTTGTCCCCACCCGACGCGGGTTACCAAGGGTCGCGGACAGCACGCCGCCCATCGAGCACCTCTCAGTTCAGCACTGCTGTGATCCACGCCACGATAGAGCCTCCCCTACTTAACGTGCAACAGTCTCCGCCGTAACGGATCCGGCGGATACTGGCGAGCCCACCGCCTGCGACTGTAGGGTGCTCCACTGGAACAGGTCTGCCCGTCCTGTGCGCCGTTCCCAGCGAGCTGGAGAGCCGTGCCGGCCACGGGCGCCGCCCGGGCTCATGATCGTAGGCCGCCGCCCGGCAGCGGCCAGCCGCTCGTAAGCCCGTCGCGACCGCTGGCTGCCGCGCCTGGGTTCCGTGCTTTCGGACGCTGTTACCACACGGTGTTCGCGAAGGCGACACCGCACGTATCCCCCTAGTCTGCGCAAATAGGCACCTGATCCCGCTGGGATTGCCGCGGCCGGACTGCGACTGCTCGCGCAGGCCCCCCGGCCCAGGCGACATCCGACCCGGCATCCAGGAGGTCTTCGTGCCCACCCGACGTCATGCTCTCGCGGGCTTCGCCGCCGCGGCGCTGGCCGTCCCGCTGACCGGCGCGCTCGGCGACGCGGCGGTGGCCGCGCCGGGCGGTACGGCCGGACGCGGAGGAGGCCGCCGTAGCCCAATTGTTATAGGACACCGCGGTGCCGCGGGCTACCGCCCCGAGCACACCCTGGCGTCGTACGAGCTGGCCGCCCGGCTTGGCGCGGACTACCTGGAGCCCGACCTCGTCATCACCAAGGACGGCGTGCTGGTCTGCCGGCACGAGCCGGAGATCGGCGGCACGACGGACGTGGCGAGCCGGCCGGAGCTCGCCTCCCGCAAGACGACCAAGCTGCTCGACGGGGTGCCGGTGACCGGCTGGTTCACCGAGGACCTCACCCTCGCCGAGCTGAAGACGCTGCGCGCGGTCGAGCGGCTGCCGCAGGTCCGCCAGCACAACACGCTCTACAACGGGCGGTACGAGGTGCCGACGTTCCAGGAGCTGCTGGACCTGCGGGTGCGGCTCTCCCATGAGCTGGGCCGGGAGCTCGGCGTCTACCCCGAGACCAAGCACCCGACGTTCTTCCAGCGGGCCGGGCTGCCGCTGGAGGCCAGGCTGGTCGACATCCTGCGCCGCAACGGGCTGAACCACCCGGGCGCCCCGGTGTTCGTGCAGTCCTTCGAGGTGACCAACCTGCGGATGCTGCGGGACCTGCGGCTGCGCACGCCGTCCGTCCAGCTTCTCTCGGCGTCGGGTGCGCCGTACGACACGGTGGCCGCCGGCAGCGGTCCGACGTACGCCGACCTGGCGACGCCGGCCGGCCTGCGGGGCATCGCGGGCTACGCGCAGGGGATCGGCCCGGACAAGCTGCAGGTCATCCCGCGCCGGGCGGACGGCACCCTCGGCGTGCCCACCACGCTCGTGGTCGACGCGCACGCGGCCAGGCTCGTCGTGCACCCGTACACGTTCCGGGCCGAGAACACCTTCCTCCCGGCCGACTACCAGGTCGGCGGAGTGCCGACGGACTACGGGCGGGCGATCGAGGAGCAGGTGACGTACCTGCGGGTCGGGCTGGACGGGCTGTTCACCGACCAGGCCGACATCGGCGTCGTCGCCCGGGCCGAGCTGCTGGGCGACGTGGCGGCAGCGAAGCCGGCAGCCTGACACCGGCTCCGCCCAGGCCCTGGTCCACAAGGCCGCCGCCGGCTGGCCGCGACCCGTCAGGGCCAGCCGGCGGCGGTCGCCAGGGTCACCGGGTCGCTGGCGCCACCCGCGGCGTACGGGTTGCTGACCACGAGCCGGCGGCGGTGCCGTTCGGTCGCGTCCTGGTCGGTGACGGCGACACGGAGCATGGTGTCGCCACGCCGCCGTACCTCGCGGGGCTGGCCGTCGACGGTCACCTGGGCGGCCGGGTCGAAGCCGGCGCCGGAGATGTCCAGCCAGCGTCCGTCGTCGTCGGTCGTCACCGCTAGCGTGTCGATCCGGGGACGCACCCGGAGGTCGAGCCCCGATGTCCGTTCGGGACCAGGACCGTCGGCCATCCCGACGATCAGCCGGAGCCGGCCCGGGGCGGCGGTGTCGCCGTCGTCCAGCGTGACCCGCAGCTCGGTGCCGCCGACCCGCTCGACTCTCCGGGGCGCCGAGCCGACCTGCGCCGTCACGGCCGGGCCGAACCCTCTGCCGGACACGGTGAGCCGGACCCCGGTCGTCCCGACCGGCACGCTGTCCGGGTCGACCCGGTCGACGTGCAGCGCTGGCCCGGTCGCCTTGTCCTGGCGCTCCTGGTCGCCACCGGCCGCCGTCCGGAAGAGGGTCGCGAACACCTCTTCCAGCTTGTCAGTGGCCTGCTTGGAGAACATGCCGGACAGGCCGGCGAGGGCCGCCATCGCGTAGGGGTTGATGACCTTGGTGCTGGCGTCCGCGGAGAGGAACCCGCCGCGCAGCAGGAGGTAGAAGATCAGCGCGATGGACATGCCGATGGGCGCCCGGAAGAGGTACCACCAGGTCCAGCGGGCCGCGAAGGTGCCGTTGCCGTAGAAGGTGGCGAGCGAGGTCAGAGCGTGGATCGAGGCGCCGATCGTGCCGGCCAGCAGCACGATGACGACGAACAGCGCGTCCGGGTCGGGTGTCCAGGTGAACAGCCAGAGCGGCCGCACCATCGGTAACGCCGCCGGGGTGGCGGCGGCGCCGGCCGGCTGGCCGACCTTCGTCGCCGCCGGCCAGCACTGGGCGACCAGCAGGCCGGCCAGGAGGACCTCGAGCAACAGGACGCTGGCGAGCAGCCGGCGGAACGCCGGCGTACCGGCGTGATCATGAGCCACGGGCAGATAGTTCCACGTGTGCCCACCTTGCCGCAGCCTGCCCTGACATCACCCTGAAAGTGGCTCGCATGCGGTAGCCAGAGGGTGGGGAGCGTGCCGCCATGGTCAGCCCGATCGCCGTCTTCTCGGCGAGCTGCGCCCGTGGCTCCTCGACTGGGCCTCGACAAACCGGGTGTACAGCTCCGCCTTCCGCGCCTCCACCACCGCCAAGACCCGGTCCAGGTCGTGGATGGCGCCCAGGCACTGGACGGCGTTCAGCTCATGGGGGTTGGCGGCGAACACCGCGGCCAACGTCGTGCCGGGAGATATGGGATCGAACATATGTTCTATTCTTCCGCATCGGCCGCCACAGCTCAAGCCCAACGGCACAATCACGTGGCTGATCAGGGCCGGCGCTACGGGCGTGGGGCGTACATGATCACGGCGACGCCGAGCAGGCAGATCGCCACGCCGGCCAGGTCCCACCGGTCCGGGCGGAAGCCGTCGAAGGTCACCCCCCACGCCAGCGCCACCGCCACGAACACCCCACCGTACGCCGCCAGGATCCGGCCGAAGTGTGGGTCAGGCTGGAAGGTCGCCACGACGCCGTAGCCGCCCAGCGCCAGCGCACCGGCCACGACACACCACGTGCCCCAGTGCTCGCGCAGCCCCTGCCACACCAGCCAGGCTCCGCCGACCTCGGCCACGGCGGCGACCACGAACAGCACGGCCGAACGCAGCACGGTCATTGCCAGGACCAGCCGCGCCATACCCTGACATCGGCCCAGATCACCGGGCCGCCCGGGGGAGCTGCCGCATACTGCGGGTACTTCGCCACCAGCCACCCCACCGGCTCGGCCCGGTCCTCGTCCGCGCGCAGCACCCGGGCCACGCCGTCGGCCCGCGCCCACCACAGCCGGGACCAGTCCTCGTCGTACTCGTCCACGAGCAGCGACACCAGGCCGGTGGCCTCGATGTTGCGCAGCCGGGCGAGCCGCGGCGAGCGTTTCGGCTTGGCGTCGACGGCGATCACCACGACGTCGGCCCGTACGGCGAACGTCACCGGCACCAGGTGCGGGCCGCCGCCGGCCCCCACGGTCGCCAGCCGAGCCACCCGCCCCGCCGCGAACCGCCGCCGCGCCTCCTCCTCCGCCAGCTCCACCCCGGCAGGCTAGCCCCGCCCACCTCCCACACCGGGCTGGCTAGCCGCAGCCGCAGCCGCCTCCACAGCAGCCGCCACCGCCGCCCATCGGCATGGCGGCCGGGCCGTCTCCACCCCGGGGCGCCCCGGCGATGGACAGCAGGCGCTGGGTGTCGGCATGGCCGTCCGGGCAGGCGGCCAGCGTGGCGGACTCACTCATCGGCCGGGAGACCTCGAACGTCGTGTCGCAGACCCGGCAGCGGAACTCGTAGCGCGGCATAGGCCAAGGTTACGGGACAGCTCCGGCGGAGCCGTCTACCTCGTCGAGATGACGTAGCACCACCTCGCTGATCTCGCGGAGCTGGTCGAGCTGGCCGGGAGCGAGCTGGTCGATCAGGTGGGCGCGCACCCCGGTCACATGCCCGGGCGCGGCGGCTGCCAGCACGGCATAGCCTTGGTCGGTGAGCACCGCGAACGAGCCGCGCCGATCCCCCGGGCAGCTCCGACGGACGACCCAGCCGGACTCCTCCAGCCGGGTCACCGCGTGCGACAGCCGGCTGCGGGAGGACAGCAGCGAGCCCGCCAGCTCGCTCATCCGCAACGCCCGGTCCGGCGCCTCGGACAGCCGGACCAAGATCTCGTAGTAGGCATGCGGCATGCCGGCGTCGCGCTGCATCTCCCGGTCGAGCGTGTCCAGCAGCCGCCGGGAGGCCAGGAGGAACGCACGCCAGCTCCGCTGCTCGCCCTCGTCCAGCCAGCGGGTCTCGCTCACGTTCCGCACCTCATCTCCAGGAACACTCGGTCTCCAGGAACACTTGCCGTGGCAACCAGGTTCGCATAGTGTCTACAGTAGTTGAACGCTCAATGATATATCGATGGAAGGGTGAGACCTATGGCTGAGACCGTCACCGAGATCCCCGGTTACATCGTCGGCAAGTGGACCATCGACAAGGTGCACTCCGACGTGTCGTTCACCGTCCGGCACATGATGGTCAGCAAGGTCCGGGGCCACTTCCGCGAGTTCTCCGGCCAGGTCGTCACGGCGCCGGACCCGCTGGAGTCCTCGGTCACCGCGACCATCGACCTTACCTCGATCAACACCAACAACGAGCAGCGGGACGAGCACATCCGCTCGGCCGACTTCTTCGAGGTCGAGAAGTACCCGATCGCGACGTACACCTCGACCGGCGTCCGGCGCGAGGGTGGCGGGTTCGTGGTGGATGGCGAGCTGACCCTGAAGGACGTGACCCGGCAGGTCCCGCTGGCCGTGGAGCTGAACGGTTTCGGCCCGGACCCGTGGGGCGGCACCCGGGCCGGCTTCTCCGCCACCGCAGAGATCAACCGCAAGGACTTCAACATCGACTTCAGCGCCGTGGTCGAGGGCACCGGCGGGCTGGTGGTCGGCGAGAAGATCACCATCTCCCTCGAGATCGAGGCCGTGCTCGGGTGACCCGGACCGGCGGGTGCCGGCCACGCTGGACCGGCCCGGCGCCCACCGGCGTGCCCCGCGGGAGGTCGACACGCTGGACGAGCTCGAACGGCTGGCCGCGGCCGGCGCGCTGGCCGGCGCATCCGACCACAGCACCACGAAGTCGCTGTACGCCAAGGATCCGGACGGCCTGGAGCTTGAGGTCGCCTGGGTCGTGCCGGCCGACCGGCTGGACGACGCGGCCCTGGCCGGCCGGGCCAGCATCCGGCCGCTGGACATCGGCCGGGAGAAGCAGCGCTACGGCGGCAGCACCCGCGGCGGGGTCGGCATCTCCATCCCGGCCAACGCCTGCTGTCTGCGACACGCGGTGCGCGGGCTGCCGCCTCAGCGGTGAACGGCGGCGTCGAAGGCGAACCCGCCAGGGCGGCCGTTGCGGTCCGCGATCAGGCCCGCGAGCGTGGCGATGGCGATCTCGGCCGGGCTGCGCGAGCCGATGTTCAGCCCGATCGGCCGGTGCACCCGCGCGACCTGCTCCGGCGCGACGCCGAGCGCGGCCAGCGCGGCCAGGTGCGGTGCGGTATGGCGCGGGCTGCCCATCACGCCGACCCACCGTGCTGGGCCGGCGAGCACGTCGCGCAGCACGGTGCCCAGCTCGGCCCGGTCGTGGTCGGTCACCACCACGTCGGCCTCCGGGCCGATGCCGGCCGGTCCCGCGTGCACGTCGGCAAACGCCCGGACCGCGTCGTCGTACCGGACCGGATCCGGCTCGACCAGTGCCGTCCGGTAGCCGGTCTCCCGGGCGAAGTGCAGCAGGTACCGAGCCATCGGCGAGGCGAAGACCGCGACCAGGCTCCGGCCGTCGGCGGGGACCGGCACGTCACCGTGCGCGATGGCGCACGCGACGTCAGGGGGGTGGACATGCGGATGTGCCATCTGCCCAGTGTGCGCCGGTAGCGATCCGGTCGCCCGCCTGAGATCACGAACGGCCGGGCGGGCGGCGGCGCGCTCGGCCAGGCGGACGGCGGCAGGACAGACGGGCTACGGAGCCTGGCCCGGCGTACGACGCCTGATCCACAATGGCAGGGCGTACCAGAAGACGCCGTACCAGGCCACGACCCCGCAGGTGATCGCGACCGCCGCGGCCCGGCCGATCACGACGTCTACGATGAGCAGCACCCCGGCGCCGACGCTGACCAGCACGCAGAGCAGCCCGCCGGTCGCCATCCGGTCGCTGGCCCGGACCAGATCAGCCCGCCGACGCTGCCGGAACAGCACCCGGTGCCACGACACCGGCCCGATGATCAACGCCGCGGCGGCGGCCGCGGACAGCAGCGCGACCAGGTAGATGGCCCGCTGGGTGGTGGACAGCGAGTGGAAACGCTCGGTGAAGGCCAGGCTCAGCAGGAAGGCGTACAAAATCTGTACGCCGGCCTGGGCGACCCGCAGCTCCTGCAGCAGCTCGCTGAAGTTGCGGTCCAGCCGCTCCTCGGTTGTCTCCCCGTGCTGCGTGCGGTGCCGCTCCTCGTCGGGCAGGTCGGGACCCGACGCCCGGTCGGGCATCAGGTCTCGCCGTCGTGCTCGATGGCCGGGCCGAGCAGGCTCAGCACCTCGTCGTGCAGGGTGCCGTTGGTGGCGACCGCGCTGCCCCTGGCCGGTCCGGGCGTACCATCCAGCGCGCTGAACCGGCCGCCGGCCTCCTCGACCAGGATCGACACCGCGGCCAGGTCCCACACCGACACCTCGGGCTCGGTCGCGATGTCGACCGCGCCCTCGGCGAGCAGCGTGTAGGACCAGAAGTCGCCGTACGCCCGGGTCCGCCAGACCCGCCGGGTGAGCTCCAGGAAGCCCTCCAGCCGGCCCTGCTCCTCCCAGCCGGAGAGGCTGGAGAAGGACATGCTGGCGTCGGACAGCTTGGCCACCTCCGAGACCCGGCATGGCAACGCGGCCGTGATCCGGGTGCCGGTATAGGCGCCGGTGCCGCGGGCGGCCCACCAGCGCCGACCGAGGGCGGGCGCGCTGACCAGGCCGACGACCACCCGCTTGCCTTCGAGCAGGCCGATCAGGGTGGCCCAGACCGGCACGCCCCGGACGAAGTTCTTGGTGCCGTCGATGGGGTCGATCACCCATTGCCGGGCGCTGGCGCCAGTCTCGCCGAACTCCTCGCCGAGCACGGCGTCCCGCCGGCGGGCCCGGTACAGCGTGTTGCGCAGCAGCTCCTCCACGGCCCGGTCGGCGTCGGTCACCGGCGTCATGTCGGGCTTGGTGTCCACCTTCAGGTCCTGCGCGCGGTACCGCGACATCGTCAGCGCGTCCGCGTCGTCCGCAAGCACGTGGGCAAGGGCGAGATCGTCGGAGTACCCCGGCATGTCGCGCAGGCTACCCCCTCGGCGGGCCAGCGTAGGCCCGGCCGTGCGTACGGGCCGCCTGGTCACCCTGTTACGTGCTGTCCCGGTCCGCCCGACTCCAGTTACGGTCAGGACATGCCGGACGAGCCCGCGACCACCCCCGCGTCCCTGGTCGGCCTGCTCGCGGAGGACGACCGGCTGCGGGTGGTGGCCGCACTGGCGCTGGGTGCCCGCAAGCCTGGCGAGGTGCTCGTCGCCACCGGCCTGACGTCGCGTGAGCTGGCCGTGGCGCTGGGCCGGTTGGTGGCCGGCGGCCTGGTGGCCACCGTGGACGGCGAGCTGGAGCTGCGGGCCGAGCTGTTCACGCGGGCCGCCCGGGCCGCCGTCCCGGAGGAGCCGGTGGAGGATCACGGCATGGCCGACCCGCGGGCGGCGGCGGTGCTGCGGACGTTCGTCCGGGCCGGCCAGGTGCCGCGCCTTCCGACGTCGGCCGCCAAGCGACGGGTCGTGCTGGAGCACATCGTGACCGTCTTCGAGCCCGGCGTCCACTACGCCGAGCGCGAGGTCAACGCGATGCTGCGGGCCTGGCATGACGACCACGCCACGCTGCGCCGCTACCTCGTGGACGAGGGCCTGCTGGCCCGGGAGCGGGGGGAGTACTGGCGGGTCGGCGGCTGGGTGGACACCACCGCGGCGGCCGAGGATGTTCCGACGGCGGCCCGGCGGGAGCAGCGGCTGGCGGCGTACGCGCTGGTCGAGGACGGCGACGCGGTGCTGCTCTGCCGGCTGCGCAGCAGAGTCCACAACGGACGGTGGACGCTGCCGGGCGGTGGGGTGGACTTTGGTGAGCGGCCGGCCGACGCGGTGGTCCGGGAGGTGTACGAGGAGACCGGGCTGACGGTACGGGTCACCGGGCTGCTCGACGTTGACTCCGAGCTGATGCGGTTCGAGCGCGACGGCGAGCCGGTGGACAGCCACCCGGTGCGGGTGCTCTACCGGGTCGAGGTCACCGGCGGCACGCTCGGCGTGGTGGAGGTGGGCGGCTCGACCGAGGCGGTCCGGTGGTGGCCGCGCGGTGAGCTTGCCGTGGACCACGTCACGCCGTACGCCTGGTCGGTGGTATGTCGCGGCACTCTGGCCTAGTTTCGGGTGATCGCACGTCGTCCTGGGGGCGACCCGGCGGTGACCAAGATCGACGGGTTGGCAGAATGCGGCCGGAGCCTGGCAGGGGATAACGGCGGGAGGCGGGAAGGCGCGTGACACGGTCTGTCCATCAGCGGATCGCCGACGAGCTCGGCGTACGCGAGCGGCAGGTGCAGGCGGCGGTGGAGCTGCTGGACGGCGGGGCGACCGTGCCGTTCATCGCGCGGTACCGCAAGGAGGTCACCGGCGCGCTCGACGACACGCAGCTTCGTGCCCTGGAGGAGCGGCTGCGGTACCTGCGCGAGCTGGCGGAGCGGCGGGCCGCGATCCTGGAGTCGATCCGGGGCCAGGGCAAGCTGGACGACGCGCTCGCAGCGCAGGTCATGGCGGCCGACTCCAAGGCCCGGCTGGAGGACATCTACCTGCCGTACAAGCCCAAGCGCCGGACCAAGGCGCAGCTCGCCCGGGAGGCCGGGCTGGAGCCGCTGGCCGACCTGCTGCTCAGCGACCCGACGAACGACCCGCGGGCCGCCGCGGCGGCTTTCGTGGCGCCGGATGCGGGGGTCGCCGACGCGGCGGCCGCGCTGGAGGGAGCCCGGGCGATCCTGGCCGAGCGGTTCGCCGAGGACGCCGACCTGGTCGGGTCGCTGCGGGAACGGATGTGGTCGCGCGGCCGGCTGGTGTCCCGGGTGCGCGAGGGCAGGCAGCAGGCCGGCGCCAAGTTCGCCGGCTACTTCGACTTCGCCGAGCCGTTCGACCGGCTGCCGTCGCACCGGATCCTGGCGCTGTTCCGCGGCGAGAAGGAGGAGGTGCTCGACCTCGACCTGGACCCGGAGCCGGCTGCCGAGACCGGGCCGGCGGATTCTGGGCCGGCAGGGTCTGGGCCGGCTCGGTCGGCCGGACCAGGGTCGGCCGAGCCGGGCGGGCTGACCGGCTACGAGGTGCGCGTCGCGGCCCGGGTCGGCGTCGCGGACCAGGGTCGGCCAGCCGACCGGTGGCTGCTGGACACCGTCCGCTGGGCGTGGCGCACCCGCATCGTCGTACGCCTCGGCATCGACCTGCGCACCCGGCTGTGGCAGGCGGCCGAGGACGAGGCGGTGCGGGTCTTCGCCGCCAACCTCCGCGACCTGCTGCTCGCCGCGCCGGCGGGCACCCGGCCCACGATGGGCCTCGACCCGGGCCTGCGTACCGGCGTCAAGGTCGCCGTGGTCGACGCGACCGGCAAGGTGGTGGCGACCGAGACGGTCTACCCGCACCCGCCGCACCGCCGGTGGGACGAGGCGATCGCCGTGCTCGCCCGGCTTGCCGGCGCCCATCGGGTCGAGCTGGTCGCGATCGGCAACGGTACGGCGTCCCGGGAGACCACCACGCTGGCCGCCGAGCTGGCCGCCCGGCATCCGGAGCTGGGGCTGACCAGGGCGGTGGTGTCGGAGGCCGGCGCGTCGGTCTACTCCGCGTCGGCGTACGCCAGCCAGGAGCTGCCCGAGCTGGACGTGTCGCTGCGCGGCGCCGTGTCGATCGCCCGGCGGCTGCAGGACCCGCTGGCCGAGCTGGTCAAGATCGACCCGAGGTCGATCGGGGTCGGGCAGTACCAGCACGACCTGTCCGAGCTGCGGCTGTCCCGCTCGTTGGACGCGGTGGTCGAGGACTGCGTGAACGCCGTCGGGGTCGACGTGAACACGGCGTCCGCGCCGCTGCTGGCCCGGGTCTCGGGCATCGGCGCCGGCCTGGCTGGCGGGATCGTGACCTACCGCGACAGCAACGGGCCGTTCCGGTCCCGGCGGGCGCTGCGGGATGTGCCCCGGCTCGGGCCGAAGGCGTTCGAGCTGTGTGCCGGCTTCCTGCGTATCCCGGACGGTGACGACCCGCTGGACGCCTCGGCCGTGCACCCCGAGGCGTACCCCGTCGTACGCCGGATCCTGGCCGCGACCCGGGTCGAGCTGCCCAGGCTGATCGGCAACGGGGCCGTGCTGCGCGGGCTGGCGCCGGCCGATTTTGTCGATGACACGTTCGGCCTGCCGACCGTGACCGACATCCTGGCCGAGCTGGAGAAGCCGGGCCGCGACCCGCGCCCGGGCTTCGCCACCGCGACCTTTGCCGAGGGCGTCGACTCGCTGGCCGACCTGGTGCCGGGCATGGTGCTGGAGGGCGTGGTCACCAACGTGGCGGCGTTCGGCGCGTTCGTCGACGTCGGCGTGCATCAGGACGGCCTGGTGCATGTGTCGGCGATGTCGCGGACGTTCGTCAAGGACCCGCGGGACGTGGTCAAGTCCGGCGACGTGGTGCGGGTGAAGGTGCTGGACGTCGACCTGCCGCGCAAGCGGATCGCGCTGACCCTGCGGCTCGACGACGAGGTGGGCAGCGGCCCGCGTGGGGAGCGGCCGGGCAAGGACCTGCGCGACGGGCCGCGGCGGGAGCGTGGCCGGCCGGCTGGCGGTGTGCTGGCCGACGCGCTGCGCCGGGCCGGCTTCGACACTGGCTCGACTGGCCGCCGGGGGTAAGGACGCGGAGGTGGGCGCGATGATCGACACAGATGTGGTGTCCGCCGTGCTGCGGGCGCTGTTCGGCGTGGTGATGCTGGCGCACGGCTACAACCACCTGGCTGGCCCGGGCGGGATCGCCGGCACGGCCGCCTGGTTCGAGGGGATCGGGCTGCGGCCGGGCCGGGTGCACGCCTGGCTGAGCTCGCTGGTGGAGCTGGCGGTCGGCGTCGGCCTGCTGGCGGGCTTGCTGCTGCCGGTGGCCGCTGCGGGCGGAATCGGGATCATGGCGGTTGCCGGGCTCATCGTGCACCGGCCGAACGGGTTCTTCATCTTCCGGGAAGGCTATGAGTACGTGCTGGTGGTCGGGCTGGCGCTGGCCGTGCTGGCGGCGATCGGGCCGGGCCGGCTGTCCCTCGACCACGCGCTCGGCATCGACCGGCACGGCTGGGGCTACGGCCTCGCCGCCCTGCTCGCCGGCCTGGCCGGCGCCCTTCTGCTGCTGGCGACGTCCTACCGCCCCGCCGCCGCCCCGCCCGCCTGAGCTCGTGTGGTCACCTCACGGCGTTGTGGTCACCTATGGGGGTCCGCGGGCAACAAGAGGTCACCTCAACGCCGGTAGGTCACCACACGGGGGCCGGCGACAACGACAGGTCACCACAGCGCCGTGTGGTGACCTATGGGGGTCCGCAGACCACAAAAGGTGACCACAACGCCGAGAGGTGACCACATCGGGGAGGCGGGCCTAGCGGGGGGCCATCCGGATGGCGCCGTCCAGCCGGATCGTCTCGCCGTTGAGCATCGGGTTGGCCACGATGTGCTCGACCAGGGCGGCGTACTCGCTGGGGTCGCCCAGCCGGGACGGGTGCGGCACCTGGGCGCCGAGGGAGGCGACGGCGTCCTCGGGCAGCGTGTCGAACATCGGCGTCTTGAACAGCCCGGGCGCGATCGTCACCACCCGGATCTTCAGCCCGGCGAGGTCGCGGGCGATCGGCAGGGTCATCCCGACGACGCCGCCCTTGGACGCCGCGTACGCCGCCTGCCCGACCTGCCCGTCGAACGCCGCGACCGACGCCGTGTTCACGATGACGCCGCGCTCGCCGTCGGCCTCCGCCACCTCGGCGATCCGGGCGGCGGCGAGCCGGATCACGTTGAAGGTGCCGATCAGGTTGATGGTCACGACCTTGGTGAAGGTGGCCAGCGGGAACGGCCCCTGCTTGCCCACGGTCCGGGCGGCGTCCGCGACGCCCGCGCAGTTGACCACGATCCGCAGCGGTCCGAGCGCCGCGGTGGCGTTGAGCGCGGCGGTGACGTCCCCCTCGCTGGTCACGTCGCCCGGTACGAAGACGATCCGGTCGCCCAGCTCCGCGGCCACCGCCCGACCGGCCGAGGACGGCAGGTCGAGGATGACGGCGGACCCGCCGGCCTTGTGCAGCCGGCGTACGGCGGCCAGCCCGAGCCCGGACGCGCCACCGGTCACGACCGCGACGGTGTTCGCGATGTCCACGTTGGTCTCCTGTCGCCGGGGCGCGTCGCCGAAGGGGCCGGTCGCCACGAGGCGCCGGTCGCCGCCCGGACATTCGTAGCACCTCGGCGTGGACCGCGGCTCAGCGGTCGTCGGTGCCGCGAGAGACGAGCAGCCGGCGGTACGACGCCAGCCGACCCGGCGCGGTGTGCCCGGCCGCCACCCAGCCGTCCAGCCCGCATGGCCAGCCGCCCGGCGCCGGCAGGTGCTCGCACCCGGGCGGGCAGTCTGCCACCCCCGGCGCCAGGTCGGGGAACGCCGCGAGCAGGTCGGCCGGTGTGACGTGGGCCAGCCCGAAGGACCGGACCCCCGGCGTGTCGGTCACCCAGCCGCCGTCCGGCAGCGCCAGCGCCACCGCGCTGGTCGAGATGTGCCGACCCTTGCCGATCGCGCTGACCTCGCCGACTGAGCGCCGCGCGTCCGGCACCAGCCGGTTGACCAGGGTCGACTTGCCGACCCCGGAGTGTCCGACCAGCACGCTGGTCCGACCGGACAGGGCGGCCCGCAGCTCGGCCGGGTCAGCGTCCCGCCGGGTGGTCACCGCGGCCAGCCCCAGGTCGGCGTACCCGCGGAGCAGCTCGGCGGCGAGCTGCGGCCCGGGTGTCCCGGTCGGTCCGCACAGGTCGGCCTTGGTCAGGCAGAGCAGCGGGTCCAGCCCCCCGACGTACGCCGCGACCAGGCAGCGGTCGATCAGCCCGGTACGCGGCGGCGGGTCGACCAGCGAGGCGACAACGACGAGCTGGTCGGCGTTGGCCACCACGACCCGCTCGTACGGGTCGGTGTCGTCGGCGGTCCGCCGCAGCACGGTCGTACGCGGCTCGACCCGGACGATGCGGGCCAGTGAGCCGGGCTCCCCGGTCCGGTCGCCGACCAGCCCGACCCGGTCGCCGACCACGACCGACCTGCGGCCGAGCTCGCGGGCCCGCATCGCGGTCATCGGCGTGCCGTCCACCAGGCAGGTGTAGCGGCCCCGGTCGACGGCGATCACGAAGCCGGTGGCGGCGTCCTCGTGCCGCGGGCGTTCCTTGGTGCGCGGCCGCGAGCCGTGCCGGCCGGGCCGGACCCGGACGTCGTCCTCGTCGTACTCGCGCGGGCTCAGCGCTCGGCCCCGGCCGGACCACGGGCGGTGGCTGACCCGGTACCGCCCAGCCCGGTACCGCCCAGCATCGCGGTCCACATGCCGACGAAGTCGGGCAGCGTCTTGCCGGTGGTGGCGATGTTCTCCACCGCGACGCCGGGCACCACCAGGCCGAGCACCGCGCCGGCCTGGGCCATCCGGTGGTCGTCATGGCTGGCGAAGACCCCGCCGTGCAGCGGTTTCGGCGTGATGGCCAGGCCGTCGGCGGTCTCGGTGACGGCGGCGCCGAGCCGGGACAGCCCGCCGGCCAGCGCGGCCAGCCGGTCGGTCTCGTGGCCGCGCACGTGCGCCAGGCCGCGCAGCCGGGACGGGCCGTCGGCCAGCGCGCACAGCGCGGCCAGCACGGGGGACAGCTCCGAGACGTCGCGCAGGTCGGCGTCCACCCCGGACAGGGTGCCGGTGCCGCGGACGGTGAGCCCGGCGCCGTCCAGGGTGACCGCCGCACCGAGCTCGGCGAGCAGGCCGCGCAGCGCGTCGCCGGCCTGGGTGGTGTGCCGCGGCCAGCCCGGGACGGTGACCCGGCCGCCGGTCGCCGCCGCGGCGGCCAGGAACGGCGCGGCGTTGGACAGGTCCGGCTCGACGTCGACCTCGCACGCCCGCGGCTGGCCCGGCGCGACCCGCCAGACCTTGGGCTCGGAGGAGTCCACCGCGACGGCGGCCCGCTGGAGCATCTCCAGGGTCATCGCGATGTGCGGCTGGGACGGGACCGGCGGGCCGACGTGCCGGACCTCCACGCCCTTGTCGAACCGGGCGCCGGCCAGCAGCAGCGCGGAGACGAACTGCGACGAGCCGCTGGCGTCGATCTCCACCCGGCCGCCCGGCACCGCGCCGCGTCCGGCCACGGTGAACGGCAGCGCGCCACGGCCGCCGTCCTCGACCCGGACGCCGAGCTGCCGCAGCGCCCCGAGCAGCGGCCCGAGCGGGCGCTGCCGGGCCCGCGGGTCGCCGTCGAACCGCACCCGCCCGGCCGCCAGCCCGGCCACCGGCGGGACGAACCGCATCACCGTGCCGGCCAGGCCGACGTCGATTCCGGTGTCCTGGGCGGTGCCGGCGCCCTCGGCCAGCCCGGCGCCGGCAAGCGGGCTGGGCTCGACCTGCCAGTCGCCGGCCCGGTCGGTCAGGCCGACGCCGAGGGCGCGCAGGGCGGCCGCCATCAGGTCGGTGTCCCGGGCGCGCAGCGGCCGGCGGATGACGGACGGCCCGTCGGCGAGCGCGGCGAGCAGCAGCGCCCGGTTGGTCATCGACTTCGACCCGGGGATCGGCACGATGGCGTCCACCGGGGCAGCAGCGGTCGGGGCTGGCCAGAGCTCGGTCACCTGCCCAGTTTCCCCCATGACCGACCTCCCCCATGACCGGCGGCATCTCCCGGGCGACAGGGTGCGGCCGGGACGCCGTACGGTGACCGGTATGTGTGGTCGGTACGCGATCGGCCGGTCGCCGGAGGACCTGGCAGCCTGGTTCGACGCGGTGGACGAGACCGGCGCGGACGTGTCCGGGGACGACGTGGGCGCCGACTTCAACGTCGCGCCGGGCAAGCACGTCATGGCGGTGGTCTCCCGGCCGAACGGTGCGGCGGCCCGGCGGCGGGAGCTGCGGGTGCTGCGCTGGGGGCTGGTGCCGTCCTGGGCCGCGGACCCCGCCGGGCTCGGCACCCGGCTGGTCAACGCGCGAGCTGAGACGGTGGCCGAGAAGCCGGCGTTCCGGGCGGCGTTGGCCGCGCGGCGGTGCCTGGTCCCGGCCGACGGCTGGTACGAGTGGGCTGGCGGGGTACCGCACTACGTCACGCCGCGCGATGGCTCGGTGCTGGCGCTGGCGGCGGTGTACGAGGTCTGGGCCCGGGACAGCAGCGGCGGCTCCGTCAGCGCCGGCCCCACCAGCGGCAACGGCGTCCCGGCCCGGCTGGTGACCTGCGCGATCGTGACCACCGCGGCCGTCGGGGAGCTGGCCGCGATCCATCACCGGATGCCGCTGGTGCTCTCGCGCGTCGCCTGGCCCGACTGGCTGGACCCGGCCGCCGACGTACGCACGTTGCTGGCCCCACCCGCGCCGGCCGTGGTGGCTGGGCTGCTCGTCCACCCGGTCGGGCCTGCCGTGGGCAACGTGGCCAACAACGGCCCGGCCCTGACCCACCCCGTGGACCCACCGCCTACCCTCTTCTGACCCCGCCCCACCGCATCCCCAGCCGCGTCCCCAGCCGCGACTTGTCGCGTCAAGGTCACCAGAGATCTGGCCGCAGCCGGTGACCTTGGTACGACAAGCCGGAGGCGGGCGCCGGGCGGCGGTACGGTCGCAGGATGGGCAGCGTAGGCGAGGCCGGCGAGCTGGTCGGTACGCCGAGAGGTCCGGCCAGGGTGTACCGGACGGCGCCCGCCCCCGCACAGGCGCCCGCCTGGGCGGCCCGGCGCGGGCTGCTCCTCCTCGGCCACGGCGCGGGCGGCGGGGTCGCGGCCCCTGACCTGGTCGGGGTGACCACCGCGGCGTCGGCGGCCGGGTTCGAGGTGGTCCGGGTCGAGCAGCCCTACCGGGTGGCTGGCCGCCGCGCGCCGGCTCCGGCTGGCCAGCTCGACGAGGCCTGGCTGGCGGTCGTCGACGCCGTACGCCCGGACGACGGCATCCCGCTCATCGTCGGCGGCCGGTCCTCCGGCGCCCGGGTGGCCTGCCGGACGGCCGCCGCCGCCCGCGCCGCCGCCGTTGTCTGCCTGGCCTTCCCCGTGCACCCGCCCGGCAGGCCGGAACGGTCCCGCCTGCCCGAGCTGGACGCCGTGACGGTGCCGGTGCTGGTCGTCCAGGGCGAGCGGGACCCGTTCGGGATGCCGCCGCCGGCCCCTGGCCGCACCGTCCACCGCATCCCAGCGGCCAACCACGCCCTGCGCACGGACCTGCCCGCCCTCGGCCACGCCGTCGTCGAGTGGCTGCGCGCCACCCTCTCGCCCACCCTGTCGCGCGGGCTGTCGCGCGGGCTGTCGCGCGGGCTGTCGCGATGATCCAGCGCGACATGCCGACGTGTCCCGCCGGCATCATGGCGACAGGTGCGGACGGGCGGATGACCGGCCCCGGTAGCCCTGTCCGCCGTACCTCGCGCCCCACACGCCGTACCCTGCGGGCATGGCCGGCAGGTTCGACTACGACGTCCTCGTGATCGGCTCCGGGTTCGGCGGGTCGGTGACCGCGCTGCGGCTGACCGAGAAGGGCTACCGGGTCGGCGTGCTGGAGGCTGGCCGGCGGTTCGCCGACCACGAGCTCGCGACGAGCTCCTGGCACGTCCGGCAGTTCCTCTGGGCGCCCCGGCTCGGCTGCTACGGCATCCAGCGGATCCACCTCCTGCACGACGTCGTCGTGCTGGCCGGCGCTGGCGTGGGCGGCGGCTCGCTGAACTACGCCAACACCCTCTACGAGCCGCCGGCCGCGTTCTACGCCGACCCGCAGTGGGCGCACATCACCGACTGGCGGGCCGAGCTGGCGCCGTACTACGACCAGGCCAGGCGGATGCTGGGCGTGGTGACCAACCCGACCACGACCCGGGCCGACGAGCTGTTCCGCGAGGTCGCCGAGGACATGGGCGTGGGGGAGACGTTCCGCCCGACACCGGTCGGGGTGTTCTTCGGCCGGCCCGGCGTCGAGGTGGCCGACCCGTACTTCGGCGGCGCGGGGCCGCGGCGCACCGGCTGCCGCGAGTGCGGCGAGTGCATGACCGGCTGCCGGCACAACGCCAAGAACACGCTGGTCAAGAACTACCTCTACCTGGCTGAGCGGAACGGCGCCACGGTCCACCCGATGACCACCGTCACCGCCGTCCGGCCGCTGGACACGTCGCTGGGCGCGTCACTGGGCGGGTCGCCGGGCGGGTCGCAGCCGTACGGCGGGTACGCCGTCGACACTGTCCGCACCGGACCCCGACGGCGGGAGCGGCGGACGCTGCGGGCCGAGCAGGTGGTGTTCGCCGCCGGCACCCACGGCACCCAGCGGCTGCTGCACCGGATGCGTGACGAGCGCCTGCTGCCCCACCTGTCGCCCCGGCTCGGCGAGCTGACCCGCACCAACTCCGAGTCGATCCTGGGGGCACAGACCCTGGGCCGGGGCACCGACTTCACCCGCGGCGTGGCCATCACCTCCTCGTTCCACCCGGACGAGCACACCCACATCGAGCCGGTGCGCTACGGCCGGGGCAGCAACGCGATGGGCCTGCTCTCGACGTTCCTCACCGAAGGTGGCTCCCGGGTGCCGCGGTGGGCGCAGTGGCTGGGTTTGGCGGCGCGGCACCCGCTGCTGGGGATCCGGCTGCACATCCCTCGACGCTGGTCGGAGCGGACCATCATCGCGCTGGTGATGCAGAGCCTGGACAACTCGATCACGACGTACACCCGGCGCGGGCTGTTCGGCCGCAGGCTCACCTCCCGGCAGGGCCACGGCGAGCCGAACCCCTCCTGGATCCCGGCCGGCACCGAGGCGGTACGGCGGCTGGCCACCAAGATCGGCGGCTACCCGGGCGGCTCCTGGGGCGAGATCGCCAACATCCCGCTGACCGCGCACCTCATCGGCGGAGTCACGGTCGGCGAGTCTGCCGAGTGCGGCGTCATCGACCCCTACCACCGGGTCTACGGCCACCCCGGGCTGCACGTCGTGGACGGCTCGGCCATCTCGGCCAACCTTGGGGTCAACCCGGCGTTGACCATCACCGCGCAGGCCGAGCGCGCCATGGCGTTCTGGCCGAACCGCGGCGAGCCCGACCGCCGGCCCGCACCCGGTACGGCGTACCGCCGGCTGGCCGCCGTACCGCCGGGGTACCCGGCCGTGCCCGCGGCGGCGCCGGCCGCGCTCCGGCTGCCGATCGCCGACGTACGGCGTCCGCCGTCCCCGTGACCGGGCTGGGAATTCGGCGCGTCGTTGTAGGTGTTGTGCGCGACGGACCCTCGTTACCCGTCGAACCGGAGGTCAGATGAGCGGCGGCGTCGCCAGCTCGGCCCGGAGGCAGGCCGGTGCGCGACCGGACCCACGCCAGTGGCCGCAATGGTCGCCATACTCGGGCTGGGCCGTATCCTCGCCAGGCGAGGATACGGACGCGACGACGGGAGCGAACGTGGCCGGTCCCACCGAGGAGAGCACCGAGCAGCGGCGAGCCCGTTTCGAACGCGACGCACTGCCGTTCCTTGACCAGCTCTATGCCGCGGCCATGCGGATGACCCGCAACCCCGCGGACGCCGAAGACCTGGTGCAGGAGACGTTCGTCAAGGCCTTCGCCAACTTCCACCAGTTCGCCGAGGGCACCAACCTCAAGGCCTGGCTGTACCGCATCCTGACCAACACGTTCATCAACACCTACCGCAAGCGGCAGCGCCAGCCCCAGCAGGCGAACACCGACACGGTGGAGGACTGGCAGCTCGCCCAGGCAGAGTCGCACACCTCCAGCGGCCTGCGTTCGGCCGAGATGGAGGCGATGGACCGGCTGCCCGACAGCGACGTCAAGGAGGCGCTGCAGAAGCTGCCGGAGGACTTCCGGCTCGCGGTCTACCTGGCCGATGTGGAGGGCTTCTCCTACAAGGAGATCGCGGACATCATGGAGACCCCGATCGGTACCGTGATGTCACGGCTGCACCGGGGCCGGCGGGGCCTGCAGCGGCTGCTGGCCGACTACGCACGCGAGCGTGGTCTGGTCCGCGCGGGCGCGGGCGAGGAGGAGAAGTGAGCATCGGGAGCCGAGGCCGGGTGAGCATCGCGGGTGTCCCCAGTGCCTCTAGTGCGCCGAGTGCCTCCGGTGCGCCGAGGCGCCCAGCGAGCGTGGAGGCAGGCAGGTGAGCTGCGGTAGGCCGCACAAGACGTCCTGCAGCGAGGTCATCGCCGAGGTGTTCCTCTTCCTCGACGAGGAGTGCAACGAGCGGCGGCGGCGGCTGATCCACGAGCACCTCGAGGAGTGCGCCCCCTGCCTGCGCATGTACGGCATTGAGGAAGAGGTCAAGGCGCTGGTGCACCGGTGCTGCGGTGGCGACCAGGCGCCCGCGTCCCTGAAGGACCGGATCCGGCTCCGCCTGTCCGAGGCGACCGCGACCGAGGTGACCATCACCGAGGTCACCATGGAGCTGCGGGCCGACTGAGCTGGGCCGGCTGAGCCCAGGCCAACGAAGCCGGGTCGGCGCCGCCGCGGTCACGTCAGTGGCGCTGCCCGCCGGCCGCCCGGGCGCGCTCCACCGCCTCGACCAGCTCACGAAGCCGTGCCGCCCGCTGCCGCCGGCCACCCGGCAGCATGGTGCCCGCGGCCCACGCCGCCGGGCTGCCCGCCGCCGTGACCAGCCGGGGCACCACGTCGGCCAGCTCGGGAGCCGCCGCCAGCGTGGCTGACAGCTCCGGCGGCAGGTCCAGGGCGAGGAACCGGCGCCGGATGTCGCGGTCCTCATGGGTGACCCGGACGGCGACCAGCTCGGTCACTGGCACGCGGACGTCCCACCAGTCCGGGTCGTCCGGGCCGCCGGGCGCACCGGCCCACACCGGGCGCAGCCGGCCGCGCACCTCATCACCCGCCAGCACCAGCACCGGACGGCCCGCACCCGTCGAGTACCAGGACGCGCTGGCGAAGACCACGAGGAACCACACCGCGGGCAGCCCGAACAGCACCACCGGAACGGCGATCAGCCCAGCCGGCCCGAAGATCGCGGCGGCGGTGACGCCGACCAACGCGGCGACGAGCAGCAGGACCAGGAAGACCGCCAGCGTGACACCGCGGGGCTGCTGGCCGGCCCGGATCGGGCGCAGCCGGGCGGACAGCCGCCACAGCGGCCGCTGGGTGCGCAGCTCGACCGGCGCGCTCATGGCCGGCTGAGGATGGATGAGCGAAGCTGGGCGATCGTGTCCATCTGCTCGTCGACGATCCGCTTGTACTGCGCCACCTGCTCCTGGGCCTGCCGGACGACGTCCGAGCCGAGCCCGCCACCGGCGGAGCTAAACTCGCTGACCGCGGTGCTGAGCTGTTCCTGGACCGCCGTGCCGGCCCGTTGCGCCGCGGCCAGCACCGCCTCGCGGAGCTGGTGGCTTTCCATCCGGCGGGCACGCGGGTCGAACTGGATGTCGACCAGCCGGCCGCCCATCCCGCAGGTCGCCCGGACCAGCCCGGAGTCGTCGCTGGCCTCGGCGGTGAGGCTCTCCAGCCTGCCGGCGAGCTCCTGTGCCCGGCTGCTCAGCTCCTCCAAGGTGCGCTGCACGTCGTAGTCGATCATCGTTCTCGCACGTCCCTACGGTGGATCTGGCTACAGGGTGGATCTGCCTACAGGTGGATCTGGAAGTTGGCGTCGACCTTGAACTCGGTCATGTCAGGTACGCCGGCTTGGCCGCTGTCCGGCAGTGCGGTGAGGCCGAGGGCGTCCTTGGCCAGTGCGGTGATCAGGGTGCCGACGGCGCCGCCGATGGCGGCCACCGCGGCGATAGCGGTGAGGATGCCGGACGACATGGCCGCGCCGCTGGCGTTGATGATCGCCTCGATGACCGGGATGTCCGGTGGGAAGAGCTCGGCGGCCTTGGCCGCGATGAGCCAGAGGAGGAACGGGCCGACCAGCGCGATCAGCATGGTCCACAGCCCGGCCAGTGCGACGTCCAGCGTGTGCAGCGCGCCGCCGAGGGTCTCCAGGTACTTGCCGACCTGGTCCAGATGGCCCTTGATCGTGGTGGCGACCTGCTGGAAGCCGTCCCTGCCTTCGCCGGTCCACTTGGCCGCGACGGCGGTGCAGACGTTGAGGAAGTTGACGTCCAGCACGTTCTGGATGTTGCGGCCCTCGTTGATCAGGTGGGCGCCCGCGGTGGCGATGCCGGCCGGGTTGGCGAAGAACAGGCCGGCCGCGATGGTGGCCGGGATGAACGCCGGGCAGAGCACCGAGCAGGCGGCCATGCTGGCCAGGCAGGCGGTGATCATCTCAACCGTGATGCCGGCGGCGAGCAGGGCGGGGCTGCCGCTGGCCATCGTGGCCGCGCCAGTCTCGGCGTACGCCGAGCCGTAGCTCTCCTCGTGCACGGGGGTGCCGCCGAAGCCGGCGGTGTTGAGATCCTCGCTGCGCTGGTAGGTCTCGGCCGTCTCGGTCAGCCGGCGGGCGATCGCGACGCACAGGTCGTGTGCCCCGACCAGGTCCTTGGCGAGGAAGTCGACCCGCTGGTGGTAGGCCGCCTCGATCGGCGACAGCGCGATGCCGAACCCGGGAGCGTCGATGTGCGAGCCCGACCGGACATCCTGCGAGGACCGCGCGTACGTCGGCGCGATGCTCCGGTCGAGGAACCTCGCGTGGCTTTTCAGGTCGGTCGGGTCGACCGTGAAGTTCGGCATCAACAGCTCCGGGTACATGTGGGCCGGACGGTGTCACCGGCACGATACGCGATGAGAGGTTCGCGACCTTGTTCCGGTTCCACCCTGGCGGCTGGGAGCCAGCGAGGTTCACCGGCCGGAGCCGGCGTCCAGGGTGGTGCGGGCGCCTAGGGTGGTGCGGGGCCGGCGGCCGGCCGGACGGAACATCCCGGTGGCCAGGAGCTGGACCAGCCCGGCTGCGACCAGCACGTCGCCCACACTGGCCACCTCCGGCCGCAGCGGCAGCGGCACCGGGATGACGTCGCCCAGCCAGCTCAGGCTGGTGCCCGGTCCGGCCGGCACGTGCTGGTGGTCGGCCACCGCGGCGGCATGCGACACCCCGACCCGCGCGCTGGCCACCGCGGACACCGGCATGCCGCCGTTCACGCCGATGACCACCGCGTTCAGCAGCAGCCCGGCACCGACGAGGCCCATGCCGTGCACGGCCCGGTTGCGCACGCAGTACAGCAGCGCGCAGCTCGCGGCGGCCAGCAGGCCGAGCCAATGCATGGCGGCCGGCAGCCCGGCGGACGGTGCGCCGGCACCCAGCCACAGGCTGCCGAGCATGCCGGCTAAAAGCGGCCAGCCACGCACCGGAAGATGCTCCAGCTCAGAAAATCGGCCGCCCAGCAGCCGCGCCAGCGCGACTGTGCCGACCAAGGTCGCCAGAATGAGCCCCACAGCCGTTAGTTTTCCGCCTACCGCACTGAAACCGCGGGATGTCGGGGATGGGGGATGGTCGTGTTCGAAACCGTGCTGGTGGCCAACCGGGGCGAGATCGCCGTCCGGGTCATGCGAACGGCGCAGCGGCTCGGCCTGGCGGCCGTTGCGGTGTACTCCGAGGCGGACAAGAACGCGCTGCACACCCGGCAGGCCGACGAGGCCGTGCTGATCGGTCCGGCGCCGGCCGGCCAGTCCTACCTGAACGTCGACGCTGTGCTGGAGGCGGCCCGGGTGAGCGGTGCGCAGGCGATCCACCCCGGGTACGGCTTCCTTGCCGAGAACGCCGGCTTCGCCCGCCGGGTGGCCGACGCCGGGCTGGTCTGGGTGGGGCCGCCGCCGGAGGCCATCGAGGCGATGGGGGACAAGATCGCGGCCCGCAACGCGATGATCGAGGCGGGCGTGCCGGTCGCGCCGGGGACCAGCGAGCCGGTGCGGGACGCGAGCTCGGCCGTGCACGCGGCGGCCAGCCTCGGTTACCCCTTGATGGTCAAGGCGGCGGCGGGCGGCGGCGGGATCGGCATGTCGGCGGTCGAGGACGACGGTCAGCTCGGGGCGGCGTTCGAGACCGCGCGGACCCGGGCGGAGCGGTTCTTCGGCTCGCCCGCGATCCTGCTGGAGCGTTGCATCCGGCCGGCCCGGCACGTGGAGGTTCAGGTGCTCGGCCTGGCCGACGGCCGGGTGGTCGCGCTGGGGGAGCGGGACTGCTCGGTGCAGCGCCGGCACCAGAAGGTGGCCGAGGAGGCGCCCGCGCCGGGACTGTCGGCGCAGACCCGGACGGCGCTGCTGGACGCGGCACGGCGGGCGGCGTGGGCGGTCGGGTACCGGGGCGCGGGCACGGTGGAGTTCCTGTTCGACCCGGTCAGCGAGGAGCTCATGTTCCTGGAGATGAACACCCGGCTGCAGGTCGAGCACCCGGTCACTGAGCTGGTCACCGGGGTGGACCTGGTCGAGCAGCAGCTCCGGATCGCGGCTGGCCAGCCTCCGTCGTTCGACCCGGACGCGGTGCCGGCGGCGCGTGGGCACGCGGTGGAGTTCCGGGTGTACGCCGAGGATCCGGTGCGGTTCCTGCCCGGGCCTGGCAAGATCACCGCATGGCAGGAGCCGACCGGTGAGGGGATCCGGGTCGACTCCGGGTACGCCGAGGGTGACACGGTGACCCCGCACTATGACCCGCTGATGGCCAAGCTGTGCGCGTGGGGGGAGGACCGAGCGCAGGCGCTGGACCGGCTCGGTGCCGCGGCCGCGGCGTTCCGGGTGGAGGGGCCGAAGTGCAACCTGCCGCTGCTGGCGGAGCTGCTTGACCAGCCGGACTTTCGGGCCGGCGACTATGACACGGGCTTGGTCGACCGCATGCGCGGTTGATCTGGTTGGATCGCGATCGGGGAGTCGACCGAGGAGAGCCGCGTATGAGCAACAAGATCCACGCTGAGATGGTGGCCAACGTGTGGAAAGTTGTCGCCAAGCCCGGGGACCATGTCGGGATTGGCGACACCCTGGTCATCCTGGAGTCGATGAAGATGGAGATCCCGGTGCTGGCGGAGACCGAGGGCACGGTGCGTGAGCTCGCCGTACATGAGGGCGACGTCGTGCAGCAGGGCGACCTCATCGCCGAGGTGGAGTAGCGGGCCGACCCGCTCGACGAGCCGCCAGCCGGGCCGCGTGGTCCGGCTGGACGGCTTTGCTGCCTGTCCGCCCTCACCTGGCACTCGATTGAGTGAACATCGGGAGCTGGCGCGGCGTGTGCCCGCAAGTGAACACTATGTTCGCGGCGGGGGGGGAATGATGACCTTACGATGTGACCTGGCGGGCCGTGCGCCCACTGGACTGGAGATCTTGGACACCGCACCTGGCTGGTCCATGGACCGCCGGTGCTAGCTGACATCTACCGGCCATGCCTTTCCTGGCACGCGCAGCCCGAGCTGGCGGAGCTGTTCCGAATCATCTGCGACGGCGGCGACAAGCCGGTGACCATAATTTGCGGCGCGGGAGTGTCGCTTGACGCCGGGCTGCCTAGCTGGGGCAATCTTGTCGACCGCATGTGTAACGCGATCAGGGCCAAGGACAAGGCCGCCTTGGTCCGCAGCGACCCGGTCGACCCGACCCGGAAGGTCGGCTACATCTTGGGGCTCACGCCTCGGACACGACCACCCGAGGAGATTGTCCGGGAAGCGCTGTACGATCATGACGAGCTGCTTTTCACGGGCGGCCTGGCCGACGCGATCGCGCGGCTTGTCAGGGAGGCGCCACACCGGTTCCGGCTGTTGACCACGAACTTCGACTCCAACCTGGAGCAGGCGCTCAAGCGCTACTTCGATCCCGGCACGATCAGGGCGATCGGCCTGCGTGGCGCGGACAGTTGGTTCGACTCGACCCCCGGGACGCCGATCCGGGTCCTGCATGTGCACGGAATGGTGGCACCAAGGGCTGACCCGGTGAAGCCTGTGATCTTGAGCGAAGCTTTCTACCTGCGCTATGGCGGTCTCGTCCGGCAGGCCATTTTCCGCGCCTTGCGGGAGTCGCACTGCCTGCTGGTGGGGGTCAGCCTGAGCGACCTTAACATCCTCGGCCCGGTAAGCGAGCTGAATCAGCAGCCAGGGGGCCCGGACCGGGACTCCTCCACGTTCCTGTTCGCCGCCCCCGACCCGCCGGCTGAGGCGCACCCCGCCGCTTGGGAAAGGAGCCAGGAATATTTGTTGCTGCGAGCGGAGTACTTCCGGCGAGAGTTCGGCATCAAGGTTGTGACGTTCAAGTCTTTCGGCCAGATCCCACAGGTGCTGCGGGAGCTGCCGCTGGCCATGTCGGATCCGGACGGATATCGGTTGGACGCACCCGACAGCTCGCTCCGGTACGGCCACCGGCTGGTCCGGACGCTCACCCAGGCCTATCGCGACGCCGGAGCGCAGCCCGGCGAGCCGTGCCCAACCAGCGTCCGGGCGGATGAGCTGCGCCAGCGGCTGTCCGAGGCACTTGAGGCCGAGGACGGTCCGCTGGGGCTGATCGGGCGGTGGCGTGAGGAGCTGGCCGGAGAATCGCTGGCCCGTCGCGGCGGGCTCGACCGGGATTTCCTGGCCGGCGAGCGGTTTGCACTGTTCCTGTGGCTGCGGGCCTCTGCCGACTCCGGCCCGGAGGACGCCGAACCCTACGCGATCAACCTGATCGGGTGTTCGGCCTACTCTCATCCAGAAGGCTGGTCGTTCAGCAAGTGTGTGCCCATCTCGCCGCTCTCCGAGTTTCCAGCCGCGAAGGCGTTATTTTACGGTGTACAGCGGCTGGAGAACATGGAGGACATGCGGCGCTCGCCCTTGTGGCGGGCCATGCTCGCCACACCGGTCACGGTTGGCGCCTCGGCAAACCAATGGGATGTCCTGACCATCGGTGCCGTGACCCTGAACACAAGTCGCTCCTTTGTGGAGCCGGCAGCGCTGGAGCAGGCGATCGAGAAGAAGCAGGATGTGAGGCGGGTGCTGGCGCCGTCCATCGTGTCCTTGCTCGCGAACGAACGCCTTCGCAAGCTGTCCACCGCCGTGCACCAAGCCGCGCTCGAGGCGATCAAGTTCGCCTGAGCCGTGACCGCACCGCGGTCGGCGGCTCGGTAGATCAGGGGGGCGAGTCAGTCGCGGGGCTGTGACCAGGGTGTATGTTCTTCGTCCGCGCCTTGCCGGATGATGTCCTCCGGCGCGGGCGGGAGGAGCGCGGGGAGCACACGATATAGCCTCGTGGTCACCGTACGTGCCGGCTCGGTAACCTTGCTATCCTCTTTCATGTCGTTCCTGGCCATCCGACCGCTCCAATGCTCAGATTTCCGACCTGAGTTGTCATGCGGGGAACGTTGACCCCCGTATGGTCCCGTGCCGGTCCTCGCTAGGCAACACTACCCGGTTTCCAGGTTGCTAGGCGTGACTTTAAGGGCAGTCTCATGGAGTCTTCCTGGAGCTGGTTCCGGACACCTCCGGCGGGGTCGCGGGCCGGTTGTCGTGGGCGGGTCAGTCGCGGCGGGTGCCGTGTTCGACGCAGCGGGCCGTCCAGCCGGTGGGCGTGACCTGCACGACCATCCGGCGCCGGCAGCGGGCGCACCAGCGCGGCGGGTCCAGGGTGGCGGCCCGGGCGCAGGGCAGGTGGCCGCCGTCGGCGAGCGGCCGGCCGCACTGGTCGCAGTACGTCGCGGTCAGGTCCAGCGCGTGGGTCCGCAGCCGGAACTCTGGGGTCGGCTCCCAGTCTCGCTCGGGGGTCCGCCGAAAGCCCAGACCGGCGTAGATCCGGTACGCGAGGGTCATCGCGTCACCGGTCGACAGCCGGATCGTGTGTGCCCCGGCCGCCTGCGCCCGCCGTACGCATTCCCGCACCAGCATGGCGCCGACCCCGTGGCCGCGGGCGGAGGGGTCCACCACGAGCATGCGGAACTCCGCCTCGCCCGGGCTGGCCAGCTCGGCGTACCCGCTGCCCGGCAGCACGAACGTGACCGACCCGACCAGCCTGCCGGCTCCGTCGACCGCGACGAGCAGGTCGGCCTCCTTGGCCCGGCGCTCGCCGTCGTTCAGCTCGTCCAGGTACGGCGAGTCGGGGCCGACCAGGCCGTCGGCGAGGAAGACGCTGGCGGTCAGCGCGCCAGCCTCGGCGTACTCGTCGGGACGGGCGATGCGGATCTCCACTCCCCGTTCTTACCGGTCGGGTTTGCCACTTGTCGAGGATAAGTCGAACAATTCGGGCGCCGAAAGGCTGACTTTCCCACGACAAGTGGGGTCTAGCGCGCAGCTCAGCCGTGGTGTGGGAGCCAAGATCCCACGGGTTGGCCGAACATGTACGGCTGAACGGCAGCGTGAGGCTGGACAGCCACGGCGCTCGCGCCCTGGGCGGCGGTACGGCGGTGTTGTCGACGGGGGTTGGCCGGTTGGCGGCGGCGCCCGAGCCGAGCATGCGTGGCGGCGCCCGCCGGGCGAGCCCGTCCGGTGTACAAGCCCCCGCTCTCTAGTCGCGAAGATCCGGTGTGACACGCTGGCGTTTCCACCGGATCTTC
>DATILL010000011.1:0-47000 GCA_035476575.1 Mycobacteriales bacterium
TGAGGGTTATTCAGACGGTTGCGTAGAAGTGCAGGGCGATTACGGTTGAGATGGTTGTTGGGAACGTGTCGAGCGGCCTGCGGTAGTCGGTGTGCAGGATGCGCCAGGTCTTCAGGTTGGCGATGACCTGCTCGATCACCCAGCGGATCTTGTTGATCTGGGTGTTGAACTCGTTCTCCCAGTCCAGTAGTTCACGGTGAGCGGGTTTCTTGATGGGTGTGATCATGCCGTTGCCGACGTAGCCTTTGTCGCCGATCCAGTTGCCGGGGTCGAGCGTGACCAGGGCTTCGGACTCGTTCAGGCAGTAGGAATCGTGCCGGTTTCCGGTGACCGGGTCGGAGATCCAAGCGAGGCGCCCGGCGAGGGTGCAGGCGACCTGGACGTTCATGCCAGTAGTCTTGTGCTTGCCTGAGTACAGCTCCGGGTTCGATGCCCAGGACCAGCACGGCAGCAGTGTGCCGTCCACGACGTACTGCGTCCGGCTGTCCAGCTCGTCCGCGGTGGGAACATAGTCCTCGAGTACGGCGCCCACCAGCGGCGTGAGTGCCGTGATCGCCCTGCTGATCGTCGGCTGGGAGACGTTGAATGATTCCGCCAACTCTACCTGTACGCGGTTGCGGCGCAGGTAGGTCAGGGTGACGACGACGGACTTGAAGAGGCCGAGAATGGGTGGCCAGTTCCGGTCGGCGGCGGCGGTCTCGCGGTAGATCGCGGCGCACAGTTCGGTGATGCGGTCGTGCGACAAGCCGGTGGTATGATACACGTCAGGCGGTCCGTTTCCAATTGAACTGAGTGTGGTAACCCAATTCTTTCGGCAAACGGGCCGCCGTTCACGTCAACACGCCGCAGCCTCAGCCCAACACCTCTGTGAATAACCCTCACTGTACGCAGAAGGTTCTTTGGCGGATTTGGAGCCATCTCCGCTGTACTTGACCGCGACCACGGGCCAGCACAGCTCGGGGTTCTCTCGGGCCAGGTCGTAAAGGCTGAGCTGGAACGACCTCACGATAGCGATATGCTCGGCTTTCTGCTGCCGGGCCTGGATTGCGGTCGAGGCGGCGATCCCGATGAGGGCCAACGACGAGAGTACAGCGGAGACTCCGCCATACGCTTGGCCTATGTTACCAAGCAGGGGCCAGTCGTTGGCACCGATGTCCACGAAGCGGAGCGCCAGCGGCGAAATATGATCGCGGCAGGAACCAGAACTGTGATGGCGGCAAGGAACGACCTCAAGCTCCTGTTGCGGTACCGGTCAACCATGTTCAAACCCGGCAGTACTGGTGAGCCGGACGCCTGTCTCGCTCTCGGCACCAACCCTCCAGACCCGTTGTACCTGCTTCAGCAGGGTGCCTCGCCGATCATGCTATGAACCGCCTTGGGGGAGATGGGCTGGTGCGAAGTGGAAGGACACTATCCTCGTGGCAGCGTACGTCGTTGCGGCAGGTGCGACGGCGAGCTGCCACGACCACGCCGTCGAGCTATGACCTCGTCCCATACCAGGACGGCGCTGGCGTCCGATGCGTCAGGACCGACCTGCGGTGGCGGCCGACCGGCCGGCCGATGAACCAGCCGGTCGCGGCGCCGGCGAGCTGGGCCAGGGCCACGACGACCAGCACCGGCTCCGGTCCGAACGCCGGCACGACCCGCCCGCCCATCGCCGAGCCGAGGGAGAAGGCGGCGAGCTTCAGGCTGGCGCCGGTGGTGGAGATCTGGCCGAGCAGGCCGGGCGGGGTGTACCGCTGCCGGGTGGCGAACAGCGCCGACAGCAGCGGCCCGCCGGCCAGGCCAGCAACAACAGCCAGCGCCAGCGCGACGGCGAAGGTGCCCGCCAGCGGCCAGCATGCCATCACGGCGCCGTACAGGCCGAGCGCCAGCAGCACCGTCCGCTCCGGCCGTCGGCGGCGCAGGTAACGGGTGGCCAGCAGCGTGCCGCCGATGCTGCCCACCTCGATCGCGGCCCACAGGTACCCGCCGGCGTTCCGCGACTCCCCAAGCTGCTCGGCCCGCAGCGGGAACGCGACCACCAGCAGCCCCAGCCCGCCGAACCCGACCGTGGTGGCGGACGTGGCCGCGCGCAGCGGCCGGGTCGCGGCCAGGTGCCGGAGACCGGTCCGGACGGCGGCCAGCAGGCCAGGCGCGGCGGCCGCCGTCCGGTGCGGGGCAGCCGGTACGGCGGCCAGGGTGAGCGCGCTGGCCACCGCGATCGTGGCGGTCACCCACGCGGCCGTCCCCGGGTCGATGCCAGCGGCCAGCGCGCCCGCGGCGGCCGGACCGAGGATGGCCGCGGTGTTGTGGGTGATCGCGTCGACCGCGTTGGCCTCGGGGAGCGTCGCCGCCGGCACCAGCGAGGGCAGCATGCTGGTGAAACCGCCGCTGGTCAGCGGCAGCGCTGCGCCGCACGCGGAGGCGACCAGCGGGCAGGTCCAGCCCGGTGCATGCCCAGCGACCACGGCCAGCCCGAGCACGCTGGCCGCCACCAGGAGCTGGCCGGAGGCCAGCGCCGCCCGGCGGTACGGCGTCCGGTCCAGCCAGGCGCCGAGCAGCGGCCCGGAGACCAGGGCGGGAAGCGTGTACGCGCTCACCGTCACCCCGGCCAGCGGCGCGCTGCCGGTCCGGTCCAGCACCAGCAGCACCGCGGTCACCGCGACCATGTCATCGGCCAGCCGGGCGGCAGTTGCGGACAGGTAGTACGCGTGGGCGCCCCGCAGGCCGGTCATGCGGGGCATAATGCCCTGATACCCGCCCCACTGGGGTAACTTTGCCGTAACTTATCGGTATTCGGGGTTAACGTAGTCGAAACGGCAGCCGGCATCCCAGGCGGAGCGCTGGTTGCCGTGTGCGGGGATGCCGCCAGCGTCGGTGAGCAGCCGGGCCAGGTGCAGCACGTTCCAGGTAAGGAACGTCGTGTTGCGCTGGGTGAAGTCGTTCTCCGGACCGCCCGAGCCGGGGTCGAGGTACGACGGTCCGGGCCCGACCTCGCCGATCCACCCGGCGTCAGCCTGTGGCGGGATCGTGTAGCCCAGGTGCTGCATGCTGTACAGGACGTTCATCGCGCAGTGCTTCACGCCGTCCTCGTTGCCGGTGACGATGACACCGCCGACCTTGCCGTAGTAGGCGTACTGGCCGTTCGCGTTCAGGTCGGCGGAGTTGCCGTAGAGCCGTTCGATCACCCGGGTGCAGAGGCTGGACTTCTCGCCCAGCCAGATCGGCGTGCCCAGGATGAGGATGTGCGCACGCTGCACCTCGGCGTAGATGGCTGGCCAGTCGTCACGTGGCCAGCCGTGCTCGGTCATGTCGCCGTACACCCCGGGGGCGAGATCGTGGTCGGCGGCGCGGTACCGCGTGACCGTGACGCCGTTGCGCTCCATGATCTGCCGGCTGACCGACATCAGCCCGGCGGTGTTGGACACCTCGGGGGATCGCTTGAGCGTGCAGTTGATGAAGACGGCCCGCAGGTCGGTGAAGTCCCAGCGGCTGGTGCCGCACAGCTCTTCCTGGATGGCGTTGAGCGTGGTTCCCGTCATGGCGGCCACCGTAGCGGGGGGTGCCCGCCCGGCCGCTACGCCGCGACGTCGGCGAACCGCCATCAGCCGGCGTGGCCCGGTACCGGGTCTGACGCCGACGCGCCGTAGCATTTACGCCCATGGCCGCAGTTTCCTCCAGGGCACCGGTTTCCTCCAGGGCACCGGTGCTCACCCCGCAGGCGGAGGACTTCCCCCGCTGGTACCAGGACGTCATCGCCAAGGCGGAGCTGGCCGACAACGGCCCGGTGCGCGGCACCATGGTCATCCGACCGTACGGCTACGCCCTGTGGGAGCGGATGCAGGCCGAGGTCGACGCCCGGATCAAGGCAGCCGGGGCACAGAACGCGTACTTCCCGCTGTTCATCCCGGAGAGCTACCTGCGCCGTGAGGCCGAGCACGTCGAGGGGTTCAGCCCGGAGCTCGCCGTCGTCACCCATGCCGGCGGCAAGCAGCTTGAGGAGCCGGTGGTGGTCCGGCCCACCTCCGAGACCATCATCAACAGCTTCTTCGCCAAGTGGGTCCAGAGCTACCGTGACCTGCCGCTGCTGATCAACCAGTGGGCCAACGTCGTCCGCTGGGAGCTACGGCCGCGGATCTTCCTGCGTACGACAGAGTTCCTCTGGCAGGAGGGGCACACCGCGCACGCCAGCCAGGCCGACGCCCGCGACTACGCCCGCCGGATCCTGCATGAGGTGTACGCCGACTTCATGGTCAACGTGCTCGCCATCCCGGTGCTCGTGGGCCGCAAGACCGCGCGGGAGCGGTTCGCCGGCGCGACCAACACCCTCACCTGCGAGGGCATGATGGGCGACGGCAAGGCGCTGCAGATGGGCACCAGCCACGAGCTCGGGCAGAACTTCGCCAAGGCGTTCGGCATCGAGTTCACCAGCGACTCCGGCCTGCGGGAGCACGCCTGGCAGACCTCGTGGGGCGTGTCCACCCGGATGGTCGGCGGGCTGATCATGGCGCACGGCGACGACAACGGGCTGCGGGTGCCGCCCCGGCTGGCCCCCGTCCAGGCCGTCGTGCTCGCGGTGAAGGACGAGGCCGTCGAGCCGGCCCGGAACCTGGCCACGGCGCTGCGCGAGGCCGGGGTACGGGTCGAGGCCGACCTGCGCACCGACACGCCGTTCGGCCGGCGGGCGGTGGACGCCGAGCTCAAGGGCATCCCGGTCCGGGTCGAGGTCGGCCCGCGTGACCTGGCCCAGGGCAACGTCACGCTGGTCCGCCGGGTCGACGGGACCAAGGCGCCGGTCCCGGTCGGCGGCGTCGTGGCGGCGACGCTGGCCGCGCTGGACGCCGACCAGGCGGCGCTGCTGGAGTCGGCCCGGGAGCGCCGGGACGCCCGGATCGCGGAGGTGTCCTCCATTGCTGACGCGATCGAGGCGACCGGCTCCGGCTGGGCCCGGATCGCCTGGTCGGCGCTGGGCGAGGAGGGCGAGGACAAGCTGGCCGCGCAGGCGGTGAGCGTGCGCTGCCTGGTCCGCCCGGACGGCTCGGTGCCGGACAGCGAGGACGAGCCTGACCTGCTCGCCTACGTCGCCCGCGCCTACTGACCGGCCGCTGGCCCGCTTGCCCGCCCGGCCGCGGCAGGGCAGGGGCTTGGCTGCGGCAGGGCAGGGGGCTTGGCCGTTCGGGTTGGTCTCGTGGCAGAATGACTGGTCAAGCACACGGCGCCCGCGGACCCTCTCACCGTGACGTGCCCTGTCCCCGGGCAGCCGGCCAGCGATCCCCACGCGGTGGCTGGGCGCCCACTCGTTCGATCAACGGAGCATCGGCAAACGTGGCTGTCAAGATCAAGCTTTCCCGGATGGGCAAGATCCGCGACCCGCAGTACCGGATCGTCGTCGCCGACGCCCGGACCAAGCGCGACGGCAAGTTCATCGAGATCATCGGCAAGTACCGGCCGAAGGAGGAGCCCTCGTTCATCGAGGTCGACTCCGAGCGCGCGCAGTACTGGCTCGGCGTCGGCGCGCAGCCGACCGAGCCGGTCGCCGTCCTGCTCAAGCTCACCGGCGACTGGCAGAAGTTCAAGGGTCTGCCAGGACCCGCGCCGCTGAAGACCAAGCCGCCGCGGCCGGACAAGCGGGCGCTGTTCGAGGCGGCGTTCGCCGCCGCTGGCGGCGAACCCAAGACCGAGGCCACCACGCCGCGCAAGCGGGCCGGCAAGCGGGTCGACCGGCCGGAGGTGGCCGAGGCTCCGGCTCCGGCGCCGGCCGAGCCCGCGGAGAGCTAGGTGCTCGCGGCGGCGCTGGAGCATCTGGTCCGCGGCATCGTCGACCACCCCGACGACGTCCAGGTCGAGCTGGTCAGCTCCCGGCGCGGTCGCCGGCTGGAGGTGCGGGTGCATCCGGAGGACCTGGGCAAGGTCATCGGGCGCAGCGGCCGCACCGCCAAGGCGCTGCGCCAGGTGATGGCGGGCATCGGCGGTCGGGGCGTCCGGGTCGACGTGATCGACACCGACCGCGCCTGACCTCAGGGCGATGCAGCTCGTCGTCGGACGGGTCGGCCGGCCACACGGCATCCGGGGTGAGGTCTCCGTGGAGGTGCGTACCGACGATCCGGAGGTCCGGTTCGCGGCAGGGTCGGTGCTGGCGACCGACCCATCGGCGCGCGGCCCGCTGACCGTCGAGCGGTGGCACTGGCACTCGGGCCGGCTCCTGCTCACCTTCGCCGGGGTGACCAGCCGGGAGGCCGCCGAGGCGTTGCGCGACACGCTGCTCGTCGTCGACTCCGCCGACCTGCCAGTGCTGGCCGACCCGGACGAGTTCTACGACCACGAGCTGGTCGGCCTGCGGGCCGAGCTGGCCGACGGCGTACCGCTCGGTACGGTGGCGGAGGTGGTGCACGCGCCGGCCGGCGACCTGCTGGCGATCGAGCGGCTGGCCGGGGGAGAGCTGCTGGTGCCGTTCCTCGCCGCGATGGTGCCTGTCGTGGACGTGGCCGGCGGCCGGGTCGTGGTCGAGCCGCCCGACGGCCTGCTCGACCTGTGACGATCCGGACCTCCGATGACCGGCCGCATGAGGACCAGCCGCGTGGAGACCAGCCCATGAAGATCGACGTCGTCGCGATCTTCCCCGACTATCTCGCGCCGCTGCGCCAGTCGCTGCTCGGCCGGGCCATCGAGCGCGGCACGGTGGAGCTGGCCGTGCACGACCTGCGGGCGTGGACCCACGACGTGCACCGTACGGTCGACGACACGCCGTACGGCGGCGGCCCCGGCATGCTGATGAAGCCCGAGCCGTGGGGCCGCGCGCTGGACGCGCTCGCGCCGCCGGGTGGCCGGCAGCCTCGGCTCGTCGTACCCGCCCCGTCCGGTACGCCGTTTCGCCAGCGGCTGGCGCGGGAGCTGGCCGCCGAGCCGTGGCTGGTCTTCGCCTGCGGCCGGTACGAGGGTATCGACCAGCGGGTCGTGGAGTACGCCGCGGAGCGGATGCGGGTGGACGAGGTGTCTCTCGGGGACTATGTGCTGAACGGCGGCGAGGTGGCGGTGCTCGTCATCGCCGAGGCGGTCGGCCGGCTGCTGCCGGGCGTGGTCGGCAACGCGGCCAGCGTCGAGCAGGACTCCTTTGCCGACGGGCTGCTGGAGGGGCCGGCGTACACCCGACCGGAGGTGTGGCGTGGCCGGCCGGTGCCCGAGGTGCTGCTGTCTGGCCACCACGGCCGGATCGCCCGGTGGCGGCGGGACGAGGCACTGCGCCGTACCGCCGTGCGTCGGCCGGACCTGCTGGCCGTGTTGTCCCCTGACGCGCTGGACGACGCCGACCGTGCCGTCCTGGCCGAGCAGGGCCGCACCGACACTGCCGAGCCAGGCTCACCGCCCGCCTGACCCGCCCTGGATTCGTTGTGGTCACCTCTCGGCGTTGTGGTGACCTGTCGTTGGTCTGACCGCCCGTGTGGTGACCTGTCGGCGTTGTGGTGACCTCATGGGGTGCCGCGGCAACGAGAGGTGACCACAACGCCGAGAGGTGACCACAGGCGGATGGGCCCGGTTTCTTGGATGTACGGACGGTGTGGCACAGTAAAGGGGTTGCCGTGGGCCGGATCGGGCCCGCGTGACTCCCCGACAGCCTGCACACCAGCCGAGCGCGTTGCCGCGCGCCAGCCACATGAGGAAGCGACGACCGCGATGAACACCCTGGACGCCCTGGACGCCAAGTCGCTGCGCTCCGACATCCCCGCCTTCCGGCCCGGCGACACCCTGAAGGTGCACGTCCGCGTGGTCGAGGGGTCCCGTGAGCGGATCCAGGTGTTCCAAGGTGTGGTGATCCGCCGGCAGGGCGGTGGCGTCCGGGAGACCTTCACCGTCCGCAAGGTCAGCTTCGGCGTCGGCGTCGAGCGCACCTTCCCCGTGCACACCCCGATCATTGGCAAGATCGAGGTCGTCACCCGGGGCGATGTCCGCCGGGCCAAGCTGTACTACCTGCGCGACCTGCGCGGCAAGGCCGCCAAGATCAAGGAGAAGCGGGAGACCCAGGCCCGCTGAGCAGTGTGCGGCCCAGCCCAGTTAGGCTGGCCGCGATGACCGACGACGCCTCGGCCGAGCCCGGCATAGCCGCCGATCCCGACCCACCCACGTCCCACCAGCCCAGTCGCCCAGCACCTGCGCCCGCCGGCCAGCCCGAGTCGGTCTCGCCGTCCAGCGTGGACGGTAAGCCAGGTGGCCGGCGGAAGACCACGGCGCGCCAGCGTGGGACGTCGTTCTGGCGAGAGCTGCCAATCTTGCTGCTCATCGCGCTCGTGCTCGCCGTACTGATCAAGACCTTCCTGGTGCAGGCGTTCTTCATCCCGTCCGGCTCGATGGAGCGGACGCTGCACGGCTGCCCGGGCTGCTCCGGCGACCGGGTCCTGGTGAACAAGCTGGTCTACCGGTTCCGCGACCCGCACCCGGGCGACATCGTGGTCTTCCGCGGCCCGGAGTCGTGGGCGCCGGAGGTGCTGGTCGCCGAGCCCAGCAACGTCGTGCAGCGCGGGCTGCGGGCGGTGGGCCAGGTAATCGGCCTGGCCCAGCCGTCGGAGAAGGACTTCATCAAACGGGTCGTCGCGGTCGGCGGGCAGACCGTGCTGTGCTGCGACGCCCAGGGCCGGATCACCGTCGACGGCAGGGCGCTGACCGAGCCGTACATCTACACCGACGGGCCGCAGGACCCCAAGCTCAGCCAGTTCGGCCCGGTCACCGTGCCGCCCGGCCGGCTGTGGGTGATGGGCGACCACCGCAACGCCTCCGCCGACAGTCGGGCGCACATCACCGACGAGAACCGGGGCACGATCGCGGTCGGCGACGTGATCGGCAAGGCGTTCGTGATCGCCTGGCCCCCGTCGCGGTGGGACACCCTCGGCTCGTCGGCAACGCTCGGCGCGGCCGGCCGGTTGACCGCGCCAGATCCGGTCCTGCTGAGCCTCGGTGCCGTCGTCCCGTTCGGAGTATGGCGGCGGCGGCGCCGCGGCCGGATCTCCCGGGCCGCTACGTGGGTCGGCCCGGCGAGGTCCGGCCGGCGACGAGCCGGGCGACGTACCCTGCCGTACACCGACCCGCCGGCCTGACCAGGGCCTGGTCTGGTCTGCCGGCCCGGCGGGCCCAGCCGCCCCGACCCTCCGCCCGTGGCCTGGGATGTCTTAGGCTAACGGGTGCCATGACGGTCACCCGCTCCCCTCGCCCGGCGGACGATCCGCGTTCCGCGGCTGGCCGGCGCGTGCCGCCTGATCGGCGTCCGGTGTGATCACGCCGCATCGGACGGTCGTGCGCCGCGATGCCGGGCTGTGGGCGTTCGAGGGGGCACTGCGGCGGCGTGGGTTCGAGCTGGTCGCAGGCGCGGACGAGGCCGGCCGGGGGGCGTGCGCCGGTCCACTCGTGGTGGCCGCGTGCGTGCTGCCGTCCGGCCGCCGGGGGCAGGTGCCGGAGCTGGCCGACTCCAAGCTGCTCACGCCGACAGCCCGCGACCGGGTCTACGCCGAGGTCGTGGCGCGGGCGCTGGCCTGGTCGGTGGTGGTGGTGCCGGCGGCCGAGGTGGACGCCCGCGGCCTGCACGTGACGAACCTGGAGGGGATGCGCCGGGCGCTCGCCGCGCTGGACCCCGGGCCGTCGTACGTGCTGACCGACGGGTTCGGGGTGCCCGGCCTCGGCGTGCCCGGCCTGGCGGTGTGGAAGGGCGACCGGGTGGCCGCCTGCATCGCGGCCGCGTCCGTGCTGGCCAAGGTGACCAGGGACCGGATCATGACCGAGCTGCACGAACGCTATCCGGAGTACGACTTCGCGACCCACAAGGGGTATGTCACGGCCGCGCACGCGATGGCGCTGGACGCGCACGGGCCGTGTCCGGAGCACCGGTACTCCTATGTCAACGTCGCTCGGGCGCTGAGCCAGAATGGCGGCATGGAGTGGGTGAGCGCATGAGCACCCGCGAGACGACAGTGAGCGTGGGGTCGGGCGCATGAGCGCTGAAGATCTTGAGAAGTACGAGACCGAGATGGAGCTGCAGCTCTATCGCGAGTATCGCGACATCGTCCGGCAGTTTACGTACGTCGTCGAGACCGAGCGCCGCTTCTACCTGGCGAACTCGGTGGACCTGGTGCCCCGCAACGCCGACGGTGAGGTGTACTTCGAGGTCATCATGCACGACGCTTGGGTGTGGGACATGTACCGGCCCGCGCGTTTTGTGAAGAACGTGCGGGTGGTCACGTTCAAGGACGTGAACGTCGAGGAGCTGGAGAAGCCGGACCTGGAGATGCCTGGCTCCTAAGCACGATGCGGCCGGTCTGTCAAACGGTCGTCCACAGGCCTGCGGGTTGTCCACAAGCGTGACGATCATGCCTTTCCGGCGGTAGCTGTGCGGCAGGCTGGTCGGCATGCGAGTCAAGGATGCGTTGGGCCGGTACGGCGAGCAGGTCGCGGCGGAGCACCTGGAGCGGTCCGGCCTGGAGGTCGTCGACCGTAACTGGCGGTGCGCCGAGGGAGAGCTCGACATCGTCGCTCGGGAGGGCGACGTGCTCGTCTTCTGTGAGGTGAAGACGAGATCCGGGCTGGGTTTCGGAGATCCGGCCGAGGCGGTCGTCGGGCGCAAGGCCGAACGGCTCCGGCGGCTGGCGCTGCGCTGGCTGGCGGCACACGAGATCTCCTGCCGGGACCTCCGCTTTGACGTGGTGACGGTGCTGCGGACCGACGACGGGCTGCGGGTGCGCCACCTGCGGGCGGCGTTCTGATGGCGCTGGCCCGGACCACGTCGGTCACTCTGGCCGGGCTGGAGGGGTGCCTGGTCGACGTCGAGGCCGACCTGGCCACCGGGCTGCCCGGTTTCGTCATGGTCGGGCTGCCGGACGCGGCGCTGTCGGAGTCGCGCGACCGGATCCGCGCCGCGATCGTAAACTCGGGGCTGGACTGGCCGTCCCGGCGGATGACCGTCGCGCTGCTGCCGGCCTCGGTGCGCAAGTACGGCTCGCACTTCGACTTGGCCCTCGCGCTGGCCGTGCTCGGTGCGGCCGAGGCGGTGCCGGTCACGGCGCTGGCCGGCGTCGCGGTGCTGGGAGAGCTGGGCCTGGACGGTCGGGTGCGGTCGGTTCGTGGGGTGCTGCCGGCCGTGCTGGCCGCGGCCCGGGCGGGGCTGCGCCGGGTGCTCGTCCCGCAGCCGAACGCGGCCGAGGCGGCCCTGGTGTCGGAGCTGGACGTGCGTGGCGTGGCGTCGCTGGCCGACGCGGTGGCCTGGCTACGCGGGGAGCCAGCCGATGTGCTGGTTGGCTGCCCGCCGACCGCGACAGACGAGCCGGCCGGGCCGGACCTGGCGGATGTGGCCGGCCAGGCGGTCGGCCGGCGGGCGGTGGAGGTGGCCGCGGCGGGTGGGCACAACCTGTTCCTGCTCGGGCCGCCCGGGTCGGGCAAGACGATGCTGGCCGAGCGGCTGCCGGGCCTGCTTCCCCCGCTGGATGACGCCGCCGCGCTGGAGGTGACCGCGATCCACTCGGTGGCCGGGGTGCTGCCGGCCGGTGCTCCACTGATCCGCTGCCCGCCGTTCGAGAGCCCGCACCACACCGCGTCGATGGCCGCGCTGGTCGGCGGTGGCTCCGGGCTGGCCCGGCCGGGGGCGGTCTCGATGGCCCATCGAGGGGTGCTGTTTCTGGACGAGGCGCCGGAGTTCTCGGCGCGTTCGCTCGACGCGCTGCGCCAGCCGCTGGAGCGGGGTGAGGTGGTGCTGTCCCGGTCGCACGGCGTGGCCCGGTATCCGTCACGCTGCCAGCTTGTGCTCGCGGCGAACCCGTGCCCCTGTGCGTCCGCGGCCGGTGACCAGGCGTGTGTCTGCGCGGGTAGCGCGCGGCGCCGGTACCTGACCCGGCTGTCCGGCCCGCTGCTGGACCGGATCGACCTGCACGTGGAGCTGCTGCCGGTGACCGGCGCCGACCTGCTCGCCGAGCCTGGCTGCGCCGAGACCAGTGCCGTGGTGGCCGCGCGGGTCCGGGCAGCGCGGGCCGCGGCGGCCGAACGGTGGAGCGGCACGCCCTGGCGGCTGAACGCGGATGTGCCTGGCAGCGCACTACGCACCCGCTGGCGGCTACCGGCCCGGACCCGGCGTACCGCGGACATGGCGGTCGACTGTGGCCAGCTCAGCGCCCGTGGCTATGACCGGGTGCTCCGCGTGGCCTGGACGGTTGCCGATTTGGCCGGCCGTCTCGTACCCGATGCCGGCGACGTGAACACGGCCGTGGGCCTGCGCACCCGGGTTGAGGTGGCGGCGTGACCGCCGGCAGCGCCCCCGAGGCCACGCCTGGCCTGGCCCGTGACCCCGCGCCCGCCGGCCGGACGGCCGGTCAGGAGGCGCTGGATCCGGTGCGCCGGGCGCGGGCCTGGCTGTCCCGGGCGGTTGAGCCAGGCTCGGCCGAGCTCTACCGGTACGTCGCGCGGCTCGGGCCCGTCGAGGCGGTGCGCCGGATCCGGGCCGGACAGGCGCCCGCCAGCGTGACCGCGCTGGCCGCCGGACGTCGGGACGAGGACCAGGTGGAGCGCGATCTGGCGCTCGCCCGGCAGGCCGGGATCCGGCTGGTGGTCCCGGAGGACCCGGAGTGGCCGTCCTGGGTGCTGCTGGCGATGGAGGGCACCGTCACCCGCGGCGTGCCGGACCTGGCTCCGCCGTTGGCGCTGTGGGTGCGCGGCGCGCGGAAGCTGGACGAGCTCACCGACCGGGCGGTCGCGATCGTCGGCGCCCGCGGGGCCACCCACTACGGCGAGCATGTCGCCACGGACCTCGCCTACCGGCTGGCCAGCCGGGGCTGGACGGTCGTGTCCGGTGGCGCGTTCGGCATCGACGCCGCGGCCCACACGGGAGCGCTCAGTGCGGACGGCGTCACAGCGGCGGTGATCGCGGGTGGGCTGGACCGGCCCTACCCGGCCGGTAACGTGCGGCTGTTCGACCGGATCGCCGAGTCCGGGCTGCTGCTCAGCGAGTGGCCGCCGGGGTGTGCCCCGCAGCGACACCGGTTCCTGATCCGGAACAGGCTCATCGCCGGGCTGGTGGGCGGCACCGTCGTGGTGGAGGCCGGCGCCCGGAGCGGTGCCCGGCAGACAGCGCGCCGGACCCGCGAGCTCGGTCGCCCGGTCATGGCTGTGCCCGGTCCGGTCACCTCCGCGATGTCGGTCGGCAGCCACCAGCTCATCCGCGCTGGCGAGGCCCGGATCGTGGCCAACGCCGCGGAGGTGCTGGAAGAGGTCGGCCGGATCGGCGAGGACCTCGCGCCGTCCGCTGAATCCCAGCCCTCGATCGACGACGAGCTCGACCCGGTGTCGCGTCGGGTGCTGGACGGCGTGCCGGCCCGGGCGGCGGTGTCGCCCGAGCGGATCGCGCGCGCGGCCGGGGTCGAGGTCGCCGCGGTCATTCGTTGCCTGCCGGCCCTCGAGCTCGTCGGTCTGGTCGAGTCGATGCACGGGGCCTGGCGGCTCACCCCTGCTGCCCGCGGTCGTTCAGCGGCCGGCGAGTCATGACCCGATCCGGCGGTCGGGGAGCCGAGCTGGCCGGCGCGCCGAGCCCGGTGGTTGACGCCACGCCGGGCAGGGTCGACGGTCGGGAACGTGACTGGCGACGACCACCCGGCTGATCATTCGGCGGACCAGCCGCCGCCCGACCGACCTTCCCCACAACTGCCCGACCAACCGGCCGGGCCCCTGGCCGGGAACCCGGCTGGGGACCGGTCGACCCAGGCCCGGCGGAGGGCTCTCCCATCTGGCCTTGGTGCCGCCGTAGACGCCTTCGAGCGGAACCTGCGGTTCGAACGGTCGATGTCCGAGCACAGCATCCGCGCCTACCTCGTCGACGTGGTCGGTCTCCTCGACCACGTGGCCAGGTCAGGCGGTGGCTTCGACGGGCTCGACGTCGGCGCGCTGCGCGGCTGGCTGGCGGCGTTACACCGGGCCGGTGCGGCCAGGACCACGCTGGCCCGCCGTACCTCCGCCGCCCGTGCGTTCACGGCGTTCGCGCACCGGCAGGGCTGGTTGGCGACCGACCCCGGTGTCGGGCTGTCCACCCCGAAGCCGCACCGCAGGCTACCGCCGGTGCTCCGCCAGCCCCAGGCCAGGGCGCTCGTCGAGAACACGGCCGGCAACACACCCGTCGGAATGCGGGACCGGGTCGTGGTGGAGATCCTCTACGCCACCGGGATCCGGGTGGCCGAGCTGGTGCGGCTCGACATTGACGACGTCGACCGCGAGCGCCGCCTGGTCCGGGTGCTGGGCAAGGGCGACAAGGAGCGCAGCGTCCCCTACGGGCTGCCCGCCGAGCATGCCGTCGATCGCTGGCTGCGGTCCGGCCGGCCCGCGTTGCGCACCGAACACAGCGGTGCCGCCTTCGTGCTGGGCGACCGTGGCCGCCGGATCGACCCCCGTTCGGTCCGGCGTGTGGTACACCGCCGCGTCGCCGAGATCGACGGGGCACCGGACATCGGACCGCATGGCCTCCGGCACTCCGCCGCCACCCACCTGCTCGAAGGTGGCGCCGACCTGCGGGCCGTCCAGGAGATCCTCGGTCACGCCAGCCTGGCGACCACCCAGATCTACACCCACGTCTCGGTCGAGAGGCTCCGGGCGGCCTACCGCCAGGCGCACCCCCGGGCCTGACGGCGGGCTGCACCTGGCCGTCAGGGCGGACGGCGACCCGCGAGCAGCATTCCGGCAGCCAGGGCGATCGCCATGGCGGTCGCGATGCCGGCGGCGCGGGCACGCTGCCACGGGTCGGGCCGGTCCCGGGCCGGCGCGGCGGCCAGCGCGGCATCCGCCCCGGCGTGGCCCGGCGCACCGGCTCCGGCCGCCGGGCGCCCGGGCGGTCCGGCCGCCGACCCATGACCGGACGGATGGCCAGCGGCAGATGCGGCGCCCGGAGCTTGGTGCCAGGGCAGCAGCCGCACCGGCCCGCCCCGGACCAGCGACAGCGGGTCACGGTAGGCCTCGCCCTGCCGCAGGCCCCAGTGCAGGCAGGCCAGCCGCGGGCAGCCCAGGTGGCCGGGCATCAGCGTGCCGAGCACCTCACCTCGGACCACCGGCTGCCCGACCCGGACCATGGCCAGCAGCGGCTCGTACGTCGTCCGCAGGCCGTCGGGGTGCTGGACCGCCACCACGCCCCGACCCGCCACCACCCCGGCGAAGGACACCACACCCGCCCCTGCCGCGAGCACCGGCGTGCCCGGCGCGGCGGCCAGGTCGACGCCGCGATGACCGGGCCCGTACGCCGTGTCGGGCGGGTCGAAGCCGCGGACCAGGTCGGGGGGACCGGGCAGCGGCCAGCCCCAGCCGCCGACCAGCGGCTCGGCCCGGGCCACCGCTGGTCCCGGTCCCAGCCCGAGGGCCGGCACCGCGAAGATCAAGACCAGGACGCACACCATGCGGGACAGGAAGATCACCCTGTCCACGGTCCCGGACGGGACGGCAACAGGCACCCCGGGAAGCACGACCTGTGGATAACTCCGAAGCCTGTGGACGGCGGCTTGACAGTGTGGGAGTTTCCGCGCATCCGGGCCGACGTCGTACACTCGACCCGCGACTCGCCTCGGTGAGTCGACTTCGCACGCCCCGATCCGGCTTAGGCCGGTGGTGCGTCGCTCGGTCCGGTGGTTTCGCGACCTCCGGTACGGCGCATCAGGGGCGCCAGGCCCGGCGATCACCGACCGCCGGGACGCAACCGGGACGCGCGCCGCCCGCACCGCGGCGCAGAGAAGGAGCGAGCGGCCATGGCCGTCGTCACCATGCGCAACCTGCTCGACAGCGGGGTCCACTTCGGGCACCAGACCCGCCGGTGGAACCCGAAGATGAAGCGCTTCATCTTCACCGAGCGCAACGGCATCTACATCATCGACCTGCAACAAACCCTGACCTACATCGACAAGGCCTACGACTTCGTCAAGGAGACCGTCGCGCACGGCGGCACGGTGCTGTTCGTCGGCACCAAGAAGCAGGCCCAGGAGGCGATCGCGGAGCAGGCGCAGCGGGTCGGCATGCCCTTCGTCAACGAGCGCTGGCTCGGCGGCATGCTCACCAACTTCGCCACCGTCTTCAAGCGGCTGCAGCGGCTCAAGGAGCTGGAGGCCATGGAGCAGACCGGCTTCGTGAACACCCGCACCAAGAAGGAGTCGCTGATCCTGCAGCGCGAGAAGGAGAAGCTCGAGCGCACCCTCGGCGGCATCCGCGACATGCAGAAGGTGCCGAGCGCCGTCTGGGTCGTCGACACCAAGAAGGAGCACATCGCGGTCAACGAGGCCCGCAAGCTCGGCATCCCGGTGGTCGCGATCCTGGACACCAACTGCGACCCGGACGAGGTCGACTACAAGATCCCCGGCAACGACGACGCCATCCGGAGCTGCGCCCTGTTGACCCGGGTCATCGCCGACGCCGTCGCCGACGGCCTGATCGCCCGCGCGGCTGCCCGGGCCGGCGTGCCGGACGGCGTCGACAAGCCCGAGCCGACCGGCCAGCTCGGCTCCGACGAGCCGCTGGCTGAGTGGGAGCGCCAGCTCCTGGTCCGCGACGAGCCCGGCGCGGCGGCGCCAGCCGTCCCGGACGTCCCGGACATCGCCGAGGCCGCGGCGCCGGACGTCCCGGACGCCTCCACCGGCGCGGAGGCCGGCACCGGAACCGCTGCCGAGACCGCCGCGCTGGCGCACGCCAGCGCCGAGCAGTAGGTCGCTGGACGTCGGGCGGTACGCGCGGGTGCCCGCCGTACCGCCATGGCACCGAGCCACGCCCCACGCCCCACCACCGAACATGACACACCCCCAAGCCAGGAAGACGGACGGAAGACACCGATGGCGAACTTCACCGCGGCAGACGTCAAGAAGCTCCGCGACCTCACCGGCGCCGGCATGATGGATGCCAAGCGGGCGCTGGAGGAGACCGACGGCGACTTCGAGAAGGCGATCGAGGTCCTGCGGATCAAGGGCACCGTCAAGGTCGCCAAGCGCAGCGCCGAGCGCACCGCGTCCAACGGCCTGATCGCCGCCGCCGAGGGCGCGATGATCGAGCTCAACTGCGAGACCGACTTCGTCGCCAAGAACGAGCAGTTCCAGCAGCTCGCGGCCGACATCGCGGCTCACCTCGCGGGCAGCAGGACGGCCGACCTGCAGGCGCTGCTGGCCGAGCCACTCGCCGACGGCCGCACCGTGGCGGAGAACGTCGACGCCGTCGCTGCGGTCATCGGCGAGAAGCTGCAGCTCTCCAAGGCGATCGTGCTTGACGGCCCGGTCGCGTCGTACATGCACCGGCGCTCCTCCGACCTGCCGCCGCAGGTGGGCGTTCTGGTCGGGTTCAGCGGGGACAACCTGGAGGCCGCCCGCGCCGCCGCGATGCAGATCGCCGCGATGCGGCCGAGCTACGTCACCCGCGCGGAGGTCCCGGCCGAGGTCGTCGACAACGAACGGCGGATCGCCGAGGCCACCGCCCGCGAGGAAGGCAAGCCGGAGGCCGCCCTGCCGAAGATCGTCGACGGCCGGATGAACGGCTTCTTCAAGGAGAACGTGCTGCTGGAGCAGGCCTCGGTGCAGGACAGCAAGAAGACCGTCAAGCAGCAGCTCGACGCGGCCGGCATCACGGTGCGCAGCTTCGCACGCTTCGAGGTCGGCCAGGCGTAGGGTTTTGGGAGGTCAGACACCGAGCCGGCGTACGACGACGAGGGGCTGCCTGTGATGACTACCGAGCCGGCGGCCTCCTCGTCGCTGACGCCACCCGACTCGCGGCCGCGCTGGGCCCGGGTGCTGTTGAAGGTGTCTGGCGAGGCGCTGTCCGGCGGCACCGGTCTCGGCGTCGACCCGGACGTGGTGGCCCGCATCGCCGAGCAGATCGCCCAGGTGGTGCACACCGGCGTACAGGTCGCGGTGGTGGTTGGCGGTGGCAACTACTTTCGCGGCGCCGAGCTGGCCGACGGTGGCATGGACCGCGCCCGGGCCGACTACATGGGGATGCTCGGTACCGTGATGAACTGCCTCGCCCTCCAGGACCTCATGGAGAAGCGTGGGGTTGAGACCCGGGTACAGACCGCGATCCACATGGGCCAGGTCGCCGAGCCGTACATCCCACGCCGGGCCATCCGGCACCTGGAGAAGGGGCGGGTGGTCATCTTCGGCGCCGGGCTGGGCGTGCCGTTCTTCTCCACCGACACCTGCGCCGCGCAGCGGGCCCTGGAGATCGGCTGCGAGGTGGTGCTGATGGGCAAGTCCGGGGTCGACGGCGTGTACGACGCCGACCCGCGGACCAGCCCGCACGCCACCCGCTTCGACCAGCTCGGCTACCTGGAGGTGCTGCGCCGAGGCCTGAAGGTCGCCGACGCCACCGCGTTCAGCCTCTGCATGGACAACGACCTGCCCATCGTCGTGTTCGACCTGATGGCCGAGGGCAACATCGGGCGTGCCGTCGCAGGTGAGAAGATCGGCACCATCGTCAGCAACGACGCCGGCTAGACCCGCGCGGACCCACTGGAGGGACACCGTGATCGACGAGACGCTCTTCGACGCCGAGGAGAGGATGGAGAAGGCCGTCGCGGTCGCCAAGGAAGATCTTGCCACGGTGCGCACCGGCCGGGCGTCGCCGCAGATGTTCGCCCGCCTCGTGGTCGACTACTACGGCGCACCGACCCCGATCCCGCAGATGGCCTCGATCACCATCCCCGAGCCCCGGATGGCCATCATCAAGCCGTACGACATCAACCAGCTCAAGGCGATCGAGAAGGCGATCCGGGACTCCGACCTCGGGGTGAACCCGGGCAACGACGGCATCATCATCCGGATCGTGCTGCCCCAGCTCACCGAGGAGCGGCGCCGTGAGATGGCCAAGGTCGCCCGGCACAAGGGCGAGGAGGCCAAGGTCGCCGTCCGCAACATCCGCCGGCACGCCAAGGATGCGCTCGACAAGATCGCCAAGGACGGCGACGCCGGCGAGGACGTCGTACGCCGGGCGGAGAAGGAGCTAGACGACACTACCGGCCGATATGTGCACAGCATCGATGAGCTGGTCAGGCACAAGGAAGCCGAGCTTCTCGAGGTATGACCGGATTATCCGGGGAGGCGGCCTCCGTGGGACGGTCGGCCGCACCGCGGAGCCGGGCTGGGCGCAACCTGCCGGCCGCGCTCGCCGTAGGTCTCGGGCTGGGCGCCGCGATCCTGGCCACCCTGCTGCTCTACCGACCGGCCTTTGTGGTGCTGGTCATGGTGGCGATCGGGATCGGTACCTGGGAGCTGGTCGGCGCCGTCTCCAAGGTCGAGGCCCGCCCACCCCTCGTCCCGCTCCTGGCCGGGCTGGTGTCGATGCAGGTGCTGGCCTGGCTGCGCGGGCCGCAGTCGCTCGCCATCGGCTTCCTGCTGACCGCGCTGGGGATCCTGGTATGGCGGCTGGCGGACGGCCCGGCCGGGTACCTGCGCGACTCCGCCACGGCCGTGCTGGTCGCGCTGTACGTGCCGTTCCTGGCCGGGTTCGCGATCCTGCTGGCTCACCCGGCCGACGGCGTCAAGCGGGAGATCGCCTTCATCGCCGCCTGCGTCTGCAACGACGTCTTCGGCTACGCCGCCGGGGTGCTCGCCGGCCGGCACCCGCTGGCGCCGACGGTCAGCCCGAAGAAGTCGGTCGAGGGCTTCGTCGGCTCGCTGGTCGGCTGCACGGCCTTCGGCATGGCGTACTTCGTCTGGGCCTTCGGCAACGTGTGGTGGCACGGCGCGGTGTTCGGCCTGGTGCTGGCGGTCACGGCGACGCTGGGCGACCTCGGCGAGTCGATGCTCAAGCGTGACCTCGGCATCAAGGACATGGGCAACCTGCTGCCCGGGCACGGCGGCCTGATGGACCGGCTCGACTCGCTGCTGCCGTCCGCCGCGGTGGCCTACCTGCTGCTCACCGCGTTCGTCCCGGTCCCCTGACCGGCGCCCCCGCCGGTCGTACGGCGTCTCCTAGACTGTGTCCATCTCTAGACTGGGCCTTGCTATGGCTGCCCTTCCGCTTGTCTTCGCCGCGCCCCGCCGGGCCCGTCCGCCGCGCCACCTCGCCGACCTCACCCCGGCCGGGCGGCGGGCCGCCGTGCAGGAGCTGGGCGAGCCCGCGTACCGGGCACGGCAGCTCGCGCACCACTACTTCGGCCGGCTGACCACCGACCCGGCCGAGATGACCGACCTCCCGGCGGCGGCCAGGGAGCGGCTGGCCGGCGCGCTGCTGCCGCCGCTGGCCACCGTCCTCACCCAGGTGACCTGCGACGGCGGGGACACCCGCAAGACGCTGTGGCGCGGCCTCGACGGGACCCGGTGGGAGAGCGTGCTGATGCGCTACCCGGGCCGGGTCACGATATGCGTGTCCAGCCAGGCCGGCTGCGGGATGGCCTGCCCGTTCTGCGCGACCGGCCAGCAGGGGCTGACCCGTAACCTGTCCGCGGCGGAGATCGTCGAGCAGGTCGTGGCCGGCGCGCGGGCGCTGGCCACGGGGGAGGTCCCGGGCGACCGGGCCAGCCACCGGGCCCGGGTCAGCAACGTCGTGTTCATGGGCATGGGCGAGCCGCTGGCCAACTACGACCGGGTGCTGGCCGCGGTCCGGCGGCTGGTCGACCCGGTGCCGGACGGGCTGGGCATCGCGCAGCGGCACGTCACGGTGTCGACCGTGGGCCTGGTGCCGGGCATCCGCCGGCTCACCGCCGAGGGCCTGCAGCTCACCCTCGCGGTCAGCCTGCACGCACCGGACGACGAGCTGCGCGACACGCTGGTCCCGGTGAACACCCGCTGGCCGGTGGCCGAGGTGCTCGACGCCGCCTGGGAGCACGCCGCGACCACCGGCCGGCGGGTGTCCATCGAGTACGCCATGATCCGGGGGGTGAACGACCAGCCATGGCGGGCCGACCTGTTGGGCACGCTGCTGCGGGGCAAACCGGCCCATGTCAACCTGATCCCGCTCAACCCGACGCCGGGCAGCGCCTGGGACGCCAGCCCCAAGCCGGTGGAGCGGGAGCTCGTCCGCCGGCTGCGCGCGCAGGGGGTGCCGACGACCGTGCGGGACACGCGGGGCAGGGAGATCGACGGTGCGTGCGGCCAGCTTGCCGCGCTGGCCGACTGACGGGGGGCCGACTGACGGGGGTCGAACGGGGCCGGGGGCCAGCCTGGCGCTAGCCGCGCCAGGAGTTCCTTCTCCGGTTGAGATCCCAGAGCAGCCCGACGACGATCGCGGCGGCGAAGCCGAAGCTCCACACCAGCTCCCACTTCGAGCCGTAGGTGGACCACACCATGGCCACCAGCAGCAGCGCGCTGATGATCCCGGCGACCCGTCCCAGGGTGCCGCTCTCGGCGTGCCAGCCCCAGTCCTCGGGTCGCTCGTGCCGGTGCTCGGCCACCTCATGCCCGGTGGGTGCATGCGCTGGGTGCCCGGACGCTGGGTGTCCCGATGCTGGGTACCCGGACGATGCGAGCTGGTGACCGGTGTGCTCGTCGGCGTGCTCCTGGGTGGCCACGGATCCCTCCTCTGCGCTGCTCGGGCACTGCGTTGCGTGGGCACGCAGTAGTCTCCCCGGCAGACAAGCATCGCAGGGGCGGCTCGGGCACCGGCAGGCAGGGCGGCGGATCCAGAGGTCCACGACGGCCCCGGGGTCAAGGGGGGTCCGCCCTGCGGCTGAGAAACATGCACCTCAGGCAGTTCAAACGCTACGGCCGAGGGTGCGTCCGGGTCAAGGTTTTGTGAGCCATCCGGCCGTATCTGACAAGACCTGTCCGGCGTACAGCCGGGCGATCAGCTCGGTCAGGACAGTTTCGAACAACGGCTCGACGTCCCGCAGCGCAAACCGCAGGTGACCGAGCACCTCCAGCGCGACCAGACCGTAGATCTGGACCCACATGCCGAGGAAGACCTGCAGCGCGCCCAGCGGCAGCGTCTCGGCGCCGTTCTGCTGGCGGAACAGCGCGAGCTGCTCGGCCAGCCGCGGGTCGATCTCGTCGTCGGCCGGCACCGGGAACGGCCGGCAGGCCCAGATCTCGGCGAACAGCTCGAGGAACGTCGCCCCGAACAGGAAGCAGTTGGGCAGGTCGAACTCGGGCATGTCCTCGGCGGCGGGCAGCGGCCGACCGAAGATCACCTCGAACTCGCGCGGGTGCTCCACCGCCCACCGCCGGAAGGCGCGGACCGTGTCCAGGCCCCGCTGCACGATGTCCGCGTCCCGGTGGGCGTCGCGGGCGTCCCGCAGCGCCTCGACGAGCTCCCCGAAGAGCTGGTCGGCGACGGCCGTCCGCAGGTCTTCGTGGCAGGCGAAGTAGCGGTACAGCGCGGGCGCGGTCATCCCCATCTCGCGGGCGATGGCGCGCAGCGAGACGCCCTCGGCGCCTTGCTCGATGAGCAGCCGGCGCGCCGTTCGGGTGATCTCGGCCAGCGTCGCGGCGCGGATCCGGTCGCGTCGGTTCGGCGGCGCGTGGGCAGGGGCAGCCACTGAAAACCTCCGGTAAACAGCCTTGACAGAAGTGAACGCTGTCTGCAACGTTAATGCAGTTCTTGCGTTTACGGCGTTCACTCCCGCGACACATAGTCGCAGCCAGGGTGTCGGGGGGCAAGAGATGTTCGAGGCGCTCGGTCGGGTCATGTACCGGCACCGGCGGTCCGTGCTGGTGGTCGCCGTCCTCTTCACCGCGTTTGCGGGGGTGTGGGGCACCCGGGTCTTCGCGGATCTGGCCAACGGCGGGTTCACCGAGCCGCACAGCGAGAGCCAGCGCGCCACCGACCTGGCCGCGGCCACCCTGAGCCGCACCGACGCGGACGTCGTCGTGGTGTACCGGGACGAGTCGCGCACGGTGGACGACCCGGCGTTCGAGCAGGCCGTCACCGGCCGGCTTGCCACGCTCCCCACCGACAAGGTGGCCGGCGTCACGACGTACTGGCCGGACCGGCCGCCCGCGCTGGCCAGCACCGACCGGCACGCCACCTACGCCGCCATCCGGCTGGCCGGTGGCTCCGACGACGCACGGCTGGCCGACTACCGGGCGATCAAGGGCGAGCTCGCGGTGCCCGGCCTGCGGACGACGTACGGCGGCTTCGTGGGGCTGTCGGACGAGGTGAACGCCCAGGTCAAGAAGGACCTCACCAAGGCCGAGTCGCTGTCCACGCCGATCTTGCTGGTGCTGCTGGTGCTGATCTTCGGCAGCGCCGCGGCGGCCAGCCTGCCGCTGGTGGTCGGCGGGCTGACCATCCTCGGCTCGTTCACCGCGCTGCGGGTGCTCTCCCTGTTCACCGAGGTGTCCGTCTACGCCATCAACGTGATCACGCTGCTCGGGCTCGGGCTGGCGATCGACTACGGGCTGTTCATGGTGAGCCGGTTCCGGGAGGAGCTGGCCGGGGGCCGGGAGGTGCCGGACGCGATCGCGCGCACCATGGCCACCGCCGGCCGGACCATCGCCGTCTCGGCGGTCACCGTGGCGGTCTCGCTGTCCAGCTTGCTGCTGTTCCCGCAGGTGTTCCTGCGCTCGATGGGGCTGGGCGGGATGGCCGCGGTGCTGCTGGCCATGGTCCTCGCGCTCAGCGTGCTGCCGGCGCTGCTCGCCGTGCTGGGTCACCGGGTGGATGCGTTGTCGGTACGCCGGCTGCTGCCTGGGCGGCCGCGGGGTCGCGGGCGCGGTGACGCGGACGGTGAGACCGGTGTGTGGGCGCGGCTGGCCCGTGGCGTGATGCGCCGGCCGGTCACGGTGGCCGTCTCGGTGCTGGCGCTCCTGGTCCTGCTGGGGCTGCCGTTCTCGCGGATCAGCTTCGGCTGGGTGGACGCCCGGGTGCTGCCGGCTGGCGCGCAGGCCCGGCAGGCGCAGGAGATCATCGCCAGGGACTTCCCGGGCAACGCCGCCAACCCGATCGAGGCCGTCGTCTCGCTGCCCGAGCCGGCAACCGGACCGTCCGGCCAGGCCGCACTGGCGGCGTACCTGTCCGACGTCCAGGCGGTGCCGGGGGTGACCGACGCCGCGCTGACCGGGGCCGCCGAGCACACCGCGCGGGTGACCGTGCACTTCGCCGGTGAGCCGATCTCCGGCCCGGCGCGCGACCTGGTGGACCGGATCCGCGCCGTGCCCGCCCCGGCCGGTGGCGAGGTGCTGGTCGGTGGTACGAGCGCGCAGTTCGCCGACCTGCTGGACGGGCTGGGCGCCCGGCTGCCGTGGATGGCGCTGTTCGTGGCGGTGACCACGTTCGTGCTGCTCTTCCTCGCCTTCGGATCGGTCGTGCTGCCGGTCAAGGCGATCCTGATGAACGTGCTGAGCTTGTCCGCGATGTTCGGCGTCCTGGTCTGGATCTTCCAGGAGGGCCACCTGTCCGGCCTGCTCGGCTTCGACTCGACCGGCAACATCGAGGCGACCCAGCCCATCCTCATGCTGGCGATCGCGTTCGGCCTCTCGATGGACTACGAGGTCTTCCTGCTGTCCCGGATCCGCGAGCAGTACGACCTCACTGGGGACAACAGCCGGGCGGTCGCCTCCGGGCTGCAGCGCACCGGCGCCATCATCACCAGCGCGGCGCTGCTGCTGATTGTGGTGACGGGCTCGTTCGCCGTCTCCGGGGTGCTGTTCATCAAGCTCATCGGGGTGGGGCTGGCGATCGCCATCGCGGTGGACGCGACCATCGTGCGGGTCCTGCTCGTGCCGGCCACGATGCGGCTGCTCGGCCGGGCAAACTGGTGGGCGCCCGGCCCGCTGCGCCGGGCCTACGCCCGCTACGGCATCCACGAGAGAGAGGCCGAGCCGGCCCGTGCGGCCGCCGCCCAGGCCGGTGCGGCCGGTGCGGACCCGGCGTCAGTCGGGGAAGAGGTGGCGCACGCTGGGCCCGGGCTGGCTGGCCAGCACGGCAGCCGGCCCGGGCCGTAGGGCGTCGAGGATCCGCTCGGGTTCGTAGGGGTGGATCGGGGCGGGCAGCGCCTCCACGGTGAACCAGCCCACCTCGCGAGCCTCCGGGCTGGTCGCCGGCGCACCGGCGAGCAGCCGGCAGCGGAAGACGAGCACCGGGTCGCCGTCCGGCGGGCGGTGGTAGACCCCGGTCAGCCGCTCCACCGTGACCGCGACCCCGACCTCCTCGGCAACCTCACGGACCGCCGCGTCCCACGGCGCCTCACCCTCCTCGACCCCGCCGCCGGGGAGGTTCCAGATCGGTGGGCGGTCCCGCAGCGTGAGCAGCACCCGGCCATCGTCGGCGACGATGACGGCGTTCACCCCGAGGCGTGCCATGCCCGGCAGTTTCGCAGAGATTGACCACGTCACGTCGAGGATCATTCACCCACCGGACCCAGACTGGGAGAGAATGGCCCGGTGAGTTCGCAGCGAAGCGTGGTCCTGCTGGGGTCGACCGGCTCTATCGGTACCCAGGCGATCGAGGTGGCGCTGGCGGCGCCGGACCGGTTTCGGGTGGTCGGCTTGGCGGCCGGCGGGGGGAACATCGAGCTGCTGGCCCGGCAGGCGTTGGACCTTGCGGTCGAGGTGGTCGCGGTCGCCCGCGCCACCGCCGCGCAGGATCTCCAGCTCGCCTTCTACGCCGAGGCGGCCGCGCGAGGCTACTCCTCCGGCGGGTTCGCCCTGCCCAAGATCATTGCTGGTCCGGACGCCGCCGCCGAGCTGGCCGGCCACCCGTGCGACGTCGTGCTGAACGGGATGACCGGCTCGGTCGGGCTGCGCCCCACCCTGGCCGCGCTGGACGCCGGGCACACCCTCGCGCTGGCCAACAAGGAGTCGCTGGTCGCTGGCGGCCCGCTGGTCGCCGGACGGGCCAAGCCGGGCCAGATCGTCCCGGTCGACTCCGAGCACTCCGCGCTGGCCCAGTGCCTGCGTGGCGGCCGGTCGGCCGAGGTACGCCGGCTGGTGCTCACCGCCAGCGGCGGACCGTTCCGCGGCCGGCGCCGGGCCGAGCTGGCCGAGGTCACGGTGCGGCAGGCGCTGTCCCACCCCACCTGGGAGATGGGCCCGGTCGTCACCATCAACAGCGCCACCTTGATGAACAAGGGCCTGGAGCTGATCGAGGCGCACCTGCTCTTCGGCACGCCGTACGACGCGATCGACGTCGTCGTCCACCCGCAGTCGGTGGTGCACTCGATGGTGGAGTTCACCGACGGGTCCGCGATTTGCCAGGCCAGCCCGCCGGACATGCGGCTGCCGATCGCGCTGGCCATGGGCTGGCCGGACCGGGTTCCGGCGGCCGCCCAGCCGCTCGACTGGACCGAACCGCACACCTGGGAGTTCGAGCCGCTGAACCTGGAGGCGTTCCCGGCGGTCCGGCTGGCCCGGGAGGCCGGCCGGACCGGCGGCGTGGCACCGGCGGTGCTGAACGCGGCGAACGAGAAGGCGGTCGCGGCGTTCCTGGCCGGCCGGATGTCGTTTCTCGGCATCGTGGACACTGTAGCCGCGGTGTTGGCAGAGGCACCGCGCGACGCGAGCCCGTCATCGGTCGAGGACATTGTGCAGGCGGAAGAATGGGCTCGCGTCCGGGCGGGTGAGCTGATGGAGGAGAACATGGTCGGGAGAACGGCATGACGTTCCTGCTCGGGTTCGTCCTGTTCGCGCTCGGCCTGACGATCTCCATTGCCGCGCACGAGTTTGGCCACCTGGTGGCGGCCAAGGCGTTTGGGATGCACGCCCGGCGGTACTTCATCGGCTTCGGCAAGACCCTGTGGTCGTTCCGCCGGGGCGAGACGGAGTACGGGCTCAAGGTGCTGCCGGTCGGCGGGTTCGTCGACATCGCCGGGATGTCGCATGTGGAGGAGCTGCCCGCCGACGACGAGCCGCGGGCGTTCTGGCGTTATCCCGCCTGGAAGCGGGTCGTGGTCATGGCGGCCGGCTCGGTCACCCACATCCTCCTCGCGCTGCTGATCCTCTACGGGATCGCGGTGACCGCCGGCCTGCCCACCGATCGGGCCATCGTGGGCGATGTCCCGGCCTGTGTGGTCCTGGACACCGACCCGACCGGCGCAGCGCGCGGCGGCTGCACCAGCCGCGACCCGGTCGCTCCCGCCCGGCAGGCTGGGCTGGCCGTGGGAGACCGGATCGTGGCTGTCGACGGCCAGCGGGTCAACACCTTCGACGAGCTGGTGGCCGCCATCCGGAGCCGGCCCGACCAGGACGTCACCCTCCGCTACCGGCGGGACAGCACCGAGCGCACCGCCACGCTGCACGTCGCCAAGGCACTGCGGCCGGCCATCGACGGCGAGCGCCGCGACGCCCACGGCCGGGCCGTGGTGGGCGTGATCGGGATCGCGCCGGCCGCGGTCGAGGTCTTCGGCCCGATCTCCGCCGTGGGCGCGACCGGCTCGTTCACCGGGGTGCTGATGGGCCGGACGATCAGCGCGCTGGGCCAGTTCCCCTCGAAGATCCCGAAGCTGGTCGACGCCCTTGCCGGCAAGCCGCGCGACCCAGACTCGCCGGTGAGCGTCGTGGGGGCCTCCCGGGTCGGCGGCCAGGCCGTCGAGGCCGGCGCGTGGGTGATCTTCTTCCTGCTGCTGGCCGGCCTGAACATCTTCATCGGGATCTTCAACATCCTGCCCCTGCTGCCGCTGGACGGCGGGCATATCGCGGTGCTGCTGTTCGAGCGGGCCCGGTCCGGCATCGCCAGGCTGTTCGGCCGGCGTGACCCCGGCCGGGTGGACCCGCGCAAGCTAGCCCCGATCATGGTCGTGTTCATCCTGCTCTTTGGCGGCATCTCGCTGCTGGCGATCATGGCCGACGTCGTCAACCCGATCGCGAACCCGTTCCAGTAGAGAGGCCACCGTGACCGCCATCGACCTCGGGATGCCGGCCCCGCCGCCATCGACCCTGGCCCCACGCCGCCCCACCCGGCGGCTCGACGTGGGCGGGGTGCCGGTCGGCGGCGAGGCGCCGATCAGCGTGCAGTCCATGACCACGACGCTGACCTCGAACGTGGACGCGACGCTGCAGCAGATCGCCGAGCTGACCGCGGCCGGCTGCCAGATCGTCCGGGTCGCGGTGCCCACGCAGGACGACGCCGACGCGCTGCCGGAGATCGCCCGCAAGTCGCAGCTCCCGGTGATCGCGGACATTCACTTCCAGCCCAGGTACGTCTTTGCCGCGATCGACGCGGGCTGCGCCGCCGTCCGGGTCAACCCGGGCAACATCAAGGCGTTCGACGACAGGGTCGGGGAGATCGCCGCCGCGGCCAGCGCCGCTGGCACGCCGATCCGGATCGGGGTGAACGCCGGCAGCCTGGACAGCCGGCTGCTGGCGAAGTACGGCCGGGCCACCCCGGAGGCGCTGGTCGAGTCGGCGCTATGGGAATGCTCGCTGTTCGAGGAGCACGGCTTCCGCGACCTGAAGATCTCGGTGAAGCACAACGACCCGGTCGTCATGGTGCGGGCTTACGAGCTGCTCGCCGAACGGTGCGACTACCCGCTGCACCTGGGCGTGACCGAGGCCGGGCCGGCGTTCCAGGGCACGGTCAAGTCCGCGGTGGCCTTCGGCGCGCTGCTGGCCAGGGGGATCGGCGACACCATCCGGGTCTCGCTGTCCGCGCCGCCGGTTGAGGAGGTCAAGGTCGGCATCGCGATCCTGGAGTCGCTGAACCTGCGCCAACGCGGCCTGGAGATCGTGTCCTGCCCGTCCTGCGGCCGGGCCCAGGTCGACGTCTACACGCTGGCCGAGAAGGTGCACGCCGGGCTGGACGGGTTGGACGTGCCGCTGCGGGTGGCGGTGATGGGCTGCGTGGTCAACGGCCCGGGCGAGGCCAGGGAGGCCGACCTCGGCGTCGCCTCCGGCAACGGCAAGGGTCAGATCTTCGTCCGCGGCGAGGTGGTCAAGACGGTGCCGGAGGCCCAGATCGTCGAAACCCTCATCGAAGAGGCGCTGCGGCTCGCCGATGATCTTCGGGACAGCACCGGTCCCGGTAAGCCGCAGGTTACCGCCGGCTGACCATATGCTGGCCACATGTTGAAGCTCGCCGGTCTTCGTCTGCTTGACGACCGGGACCGGTCCGCCGTCGCGGAGCTGCTGGCGGCCGACCCGGTCGGGAACTGCTTTGTCGCGGCCCGGATCGAGTCCGGTGGGCTGGCCCCCTGGCGGCTCGGCGCGGAGATGTGGGGCTACGGCGGGTCCACGCTGGAGGGGGCCTGCTACTCCGGCGCCAACCTGGTGCCGGTCGGCGCCAACCCGGTGGCGCTGCGCGCCTTTGCCGAGCGAGCCAGGCGGCAGGGCCGGCGATGCTCGTCGATCGCCGGTCGGGCAGACGCGGTCGGCCCGCTGTGGGACCTGCTCCGGCCGTACTGGGGGCGGCCGCGTGAGGTCCGGGCCCGCCAGCCGCTGCTGGCCATCGGCGAGGAGCCGCTGGTCCGGGCCGACCCGTCGGTCCGCCGGGTCTGGCCGAACGAGCTGGACATCCTGCTCCCGGCCTGCGTGGCGATGTTCATCGAGGAGGTCGGCGTCTCGCCGATCGGCGCGGACGGGGGCTCGGCGTACCGGCGGCGGATCCGCGACCTGGTGCGTGACGGGCGGGCGTACGCGCGGATCGAGGACGGCGAGGTCGTCTACAAGGCCGAGGTCGGTGCGGTCTCCGCCGCCGCCTGCCAGATCCAGGGCGTCTGGGTGAGCCCGTCCTGGCGCGGTCACGGCCTCGGCACCGCGGGCACCGCGGCGGTGGTGCACGACGCGCTGCGCAACGTGGCGCCGATGGTGAGCCTGTACGTCAACGAGTTCAACGCGCCCGCCATGGCGGCCTACCGGCGCTGCGGTTTCACCGACGTGGGCACCTTCTCCACCGTCCTGTTCTGAGCCGGCTCAGCCGAGTCCGCCGGTGTCCATTGTGGATAGTCCTTGGCGGAGTGGTGGCACCCCAACAGGTCACCACAACGCCGAGAGGTGACCACACGGGCGGCGCGGACCCCGTTAGGTCACCACAGCGCCGAGAGGTGACCACACGGGCGGCGCCGGGCAGCGACGGCTTGGCAGACCCCCACTGGATTGTCACGGGTTTGGGGGACCGGCATCGTCTTGCGCGGTAATGTCGCCATCCTTGAACGGGCCGGGCTACGGGCATCGCCCTGACGCCGGTGGCGGGCAACCCGACCGCGTCTGACAGCCGTGCGGTCGGCGCCGCCAAGGGAATGACCAACACCACCTGCCCCTGACCTCCATGAACCCGACCTCCGAGCTCGAGACCGTTCCGACCATTCTGGGGGAGATACATGCCCGCTTACGGCGAGCTGCCGCGACTGACCGTCATCGGCACCGGCTACCTTGGTGCGACGCACGCCATCTGCATGGCCGTGCTCGGCTACCAGGTGCTCGGCGTCGACGTGGACGCCGCGAAGGTCGACCGGCTCAACGCCGGTGAGGTGCCGTTCTTCGAGCCTGGCCTGCCCGAGCTGCTCGCCAAGGCGCTGGAGTCCGGCCGGCTGCGGTTCAGCACGTCGTTCGCGGCGGCGGCCGACCTCGGCGACGTGCACTTCCTCTGCGTCGGCACGCCGCAGCGGCACGGGTCCGACGCCGCCGACCTGTCCTATGTGGACAGTGCTGTCCGCTCGCTGGCGGTGCACCTGCACCGGCCCGCGCTGGTGGTCGGCAAGTCCACCGTGCCGGTGGGCACCGCCGCCCGGCTCACCGCCGTGATCCACGAGCTGGCACCAGCCGGCGCCGGGGTCGAGCTGGCCTGGAACCCAGAGTTCCTCCGCGAGGGGTACGCGGTGGACGACACCATGCGGCCGGACCGGCTGGTCTTCGGGGTGGCCTCTGACTCCGCCCTGGAGCGGCTGCGGGCGTCGTTCGCGCCGATCCTGGAAGGCGGCACCCCGGTGGTGGTGACCGACCTGGCCACCGCCGAGCTGGTGAAGGTCGCGGCGAACTCGTTCCTGGCCACCAAGATCTCATACATCAACGCCATGGCCGAGGTGTGCGAGGCGACCGGCGCGGACGTCAGCGACCTGGCCATCGCGCTCGGCCACGACAGCCGGATCGGCCGCCGCTTCCTGCACCCGGGGCTGGGCTTCGGCGGGGGCTGCCTGCCCAAGGACATCCGGGCGTTCACGCACCGGGCCACTGAGCTCGGCGCCGGCCAGGCGGTGGCCTTCCTGCGCGAGGTGGACGCGATCAACCAGCGGCGCCGGGCACGCACCGTCGACCTGGTCCGCGAGCTGCTCGGCGGTCGGCTCGCCGGTGCCCGGGTCGCGGCGCTGGGCGCGTCCTTCAAACCGAACTCCGACGACATCCGGGACTCGCCGGCGTTGGACGTGGCAAGCACGCTGCGCGAGCTTGGCGCGGCAGTCCGGGTCTTTGACCCGGTCGCGCTGGACAACGCCCGCCGGACGCACCCGGAGCTGGAGTACGGCGATAGCGCGCTGGGCGTGGCCCGCGACGCCGATGTGGTCGTGCTGCTCACCGAGTGGGCGGAGTTCCGCCAGATCGAGCCGGAGGCGATGGGCGGGGTGGTGCGGCACCGCCGGATAGTCGACGGCCGGCACGCGCTGGACCGCGAGCAGTGGCGCGCCGCCGGTTGGCAGTACCGCGCTCTCGGCCGACCCTGACCTGGCCTCGGCGGTGCCCCACCCGCCGGGAAACCAGCCTGGGCAGCCACTGGTGGATGGCAAGATGCTCCGATGGCTCATAGCGCATGCATCGATGCCGTGATCTTCGACTGGGGCGGCACGCTCACCCCATGGCACACCGTCGACATCCTGGCTGGCTGGCGGGACGTTGCGCGGGTGCTTGACCCGCACCGGGTGGAGGAGGCGGCAGCCCGGTTGCTCGCGGCGGAGGAGGCGCTGTGGCACCGGGCCCGCATCAGGCACGCCAGCGCCACGCTGGATGAGGTCTTCGCCTTGGCCGAGCTCACCGTCGCCGAGAACGCGCTGGTACAGGACGCCCTCACCACGCTGTTCACGTTCTGGGAGCCGCACACCTACCTCGACCCCGAGGTGCCGGCACTGTTCCGGGCGTTGCGCGAGCGCGGAGTCAAGGTTGGCGTGCTGTCCAACACGATGTGGCCGCGAGCCGAACACGAGCGGATGTTCGAGCGGGACGGCGTGCTGGGCCTGATCGACGGCGCGGTGTACTCCAGCGAGATCGCCTGGGCCAAGCCACATCCGGAGGCCTTCGCCGCTGCACTCAAGGCGGTCGACGTGGGCGACCCGGCCCGGGCCGTCTACGTCGGGGACCGGCTGTTCGAGGACGTGTACGGCGCCCAGGCGGCTGGCCTGCGCGCGGTGTACGTGCCGCACAGCGAGATCCCCGGGTACCAGCAGGGGCACACGCAGGGTGTGCCGGACGCGGTGGTCCAGCGGCTGGCCGAGCTGCTGCCGGTGGTCGACTCCTGGCGATAGGTGCCCTGGCGGCCGGGGAGCGTTTCCGGGACGCTTACATGTCACCTTGTTCCGCTTTGGTGAGCGACGTTCCGCTTTGGTGAGCGACGCACCCGATATCGGCCACCTCAGCCGCTGCCCGCGCGGCGCTGGTTCCTTAGCCGTGAGCCGACGAGGAAGGCGGCGGCGCCCACGACAAGAATGCCTACGGCCAGCAGGATCAGGTTCCCGGTGTTCAGGCCACCGGTCGTGGTCGTACCGGTCTTCGTACCGTCGGTCAAGGCCGCTGTGCCCGAGGTGGTCGAGTTGGTCGTGCCGTCCACTGTGGACCCGGCGGTCCCCGAGGAGGTCGGCCTCAGGGTGCCTGAGGTGGTCGAGTTGGTCGTGCCGTCCGTCGTGGATCCGGCGGCCCCCGAGGTCGTCGGCCTCGGGGTGCCAGAGGCTGCTGTACCAGTCGTCCCGGAGGGGGTCGAGCCGGTCGCCGTGCTTGTCCCCGTGATGGTGAACGACGTCAGGACGTTGTCTTGCCCGGCGTCCAGCCTGCACGGCACGTTGATCTTGCCCAGAACGGTCAAGTTACCGCTCGCGTCCCTCGGGACGAGGTGCAGCGTGAAGTCACCGACGATGATCCTCGCGTTGCCCGGCTGGCTGAAAATGCGCGTTGGCGCGGTGCCGGTCGCCTCGACATCGGGGGAGCCGGATGCCGGGATAGTGGTCTTTGTTATGTCGAGGGGCACGGTGATGTCGATGTCGCCCTGCGGCGCAGCAACGCTGACTTTCGCGTCCGACGTGCCCTCAATGGTCTTCACACCGACCAGGCGGGCCATCTGTGTGATGGTCGCGCCCGCCGTCGTCACCACGCCAATGACGAATTTCGGGGTGGGCTTGCCGACCGCGGCCGACCTCGGGATATCCGAGTCAATCTTCACCGTGATGGGCTGGTCGCTGACCAGCCGAGATGGAGATATACATGTGTACCTCAGCGTAAGTGTAACCGGGTCCGCGGCCGCGGTTCCGGCTCCGAAAACTCCCATGACTCCGCCCGCAGCACCCATAGCCGTCGCGATCCTAAGGGCGATCCTCGCCCTTGACCTTCCCATGCTGCGCCTGGCACTCATGAAGTGCCTCCCGCCAGGTGTTTCATCTGCGATTCGAATTGGCAAACGACCATGCCGTTCCACCAGCGTCGCGACCTGCGATTCCCACCCTTGCTGAGCACCAGATCTCCCCTCCCGTGCACCGGCATCGCCCGGTCGGCAGCCTCCGCCGGTAGCCTCCGCCGGCCGTTCACTGATGTTGACCATGCCGGCTATCCTGGCTTGGGGCCGAGTCGAGCCGCGCGGAAGCCGCTGAGCCCGCCCCGCGCGTGGTGTCAGCCTCAGTTGCGTCCACGGCTCGCCCCGAGCCTACCGAAATAACGCTTGATAGATCGTCTCGTGGGATACGCGCATCCCCGGATCGTCGGGATAGTCCTCTTGTAGTCTGCCCGAGATCTGTTCCGGCGAAAAGTCGTCACACAGCCCTCCACGGTCGTTTCAAGTCATGTGGTGAGGCCGAGGATGGTGAAGGGGCGGTGGATGTAGCGGGTGGCGTCGGCGATGTCGGTGCGTCCGGCGAGATGGAGGGCACCGATGCCGCCCTGATGGCGAGGTCGCGTAAGGCGGCATGATTCTGGGACCGGATCGGGTACGGACGGTTGAGTGGTCTTCCTGGTAGAGGATGTCGCGGATCCGGTGGAGGACTCCACGGCCCATTGGCCTTGGATGTAGGCGGCCAGGTCGGCGGGCAGTGGCCTTGACCGTGTGCAGCGCGTCCGCGGTGACCACCCCTGCGTGCGCTTCGATGTCGGGGGTCACCACACACCCCGCGGACGAGGCTGACCTCGGCATGGCCGCGCGCCACAACCCCAGACGAACTCATCGGGAGCCGACAGGTTGTTGGTCGCGGCGTGCCTGGAAGACGTGGGTCAGGTGATCTTGGAGACGAGCGTGGCGGAACTGGTAGACCGCACCGGCCTGGCGCAACACACCTCGCTTGCAGGCGTCGTCCAGGAAGGCGATCAGTGCCCAGGGCAACCGCCCTGTCAGCGGCAGCCAAATACGCGACAGGGCCACCCACTGACCCCAAGCAGTCAAGCTGAGCCCATACCCGAGCCCGCCCCCGAACGCGGCTATGAGCCCAAAAACGAGCCCGGCCAGGAGCCCGAACACAGGCCCGGCCATGAGCCCGTTGACGAGCCCGGCCAGGAGCCCGAACACGAGCGCCAGCACGAGCAGATAGAAGACCACGTTCATGCGGTTTGTGTTCAACAGGTCAGCGGGACGTACGGCAGATCTGATGTCAATGGGAACTTCAAGCCAGCCCATGAGCCCCAGCACGAGGCCGGCCCCGAGCCCGATCTCGGGCACGAACACGAGTGCGCCCACGAGCCCGCCATCGAGCCCGTCCCCGAGCCCGAGCGACTCGACCACGAGCCTGTCCACGAGCACCAACACGAGCGCGGCCGAGAGCCCGAACCCGAGCCCGACCATGAATCTGGGGGCGAACCTCGCACGCGCCTCCCTGGTCCTGCCGAAGATCTGTATGCGTACGCGCGACGGCTCTGCCCCGGCCCGGGATATGAACCCGTATGCGAGCCCGAAGGCCAGCCCGGCCACGAGCCCGTGCAGGAGCCCGACCACAAGCCCCCGCACGAGCGCGAACGTGAGCCCGTGCGACGTCGCGATCAAGTCCACGGGGAAGTTCCCGACCCCGGTCGTCACCCCGAAGGCCAGTGCGGCCAGAAACCCGACCATGAGCATCCGTGAAGAACGGCGCATAGTGGTGCCTAGCTGCCACCAGGCGAGGTCGCGTGTGCCGAGCTGGTCCAGGTGCGCGGCAAGGTAGCCGAGCCAGTGTTGGGCATCTTCGGGGTTCCAGTGCCGCTGGCGGCGACGGCCAGTGCCGCCAGCGGCCAGCGGACGGTGGTAGGCGGCGGGGATGAACTCGGCCAGGAGATGTTTCTGCAGGGCTTCGGGGGTTGCGAACCGGGTGGTGTCCAGGAGCTCTGCAGGATGTTGTCCGGGGACGTCGCTGTAGACGGAGCGCGCCATGGCGACCATCAGCGGGGTGGTGAGCACTGTGGCAACGTTCGCCGCGCCCGGGCTGCGCGGCTGTTTGCGCAGCCCGGTCAGGACGGGTTCCCACACGGTACTGCGCAGGCCGCCACCTGGGCCTGGAGAGCTGGCGAGAGGCAGGTAGTCGGCGAGGTCGTCCAGGGTGAGGTTGTCCAGCTCAACGACGGCAGCAGCGGTGAGCACCTTGGTTTTCCTCACGGCCTCGGTGTACTCCGCGGGTCGGCTGGTGAGCAGCAGCGGCATCTTGGGGTTGTTGAGCTCTGTGAGCGCCGCACCCTGCAGGCCGCTTGCGATCTCGTCGAACCCGTCGAGAACAGGCAGGATCCAGCCCGCGTCGACCAGGGCGCCGGCCAGGTTCCCTCCGTGCGCGGCTGGGGCTGCGAAGCCGACGTAGTCGCGCACCAGCTGGCCGCACATCCAGTCGCGTAGCGAGATGGTGGTCGGGTCCCATGAACCCAGGCCGAAGATCACCGGTATGGGGTCGCCGGGGGCGCGGTCGCTCAGCCAGTCGAGGACGAAGCGCAGGGTCAGGATCGTCTTGCCCGACCCGGCCGCACCGAGCACCACCAGCCGATGGGACGGGATGGACCGGTACACCTTCACGATCCGGTCGAGCTGACCGGCCAGCGGGAGTGGCCCGGGGTCCGTCCCGCGTGGGGCTTGGCGGATGCTGGCCCAGTGATCGACCAGACCCGTCCCAGCGGGCTGGAAGCGCACGGGGAGCGGGAACGGGTCGTGCACCCGCCGCCGCTCCTCCTCCCTCTGCCACTGCTCCTTCACCATGAAGGCGAGCTCCTTAGCCTCCTCGTGCAGCCCCGGCGCGCCCTGAGGTAGCGGCGATGAGCGCGGGAGCTGCTCGAGCTGCCCGGCATTGGTCGGCAGGCCGATCAGATCGTTGAGCTCGCTGATCTGGGTTGGGGTGAGGCGTTTGTACCAGCGGTCCACCCGGCTTGCCGTGAGCTTGCCAAGACCGTCGGGGCGATGATGCTCACTGATAACCCCGATCACGCACCCGCCGCTCAACACGGCAGCGCCCGACATCCCCTCCCAAGGCGAACGGTCCGGTTCGGCGTCGTACTCCGGAGGTCTTACGGTGATCTCCAGGCTGCCTGTGAGCCAGTCCGACGCCGGAGTGGTGTCACCGCGTGCGTGGTGAGAATCCCGGTACCACATGGGAGTACCGCGGTCTGGCAAGGCGGTGTCGGGGCGCAGCTTGAACCGCGGGAACCCCAGCGCCTCGCAGCCCACCGGCCTCAGGATGCGGGCGAACCGCACCGGCAACACCTCGACAGTGCCCAGCCCGCCGCTGCTCGAGTCGTCCGCGATCTTGAGCAGCGCGATGTCCAAGGCGGCGTGCGCCCAGACCGGCTCGCCGTACGACTCCCGCGTGCCTCCGTCCTCGGTGAGGAAACGCACCTGAACTGACATCGCGTCACACACCACATGCGCGGCCGTGAGCACCACATTTCCGGCCATCCGGTAACCCGACCCGCGTCGCCCCGCGCCTACGCCGCGCGTGGTGATGACCTGGACCACCCGCCACAGGTCAAGCCCGCTCGGCTCGGGTACTCCGCCCACAGCGGCACTCATCGCTTATGTGCGTCAGCGAGGCCGGAGGTGAACGGCGGGCTGTTCGATCCCGTCAGGGTCGGCTGCAACGCCAGCTTGATGCGCTGAGTCTTGATGCGCTGAGTCTTGATGCGCTGAGTCGAGGTGGCGCCCACCGCCGCGTCCGCACCGGACTCCACTACCCAGAACCGCACCTTCGCCCCCGCATGCCCGGTTCGCTTCAGCGCGACCGACACCTCCAGCTCGATCGGCCCCAACTCACAGTGTGGCGCCTCACCCTCCGCCGCGATGATCGCCCGTTCCAGCTCCGCCCGCGGATCCTGAACCACACTGGCCAGCTCGATCACTCCACCCTCCTTTCCCGAGCCCACCGGCCACCCAGCCACTGTAGGCACTTTATGCGCTGGTTCGTCATTATCTTCGCCTCGGTGTGCCCGATCGTCACCACATCGGGTGTGCGCGGCGCAGCAGCCGTAGTCGGCCACTGCGGCCAGGACGCTGTTGGACCGCCTGCCGCCGGGCTGCCAGCGCGGCGTCGGTCAGCCGGGGCGTGCTGCCCTGCCCCGGCGGGGCAGCGCCAAGTGATCGTCAATCTCCACCTACAGCGCGGTCAGGAGGGTGTGCCCGGGAAGGCCGCCGCGGCGTGCGCCGGGTCAACGAGCAGCCGCCAGCGGGTGGCCCGGGTCGCGGTGTCCAGCAGCGCGTCGACCGCCGTCTCCCGCAGCGCCGCCGCCTCGGCCGAGCCGACGACGTACCGCCAGGCCGCCGCGGCGCCGTCCTCCAGGTATGCCCCGAGCCGCAGTGCCGTGGTCCGGTCCCGCACCTCGAACGGCGGCCGGTAGGCCGCCTCAGCGGCGACGGGGTCGCCGCCGCGCTGCCGGACCAGGTCGGCCACCGCGTCGCGCCGGTCCCGGTGCGCCTTGTCCGCCTTCGCTACGGCGGCCAGCTCCGGGCCGGTGAGCCGGGCACCGACGACGCCGTACCCCCAGATGACCGCGTGCTCGGCGGCCAGCGCGGCCTGCAGCGCCGGGAGCTCGGTGGTCACGAGAGCACCACCTCATGGCCGGCCGAGCCGGCGGCGATGCTGGCCAGCAGCGCGGCCCGGCCACCAGCCGACCGCACGGCCGACCGGGCCAGGCCGGCGCCTGCCGCCTGCTCGGCCCGGCGCAGCGTGGCCAGCGCCGCAGCCGGGCTGGCCGGCACGGCCGCCGCCGACGGGCTCGCCGACGGTGTCCCGCTGGGGGACGGCGTCCCGGCCGCACCCCCGACGGCCGCCACCAGCGCGTCGACGTGTGCCGCGTGGTTTGCCCGCAGCGGTCCCAGCCGGTGCGCCAGCCCCGGATGGGTGCGCAGCGTGGCGTCGTAGAGATCGACCATCCGGCGCGCGCCGGCCAGGTCGGCCAGCAGCGGGTCCGGCTCCGGCGTCCCGGCCGGACCGGCCTGCCCGCTGACGACCCGCCGCGGGCAGCCGCTGGTCGCGAGCAGGCCGAGACCAGCGGCTGCCCCGCCGAGGAGCCGGCGGCGGGACGGCTGCGACGGCTGAGGGGACGGCTGGAAGGACGGCGACGGCATGGTGCGACAATCCTGTCAGACCCGAACGGGCGACCCGAACATCGTATCCGCGACTACAACCCGTTACGCTCGGTCCAAGCCCGACAACTCCACAGCGCAGGCGAGGAGATCTTGGATGAGGTCCGGGACGGCGCACCGGGACCGTCTTGCCGCGCTCATTGAGCCGGTGATCGCGGCGGCCGGATACGATCTGGAAGCGGTATCTGTCAGCCAGGCTGGTCGGCGCAGCCTGGTGCGGGTCGTCCTGGACGGCGAGCACGGCGTGTCGCTGGACGAGGTGGCCGAGGTCAGCCGCGCGGTGTCCGAGCTGCTGGACGCCCACGACGGCGTCCTCGGTGCCATGCCGTACGTGCTGGAGGTGACCTCGCCCGGTGTCGACCGCCCGCTCACCGAGCCGCGACACTGGCGCCGGGCGGCCGGCCGGCTGGTCCGCGTCCCGGTTGCCGGGGAGGGCACGGTGCTCGGCCGCGTGCTGCGGGCGGACGACACGGCCGTTGTGCTGGAGGTTGCCGGCGAGCGGCGTGAGCTCGGTTACGCCCGGCTCGGCAAGGGTGCGGTGCAGGTGGAGCTCAACCGGACGGGTGAGGACACGGCCGGGCCGGAGCTAGCGGAGTCGAACCTGGCGGAGGAGGAGCTGTGAACGTCGACATCGCGGCACTGCGCGCCATCGAGCGGGAGAAGGAGATCTCCTTCGACACCGTTGTCGAGGCGATCGAGACCGCCCTGCTCACCGCGTACCGGCATACCGAGGGCGCGCAGGCGCACGCCAGGGTGGACATCAACCGCAAGACCGGCCAGGTCACGGTCTACGCGGCCGAGGTCGGGCCGGACGGCGCGGTCATCCGCGAGTACGACGACACGCCGCACGACTTCGGCCGGATCGCCGCCATGACCGCCAAGCAGGTGATCCTGCAGCGGCTGCGGGACGCGGAGAACGAGATCACCTACGGCGAGTACTCCGGTCGCGAGGGGGATATCGTCAACGGCGTCGTCCAGCACCACGAGGGCCGGGCCGAGCGCGGCATCGTGCTGGTCGACATCGGCAAGCTGGAGGCGGTGCTGCCGCCCGGCGAGCAGGTGCCGGGCGAGTCCTACCAGCACGGCAGCAGGCTGAAGGCGTATGTCGTCTCGGTGACCAAGGGCGCCCGCGGCCCGCACGTGACAATCAGCCGGACCCACCCGAACCTGGTACGCAAGCTGTTCGCCCTGGAGGTCCCGGAGATCGCCGACGGCACGGTGGAGATCTCCGCGGTGGCCCGCGAGGCCGGGCACCGGTCGAAGATCGCGGTCCGTTCGCACGACCCGAACGTCAACGCCAAGGGAGCCTGCATCGGCCCGCTCGGCGCCCGGGTCCGCAACGTCGTCTCCGAGCTGCACGGCGAGAAGATCGACATAGTGGACGCCGACGACAACCCGGCCCGGTTCGTGGGAAACGCGCTCTCGCCCGCCGAGGTCATCTCGGTCGAGGTCGTCGACCCGGTCGCCAAGGCGGCCCGGGTCGTCGTACCGGACTACCAGCTCTCGCTGGCGATCGGGCGGGAAGGGCAGAACGCCCGGCTCGCCGCCCGGCTGACCGGGTGGCGGATCGACATCCGCAGCGACTCGGAGCCGGCCGCCAGACCCACCGCCAGCTCGGCCTCGAGCGGAAATGCGGTGGCGCAGGACCCCTCCCCGGCGGGGTAGACTCGTTGACAGTCCGTCGACCGTCGGCAGCTCCCCCTACCGTGCCCATCCGCACGTGCGTGGGGTGCCGCCAGCGTTCCTCGGTCTCCGAGCTGCTCCGCGTCGTAGCGGTTGAGGGTCCGTCCGGTTACCGGATCGTCCCTGACCCTCGTCGTCGGCTGCCCGGTCGCGGTGCCGCCGTGCATCGGGTCCAGGCATGTCTCGACCTCGCGCAGCGGCGGCGGTCGTTCCTCCGGGCTCTTCGGATCCCCGGACCGGTCGACCTGACGCCGCTGGTCGAGTACGTCGTGGCGCAGGGTCGGTAAGCGTGTGCAGACGCCCAGCACCGGGAGCCCAGTCCCGATGCGTGAGCAGGTGAGCAGGTAGAGCCGGATGAGCAACCCATGAAGCGCCAGCGATGACAGCGTTTCATCCGTAACGACGAGGTCGAGCGGGCAGCCGCCGGCCTCAGACGAGGAGTCCAGTGGCAGGCAAGGCCCGCGTACACGAGCTCGCCAAAGAGCTCGGCGTCGAGAGCAAGGTCGTCTTGGCCAAGCTCAAGGAGATGGGGGAGTTCGTCAAGAGCGCGTCGTCGACCGTGGAGCCCCCGGTCGCCCGCAAGCTCAAGGAGGCGTTCCCGTCCGGTGGCGGCGGCGGTGGCCGCGGCGGATCCGGCGACCCGGCACGGGGTAACAACCGGCCTCGTCCACCGCGCCGGATGGACGCGCCCCCGGTGCCGCCCGGCTCACGGCCCGCGACGGCCCCAGCCGGGGGCACGGTTGGTGGCCCCGCGGTAGGCCCGGCGGCCCCGGCCCGGGCGACGCCGTCCGCGCCGTCGCCGACCGCTGCGCCGCGTCCCGGCGGGCCGTCGCCGGCAGATCTGGTCCGCCGGCCCAGGCTGGCCGAGCCGGCACCGCCCACCCCGCCGGTCCCGGCCCAGCCTCCGATCCCGGAGGCGCCGGCCGCCGAGGAGACCACGGCGCCCCGACCGGCCGGCCCGCGGCCCGGTGGTACTCCGGGTGGCGGCCCGCGGCCCGGTCCACGGCCCGGCAACAACCCGTTCGGTGTCAGCGGTACGCCCCAGCTTCCGGGCCGTCCCGGTGGCCGTCCCGGCATGCCGCAGATGCCCGGCCGTCCCGGTGGCGGCCAGCGTCCCGGCGGCGGTGGCCAGCGTCCCGGCGGCGACCGCGGCACCCCGCGTTCGGGTGGTGGCCCGCGGCCCAACCCGGGCATGATGCCGCCACGCCCCAACCCAGGCATGATGCCGCCCCGGCCGGGCGGCTCCGGTGGCGGCCGGCCCAGCGGGCCGGGCGGCGGCGGTCGTGGCGGTCCCGGCGGTCCCGGCGGCGGTGCTGGTGGCGGGTTCCGTGGCGGCCCCGGTGGGGCCAGCGGCGGTGCCGGTGGCGGTCGTGGCGGTCCCGGCGGCGGTGCTGGTGGTGGGTTCCGCGGTGGCCCCGGTGGGGCCAGCGGCGGCGCTGGCGGCGGTGGTGGGTTCCGTGGCGGTCCCGGTGGCGGCGGTGGCGGTGGCGGTGGCCGTGGCGGTCCTGGCGGTGGCGGTGGCGGCTTCCGCGGCGGTTCTGGTGCCGGTGGTGCCGGTACCGGGTTCCGTGGCGGTCCCGGCGGTCCCGGTGGCGGCGGTGGTCCTGGAGCGGGCCCCGGCGGCGGCAGGCCTGGCTTCGGCGGTGGCCGGCCCGGGTTCGGTGGCCGGCCCGGCGGTCGTGGCCCGGCGCGTGCGCGCAAGAGCAAGAAGCAGCGGCGCCAGGAGTTCGACAACATGCAGGCTCCGAGCATTGGCGGCGTGCAGGTCCCACGCGGCAACGGCGCCATCCTGCGGCTGCCCCGCGGCGCCTCGCTGACCGACTTTGCCGAGAGGATCGACGCCAACCCGGCGTCGCTGGTCCAGGTGCTGTTCCTCCTCGGCGAGATGGTCACCGCGACCCAGTCGGTGAGCGACGAGACGCTGGAGCTGCTGGGTGCCGAGCTCGGGTACCAGATCCATGTGGTCAGCCCGGAGGACGAGGACCGCGAGCTGCTCGGGCTGTTCGACATCACCTTCGGTGAGGATGAGGGCGGCGAGGAGGCCCTGGTGGCCCGGCCGCCCGTGGTCACCGTCATGGGTCACGTCGACCACGGCAAGACCAAGCTGCTGGACGCCATCCGGGACACCGACGTGGTCTCTCGCGAGGCCGGCGGCATCACCCAGCACATCGGTGCCTACCAGGTGCGCGTCCCGCACGAGGGCCTGGACCGGGCGATCACCTTCATCGACACTCCCGGTCACGAGGCGTTCACCGCCATGCGGGCCCGTGGTGCCTCGACCACCGACATCGTGGTGCTGGTGGTCGCGGCCGACGACGGCGTGATGCCGCAGACCGTCGAGGCGCTGAACCACGCCAAGGCGGCCGACGTCCCCATCGTGGTGGCGGTGAACAAGATCGACAAGGAGGGGGCCAACCCGTCCAAGATCCGCCAGCAGCTCACCGAGTATGGCCTGGTCGCCGAGGAGTACGGCGGCGAGACGATGTTCGTCGACATCTCGGCGAAGTCCCGGATCAACATCGACGGGCTGCTCGAGGCCATCCTGCTGACCGCGGACGCCGCGCTGGACCTGCGCGCCAACCCGGAGCAGCCGGCCGAGGGCATCGCGATCGAGGCGCACCTCGACCGCGGCCGGGGCGCGGTGGCGACCGTGCTGGTGCAGCGGGGCACGCTACGGGTCGGTGACTCGATCGTGTGCGGTGACGCGTTCGGCCGGGTCCGGGCGATGCAGGACGAGAACGGCAAGCCGATCGACATCGCCGGCCCATCCCGGCCGGCGCTGGTGCTCGGCCTGACCTCTGTCCCGGGTGCCGGCGACAACTTCCTCGTGGTCGAGGAGGACCGGGTGGCCCGGCAGATCGCCGAACGCCGGCAGGCTCGGGAGCGCAACGCCGAGCTCGCCCAGCGGCGGCGCCGGATCAGCCTTGAGGACCTGGACAAGGTGCTCGCGGACGGCCGGATCGAGCAGCTCAACCTGATCCTCAAGGGCGACGTCTCCGGTTCGGTGGAGGCCCTGGAGGATGCCCTGCTCAAGATCGAGGTGCCCGGGGACGAGGTGTCGCTGCGGATCATTGACCGCGGCGTCGGCGCGATCACCGAGACCAACATCAACCTGGCTGCCGCCTCCGATGCGATCATCATCGGCTTCAACGTCCGCCCTGAGGGCAAGGCGCGGGAGCTGGCTGACCGCGAGGGCATCGACATCCGCTACTACTCGGTCATCTACCAGGCGATCGAGGAGATCGAGGCGGCCCTCAAGGGCATGCTCAAGCCGGAGTACGAGGAGGTCAGCCTCGGCTCGGCGGAGATCCGGGAGGTGTTCAGGGTGCCGCGGATCGGCAACATCGCCGGTGCGTACGTCCGCTCCGGCACGATCAACCGCAACGGCAGGGCGCGGTTGGTCCGTGACGGCGTGGTCGTCGCCGACAACCTCACGGTGGAGTCGCTCAAGCGGTTCAAGGAGGACGCCACCGAGGTCCGTGAGGGCTACGAGTGCGGCATCGGCGTCGGCTACAACGACATCAAGGTCGGTGACATGATCGAGACCTTCGAGATGCGCGAGAAGCCGCGGTCGTAGGTCCGCTGTGTCGCGCCGACCGGACCGGCTGCGGGTCTCGTGCCCGCGGCCGGCCTCGAACAGGAGTGGCCGGTGTTCACGGGAACCCTCGTGGTCGACCTGCTGCTCGGCGACGTGCACACGCTGAAGGAGAAGCGGAGCCTCGTCCGTCCGCTGGTCGCCGACCTGCGCCGCCAGTACGCGGTGTCCGCCGCCGAGGTGGGGGACACCGACCTGTATCGCCGCGCCCAGGTGGCGGTCGCGGTGGTCGCGGACGAGGCCGGGCACGTGTCCGAGGTGCTCGACGCCTGCGAGCGGATGGTCGCCGGCAGGCCGGAGCTCGACCTGCTGTCCGCGCGGCGCTGGCTGCGCGGGCTCGACGACTGACAACTGACCAACCGACGACTGAGTCGCGACCGGACCGGCCGCGACGGGGAGTGACGAGCGACATGGCGGATGTGGCACGGGCGCGCAAGCTGGCGGTCCGGATCCGCGAGATCGTGGCGACCACGCTCGAACACGAGGTGAAGGACCCGCGGCTCGGCATGGTGACGATCACCGACGCCCGGGTCACGGCGGACCTGCGCGAGGCGACGGTCTACTACACGGTGTACGGCGACGACACGGCCAGGGACGACTCGGCCGCCGCGCTGGAGTCGGCCCGCGGCGTGCTGCGGTCCGAGGTCGGCCGGCAGACCGGCGTGCGGTACACCCCGACGCTGGCGTTCGTCGCGGACACCATCCCCACCGACGCGGCCCGGATCACCAGCCTGATCGAGGAGGCCAGGCACGCCGACGCCGACCTGGCCAGGGTGCGCGAGGGTGCCCAGTACGCTGGCGACCCCGACCCGTACCGCGTCGCCGCACCGGCTGACGACGAGTCATGACCGGCTCCCGCCAGAACGCGGCCGTGGCCAGCCCGGCCCGGGTCGAATGGGATGCGGCGCTGGCCGCGCTGCGCCGGCACGACGAGATCGCGCTGGTCTGCCATGTCAACCCCGACGGCGACGCGCTGGGCAGCATGCTGGCGCTGGCCCAGGCGCTGGCCCGGACCGGGCGGCGGGTTGTCCCGTCGTTCCCGTCGCCGTACGTTGTGCCGGACTCACTGCGCTTCCTGCCCGGTCAGGACCTGCTGGTCGCCCCGGCCGAGATGCCGGCCGCGCCCGGCCTGCTGATGACCTTCGACACCGGCAGCGTGGACCGGCTGGGTGACCTCGGCGACCGGGTCGGCACGGCCGGTGAGGTGCTGGTCGTCGACCACCACGCCAGCAACACCCGGTTCGGCACGGTCCACGTCGTCGACCCGACCGCGGTGGCCACGGCGGTGCTGGCCGAGCGGCTCATTGACCGGCTCGGCGTCGGGCTGGACGCCGACCTCGCCACCTGCCTGTACGCCGGCCTGGCCTCCGACACCGGCTCGTTCCGGTACGCCGGCACCACGGCGGAGACGCACGCGCTGGCCGGCCGGCTGCTGGCCACCGGGATCCGGCCGGACCTCATCTCACGGGAGCTGTTCGACACCCATCCGTTCGGCTGGCAGGCCATGCTGGGCGAGGCGCTGGGCCGGGTCCGGCTGGAGCCGGCCGCGGTGGGCGGGCTCGGGTTGGTCTGGACCTGGCTGGGTGATGCCGACCTGGCCGGGCGGGGGCTGGCCAGCGACCAGGCCGAGAGCGTGATCGACATCGTCCGCACCGCCCGCGAGGCCGAGGTGGCGATGGTGCTGAAGGAGCTCGACGGGGCGCGGCACGTGTCGGTGCGGTCCCGTGGCCGGGTCGATGTCGGCGCGGCCTGCGTGGCGCTGGGCGGCGGCGGGCACCGGTTCGCGGCCGGCTTCACGTCGTACGACGACCGCGCCACCGTCGTGGCCAGGCTGCGCCTGGCGCTGGACGATGCGCCGCGGATCGACCCGTGACGCGCGTCGGGGAGCGGCGGTGACCAGCGGGGTGGTGACCAGCGGGCTGGTGTGCGTGGACAAGCCGGCGGGGTGGACCTCGCACGACGTGGTCGCCCGGGTCCGCACGTTGGCGGGGACGCGCCGGGTCGGGCATGCCGGCACGCTCGACCCGATGGCCACCGGGGTGCTGCTGCTCGGCGTCGACCGGGCCACCAAGCTGCTTGGCCACCTGGCCCTGCACGACAAGGAGTACCAGGCCACGATCCGGCTCGGCGAGTCGACCGTGACCGACGACGCCGAGGGTGAGGTGACCGCCCGGGCGCCGGCGGCGTGGGTGACCCCGGAGGCGGTACGGGCGGTGCTGGCCGGCATGGTGGGCGAGCTGGACCAGGTGCCCTCGGCGGTCTCGGCGATCAAGGTCGGCGGGGCGCGGGCACACGCCCGGGTGCGGGCCGGTGAGCGGGTCGAGCTGGCCCCCCGGCGGGTCACCGTGAGCAGGCTGGCGGTACACGCCGTACGGCGGCCGGCGCCGGACCTGCTGGACTGCGACGTCACGGTGGAGTGCTCGGCCGGCACCTACATCCGGGCCATCGCCCGGGACCTCGGCACCGTGCTCGGCGTCGGCGGGCACCTGACCGCGCTCCGGCGTACCCGGGTGGGCGGCTTCGGGCTGGACCGGTGCGCGACGCTGGACCAGCTCGCCGAGCTGCCCGACCCGGTGACGGTGCTGCTGGACGACGTGGTGGTCGCGGCGTTTCCCAGGCGCGAGGTGGACGACGAGCAGGCCCGGCTGCTGGCTCACGGCGGGCGGCTGAGCCCGGTCGGGATCGGCGGGACCTACGGCGTGTTCGGGCCGGACGGCGCGGTGATCGCGTTGGTGGAGGAGCGGGCCGGCGCGGCCCGGCCGGTCGTCGTCCTACGCCCCGCCGGTTGAAGCCTCGGGCAGCTCCGTGCGACGATCATCGAGCTGACCGGGCTGAGGAGGATCGGGAGGGATCAACTAGGCCACTAGCTCGATGATCGTCACCAGTGGGGTCAGGAGCCGCCCTGGCCCCGGCGGTCCAGCGAGCGCTGCACGGCCTTGATGGCCTCGGTCGCGGAGCTGGCGTCGGTGGTGCTCTCGGTCGCCATGGTCTGCTGTCCTTCCAAGGGGATACCAACAAGGTCACTCAACCTGGAGCACCAGCCGGGGGCACGGGTCACGCGGCAACCCCGGTGAGCAGCGGGTACGAGCGGCCAAGGCGACGTCACGGGTCGACGAACTGCCTGCGCCGCTATGTTACTCCCCAGTTACCTCTTATGTCAGTCCAGAACCGGGTGACAGCGCCCACGCCGGGCCGTGGCAGGCTG
>DATILL010000012.1:0-54717 GCA_035476575.1 Mycobacteriales bacterium
TCCCCCGCCGCCCGGGACACCCCCGGCCCACCTCCCCTCCCCCGGCTACCACACCGGCGCCCAGCCCGCCGTCCCGCCGGACACCGGCTGGGCCACCGGGGCACCTGGGGCCACCGGGGCACCCAGGGGCATCAGGTCGTACCGGCATACCGAGACCGGGCCGCCCCAGTCGCCGACGCCCACCGCCGCGCCTGCCCCGCCCCGGCTGACCGCGCCATCGCGCCCCCCGGCCGAGCCGGCGGGTGGGCGGTTCAGCGTGCGCGGGCGGACGGCGTTCCTCGGCTCGTTGCTGCTGGTCGTCGTGCTGATCAGCGTCGGAGTCTGGTGGTTCGTGATCCGCCGCGAGGGCGTGTCACCCGCCGACTACGCCCGTTCCGTCTGCTCACGGGTGCAGGGCTGGCACGACGACGTTAGTGCCAAGAGCGGCGAGCTGCAGCGGGCGCTGAACACCAACGACGACCGGGAGGCCACCCGGGAGAGCCTTGCCCGGTTCTTCGACCAGGTCGCCGTCCGGACCGACCAGCTACACCGCGACGTCGCCGAGGTGGGCACGCCGGGGGTGGCTGCGGGCGGGTCCTACCAGCATAGCCTCGACGTCACGCTGGCCAACACGGCGACCAGGCTGCGGGACGCCGCCAACCGGTCCCACGCGCTTCCCACCACGGACCGCACCGCCTTCGCCGTCGCAGTGCAGAACCTGCAAGCGCAGGTCGACCAGGTCATCAGCGGGGTCACCGACGCGCTGGCCAGCACGTCGACCCCGGCGGAGCTACGCACGGCGTACTCCAACACCGCCGACTGCGCCCCCTTCACCGGCTGATCCCTGATCCCGTCCGGGTACCGCAACGCGCAGTGCTGTGGAATGTCAGCGAACGTTACTAGTATGTGACCTAAGCAGGAAGCCCTGCGGGGATCGCCGGGATTACGTCAGGTCTGCTGCCAGACCCTTCCGGTCCAGTCCGGTTGCGGCGCCGGATTCCCGCAGGGCTTCCCGCTACTTGTCGAGCCGAGCCCACCATGGGGTACGACCGCATGGTGTCCGGTTGACCATGACCTGGAATCCGTGCCCCAGGCTGCAGTGGAACGCCCGCTGGGACCTTGCATGCAGCATGGCAGTTGCGCATCGCATCACAAAGGGGCAGCCTCGTCTTCATCGAGAATAATCACTGCTGCCATTGAGAAGACCCTGGACGATTTCTTGGTGGTGCCGCGATCACCCGTCTCGTCTACGTAGGCACGAGGGAAAGCTCGTTTGACTGAGGTCATGGCCGACCCGAGAGAAGATGCACAATGCCCCCTGGACCGCCGGCAGCTCAACGCCCCATCCGTACGGTGGCTCGGCGTAGACCTGCGTATACAGCTCAGCCAGCTCGTCCACGTGCCGGCTGGCCGGGCCACTGCCCACTACGGGGAGTTCAACCCTGGATTCCGGCAACTTGGATCTCCATGGCCGGTGCGGAGCGCCAAAAGTAGTCACGCAGCCGCTCATTGAAATCGGCAACCTCTGTGACGGTACGATATGCAGCCGTGAGATCACGATGAAACGCGGCGGTGTCAAGTGATCATGGCGACACGTGCTCCGCGAGGAGATCGTTCAGCACCTCTACAGGCTTTCGCCAGCTCAGCGTCTCGCGTGGTCTGCCATTCAACCGCGCAGCGACCCTGTCAAGCTCCTCCTGGGAGTGCAAGGACAGGTCGGTTCCCTTCGGGAAGTACTGCCGGAGCAGGCCGTTGGTGTTCTCGTTCGAGCCCCGCTGCCACGGCGAGCGAGGATCACAGAAATACACCGGGACACCCGTGCGGATGGTGAAATCCGCGTGCCGCGCCATCTCCTTGCCCTGATCCCAGGTGACGCTGTTACGCAAGAGCTCCGGCAGCGTCTCCATCTTCTTCGCCAGCAGCAGGGCAACCCGCTCAGCGGTGCGGTCGTACGGTGTCCTGACCAGCATCACGAACCGGGTCTTACCCTCGACGAGGGTGGCGATCTGCGACTTTCCACCCTTCCCGATGATGAGGTCACCCTCCCAGAACCCCGGCACCGCCCGATCCTCGGCCTCCTTCGGACGCTCACTGATGTTCACCAGGTCCGGGTCGTCCCACACGCCACGGCCGGCCTCGACCGGTTCACCCGCCGCGTCCGGCCCTTGCGCAGCGCAAGCTTGAGTTGGGTCCGCAGCTCGCCGCGGGCCTGCGGGTACAGACACTCATAGATCGTCTCGTGGGACACCCGCATAGTCTCATCGTCGGGATGGTCGGTGCGCAGCCGGCGACTGACCTGCTTCGGTGACCAGTCCTGCGCCAGCCCGTTGTTGACCTCCTCGTGCAACCTCGCTGACGCCTGGAGCTTCCGCGTCTTGGGCCGCGCCCGCATCGCCTCGCACCGGGCCTGGGCATCAACCGCACGACACCCGTCTCGACCACCGTTACGATCGATCTCCCTCGACACCATCGAATGATGCCGACCCAGCACACTCGCAATAAACCGAGCCGAACAACCCCTGCTCAACTCCCGCGAGATAATCTCCCGCTCCGCAGACCGCAACGGCTCGTGCCGACTCATTCACCATTCCTGTCGTTCGACGCTACCAAGATCATATCGTGGCGTCGCTACGACCATTTGACCCCGCCGTTCCTCATGTGGCCGCTACCGGAGCGGACAGCGCTTAGTCAGAGCTTACCGACCCTGGTTGACTTCTCCTTGGAATGCTTTCTTCGAGCCCTTGCTCGGTGACTCAACGCCACCGGGCAATGCCATCTCCCGAAGCCTTGCACCCTCCACATATGTAGGATCAACGAAAATTTGTGCCGCCCCCCTCCAGGCGATTTCCTTCGCTCGTCCATGAAACACGAGGTTTACGTCCCCGCTCAATGTACGCTGCCGCACGATAGGGGGAACGTACACCTGCAACCGTTCCTTTAGAAGGGCAGGTATTCTTCCAAGCAGTACAACCTGGCCGAGATCGAGAACGTTGATTAGGTTCGAGATTCCGATCGCGAGGGGAACAGCGAAGAGCCTTGCGGCCTCCATCGTGACAGAGTCCAGTCTCTCCTTTAGGTCTGCTAGCACCTCAGGCGGCCGGGGTTTCTTCAGAATCTCATTCGCACGTTCAAAATGATCCAGCATAAGCGATGAGTTTCCCGCTAGGCAGTCGATAAGATTCCGACAAAGGTCACCGTCGAGCATTTGAAAAAGTTCAACTAGGGCATCCCCATTAGAAACCATTTCCCAGTGCCGCCCAGTTCGGCCGCATAAACAGTGGCGACTCTGCCTGCCCCTAACCCAACGCGTCCATATGTCAGCTTGAGCCTCGTCTAGTCTCGTGTCATAATTGCTGAATGAATCGCTCAGCTCCATTACTTGATGACCAACCTCACCTGCCGAGAACCGTCCGCCATAAAGGAGCCGCCCTCCGACTACGAGTCCGGCTCCCACCCCTTCACCAACCAAGAGGCACGCGCAGTCCGAAACGTCGCGGTGTTGAAGTACCCAAGCACGGGCAACCGCCGTGGCGTCATTCTCGATCTGGATTTGCCGCGTGATCTGGCTAGAATCCTCCCCCTCTGGTTGGCCGAAGATACGACATGTATGCGCCTTCCCCGTTCGCTCAATAAGACATTCGACAAATTCGTCAGCTACCCCCGTGCCTGCATTCATGGCTCCTGCCGAGAACCGGACAAGGCGTCGCCGTGGGTCAAGCACCCCGGGCATGGCAATGCCAAGCCCAACCACAGGTAGGGACTCTGGCCATTTTGTTTCTAGTTCGTTAACTGTTTCTAGGAAAAGATCTACAGCTCTCTCGAAAGCCGCCGAACCATCATAATTTGTGTCCACATAGTGGGCAATCTCGTAGCCCGTTCCTCCTGCTCGGGCGACTGAAACAAGACTTGTACCACCTGGATGGCGGGCACTGGAGGGGAAGCGCAACGCGCCGCACTGAATATTCTGCCTTCCCAGGTGAAGTCCGATCACCGTGAAGCCATTGGACTGCAAAAGGGGGGGCATACTATGACCCCCGTATGGCTCTCCTCTTGGCTGTCTCGATCTTCCTCGGGCGTGAATGGTTGAAGCGATTGCAGCCATGATAAGCACTACAACGGCCGCCGCCAACCCCCAAACGATCATCTGAACGGCCAAGCTGTGACTGCTGACGCCGAGCTTCACGAGGACACACAGGACGCCCACCACGAGGACCACTGTCGCGCCCAGACCTGTCGTGGACCGTGGCAGCAGCTTCAACAGCATCTCCGCGGCGGCGGAGGAGCCCTGCGTCTGGTCTGAGTTGGAGGAGGTAGGTCCAGCCATATGACAATCCTATTGGTCCTGCAGACACTCTGCGCGAAACCCTCGGTTCTCAACCCGGATCCGCCGCTGAGAATGCTGGCATCTTGTGAGCCACGTTTGTGATCTTGGTTTCTGGTGATGGCGTGGTGGTCTGCCCGGTCGGGTGCCTGCGCGGCAAGCACCCGGCGGGTCCCGCACGCCACCAACGTCACCACCCGCGCGTGCGGGAACCGGCCGCCCGATGGAGTGCCAAACCGCGCCCGGATCGCATCGGTAGCGGCCAGGTCCAGCACCGTGCCATCGACCGCGGTCACCACCAGCCCGAACATCACCGATCCGGCGGTGGCGGTAGCCGCCACGCCCGCGGCGGCGCCGGCCTGGAACACCGCCTGCAGCACCCCGGCCGGCAACCGGGACCTGGCCTGCGACAACGCAACCGCGGTGACCGGCTCGGACAGCACGATCACCGGGTTGAACGAGGCCAGCAACGGCCACAACCGGCCGATCACACTGGCATACCCCTGACCGCAACACAGGCACAGCCCGAGCACCAGCACCGTGATCACCGCACCGGTCAAGATCCCCCGGCACTTATCGGCGTACCCAGCAGCCGCCAACGCCGCCCACACCCCGACCGGGGTAGCCACCACCGCCAACGGATCCCACCCACCTGCGAGACCGCCATATCGACTCCCGGACCAGCCAGCACGATCTCCCGCGACGACCGCGACGACCCGGACGTGACAGACTCAACCAACGAAGCTCCTGATACCGGCGTGTGCGTAGACACCCACGTCCTACCAGGAGCTTCGCCATCTCCCCCGCGACACACCCAGCATCCGCGCGTCGCCCACGGCCGGCGACGGCCAGCACCAGTCCCGCCGAACACCGGCACCAGCCGATCGTTACCGAGTCGTCACCACGCCAGCCCATACAGGCCCATACCTGGCCGAACCCCCCTCATCTTTAGGGCAGTGGGTAGTGGGGAGAGCCGTCTTGAATGCTCTTGACACGTGGCCAGGGCCGGAAGGACTATCGTGGTGGATGTGGGGGACTACGACAAGACTTGCCGATGGTTAATCTATTCTCTCTAGTTCGGCGCGTGGATCTCTCAAGGACATTGCGCGCGCTCAATTCATATTCTGGCGAACTTGCCCGCAACGACTACTCTAGGATGCTCACTGCGCGCATTCGAATAAACAGAGCGATGGGTAGTGAGCGAGTCTTTGGCTTCGAGGCATCAGAGATCCCAGCATTGCTATGGAGCAGAGGCGCTGCTGGAAGTTCAAAACCTAACGGGTGTTTTGTGGCCGACACTTCCGAGACTGCTTTCGTGGAATTCCTCCACCGGGCGAGATGGGCCACGTTTCGATAGATTGGTGGTTGCGTTTCTCGCAGCTTTCGTGAGATTTTGGGATCAAATTTGTGCGAAGCGTATCCGCCTTAGCTAGAATAGCTGAATCCTGCTGAGCCCGACGTATGTGAGCGCAGTAGAATCCTCACTCCATGCCACTTCAGGGACGGGCCAGAGAGGAGAAGTGCGCAAGGCATTTTCGACCGCACCCCGGAAGATCTCGTAGCTCGCCAAGTGTCCGGCGATATGAATGAAGCTTAGGAAGAATGTTACCTGAACGATGTCGAGGGCGGCGCCAACGGCGTTCCCAGCCTCGATCAGAGCGTTGTCAACTTCTGGTTTAGGGGTAGTCCACCAATTCTGCCCAAGCACCCGTTCAAGAGCGCCTCCGGACGCGAACAACTCTAGGCATTTCGCCCGACCACAATAGCAAGCGACTCTTGAGTGACCATTCGGCACCTGGATGTGACCAACTTCACCCGCATATCCGGCACCGATGAGCGGAGAGCCGTCGATTACAAGGGCGCCACCTATGCCTGTTCCCATAGAGACATAAAGAAAAGTGCGTCGATCTGAGCTAAGCAACGCCAGTGACTGCGCCTTTGCATCGTTGACGACAACACAAGGGAGTCCTGTCGCTTTCTCGAGCGCTGCCTTCAAATCAAAGTTTTGTATATTCAAATTTCCGGCGAAGCGTACCACTCCTTCGCTGCTGATTATTCCCGGCATGGCAACTCGAACATCCGTTATCGGGCGGGTGCTCGAATCTGATAGCCTCGCTAGGCTAGCTGTCAGTCCATCCACAAGAGCATGGGCTCCATTTGGAGTGGGCAGAGTAAGTGACCCTACCGAGGAGAGCTCGTTCTCACCGGCCCGCGCCACCAGGCCTCTGATCCAGGTAGCTCCTACGTCGAACATGGCGCAGCGATTTTGATCTTGCTGGCTACCCGTGCCAGCACGTCTCGTGACTGGGAGTTGAGGCATCGTTCCTCCAGCTAGCCTGGGCTGTGCACGCCAATTCTTGTTGATCAAGCGGATCGGGGTGTCCCGGGAACGGGAAAGTGCCCCTGATCTGGGACGATACGGGGTGTCTGAAGTCCATGTCGTCAACAGGGTCATGAGGCACTTTCCGAGTGAAGTCTACGGGCTGGTCGATGGGGTTGTCGGTCGAGGTCGGCGGTCGTGATGTGGTGCCGCATGTCGGGACGGCCGTGGTGCGGTTGCTGGCGAATCGGGTTGGTTGACCGCTGGGCTGTCGGCCGCGCTGGCGGGTGGTCGCCAGCCGTCGACGCAGACGGAGAACCCGTGACAACGGCGAGGTCGCCGAGGTCGCCGGGCTGCTGCGTACCGGCCCGGCCGACGACCAGCTCGCCGGCTGGCCCGCGACATGCGGCTGTCGTCCGCCGGGAACGGCCGCACCCCGGCGCGCAGCTGTCCCTGTTCGAACAGCACGAGGGCTTCCGTTCCAGGTCACCGCCACCAGCATTCCCACCGGCAGGTCCCGTTCCTGGAGGCATGCCACCGCATCCAGGCCCGGGTCGAGTCGAGGATCCGCTGCGGGAAGGACACCGGCCTGCGTCGGCTGCCGTCCCAAATTCGCGATCAACAGTGTGTGGTGTGCGACGGTCGGCCTCGCCTGCGACCTGCTCGCCTGGCTGGCCCTGCTCGCCCTCGACGGCGAACCGGCGAAAGCCGAACCGAAAAAGATCCGCTACCGGCTGCTGCACACCGCCGGGCGGATCGTCCACGGGCAGCGTCGCCGCCGGCTACGGATACCCGAAACCTGGCCGTAGGCCGACGCGCTGGCCACGGCGTTCACCCGATCCTGGCCCTGCCCGCCCCCGGCTGACACCGGCCAGCCCGCCCCTACGAAAGGAAAGACATCCTTCCGGCCCGTGGAACCGGCGCCCACCGGTGCGACAACCGGCATCCGACCCCTGCCCGCACCCAGAACACCAACATCAAAACGGCGGACAGAAAGACCAGAAGCAAAGACGATCACAGCGTGAACGAGCGAGGCTAGTACGGCAGCCGCACTTGGTTACCAACGAGCCCAGGCGCATCCTAAGAATCGGACATTAGGCCTGTAACCTCGCCTACCGAACTGGACATGCAGGCTTAAAATGAAGGTCAGATAACGAAGTGCGGCTGCCGTACTAGCCGAGAAGTCGCGTGCCGTACTGACGGACCGACGGGTGGTCGTCGTGTTCCCGAAACGCCGCGCGGAGCTCGTGAAGATGCCAGCCAATCGGCGACTCAACCTGCTCGGCGTACTCAACTGCTCGCAGACCAGCCGCACATCCTCATCCAGTGAGCCTAGGCAGAGGTGGGCGCGGGCGAGCCAGAGCGCGTGAAAGGCCCGCAGTCGATGATTTCGGTGGCCCTGTCGGTCCAGCGCTGCCTCGATCAGAGACACGGCTGGTGCGTATTCCCCAAGCCTGGCCCGCGCGATACCGAGATCTGCGAGCAGCTTGGGTTCGGTGAAATAGACTGACCACGCCGGGTCGTCGTCGCCGTCCGACGTTTGCGCCAGCAGGCGTTCAGACCTGGCCAGGGAGGCGTGGCTGCCCCGCCGGTCCCCGAGCGCGGCGAAGGCGAAGGCGGACCGCATCGCGAGCAGCGACATGACCCGTGGAGTGGCTGCGGGACGGGCCACGTCCTCCGCCACCTGTGCCAGATCGACGGCCTCTGGCGCGTTGTCGTCGTAGGTGGCACGTAGCGACATGCTGGCCAGCACATTGGCTCGGAGCGTCGGGTCGGAGCACTCTTCGGCGATGTCGCAAGCCTTTCCGGTAGTAACGTTCCGCCGACGCGAAATGACGGCCGTCAAATAGCATCCAGCCCGCGAGGCGCGCTAGCTCCATCGTTACCTCGACCAGTTTGCTCCGAACTGGCTCCGGAACCGTCCCTCGGGCGAGTAGATGCGCCGCGTCGTCGAACTGAGCCGCAACAGCGCGGTGGAGCATCCGGCCACCGACCTCGTCATCGAGACGCCAGTAGTTCTCAATGCACGCCGCAAGATGCCGAACTGTTCGGTGCGTAACCGGCGCCAAGCCGCCGGAGCAGTCCTCCTGCTGCCTGCGTGTGCCGGGGGGTACCAGCCGGGTGCTGGGTGGGCCCGGGGCTGGAGGCTGTTCCCAGCCACTCGGTGGGGATGCCGATTATCTCCGCGATTCGGCGGAGCATTTGTGGCGGCGGGTTCGCCGTGCTGCCGTCCTCGATCCGCGAGATGGTGGACTGCCCGTGTCCGCCGCACAGCTCGCCGAGTTCTCGCTGTGTGATGCCAGCCGCCCGGCGGGCGAGCGCACGATGAGGCCGACCCGGCCGGCCAGGACCGCGCGACGCAGCGGCTCCGGCGCCCCTGCCAAGCCGTGGCCGCCCATTTCACCCACTCCTTCATATGCGTCCTGCGCATACGCGCTGCGCATACACGAATGCGGGCCATGAGTCTGCGGTTCCCGGCCAGGCCGCCTCGCTGTTTGTATGGCTGGGCCGAACAGTCCTCCAGCATAGCCGGAAAGTCGGAGGGCTGATCCCGGCCCATTATGCCGAAGACCAGCCGACGGCGGAGAGGCAGCCGCGTGAATACGTGCCCAGGAGCGGCCAGAAGCGCCTTGTCCGGTGGCGGTGGCGTCGGAGGTGCTGTCGTGTTGGGGGCGACCGGTGTGCTGGGTGGCGGGGCGAGCGGGGTTGCGGTGCTGGCAGGGCCTGTCCGCTGGTCGCCGAGCCACATGAGCCGATGTCGCGCGTCAGCCGCTCCCTCGAACCTACCCCACACCTCGCGAAGCTCCGCCTCCAGCAGCAACCCCCCGGCGAAAGCGTCGATGACCTGTTCGCGCTCCAGCTTGTCGCGGCGACGCCGACGTCCGAATGGTAGGCGTCCTGCAGGAGATGGTGACCGAGCTCACACGTACAGCGCGAAATGCTCCAACACATCCGCGAGCGACACGAGCGGCCCGTGTGAGCCCGACAGAACTTGCCGGGCCTGGCGGGCGGCCGCACGAGCATCCTCTGCGCTCGTCACAGGAGTCAGGGTCAGGGCGGGCGCAGGGGGTCAGAAATCCCTCGCCGACCAGCCACTCCGTGTCACAGGCAGCGACTCCAGGTCGGCATCCAGCAGGTACGCTGCCGGATGGGGGCGTCGGCCTCCTCCATGTGGGGCGGACGCCGGGTCACCACCGACTGCGGTGGAGCTGACACGAGATGGATCAGCGGCACATCAAGCTCTGCGGCGAGCCGCGCCTCCTCAATGGCCGTCAGCGCTCGGTCACCCGCATCGACGCGGACCATCGCCGGCCACTCAAGCCACCTGGCGGGCCAGCTCAACCTGGGTAAGCCCGGCGGCAAACCGAGCCTCCCGGACGCGCTCCCTACCTCAGCCCACGTCTCCAGAACTCCCACGAGTGTGAATACCGCACATCCCTCCTCCCGCCGCATAGACACGTCTGGATCCATCGACCGGCAGGGCTCAGCGGCGGCGGGCCAGCGTCACGCCGTCCCCGAGCGGCAGCAGGACCAGGTCGACCCGGTCGTCGGCCAGCGCGTGCTCGTTGAAGCGCTGGATCCCCCGCACGGCAGGGCTCTCCGGGTCCGGCTCGATCACCTGGCCGTGCGAGAGGGTGTTGTCGACCAGGATCACGCCGCCTGGCCGGGTCCGGGGCACGATCTCCTCCCAGTAGTCGACGTAACCCTCCTTGTCGGCGTCGATGAAAGCCAGGTCGATCGCCGGCTCGGACGGCAGGGTGCGCAATGTCCGCACCGCCGGCCCGATCCGCAGCTCGATCCGGTCCGCGACCCCGGCCCGCTCCCAGTACCGCCGGGCCACCGACGTGTACTCCTCGCTGATGTCGAAACAGATCAGCCGGCCGCCCTCGGCCAGCCCGCGGGCGATGGCAAGCGAAGAGTAGCCGGTGAACGTGCCCACCTCGACGGCGAACCGCACCCCCACGATCCGGGCCAGGATCGTCATGAACGTGCCCTGCTCCGGGGAGATCTGCATCCGGGCCAGGTCGCCCAGCAGAGCCTGGGTCTCGGCCGCCAGGTCGCGCTGGATCTCATCCGGCGGGGTGCCGTGGGCGACCAGATAGGCATGGAGCTCAGGGCTGAGCGCCTCCGTCTTAAGGGTCATGACCTGCACGTTACCCGGGTCCCGGGCACCCACTCTCGCTGTACCGTGTCGATGGGGCACTATGGGCGGACGGACGATCAGGGCAGGGAGGGCAACCGGATGGCGGCGCAGGCGGCCGATGCCGGGCACTCGGACGGCGGCTGGCCGACGGTCGACGACGCTGGCCACCTGCTCCGGGTGAGCTACCCCGCGGTACGGCGGGTCGGCGGCGCCGTGGCGGACCTCGCCGACGCGCGGCGCGGCCGGGCCGACCTGGCGGCGCTGCGGGCCACCGCGCGGCTCGGCGACACCTGGGGTGGCTGGCAGAGCGCGGCGCCGACCCGGGCAGCCTGCGAGCAGGCGATGGCCGTGGTGGTCGACGGCTACCAGCGGCTGCTGGCCGAGCTGGCCGCGGCCGGTGAGCTGCTGATCCACACCGCGCAGACCTACGAGCAGGCCGACCGGCGCGACGGCTCGGCGGCGCCGCCGTGACCGTCCGCCGGGTCATCGACAAGACCGACATCCGGCAGTACGACGCCGCCGGGTACGGCCGGGCCGAGATCATGCCGCTCCTCGCGGAGCTGACCCCGGGCGCCCTCGCCGACGCCTCGACGACGTGGCACGCCGCCGCTCGCGGCCTGCGCGCGCTGCGCCAGGCGCTGCGCGACCACGCGGTCACGCTGGCCGACGTGTGGGAGGGCGCGGCCGCTGGGGCGTGCCAGCGTGCGCTGCGCCGGATCGCGGACAGCGCCGACGCGCTGGCCGGCCAGATGGAGTCGATCGGCACGGCCCTGGGCACGGCCGGCAACGGCCAGCGGCAGGCCGCGAAGGAGCTGGCAGCGGCCGAGGACGACGCCCGGCACCTGCTTGTCGATGGTGGGTACGACGTGCTGTCCGGCCAGGCGCTGGACGACTGCCTGGAGATCACTCACCGACGGGCGTTGGAGACGGCGTACGCCGCGTACCGGACCGCGATGGCGGCCATCCCGGACGTGGTCAGCTACGACCTGCCTGGACTGGCCGGGCGGCTCAGGTCAGCCGGCCGGGCAGGCAGCCCGACGCTCTCACCAGTGCCGGTGCCAGTGCCGGCCGAGCGTGACGGCGAAGCGGCGTACCTCGCCGCCGTACCGCAGCCCGACCTCCCACGGCCCGACCTCCCACGAGCGGACCTGCCGCAACCCGACCGGCCCGCCGCGGTGCCGGTCTGGGTGCCGCCGGGCGGATCGGTCGCCGGCCCGCCGGCCCCGGGCACCACCCTCTCCGGCGGCCTCGGCCCAGCCAGCGATGCGCCTGGTGCCGTTCCGGGCGACGCTACCCATACTGCCGACGGCCCTGGCCAGTGGCTCGGGCCGGGCGTCGCCGCCGGCCCGGCGCCAAGCCTGCCCGACCCGTACGGTGACCCTCACCTCGGCATCGGCTCGGCCGCCGAAGCCGTCGTCCCCGATGGCGCGCCGAACGGCAGCGCCCCGCCGCCGCTGGTCCAGGCCACCGACATTGCCGCCAGCATCGCCGCCGCCATCCTCGCAGCCCAGCAGCATGCGCACGACCTGACAGGCAGCGTGGCCCCCGTCCCCGCGTCAGCACCCGCCATCGCCGCCAGCATCGCGGCCAGCGTCGGCGCCGCCATCCTGGCCGCTCAGGAGCACGCTCCGGACACGGCCGACCCCACCCAGGTGCCGGACGCGGCTCCAGCACGTTTCGGCAGCTAGCCCGCTCGGCCCGGCAGGTTGTGGATCGTTGCCGCGGGATCCCGCGGGCCAGCGCTCAGGTCGCCCTGACCGAGCTGCCACGCACGTCCGGCGCGCCAAGCCGGGCCGCATCCGCGGTGTGGTCGTCGGGCATCGTCTGCGACTCGCGCTCGGCCGCGACCCGGGCGACGTAGTGCTCCACCTCGCGGCGGACCAGGGCCTCGTCCCAGCCGAGCACCGGCCCGATCAGCCGGGCGACCTGCTCGGCGCACCGCACGCCCCGGTGTGCCGTCTCCACCGAGATCCGGGTGCGCCGGGTCAGCACGTCGTCCAAGTGCAGCGCGCCCTCGGCGCAGGCCGCGTAGTACGCCTCGACCAGCAGGTACTCCGGCGCCCCGAGGATCGGCTGGGCCAGCTCCGGGCGTTCGCCGAGCAGGTCGAACAGTTCCACGATCCGGTCGCCGTACCGGCCGAGCAGCCGTTCCACCCGGCCGGCCGGCAAGCCGGAGATGCCCGCGAGCCGGTCCCGCTCGGCCCAGGTCCGGTGGAAGTCGCGGGCGCCGACCAGCGGCAGGTGCCGCGTACCGCTTGCCGGCACGCCCGGCCAGTACCGGGTGGCCTCGTCCACCGCGTCGCGCGCCATCACCCGGTACGTCGTGTACTTGCCGCCCGCGATGACGACCAGCCCGGGCGCCGGCTCCACCACGGCGTGCTCCCGGGACAGCCGGGACGTCGCATCCGACTCGCCGGCCAGCAGCGGCCGCAGGCCGGCGTACACGCCCTGGATGTCGGCCCGTGACACCGGCCGGGCGAGCACCGCGTTCAGCCGTTCCAGCAGGTAGCCGATGTCGCTGGAGCTGGCCGCCGGGTGGTCGCGGTCCAGGCTCCAGTCGGTGTCGGTGGTGCCGACCAGCCAATGCCGGCCCCACGGGATGACGAACAGCACGCTCTTCTCGGTGCGCAGGATCAGCCCGAGATCGCCGTCGATGAGGTGCCGCGGGAGCACCAGGTGGACGCCCTTGCTGGCCCGCACCCGCAGCCCCATCCGAGTGGCCTTGGCCATCCCGGACCGCGCCTGCGGTGCACTGAGTGCCAGCAGCTCGCCGATGTCGTCGCTCCACACCCCGGTCGCGGCGACCACCGCCCGGGCCCGCACGTCGTGGTCCTGCCCGCTCTCCAGGTCGCGCACCCGGGCCCCGATCACCCGCTCGCCGTCACGCAGCAGCCCGACCACCCGCGCGCTGGTGGCCAGCGTGGCGCCGTACCGGGCCGCGGTCCTGGCCAGGGCGAGCACCATCCGGGCGTCGTCCACCTGCGCGTCGTGGTACTCGATCGCCCCGACGACCGCATCCGGCCGCAGCCCCGGGAAGTGCGCCAACGTGGCCGCCCTGGACAGGTGCCGGTGGTGCGGCATCCCCCGGCCGAACGGCGACACCGCGGCGAACACGTCGTAGGCCAGCACGCCCGCGCCGTAGTACGGCCGCTGCGTGAACCGCCTGGTCAGTGGCAGCAGGAAGGACACCGGACGGACCAGGTGCGGTGCCAGCCGGCGCAGCAGCAGGCCGCGCTCCACCAGCGCCTCGTGCACCAGGCCGAACTCGAGCTGCTCGAGGTAGCGCAGCCCGCCGTGGATCAGCTTGCTGGACCGGCTGGATGTGCCGGCCGCCCAGTCCCGGGCCTCGACCAGCGCCACGGACAGCCCGCGCGAGACGGCGTCCAGCGCTACCCCCGCACCAACTACCCCACCGCCGATGACCAGCACGTCGAACCGGTCGCTCCCCAGCCGGACGACGTCCTGGGTCCGGCGCAGCGGGCTCAGCAGGCCGCGCTGCTCCCCCGGTGATCGCACCACCCCACCGTAGGCGAAGGAGAGTTGCGCCGCGGTGTCGTCCAGCTGTCCAGACCGAGCGGCGCGAACCCGCGTAGTCACCTGCCGGCGTTGTGGCGGCGATCGTCACCCTCGACCTCGTGGTCGACGACGAACTTCGGGAGTTTCGGGACGCGCCTGGGCGAGTGCGTGCGGGTGGTGCCTGGCCAGGTTGTACGGTTCACGGCATGACCAGCGCCCTGTCTCGCCACGAGGCGGAGATCCCGTTCGATCAGGTCCCTGGCCGGTGGGCTGAGGTGGCTGAGCGGGTGGACCAGCACGAGCGGTTACGGCTGGTCCGCGGCGGCAGTGCGCCGGCGCTGGTGGTGATGACGGCGGATGACTTCGACCAGGCCGTGGAAGACGCCGCGGATCTGGCGCTATGCCGGGAGGCCCTGGCCCGGATCGACGCCGACCCCCGGCCACCACTGGTCAGTGGCACCGCGGAGTTCGAGGCGTTCCTCCAGAGGTTCGCCCACCGGGCGTGACGTACCAAGTTCGGGTCGCGGCCGAGGTCGCGGAAGCACTGGACCGGCTGCGGGGGATCGACCCTGCCGGCGCCGAGCTGGTCGTTGGCACGATCGCGGCCCTCGCCGCCGATCCTCGCCCCGCTGGCGTGCATGTGCTGAACGAGGCCGAGGGTCTACACCGCGTGCACCTGTCCCGGCTGGACCCGTACACCCGGCGCAGTCTGCGTTACCGGATCATGTATCGGATCCAGGATGCGGACCTGATGGTCATCGTGATCATGGCCGGCGCGCTGCCGCCGACGAGCCGGCGCCGGTAACCTCGGGCCATGCGAATAAACGTCCCGCGACCCAACCATTCGGGCCTGGGACGACGTATCTCCCGGGGACTGGTGCCGACCCGCCATGATTCGATGCCATGACGGGTGATACGGACAGATCTCGTCGGCGGGTGCTGGACATTCCAGCCGCTTGTCTCGACCGCCACAGCAAACGCGGCGAGACCGCGCGAACGTACGGTTGATGGTCGCCTCGCACTGCTGCGTAACGGCTCCCGGATTGTCGGCGCTGAGACCTTTCACGAAGATCGTCCCGGTGTGGGTGCACCGGACGACGGCGACCTCGGAGTTGAACCCCGCGGACACCGTGCCACCGCCCTACGACCTGAACGTCTCCACCACCTCCAATCGCCCGACGAGCGTGAATCAGGAAGCAGTAGAGGTCGGGAAGACCCCGGAGCCGTGAGCTGAACGGGCGAAGCCGGGCTTGCACCCGCTCAGCTCACGGCACCCCGACTATTTCTCCTTGCGGCGCAGGCGATACACCGCCATCCCGGCCAGGAGGCCGATCATCTCCAGCAGGCAGATAAGAAAAAGCACTCCGGCAGGCATGGACTCGGGTGCCCATATGGTCGTAAACATTGGGCCTGCGACAAAACCGACTCCACCGCTGATGAACACCAGGGAGTCCAGCAGTTGAGGAGTATGCCGCTCGGACATTCTAGCTCGCGCACTGGCTTCGCGGTAATGCAGCTCCACCTCCGCGTTCGCCGTTACAGACGACTCCTCCTCCGTTTCTTCCGCGCGCGTCTGCCGCTTGACATAGATGAAGATCGGTTGAGCGCGGTGGGTTGGCTCGCTTTCATCGATCGACATGCTCCGCGTCCAGACCTCATAGGCGAGGACGACGTTGATGTCTGGTTTCTCGATCTCCGGGAACTGTCCCATTTAGGTCATACCCTTCTCCCCCTCCCCCTCGAGGGGCGAGTCCCATGCTGAACTCGACCACTAGGTTTCTCGAGGGACGAGGCTGGCCAGCCCGCAGACGCGGGTCTCCGCAGCTGACCGCATGTGTGCACCGGGTCGCGTCCGGTCACCATCCGGTCGCAGCGCGCGACCGAATGCTGGATACGCCACATCGCTATGCGCTCCGCGATGGCGGTCAGCCACCGTCGAGCGAGACGGGACCGCCCGATACCCCTCCTAGTAATCGGGTGATCTTCCGTCCCCGCTTGACCGGCCTGGAACAGCACGACCACAACCGCAACGGGGATCCAGACGGCGACGAACCAGTAGCCGCGCCACGGTCTGACCCGGGGCACCCCTGGGCCAAAGCCCACAGCGTCCATGTGCACACTCCCTTCGAGGTCGCCGCTCCACCCCAACGGCGGCGCGGCAGATACGCCGCCACTGTACCTCATGAGCATCACTTTGATGTAGAAGTGGATGGCGCTTGATGTCTTGGTGTGTAAGACTAGCCAACGAGGCAAGCTGTTGCGCACGGCCTGATCGCCGACGCAAGCGTTGCGGCGAACCTGGGAAGGAGGCTCTCATGTCGGCACGAACCCCCCAGCAGCAGCTGGGAGAGGAGGTTCCAGCACGCGAAGATCAGGTGGCCGAGCAGGAGATCTCGGTCGCAAACCGCATCACCGTCGGGATCATCCCCACGGCATGGGCCGCGCTGCAGAAGCTAATGGCGCGCACCCAACTGAACAGGACGGACGTGGTCAACCGGGCAATCTCGGTGTACGCCATGGTCGACGAGCACACACAGAAGGGGTACGAACTTGTGTTCCGCGACCCTAGGACGGGGACGGAGCGCATTGTCACGATCATCTAAACGGATCCTCTGACCTGCGCGGTCAGGCGATACCCCATTAGATAGGGGATGCCAACACTGATGTGTCGCCATCCCCTATCTGGGGCACCTTCGTCGGCGCTCCGAGCCGGTGTGGGCGCCGTGCTCGGCCGTCCCCACGGCTTGCGAGACACGGTAAACTGCCATCCGAGTGCCGCTCGCCGAGCTGCGCGCTCTCAGGCAGAGCGAGCGAGTTCAGCCAGGTGCCGCCGCCGCACGTACTCCTGCTCCTGCCGACGGATGCGCGGCCACAGCGTGTACAGCGACAACCCGCAGAGGCGACGACGGCGGACACCCGCCAATGTTGTCGTTAACAAAGGGCTCACCCGAATACCCCTTCCAGCCGCTTTACTAGTACGTCCTGGCAAGGGTGCCCCGTCAGGCCAGCAGCGTGTACTCGCCTTCCCGACTTTGATCAGTTAGTGCGCACCGATGCCGTGGTGGATGCGGTCGAGGATGTCGCGGAGGTCGGCGGGTAGGGGGTCGGCGGCCGTGATGGTGTGGGCGCCGGCCTGGATTTCGATGGTGCGGTAGCGGCGGGTGGTGCGGACGAACCTCTTGATCGACCAGCCGGTGGTGTTCTCGATCCAGCGGCTGATGGCCAGGGCGGCGAAGACCACGGTGAGGTGGGCGTCGATGGAGTCTCGGGTGCGGTGGTAGATCGGTCGGGCCTGCAGGTCGTGCTTGGACATCCGGAAGCTCTTCTCGATCTGGAACAGCCGGTGGTAGGCGTCGATCACGAACTCGGCGGTGACCGGGGTGCCGTCGGGGCACGCTTGGAGGTTGGTGACGTAGCCCTTCAGCCCGGCCAGGGCGCGGGCTTTGGCCTCCAGGGCGCGGTTGACTGTCTTGGTGGCGCCGGACAGGTGGATGAACCGGTTGCGCTTGACGGGGACCTTGCCGGCGACGGCTTTCTCGGCCTTGGCGACCTGCTCGTCGATCCCGCGTAGCGTCCGCCGGGCCCGGTCGGCGCGGTACTGGTAGTAGATGACTTGGTCTCGGCGGCGGTCGGTGGGTCCGGCGGGCCAGGGCTGGGTGAAGACATGTCCGTCAGGGATGTCGGTGTCGGGGTGGGCCTTGCGCCACTGGGCGACGACGTAGGGCACGTCGGGGATGCGGGCGCCGAGGATGAACGAGAGCCCCTCCTCCTCGATGGCCTTCTGGTTGCCCGCTGGGACCATGCCCGCATCGGCGACGACCGTGACATCCGGCAGACTGTGGGCGGTCATGAAGCTGCGGATCGTGGGCAGCATCGTGGTCGTCTCGGCCTTGTTACCCTCGAAGGCGTTGAGCATCAGCGGGAACCCGGCCGCGTCGGTGAGCAGCCCGATTGTGATTTGGGGTTCCAGGCGGCGTTCCTTGGAGAACCCGGGCTCCCGGAACCCGTCACCGGCGTCGGTCTCGAAGTACAGCGTCGACACGTCGAACAGGACCAGGCTGGCCCGGCGCAGCCCGGCGCGGGCGGCACACGCGGCGGCGAGCTTGTCGCGCCAGGCCTGCTTCGCGTAGATCGGCAGCCGGCGGTTGATCGTCGGGTACGACGCCGCGCCGATCCCGACTTCCTCCAGCACCCGGCCCGTGTCCAGCTTGCTGGTCGGCTCGATGATCCGCGCCAGCACCAGTTGAGCGAACACCTCGTCCCCGCCGGTGGCGCGGTCGAACCCGAGCACCTGGTAGGCGTGCGCCAGGGCATCCCACAGGTGCCCCATCCGCGAGGATGTGATCGGCAGCGGCGCCCCACCCGCCCGCGTCCCACCCGAGGGCGCCGCGGCGTCGGGCAGCCCGAGATCGAGTTCGTCCTGCCCCGCGGCCAGACGCTGCCGCGCCACGGCCTTCAGCAACTCCAGCTCGGCATCATCGTGCGCCGAACCGATGTGTTCGATGTCCCGCGACCCCCGCCGCGAGGAGTGCACGATCTGCACCGCCCTCGCCCCCGAGGCCGTCCTCACCGTGCGCACATACGGGGACACCGGCCCACTCTACGGACCGAGGTTAGTGCGCAGATCCACCAGCCCAGACCAGCAAACCCGCAGGTCAACGACACGCACATCGTAGTGGATCTTCATCGTGATAAGAGTCGGGTAGTACGTCCTGGCAAGGGTGCCCCGTCAGGCCAGCAGCGTGTACTCGCCTTCGCAAGATTCCAAAAGGAACGTCGCATGCAATCGACATGGGGTGCCTTCGGTCCGGCCGGGTTCAGAGGATGGCGAGAGGGTGTGGTCACCACATCCGGAAACGCTGGAAGGGGCGGCCCCGACCGGGACCGCCCCTTCCGCTGTGGTGCGTGCTGTGCCAGCGACCGGATCAGAAGTCCATGTCGCCGCCGGGCATACCGCCACCGCCCGCCGGCGTCGGGTTCCTCTCCGGCTTCTCGGCCACGACGGCCTCGGTGGTCAGGAACAGCGCCGCGATGGAGGCGGCGTTCTGCAGCGCGGACCGGGTCACCTTGGCCGGCTCGACGATGCCCGCCTTGGCCATGTCGACGTACTCACCGGTCGCGGCGTTCAGGCCGTGGCCTACCTCGAGGCCCTTGACCTTCTCCGCCACCACGCCGCCCTCAAGGCCGGCGTTGATCGCGATCTGCTTGAGCGGAGCCTCCAGCGCGATACGCACGATGTTGGCGCCGGTCGCCTCGTCGCCCTCCAGCTCAAGCTTCTCGAACGCGGTCACCGCGGCGTTCACCAGGGCGACGCCACCGCCGGGCACGATGCCCTCCTCGACGGCCGCCTTCGCGTTGCGGACGGCGTCCTCGATGCGGTGCTTGCGCTCCTTCAGCTCGACCTCGGTGGCCGCGCCGACCTTGATCACCGCGACGCCGCCGGCCAGCTTGGCCAGCCGCTCCTGCAGCTTCTCGCGGTCGTAGTCGGAGTCGCTGCGCTCGATCTCGGCACGGATCTGGTTGACTCGGCCCTGGATCTGGTCCTGGTCGCCAGCGCCCTCGACGACGGTCGTCTCGTCCTTGGTCACGACCACCTTGCGGGCCCGGCCGAGCAGGTCGAGGGTGGCGTTCTCCAGCTTGAGGCCGACGTCCTCGCTGATGACCTGGCCGCCGGTCAGGATGGCCATGTCACCCAGCATCGCCTTGCGGCGGTCGCCGAAGCCCGGCGCCTTGACGGCGACCGACTTGAACGTGCCGCGGATCTTGTTGACTACCAGGGTGGCCAGGGCCTCGCCCTCGACGTCCTCGGCGATGATCACCAGCGGCTTGCCGGACTGCATGACCTTCTCCAGCAGCGGGAGCAGGTCCTTGACCGACGAGATCTTGGAGTTGGTGATGAGGATGTAGGGGTCCTCGAGCACCGCCTCCATGCGCTCGGCGTCGGTCACGAAGTACGCCGAGATGATGCCCTTGTCGAAGCGCATGCCCTCGGTGAGCTCCAGCTCCAAGCCGAAGGTGTTGCTCTCCTCGACGGTGATCACGCCCTCCTTGCCGACCTTGTCCATGGCCTCGGCGATGATCTCGCCGACCGTGGTGTCAGCAGCGGAGATGGACGCGGTCGAGGCGATCTGCTCCTTGCTCTCGACCGGCTTGGCGATGTTCAGGAGGTGCTCGGAGACGGACTCGACGGCCTTCTCGATGCCGCGCTTGAGGGCCATCGGGTTGGCGCCGGCGGCGACGTTGCGCAGGCCCTCACGGACCAGCGCCTGAGCGAGCACGGTGGCCGTCGTCGTGCCGTCACCGGCCACGTCGTCGGTCTTCTTGGCAACTTCCTTGACCAGCTCGGCCCCGATCTTCTCCCACGGGTCCTCAAGCTCGATCTCCTTGGCGATGCTCACACCATCGTTGGTGATGGTGGGCGCGCCCCACTTCTTCTCCAGTACGACGTTGCGCCCCTTCGGGCCCAGCGTCACCTTGACGGCGTCGGCAAGGACGTTCATGCCGCGCTCGAGCCCGCGGCGCGCCTCCTCGTCGAACGCGATCATCTTGGCCATTCGGTGTGGTCCTCCGTCATGGGTTGGACACAGGGTCTGGCCGGATTCGGTGCCCGCGACGGACGGCCCCGGTGGCGGGATGATCTCCCGCACGGGGCCTCACCGCCCAGCCCTTTGGCACTCGACTGTCGAGAGTGCCAGTGCCAGGTTTAGCACTCGAACCCATCGAGTGCAAGCAGCCCCTGCCCCCAGGCCAGCCGTCACCCCCGTCACCCCGTCACGCTGTGGTCACCTCCCAGCGTTGTGGTCACCTATGGGGCGCCCGAGGCGACGTGTGGTCACCTATGCGCCTTGTGGTGACCTCATGGGGTGACAAGGGAACGAGAGGTCACCACAACGCCGAGAGGTGACCACAGCGTGACGGCGGAGGATGGCAAGCGGCCCGGCCCCGGATCTCCGGGGCCGGGCCGCTTGTCTGGTCTCTGGGTCAGGCGATCACACGAACGCTGTCCGCCTGCGGGCCCTTGGCGCCCTGGGCAACGTCGAACTCGACGCGCTGGCCTTCCTCAAGCGACTTGAACCCGTCCTGCAGGATGGCGGAGAAGTGGACGAAAACGTCCTGGCCGCCGTCAACGGCAATGAAGCCGTAGCCCTTCTCAGCGTTGAACCACTTCACGGTGCCCTGTGCCACGTGCACTCCTTGCTCATTGCACTCGGGCGCCACACCTCGCGGAGCCCGGGTCTCGTCAGGCTCCGCACTACGTGATACTGCAGAAGAACACTGAACTACGACCGAGCGCGACGGTACACGATTTGAGCCCCGGGGGCACTAGGTCGGGCGAGAAGATCCACCCGATGGGATCATGCCGTCACTCAGCGTAGACCTGCCTCCCGCGCGGACCGCAGCGACGGCGAGATCGTGTACGTCGGACCGACCCGATCGGCCACCGCGTCCAGCGTTTTCAGGCCCTCGCCGGTGTTGAAGAGCACCGTCTCCGCGGCCGGGTCGAGCAGCCCGGCGTCGAGCAGCTTGCGCAGCACCGCCACGGTGACGCCACCCGCCGTCTCGGCGAAGATCCCGGTCGTGCTGGCCAGCAGGGCGATGCCGGCCCGGATCTCGTCGTCGGTCGCGTCCGCGATGGCCCCACCGGTACGGCGGACGACGTCCAGCGCGTACGGTCCGTCCGCCGGGTTGCCGATGTTCAGCGACTTGGCGATGCCAGTCGGCTTGACCGGCCGCACCGCGTCGTGCCCGGCCGCGAACGCCGCTGAGATCGGGTTGCAGCCGGCCGACTGGGCACCGTACACCGCGCACGGCGCGCCCTCCACCAGCCCGGTGTCGACCAGCTCGCCGAAGGCCTTGTCGATCTTGGTCAACAGCGACCCGGAGGCCATCGGCACGACGACCTGGGCCGGCAGCCGCCAGCCGAGCTGCTCGGCCACCTCGTAGCCGAGCGTCTTGGAGCCCTCGGCGTAGTACGGCCGGACGTTGACGTTGACGAACGCGGTGTCCTCGAAGTCGTCGGTCTCCAGCAGCTCCGAGCACAGCCTGTTCACGTCGTCGTAGGAACCGTCGACGGCGACCAGGGTGCCGCCGTAGACGGCGGTCGTGACGATCTTGCCGGGCTCCAGGTCGGCCGGGATGAAGACGACGGACGGTACGCCGGCCCGGGCGGCGTGCGCCGCCACCGAGTTGGCCAGGTTGCCGGTCGACGCGCAGGCGACCCGGCCGAAGCCCAGCTCACGGGCCGCGGTCAGGGCCACCGAGACGACCCGGTCCTTGAACGAGTGCGTCGGGTTGGCCGAGTCGTCCTTGACCCACAACGTTCGCATGCCGAGCTCGGCGGCCAGCCGGTCGGCCCGCACCAGCGGGGTGCCGCCCGGGTTCAGGGTGACCCGGACGGCCGGGTCCTGGCCAGCCGGCAGGAGCGCGGCATACCGCCAGATGTTCGCCGGCCCGGCCTCGATCTGGGCCCGGCTCACAGCGGCCAGCGCGGCGTCGTCGTAGCCGATCTCCAAGGGGCCGAAACACTCGTAGCAGGCATGCTGTGGGCCGAGCGGGTAGGTCGCCCCGCAGTTGCGGCACTTTAGCCGGTCAGCCGGGGACGGAGCGACGCTCGGGGCGTCGTCAAGCAGTGTCATACGAGGCCTCTCCTCATCTTTCCCGCATTGCCGCGGGCCGGACTTGGCACCTTGTCGCGCGCGGCCTCGTCGGAGAGGTACGCGTGGTGGTTGCCGGGGCTTCGCAGGGCCGTTCCCTCTGCCCCTCTGGATGAGCTCGATGTTCAGTTGTGGTCATATTGAAACATGCCTGGCCGGGCTGGCGACCGCCCGATAGAAGGAATCATGCCGTCGCGCGAGGACGTCCGGAGGTTCGGCCGGCGCGGTGCCGGGTCGCGGGCTGGCCGGTCCGGGTGCTGCCGGCCGCTGGCGGGTTGGTGCCGGTCCGGGTGCTGCCGGCCGCTGGCGGGTTGGTGCCGGCCCGGTGCCGGGCAGGTCGCGGGCAGGTTGCCCGCACCACCGGCCGGGACGCCGTACAAGTGCCCGTCGGTCGGCTCACAGCCAGGCTGGACCTGACGGGCCGGACGGCCGGTCGTAGCGGGTGTCCGCGCCGTGCCCGGTCAGCACCAGCACGCCGAGTACCAGCAGAAAAACCAACAGCACCAGCAGCTCCATGGCTTCAGGATGCGCCCGCCGGGCCGGCGGAGCGAGTGGCAGAGCTGCCTGTTGTCATTGACTTTCTGCCATGCTGGTCGACATGGCGGAACACCGCATCCGCAACGTCGCCGTGCTGGCCCCGGACCGGGTCTCACCGTTCGAGCTCGCGGTCGCCTGCGAGGTCTTCGGGCTGGACCGCAGCGCCCAGGGGCTGCCTCGCCCGGACTTCGCCGTGGTCCGCTGGCAGCGCGGGCCGATCGCCACGCTGGCCGGCTTCGGCATCGACACGCCGCACCGGCTGGACCGGGCCGCGGTGGCCGACCTGCTGATCATGCCGAGCTGGCCGGACCTGGCCGTGCCGCCCCCGGCTGCGGTATGCCGGACGCTGCGGGCGGCGGTGGACCGCGGCGCGTGGGTGCTCGGCTTCTGCTCGGGGGTGTTCGCGCTGGCCTACGCCGGGCTGCTGGCCGGCAGGCGGGCCACCACGCACTGGTTCTACGCCGCCGACTTCGCGGCCCGGTTCCCCGACGTCGAGCTCGACCCCGCGGTGCTCTACGTCGCCGACGACGGTCCGGTCATGACCAGCGCCGGCACCGCGGCCGCGATCGACCTGTGCCTGCACGTCGTGCGTACCGTCGAGGGTCCGGACGTGGCCAACGCGATCGCCCGCCGGATGGTGGTGCCGCCACACCGCGAGGGCGGTCAGGCGCAGTACGTCGACCTGCCGGTGCCGGCCGCGGCGGACTCCCTGGCGCCGCTGCTGGAGTGGATGACGCGGCACCTCGCCATCGAGCAGCCGGTCGAGGAGCTGGCCCGGCGGGCGATGATGTCGCCCCGGACGTTCGCCCGGCGCTTCCGGGCCGAGACCGGTACGACGCCGCACCACTGGCTGACCGGCCAGCGGGTGCTGCACGCACAGCAGCTGCTGGAGACGACCGAGCACGACGTAGAGGCGGTCGCCCGGCTGTGCGGGCTGGGCAACGCGGCCACCCTGCGGCACCACTTCACCCACCGGGTCGGCACCCCGCCGCTGCGGTACCGGCAGGCCTTCCGCCGCGCCGTGCTGGCCTCCTGACGCCGCGAGTGTGGTCACCACTCGGCGTTGTGGTCACCTTTCGTTGGTCCGCCACGGCGTGTGGTCACCTCTGCGCCGTGTGGTGACCTGTCGTCGTCCGGCATGCCCATGTGGTCACCTACACGCCGTGTGGTGACCACATGGGGTGTCAAGGCAACAAGAGGTCACCACACGGCGCAGAGGTGACCACACGCCGTCCGGGGACGGCGCGTCTCCGTTTATGGCGGATTGACGTCCGCCAGGTACCATGTGACACATGGAACTTGGCGGAACCACGATCTCTCAGCTCAGGCGCGGTGCGCTGGAGTACTGCGTGCTGGCCCTGCTCCGCGACGGCGAGCAGTACGGGTTCGAGCTGGTCCGCACGCTCAGCTCCATCGACGGCATGGTCACCAGCGAGGGCACCATCTATCCCCTCCTGTCGCGGCTGCGCCGCGACGGCGTGGTGGAGACGACCTGGCAGGAGTCGGAGTCCGGCCCACCACGGCGGTACTACCGGCTGACCGACCTTGGCCGGCGCTCGCTCAACGGCTTCGTGGAGGAGTGGATCCGGTTCCGCAACGCCGTCGACCGACTGCTCTCCACTGACGAGACTGGGAGGAAGGGATGAAGCCCGTGCAGGCCGAGGCATTCGTCGATGACTACCTGCGCAGACTGGACGCCGCCGCCTGGATGCTGTCCCCAGATCGGCGCACGGAGCTGGCCACAGAGATCCGGGACCACATCGAGGCGGCGCTGCGATCCGCCGGCAGCCGGGACGAGGTCGCCGTACGCAACGTGCTGGAGCGACTCGGCCGGCCGGAGGAGATCGTGGCGGCCGCGATGGAGACGCCGCCCGCGGCCGCCAGGGCAAAGCCGACGGCAACGCTGCGCGCCGGCGGCCTTGAGGTGGCGACGATCATCCTGTTCGCGGTCGGCTGGATCTTGTACGGGATCGGCACGCTTGTCGCCATGGGGCTCGTCTGGGTGTCCCACCGGTGGACCCGCCGCGACAAGATCGTCGCGACCGCGCTGGTCGGGGCTCCCGTCATACTCCTTGTCACGCAGCTCCTGGCACTACTGCCCTTTGTTCTCGCACCCTTCGCCCCCATCCTGGCGGTCCTCGGCAGCATCGCCGCCGCGATCCACCTCGGCGTGCGGGCCAGCCGGCTGAGCCAGGAGGATGCCGCCCGGTAGGACACGGTTTGGTAACAGCCGCCGCAACGGCACGGCGTTGGCCAACTCTTGAGGACGAGGACGCAAACAAACCTGCTGTATCGGGCGTCCTCAACCACAGGGGAGGGTCAGATGATGAGACCTCGACATGCCGTCGCCGCCGCGGGAGTGGCGGCGGCCCTAATTGCCGGGTCCGGAGCCGTGGAGCTAGCCCCGGCGTACCTGTCCCAGGCGGCCGCGGCACCGGTGGCCGCCGCCAGGACGGGGCTGGTGGATGCACCGCTGGCCACCGCGACCGCGGCAACTGTGGCGGCGCCGACCAGCCGGCCGCAGCTCTACCGCGAGACCGTGCGGTACGGCGCCCGGGACACCAGCCCGTACCAGATCAGCCACGTCTACGAGGTGCAGATCCGGCTGGCCCGGACCGGCATCTACAAGGGGCCGGTCACCGGCTACTTCGGCACCGCCACGCTCGCGGCGGTGAAGGCCTTCCAGAGGTCGCAGCGGCTGTCCCAGACCGGCGTGGTCAACCAGGCCACCTGGACCCGGCTGATCACCGTCTCCCGGCAGCGGTCGCCGGGCTGGTACCAGGTGCCCGCGGCGTGCAAGGCGGCCGGCTGGCACACCTGCTACTCGCGCTCGACGTACGAGGTGTTCACCTTCTACAGCGGCACCCTGTGGAACACCTGGCTGGTCCGCGGCGGTGCGGCCGGGCTGCAGACAGTGCTCGGCACGTACCGGGTGTACTGGCAGGACATCGACCACCGTTCCGCGATGTTCGACAACGCGCCGATGCCGTACTCGCAGTTCTTCTACGGTGGCGAGGCCCTGCATGGCAGCGCGACGATGATGGACCCACGGCTGGGGCACTCGCACGGCTGCGTGAACATGTACATCGAGGACGCCACCGAGCTGTGGCGGCTGACCGGCGGCAGGGCGCACGTCGTCACCGTGTACGGCGCCTGGCGCTGACATCGGAGGCGCTGGCACGGGGTCTGGTAGCACTGGGACGCTGCGGAACGCTCTGGTGCCACCAGGCCCAGTGCCACCCCGGCCGTCATTAGGCTGGCCGGCGTGGAAGACAAGCGGCTCACCCTGAACACCCGGCTGACCACCGCGCCGCTGGACCAGCGGCGGGGTATCGTCCGGCTGCATCGTGAGGTGCTCACCGTGCTGGGCCTGCGCTCGTGGGATCCCGTGCTGCTGGCCACGCCCTCGCGGCCGGGGCGTGCCGGCCGGTCCACCGGCGCGCTGGCCGCCATCGCCCGGGACGGCGTGCCCCGGGGCACCGTCCTCTGCGACGACCTGACCCTGGGCAACCTCCAGGTCACCGACGGTGCGCCGGTCGACGTCTCCCCGGCCCCGCTGGTCGAGGCCCATCGGGTGGTCCTAGCCGGCACAGCGGACGTTCAGGCGTTGGTCTCCCCCGAGATGCTGCGGCTGGCCCTGCTGGGCAAGATGGTCTCCGCGGGCGACAACGTCTCGCTGCTGCCGCAGGACGTGCAGCCGCGGCCCGGTGACCGGGCCGCCGAGCTGGCCACCGCCCGGCGCAGCCTGTCCACCGCGATGGGGTACGCCTGGACCACCACGCTGGTCACCGTGACCGGATGCGAGCCGGCCGGGCCGGTCCTGGTCACCATGAGCACGGTGGTGTCCTGGCGGGACGGCGGCTCGACGGCGAGCAGCGCCACGCCCAGCCCGGCCGACCGCAACCTGGCTACGACCACCGCCGAGGAGGACGCCGTACCCCCGCCGAGCCTGGACGACCTGCCCGGGGTGCAGGCCCAGGCCAGCCAGCTCCGCGAGTGGCTCGACCTCGGCTTCCACCACACCGACGTGCTGGCCAGGCTGGGCACCACGCCGCGGCTTGGCGTGCTGGTCACCGGCCCCGCCGGCTCCGGCAAGACGACGCTGGTCCGCGCGGTGGCGGCGGCGGTCGGCGCGTCGGTGGTACGGCGGTGGGCGCCCGGGCTGGCCGCGATGCCGGCCGACGTCGCCGCCCGGGAGCTGCGCGGCGCGCTGGCCGAGGCGGCCCGGCGGACGCCGTGCGTGCTGCTGGTCGAGGACGTCGAGGCGCTGGCCCCGCGGGACGGCGGCCCGGGCGGGGCAGGCTCGCAGGGCGCCAGCCCGATCGGGACAGTGCTGCTGGCGGCGGTCCGGCAGGCGGCCGGCACGCGGGGGGTGGCCGTGGTGTGCACCACGGCGCACCCCGAAGCGGTCACCCCGGCCCTGCGCCACCCCGGCGCGCTGGACCATGAGCTCGCCGTCCCGCTGCCGGACAAGGCGGGCCGGCGGGCGCTGCTGGAGGTGCTGCTGCGGTCGGCCCCGCTGGCGCCCGACGTGCACCTGGACGAGGTGGCCGGCCGGACGCCGGGGTTCGTGGTGGCGGACCTGATCGCGCTACGCCGGGAGGCCGCGGTGCGGGCGGCGGCCCGGCAGCGCACCGCGCCGAACCCGACCATCGGCCAGCAGGACCTGCTCGGCGCGCTGGACGTGGTCCGGCCAACCGCGATGAGCGACTCGACGCTAGACGTGCCGCGGTCCTCGCTGGACGACGTCGGCGACATGGCGCAGACCAAGCAGGCGCTGACCGAGACGGTGCTGTGGCCGCTGCGGTACCCGGACACGTTCTCCCGGCTCGGCGTGCGGCCGCCGCGCGGTGTGCTGCTGTACGGGCCGCCGGGCTGCGGGAAGACGTTCCTGGTCAAGGCGGTCGCCGGGTCCGGCCAGCTCAACGTGCTGGCGGTCAAGGGTGCCGAGCTGCTGAGCAAGTGGGTCGGTGAGAGCGAGCGGGCGGTCCGGGAGCTGTTCCGCCGGGCCCGGGAGGCGGCGCCGACGTTGATCTTCCTGGACGAGGTGGACGCGCTGGCCCCGGTGCGCGGCCAGGCCTCCGACGGCGGCGTCACCGACCGGGTGGTCGCCGCGCTGCTCACCGAGCTGGACGGCGTGGAGGAGCTGCGCGACGTCGTGGTCATCGGGGCCACCAACCGTCCCGACCTGGTCGACCCGGCCCTGCTGCGGCCGGGCCGGCTGGAGCGGCTGATCTCGGTGCCGCCGCCGGACGCCGAGGCCCGGGCGGCCATCCTGCGGGCCACTGCCCGGGAGGTGCCGCTGGCGGCCGACGTCGACCTGGACGCACTGGCCAAGCAGCTCGACGGCTACAGCTCGGCGGACTGCACCGCCGTGGTGCGGGAGGCCGCGCTGGCGGCGATGCGGCGCTCGCTGGACACCCCGGACGTGACGGCGGCCGACGTCGCGGCGGCCCGGTCCGCCGTACGGCCGTCGCTCGACCCGGCCCAGGTCGCCTACCTGGCCGGCTATGCCGACCAGCACCGCCCCACCTGAGCCGGCATGGGCTGAGCATGGGCCATCCCAGGCAAGGCGACCGTCAGGCCCGGACGCTGCCGGTCACCGCGGCGGGGCCCGCCCCATGCGCCCCCGGTGGGTGGCGGAGGGGGCGGCCAGCCGGGCGGCACGTTGGTCCGGCGTCCGCGCCTGGCCACGACAAGGATGCCGAGCAGGATCGCGATGGCGACTACGGCGATGCCGCCGATGATCAGCCCGGTGCTCGAGCCGTGGCTGGCCCCGGCAACGGTCGGGCAGGGCGACGGCGACGGCGACGGCGACGAGGGACCGGCGCAGTTGTCGGTCCGGTCCGGTAGGCCGGGCCGGGCTCTGGGCCGGGCCGGCGCTGGCCGCCGAGCTGAGCTCGTCGAAGACCGGGTTCGGCGCGTTGACCGGGATGTCCCGGGTGATGGCGTAGTACGGGCGGACAATGCCCATCCCGGTGGCGTTGTCCGGGCCGGGCTGGTCGGCGTCGTCGGTGAGGGTGGCCAGGATGCGCGCCACGACCTGGCGGTTGCTGAGCCGCGGATATTTCGACCAGACCAGCGCGATCGCCGCGGACGTGACGGCTGCCGAGTTGCTTGTGCCATCGCCGTAGCCGCCTTGGCCCGCCGCGTTGATCCCGTACATGTGCACGCCCGGCGCGGCGACGTCCACATAGTCCTGGCGCCCGGTCTGCGGCCAGACGTGCTTGTCCGCGTCGACCGCGCCGACCGCGAGCACGCCGCGGCATGCGGCCGGGTGGTAGGCCGGGTTGGTGGTGTCACCCGCGTCACCAGAGGCCGCCACGACGACGGCGCCCGCTCGCAGCGCATAGCTGACGGCGTCCTGAACCTCGCGTGGGCAGTTGTCGGGGAAGCCTGCCCCGTCAGCAACCTGAGAAATGTTGATGACCCGAGCGCCATGATCGACAGCCCATCTGACACCCGTCGAGAACACCGACACGCCGTTCTCACGGCCAGTGGAGTTGACCACGATCGATAAAATTTTTGCCCGCGACACGATACCGACCAGATCGGCCGAGCTGCCTTGGCCCGCGATCCACGCCGCCATCCGAGTGCCGCGGCCCTCCCGGTCGGTGTCAGTTCCTCCGCTCCCGCCGACATCTCCGCCCCAGACATCCTCGTCCTCGGTGAGCCAGGTGGTGCGCTCGCGCTCCTGCTTGTCACCGCCGGCACCGTGACTGCCCGACATGGGCATGCCGCCAGCGCCCCCGCCAGCCAAGCCACCCAGAGCCGCGCTGGCGCCCGATCCGGTCAACCCACCGGATCCGACCTGGCCACCCGGTCCCGTAAAGCCCCCCGGCTCCCGCGCCTCCGCCTGCTCCCGCGCCTGCTCCCGCTCCGGCACCGAACCCACCGCCGACGGCGGAGCCGACCCCAAAACCACCAGCACCGAGGCCGGGGCGCCCAACCCACCGCCACCCCCACCGGCGAGTGACGAGGTGGGGGTCGTACGGGCTGCCAGACGGGTAGCCCGGCTGGCCCGCGGTGGACAATCTGCTCGCTTGGCCTAGGCCGGGGGGAAGCGCTCGGGTCGCCGCTGCCGAGCCGGTCACCGAGCGGCTGGCCCACTGGTAGCCGGCGCCGCCTGGTAGGCCGGATGTCCCACCGACACTGGGACCGCCACCCGTTGTGACCCATTGACCTGCCTTGCTCACGGGATTCGAGTCGATGTACTGGGCAGTGACCTCCGGCGAAATCTGGTTGACCATGATTTCGTTGTAGCGCTGCAGTAGCCTAATCTTCAGGTCCAGGGCACGGCTGTCGCCGCCGGTTGCCCAGTTGAACGTACCCTCGCAACCGAGCGTCTTCTTGTACCACGCGGAGATTATGGGACGCGGTGTCGGTAGCTCGGGCCATCTGCATGCTCTGGTCCGCCAGTGCCCGCGCCGTTGCCTCCGCGGTCCGCAACTGCTTCTGCGCGGCACCGGAAGCCGGCTCCTCCCACACCTCACCCAGCGGCGTGCCGCCCTCGCGCATCGTTGATCTTGGTCGGGTCAAGCTGGTCGAACTCCTTCTTAATCTCGTCGAAGTTCGCATGATAAGTTGAGGTGTCCTGGCCCTGAAAGATCGCGCTCTTCTCGGTCCGAGGGTCGGTCATTCGAACGTCACCGCCTGCTCAGTACGAGCCGGACTGGGTCGAGCCGGACTGGCCTCCCAGGCTGCTCTGGATGTTGGTGTAGGACCGGATGTTCGCCTGCTCCGCGGCTCGGTGGTGCTCGATGGCGCCCCGGATGGATGCCGCTGCCTGCTCAAGATTCTGGATGAGTTGCGTAGTGTAGTTGCGCACCGCGCTCGCGACCTCGTTAGAGGCCTTGCCGAGATATCGCGCGGCCAGCCAACTGTCTGGTCCGAAGCTGACGCCGGCGGCGTCCCGGGCAAGCGCCGTCGGTGTCCCCTCGCCGTCGCCCTTCAGGCTGACCAGCAGGTCTTCGATGAACGTGGCGACGGCTTCCATCTTGTCCAGGTCGTACCGGAGCTTCTTCGGTTCGGGTCCGTGCCCGGCCAGTTCGGGTGGGGCTCGAGATAGATCTCGTACCCGGCCAGCGCGGTTGGGTCGTTCTTGCTCGCATCCTTCTTGTCGAGGTGGATGTGGTAGTGCTCATAGTCAAAGTCCGTGGACACGGGCCTTCCCCTCGCGTACCTGTTATCGGACCCTGCCGCGATAATGCCAGAAGGCCCGTTAGGCCGATTTCAACCCTGGTGATCGCAGAATCTGGTCATACGATGGATCCCTGGCGCTGCCTAGGAATGCTCGGTCACCAGTCAGGGGCAAGTACGACGACCACGCCGTGGACAGACTCGGGCAGGCCGGCGAACCTCGGCAGGACCCGGCTGATCTTCGGGTACTGCGCCGCCAACGCCAGGGCCGCGCGCTGCTCGGCGGTGTTGCCGGGGGTGTAGTAGACCGTGGTGGCGGGCAGCGTGCCGGTAAAGTTACCCACCGCGACCACCCGCCAGCCGCCGGAGCGGAGCTGCCCGGCCACCCGCTCGGCCAGGTGCGGGTGGGTGGTGTTGTTCAGCACGGTGAGCGGCGCGCGGGCCGGTCGGCTGGTGGGTGCGGCCGACGGAGCCGGCGACGCGGGCAGCGGCGCGGGTGCCGGGATAGTGGTGCTGGGCAACGGCGGCGCGGTGCTGGTCGGGCTGGGTGGCATGCTCGGTGGCGTCGGCGTGGAGGCGGACGGCGAAGCGGCGGACGGCGTCGTGGTGATCCCGGGCACGACCGTGCTGGAGGCCGGGGTGACCGGTCGGCCGCGCAGGGCGAGCAGCCCGCCGACCACCAGCAGCACCCCGACCAGGGCACAGGCCGCACCGAGCAGCCGGTAGGCGAGTGCCTGGCGGGCAGCGGCGGCCACCGCGACCTGGGCAGGGGAAGGGCCGGTCGGGGACGCGCCGGGATCGTAGGCCACTGGCGGTCAGGCTCAGACCTCGATGCCGAGGCGGCGGGCCGATCGGGCCCGCTGCCGGCTGGCACGGAGCCGGCGCAGCCGCTTGACCAGCATCGGATCGTGGGCGAGCGCCTGTGGGGTGTCGATGAGCGTGTTCAGCACCTGGTAGTACCGCGTCGCGGACATGGCAAACAGGTCGCGGATCGCCTGCTCCTTGGCGCCCGCGTACCTCCACCACTGCCGCTCGAACGCGAGAATGTCGCGCTCGCGCCGGGTCAGCCCGTCCTCAACCTCGGCCGGCGCGGCCCCCCCGGTTGCGGCCAGTGCTTCGGCGGCGTCCATTTCGCTCCTCGCATCGGCCTCGGACGACACCGGCAAACCATCTGACTGTGGTTCACCGGCCCCCATTACAGCACGTCACCTCCAGGACTGGCCCGACGACGCGCTGGCCACTCGGGCCAAGGGTAAACCGTTACGCCGATGGTCCGCATGATCGAACGGACGTTCGAGTAATCCCCAACTGTGGAAAACCCTGTGGACAACTGGGCTGCCGTAACACCGGGCTGCCCAGACCACCAAGCTGCCCATGACCACCGGGCTGCCCATCCGGAGCCACGCGGCCCGAACCGCTCAGCCCGAACCGAAACAGACGAACGATGCATGCGGGCTCAGCTCGGTCACGACCGCCAACGCCTCCGCCGGCGCCGCGCCGCCGGCAACCTGCCGGTGGTACGGGATCATCACATCGGGAGCCGAGCTGTCGGTCACCCGACCCACGCTGGCGATCACCGTGGTCGACCCGGTGGCCAGCAGGACGGCGACCATGCCGACGATCTCGTCCCCGGTCCGGACGCTGGACCAGCCCAGCTCGCACGCGGACAGGACAACGTGCCGCGGCGGCTGGCGTAGCTGCTGGATGTCGTAGCCCATGAGCGCCCCACCGGCAAGATCCAACGACGAGAACAGCGCGTTCCCGGACTCATGGTGACCGTGCGCCGCGATGTGGGCGAGCGGTGTGCCGTCAAGACAGCCGAGCGTCGCGGCCGGCGTCGCGGCCGAGCCGGTGAGGCGGACCGCGCCGGGCAGGACTTCGGCGATCGAGCTGATCTCCCGGTCACCATGGTCGATGTCGGGGCCGGCGACGAGCACCGCGGGCCGCACCGCCTCCAGCCCGCCGTCCACGGCGCGGCTACCTGCGGTCAGCCACGCGGTCGCCGATGGCGTCACCACCACCGGCCGGCCGCGCAACGGCGGAAGCTGCAGCCACGGCACCGTGAACAGCGCACCGGTCGGGACCACCACGACCTTCCGATCGCCGGCCTCGGCCAGCAACGGGCCGACCAGCAGGTCGGCGAGCCCCTGGCTGTCGTGCCGGGTGGCCCGGACCAGGGTGTCCATCATCCGGCCGGGGACGGCTCGCGCCGCCAGCGTGTCGAGGTCCACGTGCAGCCGGCGGAGCCAACCGTCGATCTGGGCCTGGTCGCCCAGCCAGGCCAGCCGAGCCGTCCCGCGGCCCAGCACGAGGGCGCCGAGCCGGTGGCGGCTGCCCAGGTAGATGATCATGGTGTCGTCCCCGAGCCGGTCCAGCACGGCCGGCATGGTCGCCACCGGTGTCGTCACGCCGGTGCCGGTCCGGAACCAGGCCCGCTCGCGCACGGTGCGCTCCAGCTCGGCGCGACGGGCGCGGAGCTGACCGGCCGACTCGCCGCGCCGGTCCGGCTGCTGCGACATGACCATCAGCCGCCGCAGCTCGCCCAGGGCCAGGGCGGCCTCCGGGTCATCGGGCGGGCGCACTGGCGGCAGCCGGAACGCCTGTGCCCGAATCAGCTCGGTCCACTCGAAGACCCGACCGACACGGCCGCTGTCCAGCGCCATGGTGAGCCCGGCCGCGGCCAGCTCGCGTCCGTGGATCGCTACCCCGCTCTGCAGGTCGGCACTGCCGAGCAGGCTGCGATGCTGGTGCAGCCGGGCCAACCCGGCCCGCAGATGGTCGGACTGGCGGCGGATGTCACCGCGCTCAGCGGCGAGCTCGGCGTACGCGATGTGCCAGAGCAGGCGGAGGTCGAGCGGATCCCCTGGCCGCGGCGCCCGGACCCGCTCGGCTCCCGCGACCGCCTTGGCCGGCGCGCCCGCCCGCAGGTACGCGCGGACGGCGAGCAACGCCGCCATCCGCCCGTCGTTGGCCAGCCCGAGCTCGGCCAGGCGGGCGGCGATCCGGACGCCGCGCCGCGCGAGCGGCAGCGGCGGCGCCGCCCGGGCGAAGTCCGCCCACAGCCGCGCGAGGGCCGCGAGCTCGGCACCGGTCTGGTTGCCTCGGGCAAGGAAGTGCCGCCGCGCCGTGGCCGCCCAGCGCTCCGCCAGATCCGGCTCGCCGGCCAGCAGCGCCACTGACGCGCGGGTGAGCGCGGCCCCGGCATGGTCCTCACTGAGCCGCCGCCGCCGGAACGCCGCAATGGCCTGGTCGAGCTCGCACCCCGCGTCCGCCACCAGCCCGGCGGCGAGCAGCACCCGCGCCTTGTCCACCGCGATGACCGGCAGGTACGACGGCAGGTGCTCGGCGCATTCGCGGACCGCGACGTCGAGCAGGCGCAGCGCGTCCGGCAGGTTGCCCGCGAGAAACTCGAAGAAGCCGAGGTTCTGGGTGGCCTTGATCGCGAGGTGGTGCTGCTGGTGGCCTCGGGCCAACCGCGCGCTGGTGACGAGATCGGCTCGGGAGTGCTTGCGCTCGCCCGCCATCAGCCGGGTGTACCCGCGGTTCAGCAGGACCCTGCTCAGCTCGACCGGGTCGCCGTCCGGATGCAGCGCCTGGACCGCCCGGTCGAGCTCGGCAAGGGCTGCCTCGGTCCGCCCGGTGCGGGCGAGGAACAGGCCCCGTTGGCCGTGCACCACCGCCTGGTTGTCGAGCAGCGCGGCGGCCTCGTCCAGCAGCAGCAAGCCCCGGTCGACATGCCCCTGCTCGGCCTCCGCGTGGGCCAGGCTGAGCAGGATCCGGCCGCGGACGGACCGGACCACCCCGTCAGGTCCGGCGGCGGCCAGCAGCTCCAGCGCGGCTCGGAGGGTACGCGCTCCCTCGGCCGGTCGGCCGCCGGATGTCGCCGCCCTGCCCTCGGCGTGCAGCCTGCGGGCGGCGGCCTCCAGCTCGTCGCGCTGTCGCGCTGTCACAGCACGAACGGCGGTGTCTCGACAGTGCGCACGAGCTCGATATCGCCTCCCGGCGTGGGATGGACCGCGAGCTGGACCTCTCCCGGTGACACGTCCTGGATCACGAAGCGGCCGCACTCGTCGGACATGGTCTGCAGGCGCAGCCCGGCCGTCCGCAGCTCGACCCGCAGGCTGCCCGGCGGGTCCAGCCAACCGTCCAGCCGGACGGTGCCGTCGTCGGAGGACCCCTGGGTGAGGGTGACGGTGATGGTGACAGAGTCGCTCTGGAACGTCAGCGTGTGCGCGCGCTCCGCGCCACGGACAGCCGATCCGACGGACAGATCGTCGCAGAGCGTGGCCAGCTCGCGCTCGGCGCGCTCCAGATCGAGCGCGAACCGGACACGGGTGTAGAGATCGCCCGGCACCGGGTCCGCTGCCGTGAAGAACCGGTGCACCTGGGCCAGGACGACGGCGTCCATCTCGTCCATCGGCGTCTCCGGGCCGACCGGACCGGTGTCCGACGGGTCGCTCATCGCGGGCTCCATGCTGGGTCCTCAGACAGCAGCCGGCGCAGCCGGGCCAGGCACCGCCCCCGGGTAGGCCCGATGCTGCCTCGTGGCATGCCCAAGGCCTCCGCCACCGCAGCGTAGTTCGGCCGGTCGACGAAGGCGACGATCCGCAGCAGCTCCTGGCATCGGGGCGGAAGAGCGTTCAGATGGCGCCACAGGCATCTGTTCCGCTCGCGTTCCGCGACATCCGACCCGACATCATCCGCGCGGTCCGGCAGCTCGGCCAGCACGTCGGTCTCGACCAGGTCCAGCCGCCGGGCCCGCGCCCCGACCCGCCGGGCCTCCCGGCGGGTCACCGTGACCAGCCATGCGGCCAGTGCGGCCGGCGTGCGGATGGCGTCCAGGTGCTGCAGCAGGGTGAGCCACACAGTCTGGACGACGTCCGACGCCGACTCGTGATCGATGTGCTGTGCCCGGGCGACGTTCCAGACCAACGGCATGAGCCGGTCGATGATCTCGTCCATCGCGGACCGGTCGCCCTCTCGCGCCCGGCGCAGGAGTAACGCAACCACATCCTGCCGCCGCGCCTCCTCCGGCGGTGCCGTGTCAGCGCCGGCATTCACGGCCACACCTGCGTGAAGAATGCATCTGGGCTGAGTAGATCATCAATTACCTTCTTTGCCCGCTGTACGGCCACGGAGGTGGTCACCGTAAGGCTCGGGCTCTCCGTCAGCAGCAGCGCGGCCCGCGCGGTGCACACCGCCGCCGCGAACGAGGTGCCATCCCACACACCGAAGCCGTAGGAGTAGTCATCCGGGTCGAACCCAACCCGGTTCGAGCTGCCGAACATACGGCTGAGCGGAGGCGTGTCGCTGCCGTTGAACGTCGTCGGCACGGTGCTGATGATCGCGCATCCGGGATACCAGGTGTTGACCCACGAGGCCTCGTTGCTGAAGATCGCCCGGACGGGTGCCCGGGTCAGCGCACCAACACTGATCACGCGCGGCACCGAGGTGCCCGGAAATGTCCAGGTGGAGAATGCGGCCGGATAGACCGGAGGCTCGGCGACGGCGTCGTTGCCGGCCGAGCTGACGATGATGACGCCGTAGTCGCTGAGCTGCTGGAGAAGCCCTCCAATGGACGACTCGAACGTCGTAGACCCCGCTTCGTGGTACCAACCGAACGACATCGAGACGACGTCGATGAAGTTCTTGGCTGGGCCGCCCGGAGCTGCGGCACTCATCACCCGGTCGCGAATCGCGGTGAGCTGGGCCAGGAGGTCCTGCTCGACCACCGCACCGTCACTGTGCATCACCGGGTAGAGCAGCACCCGGGCGTCGGGCGCGAGCTGCCGGATGATGCCGGTGATGAAGGTGCCGTGCCCCGCGTGGGAGTCCAGCTCCCCTACCAGCGGCCGGGTGAAGCTCTGGCCGCTGTCCTGGTCCTGCCAGGGTGGAGCCGGCGGGCTGCCCGGTGGGGGCGTTGGGGGCGGCATGACCTCGACGAACTCATCCTTGTCCGGATCGGTGGACAGCCGTCGGGGCAGCCACGGGTGGTCCCCGCATCCGGTGTCCAGGACCGCGACAACCGGGCGCCGGTGCCCTAGCACGGCCGGGTCGCGTCGGGCAGGTGCTCGCAGCGGCAGGATGACCGGGGTACGACCGGCACCCCACCCGTGCCCGTCCGAGCCCGGAGCGCCGACGATCGAGGCATAACCGTGGCCCGAGAACCCGAACATCAGGTGGTCAAGCGAGATCAGCCGCGCCAGCTCGACGAGCTGGCTCGACTCGTGCCTGGCGGCCGCGCGGAGCACCTGCACAGCGTGCCACGAGTCGACCGGTCCACCGAGCACAACGCCATCCGCCGCGACAAGGCGAACCGGCTGCTGGGGGGCGCGCTCGTTCCGCACGGGGACGCGCCCCCGCGGAAGCGTGCCCGGCGGGCTGTCCTGCGCCATCTGCAGACCGATCCTCCGCAGCTCGGTCGAGAGAAACTCGCGGTACACCGGATTGGTGAGCAGCACTGTCGGCACGAGCAGCCACTCTGGCCGGTAGATGGTGGGCCTGACCTCCGAGCCATCCCAGGCGGGCGCGGCCTCCTCCGGGCGGAGGATCTTGGCACGGTGTCGCCTGAGCACGTTATCGTCGAGCGGGTGGAGCGGCGGCACCGACGCCACCGGCTCCCCCTCCCCCGTTCGGCCCGTTCTCATGTGGCCCAAGGTGAAATCCGAGACAGACATTGACCCCTCCTATGGCAGCTCGCCCGACCGTCAAGGCGACGGTGGAACGGGGGCCGAGCTGGATACCCTCCAAGGTCACGACTTCATAACGGTAGTCGCCCGGCACGGCGGCACAAACTCGATTTGGCCGGAAGCCCGGCGGCCCCGCGGCCCGGCGTTCAAGTCTCGAGCTCGGCGATGATGAGGGCGTGGTCGCTGCCCGCGGCGGCGGCGTCGTCGTACCGGTACTGGACGTCGACCACCTCCAGCTCCGGGCTGGCGAACAGATGGTCGTACCGGACCGGCTGCCCGGCGACCCGCCGCGAGACCGCCAGCGGACCGGCAGGTCGCTCGGCCCGGATCCGGGCCAGCTCCTCCGGCCGGCGGTCCAGGTACCCGCGCAGGACGTCGTACAGCCGGTGCCCCCCGTGCGGACCGAGCAGCGGGTCGTCGCCGCCCGGGCCCGCCGAGCTGGCCGACAGCCACGGCCGGACCTGCCGGGCGTCGGGATGGTCGACCGCCGGGGCACCGGCGTCCAGCCCGACGACGAGCGGGCCGGAGACCCCGCTAGCCCAGCCGGTGATGCCGGCATGGAACGCCCGCTGCAGGTCGCTGGCCACGGTACTGGCCCGGCGGGTCTGGAAGCTGCCCACGGTGAGCTGGGCGCCGTCGGACAGCGCCACCCGGGCCGCGACCGTACGCCACAGAAAGCCGGCCCGGACCGGCTCGGAGACCCCGAACGGTGCCCGGTCCAGCACCTGCGAGCCCAGCACGACCGTCCCCGGCGCCCCCAGCACCGCACAGCCCAGCCGGTGCTCGTCGCCGCGCGGCCGGCACAGGTCGGTGGACAGCGCGCCCCAGGCGAACAGCCGGGACTGCTGGTGCATCCGTTCGTGTGCCAGCGGGGGCGGCAGCAGGGCGCGGTAGACCGACCGGCTGAGCTCCTGCAGCAGCGCCAGGTCCGGCCTGATCCGGCGGAGCAGCTCGACCTTGGCGTCCAGCAGGCCAGCTGGCCGAGAGTCGACGTTCCAGCTCACCACCCGTATCCGCACCACCACTCCTCACTGCTTGCCCGGCGGACGGTGGTCCGCGACCCGGTGGGTCTCCGGCACGAACCCCCACACCGAGCCCAGCCGCCCCAGCTCGAAGTCCTCGCGGACCCGCTTGCGGTACGCCGTGTCGAGGATTGGCTGCTCGTCCAGCCCCTGTGTCATGGCCACGCATGGCGCCCGGTAAACGCACTCCGCGCAGTGCGCCGTGGAGGGGTTGGGATACAGCCGGACCAGCGGGTCGACCATGTCCAGCGTCTCGTACGCTACGGCGACCCCGCGGCGCTCCAGCTCCATCTGGCCGCGCGGGATCTGGGTACGCCGGAAGTAGGCGCCGCGGTGCTGGGTGATGATGCCGCTCGGCGCTGGCACCGCCGTGATCTCCGGCTCCCCGTCCGGCTCCGGCTCGTCCGGGTTCGGCTGATCCGCCGGCGCCCCGTCGGGTGGCGGTACGGCCACGCGCAGCTCGTTGTGGATCGTGCCCTCGATCCGGCCGAGAAAGCCGAGCTGCCAGGCCCAGGACCGGGTCAGGCTCTGCTCATCGAGGATGAGCTGGTCCAGGTCCGACCACTGCGGACCGGACACGACACGGTGCTCGGCCAGCCAGCACAGATCGTGCTCGTCCATCACCACCATGTCGATCCGGACCCGGTACTGGATGGTCCGGCCGTCCGGTGCGACCAGGCCGGCATCCGGGTCGTCCGGGTCGGGGATGACGATGTCGAACTGGGCCGCCACCTGGACCGGCGTGAAGCGGTCGAGCCGCTCCGCCCAGCCGAAGTACCGCTCCAGCAGCCGGGTGCCCAGCCGGTGCCGCTCGGCCCAGTCCCGCTCCTGCTCGGCGGACAGCGCGCGGTGCTCGGCGTACTCCGCCCGCTGCCTGCGCATCGACTTGTCGAACGCCCGGACGGCCAGCGGCCGGACGATCTCCCGCTTCCACTCCCACATGCCCGGGAAGTAGTAGATGTCCAGTGCGTCACGCACGGCCTCGTCGAAGTCGATGACCCGGACGGGCTCAGCGGGCTCGTAGTTCCGCCGCTCCCGCGCACCGAGGTCCCAGGCCCGGCGGCAGCGCCGGAACTGGTCGCTCTCACCAGGCCTGATCACGTGATATGCGGTCACCCGGGCACCTCCTGGCCAGCCGAGGCGGGGATGGCGGCAATTATCGCCGGTCCGGCGACGATGCGTGAGACACGCTACGATCCCGAACGGTGGACAAGCCTGTCGGGAGGCATGCATGGTTGGGGGCGAGGACGTGAGCAGGGTCACCGAGTGGATGCGCCCGTTGGGCGACCGGCCCGCTCCGCCCGGGATCGACATCAGCAAGGCCTCGATCGCACGGGTCTACGACTACGTGCTCGACGGCAAGGACCACTTCGCGGTCGACCGCGCTGCCGCCGAGGCTTTCCTCCGGGTGGTGCCGCAGGCCCGGCGGATCGCCCACGACAACCGGTCAGCGCTCCGGCGCGGCGTGCGCTACCTGGTGCGCGAGGCCGGCATCCGGCAGATCATCGACATCGGCTCCGGGCTGCCCACCGCCGGGAACGTGCACGAGATCGCCCACGAGATGGACCCGACCGTCCGGGTGATCTACGTGGACAAGGACCCGATCGTGCTGGCGCACGGCCGGGCGCTGCTGGCGGACAACGCCACCACCACCGTCATCACCGCTGACCTGCTGGAGCCTGACTCGATCTTCGACCACCCGACCGTGCGCAACTACATCGACGACCAAGAGCCGTTCGCCGTCCTGGCCTGCGGCATCCTGCACCACCTGAACGACGACCAGGATCCGGCCGGTATCACGGCGCGGATCAGGGAACGGCTGCCGTCGGGCGGCTACCTGCACATCACGAACTTCCTGGACGACGGCGACCCCCGCGCACCGGGGATCGAGAAGGCGTTCCTCGAGGGCGGGCTCGGGACCGGGCGGTTCCGCACCTTTGCCGAGCTGCGCCAGTACCTGGACGGCCTGGAGCTGGTCCCGCCAGGTCTGATCCGGGCGAACGACTGGCGGCCTGACGCCGAGACTGACACCAACAGCCCGGTGTACGACCTTTACAGCGCCGGGATGGGCCGCAAGCCCTGACGCAACGCCTGGCCGGGCCCGGGCAGCGCCTCAGCCCGGGTCACCCGGCCGGAGCACCGCCCGCGCGATCGTCCCAGCGGGCAGCCGGCCGTCCAACCGCTCCAACCGCAGCGCGCCGAGCGCGTCGGACAGGATGGGGTACGGGCGCAGCGCCGCCGCCGGGCTCAGCCAGAAGGCGCGAAGCTGCTCCACCACGACCATGTCCCGCCACGGATCGCCGGCCGGCATGACTGCGGTCATCCGGGCCATGCTCTCTCCCGGGTCGAGGTCGAGCACGACGTAGACGTCGGCGATCTGCAACAGCCCGGCGGTAAGGCACCGCTGCGCCCAGGTCGCCCGTGCGTCCAGCCGCCGGCCGCTGTCCCGGACCGCCAGCGCCGCGGCGGTCGCGAGCGCGCTGAGCCAGTCCCTGACGATGACCACCGGCTCACGCAGGCCCCGTACGACGGCGGCCTGGGCCAGCCAGCGGGACCGGTTCTCGTCTTCGTCCGCGGACTGGGCAGCGGCGAGCCTGCCCGAGAGCGCGGTCAACCCACGACCTGGAGCGGAGAGGTGATCGGCAACCGCCACCAGGTCCGCGCCGGGTGCGCCGTCCACCACCATCAGCCAGCCGCGGCTCGCCTGACGAGCCGGGTTGCCGGCGGGCTGGCCGGAACGCCGGGCGGACGCCGGCCGGTCAAACGGCGTGACCTGCCCCCGTTGCCCCACCCGGATGGTGGTTCGGTCTCCGGGCGCCCGCCCGGGTAACGGGACGGCCAGCTCCGAGTGGCTGGCCGCCGCGGCTGATGTCACCAGCTCCGCTCCCCGGCGAAGGCAGCGGATCCGGAGGACACGCCGGTCTCGGCGGCATGGGCGAGCGAGATATAGACGGCGGCGGTGCTGGCTGCCGCGGCGCGAGCAGCAGCCAGCACCTCCCCGGTACCGGGCAGTCGCCACCCGACGATCCGCGGCGGCCGTATCCATCCCGACCGGCCCCGCGCACCCCCGTTCGACGGCACGGGCACCCACGAGCCCCGGGAGTGGAGGAGTAGCCCGGACCGCCACTCCTCCTCCGACGTGGTCACCCGTTCTACCTCCGCGGCACAGAACAGCAGCCAGCGGTGGCCCGGAGCAGCCGCGATCGGCCCGGCACGGTCGCCGAGCCGACTCGCCGTCGCCGGCCCCAACTCAGTCGGCAGCTCGACCACGTTGACGGTTTGGCCGGTCGGCAGCAGGATCGCCCAGGCGTGCCTGGCCCACCAGCATCCGACCTGGAGAACATCGGTGGTCGCGGCCTGCTCCCAGCCCTCGGGGAGCGGATGTAACCCCGCGCGGCGGCAACCGATGCGGGGGCACCCGCATCGGCCGCCGTTCGCATACACGCCCGGGATGACCGGCCAGCCGTGCGCGGCGTAGGACACCGCAGCGCGACGTACCGATCGCACCCGACCGGGCGGGTTGCGAAACCACCCCATGTTCCCTCCGTACTGCCATGACCCAGAGCCGGCGCACCATCGTTCAGCACGATCTCCGCACCGAAACGATGCTGCACATGCGTTAGCATCACGGTGATGCGCGTGAAGATGCAAGCGCTCGATGCACGTGCAGGAAGAATTCACCCGAAGAGAGGCAGCGTGGCAGTGAAGCGGAAGCCGTACAACGGCATGCCGGTGGGCCAGCTACCGCACGTCGTCTGGCACAAGAGCTGCCACAGCGGCCCGAGCGGCAACTGTGTGGAGATGGCACGGCTGCCTGACCGGCAGATCGCGGTGCGCAACTCTCGCCACCCCGAGGGACCAGCGCTGATCTACACCCGGGACGAGATCATCGCGCTGCTCCGGGGAGCGCGCGACGGCGACTTCGATCACCTGGTCCAGTAGCTGCCGCTGACCCAACGGTGGCAGCGCCCGCTGTGCTACATCTCGTTCAGGATCTCGTCAAGGATGTCATGTGTCCGGCTGGGCGGGTCGGCGTCGACGCAGAGCCGCTCCATCGCCTCGAGGTAGCTGTCGACATCCTCGCGGCGGTCCAGGTAGAGGGCACTGGTGAGCTGCTCGGTGTAGACCACGTCCGGTAGCTGCTGGTCCGGGAACCGCAGGATGCTGAACGCCCCGCCGGACGCCGCGTGGCCACCAGCTTGGAACGGGATGACCTGGAGCGTCACGTGGGGGAGCTTGGTCATGGTCATCAGGTGCTCGAGCTGGCCACGCATCACATCGGCGCCGCCGATCGGACGCCGCAGCGCGGCCTCGTCCACGACGGCCCACAGCCGGACCGGGTGTGGCCGGGTCAGCACGTGCTGGCGAGTCATCCGCAGCTCGACCCGCCGGCTGAGCTCCGCGGTCGGTACACCGGCGTGGCCGAGCATGATGACGGCCCGGGCGTACTCCTCGCTCTGCAGCAGCCCCGGCACGAACTGCAGCTCGTAGGTGCGGATCATGGACGCCGCCGCCTCCAGCCCGACGTAGGACTGGAACCAGGTGGGCAGCACGTCGCCGTAGCGGTGCCACCAGCCGGGGGCGTTCGCCTCCACGACCAGAGTCAGCAGCGCGGCCCGCTCCTGCGTCCCGGTGACGCCGTACAGGGTGAGCAGGTCAGCGACGTCCCGCTCCTTGAAGCTGACCCGGCCCAGCTCCATACGGCTGATTTTGGAGCCGGACGAACGGATGGCGTACCCAGCGTCGTCGCGGCTGACGCCCTTTGCCTCACGCAGCTCACGAAGCTGAGACCCAAGCAAGATCCGCAACACTGTCGGCCCACTACCGGGCTCGGAACCTGCCACGTCCACTCCCGAAATCCTAGCGGTCAACCAGACACCAGTGTTACAGCGTGGGGCTATCTTGCGCCATAGCGCAACAATAGACGCTAAAAGGTGGAGTCGGGCACCGACCGGGTCAACGGCCGCACCCTGACGATAACGGATTGGCTCCACTTCGCCCAGAGCTGGCGATCTGCCCGGGGACAGGAGGGTTTGCCGTGTGACAAGGGGGCGGCCTCTGGCGAGCCGGCTGCCGCGTCTTACGCTCGATCTCGGCCAAGGCTCTGAGGGCCTTCGCACCCACCTGTTGGTCGTCTGTGACCTTCATGCTCGTTCAGCAAAATTTCCTGACGGCCACGACCAGCGTGGCGGTCAGACGCGGATAACGGCTGTACAACGGGTGTTTGGCTTCGGTGTGGAGATCACGTTCTAGAGCGCGCCAGAGCGCCGGCACCAGAACCTCCTACGTCAATTTCTGGCACAGCGTGATCGCGTCGTCACGTTATGACAGATCGTGCCACGAGCAGGACGTTTTACTTGTTACGTTGACCCCGTGCTCGCCGTGGCCGTTCTCCGCGGGGGATTGGTCTCCCGGTGTGGCCGTCGAGGATGCGCCCCCGCCTGCATTCGGGGTACGGCCCCGCCCCATTGCGTGAGGAAACAGTACGCCAGCGGTGGTGCACGTGCCGCGCGTCCGCCAGTGCAGGGGCGTCCATCGCCACTGATCAGCTCAGACGGCGCCCAGTGAGGAGAACGTGCAGGTCAGGGGTGGAGCCGCCTGTCGGACTCGAACCGACGGCCACTCGCTTACAAGAGGGCTGCCCGACCTGTCCAGAGCCCGGTCGCGCTGGCGGTGCTGACCGTCCGGCTGTCGATCCTGCCATGTCTGCCGGACGGCGGCAGGGTTTCAATGACACGCTCGATGACAGACCGTCCACAGTGGACGATAGCGGCCGGACCACATCCACACCGTGCGGTAGCGACGGCCTCCGGTCGGGGCCGTTGTGTTGGACAGGGCATTTCCTGGCCAAGAGAGACCGTTTCCTGGACAAAGAGTCTGGGGTCGGCTGTGGGTAGCGGTGGGCTGGTTACAGTTGGTGGGGCTGGTGGTGTGCTCCCCGAGGAGTGGCCGTGGTGTGTGGTGGGGTGTTCATCAGCTACCGGGGTGAGGACAGCTACAGCTACGGGGCGTTGCTGCATGCGGAGCTGTCGCGGCGGTTCGGTCCGGAGCTGGTGTTCTTGGACAGTGCGTCGATCCCGGCCGGCGCGGACTTCGTGGAGGAGCTGCTGGGTCGGGTACGGCAGGCAGGCGTGGTGGTGGCGGTGATCGGGACCCGGTGGCTGACAGCGGAGGCTCCGGGTGGTGGGCGTCGGATCGATGACCCGGCGGACTGGATCCGGCGGGAGCTGGTGGAGGCGTTCACCGCAGGGGTGCGGGTGGTTCCGGTAGTCACCGACGGCGCCCGGATGCCAGCCGAGGATGAGCTGCCGGCCGAGCTTGCGCCGTTGGGTCGGTGTCAGTTCCGCCGGTTGCGGCACCGTGACGCCGAGGCGGACCTGGCCCGGCTGGTGGCCGAGCTGGCGGAGCTGGACGCCGGTCTTGATGCCGCAGCAGCGGCCCGGCCATCAGCGGTGGGGTGGCCGGTGCCAAACCAGCTCCCGGCCGCCACCCGGTACTTCACCGGCCGCCAGGAGGAACTCGCCCGGTTGGTGCAGGCCGGCGATGAGGGCACGGCGCGGACGTTGGTGGTCTCCGCGGTGGACGGGATGGCCGGGATCGGGAAGACCGCGTTAGCGGTGCTGGCGGCGCACCGGTTGACCGAGGGCGGCCGGTTCCCGGACGGGTCGCTGTTTGTGGACCTGCACGGCTACAGCGGTCGCACCCCCACCAACCCCGCGCAGGCGTTAGAGGGACTGCTGCGTGGGCTGGGTGTGCCCGGCCCACAGATCCCTCCCGATATCGATGCCCGGATGGGGTTGTACCGCAGTGTGCTGGCCCGGCGGCAGGTGCTGGTCGTCCTGGACAACGCCTTCGACGAGGCGCAGGTCCGGCCGTTGCTGCCGGGCACGTCCACCTGCCTGGTCCTGGTCACCAGCCGCCGTCGGATGGCCGGGCTGGACGACGCCGACCACCTGACCCTCGACACCCTCCCCCTAAACGAGGCGGTGCGGCTGTTCCGGGCCGTGGCCGGTCCTGGCCGCGACCCCGGCGACGAGCAGACCATCGAACAGACCGTGCAGGAGTGTGGGCTGCTGCCGCTGGCGGTGCGGATCGCCGCCGCCCGGCTACGCGCCAGCCGGGCCTGGACCGGGCAGACACTCCTCAAACGACTCCAGGCCACCCAGGACCGGCTCACCGAGCTCGACGACGGAGAACGCAGCATCAAAGCCGCGTTCACCGTGTCCTACCAGCAGCTACCCGCCGACCAGCAGGACGCCTTCACCGTTCTCGGGGCGCACCCCGGCACCGAGTACGAGCCGTGGGCCACCGCCGCCCTGCTCGACACCACCCCCGAGCAGGCTGGGCGGCTGCTCGACGGCCTGGAGCAGGTCAACCTCCTGGACCAGCCCACCCCCGGCCGGTACACCTTCCACGACCTGGTCCGCGCCTACGCCACCACCACCGCCCGCACCCGCACCGCCACCGACCGGCGTGCCGCCCTAGATCGGCTGTACGACCACTACGCCTACACCACCACCCACGCGGCCGGCCTGGCCTACCCCTACGACGCCGCCCACCTGCCCCGCCCCGCCCAACCGGCCACGACCGCCACCCCGCACCTGCCCGATAAGGCGGCGGCCGTGGCCTGGCTGGACGCCGAGCTGGCGAACCTGCTCGCCACCGCCCGTCACGCCGCCGGCCACCGGCCCGGCCACACCACCCACCAGTCCGCCGCCCTGCACCGCCACCTGCGCACCCGCGGCCACTACACCGACGCCCACGCCCTGCACCAGCACGCCCTGACCGCCGCCCACACCACCGGCGACCAGACCACCGCCCTGAACAACCTCGGCTGGATCTACCGCCTGCAAGACCGATACGGCCCCGCGGCCGACTGCCACACCCAGGCGTTGCAGACCGCCCGGGCCACCGGCAACCGCACCGGCGAGCTCAACGCGCTGACCGGCATCGGCCGCGTCCACCACGAGCAGGGCCGACACGGCCCGGCTGCCGACTGCCTCATCCAGGCGCTGCAGACCGCCCGGGCCACCGGCCACCGCACCGGCGAACTCGACGCGCTGAACGGCCTCGGCAACGTCCACCACGCGCAGGGCCGGTACGGCCTCGCCGCCGACTGCCACACCCAGGCGCTGCAGATCGCCCGGGCCACCGGCAACCGCACCGGCGAGCTCGAGGCGCTGACCGGCATCGGCCGCGTCCACCACGCGCAGGGCCGGTACGGCCCTGCCGCCGACTGCTACACCCAGGCGTTGCAGGCAGCCCGGGCCACCGGCCACCGACCCGGCGAGCTCACCGCGCTGACCGGCATCGGCCACATCCACCACGCACAAGGCCGATACGACCCGGCGGCCGACTGCCACACCCAGGCGCTGCAGACCGCCCGGGCCACCGGCCACCGCAACGGCGAACTCACCGCGCTGACCGGCATCGGCCGCGTCCACCACGCGCAGGGCCGACACGGCCACGCCGCCGACTGCTACACGCGGGTCCTAGACCTTGCTCGCGAGATCGGCAACCGCAACTGGCAGCTCGAAGGCCACCTCGGGCTCGGCCGCACCCATCACGCCACCGGCCACCCCGACCAGGCTCTCACTGCACATCAGCAGGCACTCACCCTCGCCCACGACCTCGACCAACCCGGCGACCAGGCCCGCGCCCACGACGCCCTCGCCCACGCCCACCACACCCTCGGCCGCGCCGACCACGCCCGCCGCCACTGGCAACACGCCCTGCACATCCTCACCACCCTGGGCACCACCGCCGCCGAGGACATCACCGCCACCGACATCCGCACCCGGCTCGCCACCCTCGACAGCCCCACCAGCCCACCACCCCCGGCGTAGCACCCCGCACAGCGCGCGGACCCACCGGCCCTGCCGGGCGTCTTCGCGGCCCTCACCTGGAGTCCCGAGGCGCCGGTCTACCGGCTGACGGGCGCCCGTGGTCGCGGTTTGTCGCTGTCCGTGGTCAGTTAGTTACGCTTTGGTGTTAGTGGTGAGGTTGCGGAGGTTTGGTGAGCAGTAGCAAGGACTTCTTCCGGGAACGGCGTGCGCAGGCCGTGTTCAAGCACGGCATCCTGTCCAGGTACCCGACCGTGTTCGCGGCGAAAACCGGAGTGGCCGGCGGGCGGGTGGTGTTCCTCGACGGGTACGCCGGTCGCGGTGAGTACGAGGACGGCTCGCCGGGTTCACCGCTGCTGCTGGCCGGCACTGCCGCGCGGGTGGCCGGGTTTCGGACGGTGACCGGCGTGTATGTCGAGAGGAACATGGAAGACTTCCGCAACCTCCAGCAGGTGATGGCGGTGCACGGTCGGGGTACCGATCACCTGTTCTCCGGCGACCTTCGTGACCATCTACCGCGGATCCTGCATATCGCGCAGGGCGCGCCGCTGTTCGCGTTCCTGGACCCTTTCGGGACCGCGCTGGACCGTGCTCAGCTCGTCGGTGACCTGCTGGGCCGTACCGGCCGGGCGCCGGTGGAGGTGCTGCTGCACATCAGCGTCAGTACGGTCGCCCGGCTCGGTGGCCTGCTGCGCCGTCGCCGCAGGCAGGGCGTGGAGCTGAGCCCGGCGGACGTGAGGTCGATCGGACATGTGGACCGGTTCATGGGTGACAGGTGGTGGCAGGAGCACTTCGAGCCGGTCCGCAGTGTGGGTGATGAGGAGCGAGCCACCGCCGTCGCGCTGCGGGTGGCCGAGGTTTTCATGCAAGGCGTGTGCGCGGAAACCGGCTGCCGGGCGGTGAGCATGCCGGTACGCCGCCACCCGGACCACCTCCCGAAGTACGTGCTGGTCCTGTTCACCCGGCACGGCGATGGGCTGTGGCACTTCGCCGACACCCTCGGCGCCGCCGGCCGCGAATGGGAAGGCGCCTGGCAGCGCGAGGTCGCGAGCAGGCAACTGCTGAAGGCGGAGGAGAGGTACGCCGACGCGGGCGAGGGCCTGTTCGACCTGGACACGCTGTTCGAACCGGAGCGGTTCGACCCGGAGGAGCACGAGAAGCGACACAGCACGCAGTGGCAGGCCGTCATCATGGCCAACATCCGCTGCCTGCTGGACACGGTGGGCCCGTTCGTCCTCACCGACCACATCGCTGCGGTGTACGGCGACGTCCTCGGCGCGGCCAGCGCACGGCACGTCAAGCAGGCGGTCAATGCGCTGTACGAAGCCGGCGAGGTGACAAACAGTGGCGTCGGGAGGTACTTCTACCGTGTAGCGATCCGCTCAGGCACCTAGTAGGGTCAGCTGACCGCCGCGGCTGGTGCCGGGTACTCATCCCACGTCGTCCCGTCGAGCGTGCGTCCGCCGGACTTGGCGGTGCGTCCGCCCCACTGCTTGAAGAAGAACGGGACATCGGAGCTGGTGCAGGTGTCACGGAGTCGCCGGATCCACATCGGGTCGGGCGGTCTGGCTTCCGCGCCGCTCTCGCCGCCGGCGATGACCCAGTGGATGCCGGTCAGGTCGATACCGTCCAACGGACCCAGCAGCGGCTCGCAGGACAGGAACCGCACCGCGGACGGGACGTTCCGCAGGTCCTCGACCCGTTCCAACGCCTCGGCGTTCTCGACGCTGACGCCCATCCACAGGTTGGAGGGCCAGTCCAGGCGGTCAGCGACCCGGCGGAGGCGGTGGGCACGTTTGGTGAGCATCTGGTAGGTGTGCTGCGGGGTGTCGGCCATGACCGCGAACACGTCCCGGACGAACGTCAGTGGCACCTTGGCGTGGAACAGGTCGGACATGGAGTTGACGAAGATCATGCGTGGGGCGCGCCACCGCCGGGGAACGTCCAGCGCGGCCGGGTGGACCGTCAGGGCGAAGCCGGGGCCGGAGGTGCGGGGGTCGCCGTCATGCTGGTACTTGCCCGAGCCCATCGCCTTCAGCCGGGCGGCGAGGGTGAGGGCGTAGCAATGGTCGCAGCCGACCGAGACGCGGTCGCAGCCGGTGGTGGGGTTCCAGGTGGCCTGTGTCCACTCGATCGGTGACCGATCTGCCATGACACATATCCTCTCGAACAATCGTTCGCATTTCACAGGGTCAACACGGAAGCCGGCCACATGTCCCGAGAGTCAGCGGGTGCGGGTGTCCGGACCAACGCGGCCACACCCCGCCGGTCACGGCCAACTGGATCGATCGGGTGTGCTCTGGTTGGCGATACAGGGCAGGTGGTCGGCGTGGCGCGGCTGGTCGGGTGAGGCACCAGCAGGCGAGGTTGCGGCCGGCGTGGACGGTGTTCGCCGGCATCCGCCAGCCCGGGGTACGGCGCCGCTGCACCCGGACCGGCTGGGCGGTGGTGTCGGGGTCGGTCGTGGTCATGGCTGGCCGGTCCCCTCCGACGTGGTCGTGGTGGTGGGCTGGGGTGGCTCGCCGCGGCGGTGTCGTAGCTCGGCGTAGGTAGGTTGTGCGGCCAGGGCGCGGACGCGGGCGGCGAGGTGTGCCCAGGCGGCGGTGTCGTCGGTGTCCTGGTCGGCTCGGCCGGCGGCGTGTCCGGTGGCGAGTGCCTCTGCGGTGGCCAGGTGCGGGAACACAGCGGGGTCGAGGTCACCGTTGGGGAGGAGCCCCGGCCGGTGCTGGCTGCTGCCCATCGAACCGACACCCCTTTCTCGGTGGTCTCGGGCCTGGTTGGGTGCTGTCCACCCGGCCCCGTGTCCGGGCGGACAGCCCTCCCGTGCGGTGGTGGTCAGGTGCAGCCGTGGATGCAGCGGCGGCCGGGCTCGCCCACCGGCACGCCGTGCAGGCAGAACCGGGGTGGGAGTGGGGTCTTCCGGCCCCTGGTCGCGCGGCCGCGGGTCATGACCGGCTCCGGGTCTCGTCGGTGGGGTCGTCCAGGACGGCGCGGTAGGCGGTGGTGTCGGTGTGGCCGGGGGCGTAGGTCTCGGCGTGCTCGATGTCGGCCAGGAGCTCGGCGCGGGCGTGGTCGGGGGTGGTGCCCAGGGCTGCGGCGACCTGCCCCCAGGTGCCGCCGTCGGCGCGGGCGGCCCGCACGGCGTGCCAGCGTTGGCCGGTCAGCAGCCGGGTCAGCTCACGGTTGGCGGCCAGCGCCGCCAGGGGGTCAACGTCGGGCACCTGGGCCAGGGCGTCACGCAGGACCCGGGCGTCCTCGCCGCGGCCGGCGGCGGTGGCCCGGCCGAGCGCCGCGGTGTAGGTGTCACGTCGGGCCCATGCCTGCCAGGTGGCCAGCAGCTCGCCCGGGGTCGGCGGCTGCGCTGGCTCGGGGGTGGTGGTCTCGTCGGCGGTCACGTGCGTCTCCCAGGGGTTTTGGTGTTCGCGGCCCGTTGGGCGGGGCGACGGCTGTGCCCGTCGCGCTTCTCGGCGCCGGCGCGGCCCTGGAGGCTCACGGGCAAGGAAGAAGGCAGACGATCATGACCGCGTGGGGTTGGCGGGCATGATGGTCTGCCGCCTTGCCCGTGAGTAAGGGCCGTGCTAGCCGGGCCGCGAAGCGGCAGACACAGCGCCCGACGAAGGAGGGCACCAGACCCCGACCGCCAGGGAGGGCGCCCTACGCCCTTCGCCGTTCGCTCTGCCGCCGGTGACCACCGGCCGGGTGCCCCAGACCTGTCCCGAGATGGTCGGCGGCTGGGGGGTTTCTGACCTGTTGTAGGGAACGGGTCATTTCCTGGTCAGTAAGGGCCGGTGTCGGGGGGTGGTCGGGTGTGGGTGGTTAGGGTTCGGTGTCACTGTCGGCCAGCGTGCGCCGGGGGGTGTGGTGTCGGGCGGGGTGTTCATCAGCTACCGGGGTGAGGACAGCTTCAGCTACGGGGCGCTGCTGCACGCGGAGCTGGCCCGGGAGTTTGGTCCGGAGCTGGTGTTCCTCGACAGCGAGTCGATCCCGCCCGGGACGGACTATGTCGAGGAGCTGCTGGGTCGGGTGCGGCAGGCGCGGGTGGTGTTGGCGGTGATCGGTGCCCGGTGGCTTGCCGCGCAGGCGCCTGGCGGGGGGCGTTGTATCGATGACCCGGCGGACTGGATCCGGCGGGAGCTGGTGGCGGCGTTCGCCGCTGGGGTGCGGGTGGTTCCGGTGCTGACCGACGGCGCCGGCATGCCCACCGTGGCGGAGCTGCCTGCGGACCTCGCGGCGTTGGGCAGGTGCCAGTTCCGTCGGTTGCGGCACCGCGACGCCTCCGCGGACCTGGCCCGGCTGGTTGCGGAGCTGGCTGAGCTGGACGCGGGTCTGGGTGCGGCCCGCCAGAGCGGTCCGTACCCGGCGCCGGAGGTGATGTGCCCGTACCCGGGGATGGTGCCGTTCGGCCCGCAGGACGCGCCGTTCTTCCGTGGTCGAGAGAAGCTCCTGGCGAGCCTGGTGTCCCGGGTTGCGGTGCAGGTCCGGCGGGGCGGCGGGCCGCTGGTCGTGGTCGGTCCGTCGGGGGTGGGAAAGTCCTCGCTGCTGCGCGCCGGGCTGTTGCCCGCGCTGGCCGCCGGTGACCTGCCGGTCGAGGGCTCGGCGGGCTGGCCGCGGCTGTACCTGCGACCGGGTCCCGACCCGCTGGCCGAGCTGTCCGCGCATCTGGGCACGGTGGGCCTCGTCGAGGAGAACCTGCCGGAGGTCCTGCGGGCCACCCCGACCGCGCTGCGGCAGCTACTTGGACGATCGGTGGGTTCCGCGGCATTTGGCCCGGTCCAGGGTGGGGAGGCGCCGCGGCCTGGCGGGGACCGGCGGGTGGTCGTGGTGGTCGACCAGCTCGAGGAGCTGTTCACCCACGGCAGCACCGAGACCGACCGGCTGGCGCTGGTGCGCGCGCTGCTGGCTGCGGGCCAGCCCTGCGGTGTCGACCCGGCACCGGCGGTGGTCCTGTTCGGCCTGCGGGCCGACTTCTACGCCCACTGCGCCCAGGTCCCCGAGCTGGTGCCCTGGTTGCAGGACAGCCAGGTCCTCATCACCGCGATGACCCCGGACCAGCGGCGCCAGGCGATCGTCGGTCCGGCCGAGTCGGTCGGCCTACAAATCGAGCCCGGGCTGGCGGAGCTGCTGGTCGCCGAGGCCTCCGGGGAGTCCCTGCCGCAGCTTGCACACGTGCTACGCCGCACCTTCGCACACCGCCGGGGCCGCGCTCTGACCGTGGAGGGCTACCGCGCCACCGGCGGCATCGCCCAGGCCGTCGCCACCACCGCCGACGCCGTCTACGACGCCCTCAACGAAGCCGACCAGCGGCTGCTCCGCCGGCTCATGGTGTCGCTGGTCGCGGTGGTCGACGGCGCCGAGGACACCCGCCGCCGGGTACCCCGCGAGCAGCTGCTGGGCGCTAGTGCCCAGGCCCGGCGGGACGGTGACCGGGTCCTGTGTCAGCTCATCGCGCAACGGCTGGTCACCGCCGAGGATGAGACCTACATGCTCAGCCACGAGGCTCTGATCCGGGCCTGGCCCCGGCTGAAGGGCTGGCTGAGCCAGGACCGCGACGGGCTACGCCTGCACCGCGAGCTGAGCCACCGCGCCCACGCCTGGCAGCGCCACGGCCGCGACCCCGGCTCGCTCTACGCCGGCGTCGAGCTGGAGCTCGCCCGCCGCTGGGTCACCCAGCACGCCGACCACCTCCAAGACGTCGAACGGGACTTCTACCACGCCAGCCTGGCCGCCGAGAAAGCAGCACAGGCCGCCACCGACGCCCAACACCGCACCAGACGGCGACAGCTCCGCATCGTCAGCGCACTCCTCGCCCTCGCCGTGACCGCCGGGCTGCTCGCCTGGCAACAACGAGGCCACGCCATCGGGCAACAACACGCCGCGACCCGGCAGCAACACGCCGCCGAAGCCGCCGGACGCACCGCCCTGTCCCGACAGCTCGCCGCCCAGTCCCAGCCCCTGATCGACACCGACCCCGACCTCGCGTCGCTGCTCGCGGTCGAGTCCTACCGGCTGGACCCCACCGAGGAAGCGGCACACGCGCTCACCGCCGCATCGCGCCTGCCGCTGCAACGACGCATCGCAGGCCACACCGGCCCCGTGAACGCGGTGGCGTTCAGCCCCGACAGCACCACCCTGGCCACCACCAGCGATGATCGCACCGCGCGGCTGTGGGACGCCCACACCGGCCACCCGACCGCCACCCTCACCGGCCACACCGGCAACGTGAACGCGGTGGCGTTCAGCCCCAACGGCACCACCCTGGCCACCACCAGCAACGACGGCACCGCCCGGCTGTGGGGCACCCGCACCGGCCACCCTACCGCCACCCTCACCGGCCACACCGGCCCTGTGGTCGCGGTGGCGTTCAGCCCCGACGGCACCATGCTGGCCACCACCAGCAACGACGGCACCGCCCGGCTGTGGAGCACCCGCACCGGCCGCCCGACCGCCACCCTCACCGGCCACATCAGCGGCGTCGTGGCGGTGGCGTTCAGCCCCGACGGCACCACCCTGGCCACCGCAAGCATCGACGGCACCGCCCGGCTGTGGGACGCCC
>DATILL010000013.1:0-59103 GCA_035476575.1 Mycobacteriales bacterium
ACGGTTCCCGTCCACCACCATCTTCACTGCCTCATCCCGAAACTCGGGAGAAAACTTCCTGCGCCGTTCCGGCATTTCCCATCCTCCATTCCGGATCGCACCTTATTAGGTCCGCTGTCCGGAAACTGGGAGGCACGCCAAGATCCACCGCCGGCCCGGAGGCCCCCACCAGCCGATTTTAGGTTCTCTCCATATTCCCACACGGCCAGCAGCGCACCGTAAACCTCGAACAGCGCAGCCCACGGCCAAGGCTTCGCACCGAAGCGACAGCCCACCAGTGAGGGGGCAATGCGTGCACGTGCGGGCATCTCTGCTGTCTCGACGCGCGTCACTGTCTGGGCGCGAGTCCCAGGGGCACACTCCGCCGCTGATCAGAGAAAACTGCTGGGCTACGTGAGCAACGAACGCGTCACCACGGCGACGATTATGCCGCCACTTCCCTTAGTTTGCGGTCATCGTACGGATTTGAGGACCCACGTGGCGTGTTTCTCTCCTGTGGGCCCGATCCGACGTGACCACGGCGCCGCGTCGGCGACCACGGTCGCACCGACGCTGTTCGGCACCTGGCACCTCCTGCCGGAGCAGAGCGGGACGTCCTTCGCCGGCAGGACATGCCGGCGGAGGACTCGTGTCCTGGCCGCACCACCGGCAAAGGCTGATCGTCTAGGTCTCCGCCAGTCCGGTTCCTCCCGACCGCACCGGGACCACCGCCCTTTCGAGCGGGACGGCTCCTCGCCGAACCTCGTCCTAGCGAGCCGGATGTGCCAACTACAGCGAAGACGCCGGATCAGACCCGAAGGACAGAACCATGCCCGATGAAACCCAAAACGGCGACGGGCACCGGCCATTTCGCCACGCCGTGCCCCGCGCCAGCGGAGACATGCCCAAGACCGGACCAAGCACGGGAGTCCGATGATCACCGTCCACGACCGGACCGCGATACGGGCCGGCCAAGAACAGGGGGCGAGCGTCACCGAGCTGCTGCGGGTGGCCAGTGAAGGCGACCGGTCGGCATGGGAAGAAATCGTGCGCCGCTACAACAGCCTCGTCTGGGCGAAGGTACGCTCCTACCGGCTGCAACACGCCGACACCTGCGACGCGGTCCAGATGACGTGGCTGCGGCTGGCCGAGAACCACCACAAGATACAGGACCCGGAACGCCTGGGTGGGTGGCTGGCCACCACCGCGCAGCGTGAATGCCTGCAGATCCTGCGGCGACCGAAGCACTCGTCATACTCCGCCGAGGCGATGCCGGAGCCCGCCGATCCGGCCGCCGACCCAGACCAGTGGCTCATCGACGCGGACACCGCGCAAGCACTGCGCACCCTCATCGACGAGCTCCCGCCGCGTTGGCGGACCCTCATACAGGAGCTGTTCACCGACAGCCCCCGGTCCTACGCCGAGGTGGCCCGCACCACCGGCATCCCAACCGGCAGCATCGGACCGACCCGCGCCCGCGCCCTCCAGCAGCTCCGGCAGATGATCAACGAGCGTGGGCTGAGCGTGGCTTGCTGAGAGCCGACGGACCTGAGAAAGATCGCTATGGCCGTTCGACACCCTCCGCCCGGCCTTCTACCGCACGACGCCGGAACCTAGGCGGGTGAGGTGCGGGCACAAGGACATCCTTCCCGGTAGCCGAAGCCACCTCAGGTCGGGTGTCCGGGCTACGGGGCCCGCTACCACCGGCTGCACCGCCGCTTCGGCCTGAGTCTCTCACCTCATCATGGCCGCGATGTTTGCGAGCCTACGGTCAGGCACACGGCTCCGGCGCCATTCGGAGTTCACCGCGACGTGTGACGGTCCCAGCCCGGTCTGGCGGGTGAGGATGGCGGGAAGGCGGTCGGGTGCCTGCCCGGCCGGGCGCGGGAGGAGTGGGTCAGATGCGGTCAGATGTGGCGCTGGACGCGATCCCCTATCTGGATGTGCTGGATCCAGGCTTCCAGCCGCACTCGGCGGAGGTCGCCGCGGCTCGGGAGGCAAGCTGGTACGCCCGGACCTCGATGGGGTACGCGATACTGCGGTACGAGCAGGCCAGCGCGGTGCTCGGGGATCGCCGGTTCCGCCAGACGGTGGCCTTGATGCTGACCGCCCGCGGCATCACCGGCGGCCCGCTGTTCGACTGGCTGACCTCGACCATCATCGGCACGGAGGGCGCGGACCACCTCCGGCTGCGCCGGCTGACCAGCCGGGCGTTCACCCCACGGGCGGTGGACACCCTGCGTCCGCTCATGCGGTCGGTGGTCGAGGAGCTCCTCGATCGGTTCACCGAGTCCGGGCAGTGCGAGTTCATGGCCGACTTCGCCGACCCGTACCCGGCCCGGATCATCTGCGAGATGCTCGGCGTCCCGGCCGAGCAGCAGCACACGTTCCGGGGCTGGGCCAACGACCTCGGCATGGTGTTCAGCCCAGACATCGTCGAGAACCGCGACCGGATCGAGGTGGCGCTGGCCGGGCTGTACCGCTCCGTCGACGTCCTGATCGAGCACCGGCGCGGCCGTCCCGGCCCGGACCTGTTGTCCGCGCTGATCGCAGCGGAGGAGGCCGGCGACCGGTTGACCACTGCGGAGCTGCGGCTGATGGTCAGCGCCCTGCTGTTCGGCGGCCAGGACACGACGCGGAACCAGCTCGGGCTGGCCATGGCCACGTTCATCGCCCACCCCGGCCAGTGGCAGCGGCTCGCCGAGCAGCCGGAGCTGGCCGGGCAGGCCGTCGAGGAGCTGTTCCGGGTAGCCCCGAGCGCCCCTGCCAACGGGCGGGTGGCCGTCGAGCCCGTCACGCTCCACGGGCTGGACATCCCGCCTGGCACCGTCCTGCACGTGATCACCGCCGCGGCGAACACCGACCCGGAGGTCTTCGGCGACGGCGGGTTCGACATCACCGTCCCCCGCCCGGCGCCGCAGCTCACCTTCGGCGGCGGGCTGCACTACTGCCTCGGCGCCCCGCTCGCCCGCGCCGAGATCGCCGAGGCGCTGCCCATCCTGGCCCGGCGGCTCCCCGCTCCCCGGAGCGCCGGGCCGGCGCAATGGCGGCCTGCCATGGGCATCACCGGGCCGCGCCGGCTGCCCATCCGCTTCGGTCAACCGGCCACCGACTCGTCCACGAGCGGCATCTGAGCCACAGCGGTACGTCGCCAAGGGCGACCAACCGGTCCAGGTCAGCGCGACCCGTCAACCCGCCTGGATCCGCTCCACGAGTCGATCCAGACATGGCAGAACGGCCCGGCTCCGCGAGGGAGCCGGGCCGGCAGGGTGATGCGATCAGGCGGTGGTGCCGGAGGTGATGGCGATGCGCTGGGCCTCCTGGCCCGCGTAGGCCCCGGTCACCCGGACGTTCAGCACGCCCGCGTCGTAGGAGGCGCTGACCGCCTCGGCGGTCACGTGGCGAGGCAGCCTGAACGACCGCCGGAACGAGCCGTACCGGACCTCGCGCAGGCTGCGGCCGTCGCGCTCCTCGGTGCGCTCGTTGCGGCGCTCACCGCGGATGACCAGCCGGTTGTCGGCCAGCTCGACCGTGACGTCCTTGTCGACGTCCACGCCGGGCAGCTCGACCCGGACCACCGCGTCCTCTCCGTCCCGGACGATCTCGGCCACCGGGGTGAAGCCCACCGACCGGGTCGCCACCGGGGCGAAGGCGTTGCGGACCAGGGCGTCGAGCTCCGCGAACGGGTCGCGCCTGGTCCACAGGGCAAGGGTGCTCATGTTTGTCTCCTCAGGGATCCCTCATGCCGGCAGTGCACAGCCGACATGGCACATAACTTGCGCCGGGTCGACTCAATTCCCGGTCGGCTCGGCTTCTCGAACCCAGTTGCGCATGGACGCCGCCGCGGACCACCCGCACTCAGAGCCGTTCACCCGCGTGGGCCGGTGCCGGGATGGTGTTGCCCGGCGGAGCGAGCGGGCATTGCCAGGTGGCGTTGTAGCGGCAGGAGGGGTGGTAGAGGAAGTTGAGGTCGATGACCAGGCTGCCGGGTTGGCCACCGAGGTCGGCGCCCTTGGCGGTGTCGAGCGCGTAGCGTCCCCCGCCGTAGCTGGTCGAGCCCGCCGAGCCGTCGCGCAGCGGAAGGAACAGCCCGCCAGCGTACTGCTCCAGCCACCAGACATCGACGGTGGCCGCCAGCGGCGGAGGTAGCTCAACCCGGCCAGCCAGGACCAGGCTTGTGGTGCCGTCCGCGCCGGTAGGGATACGCAGGCGCACCGGTTCGATCGCGGCCAGCAGCGGCAGCTCCCAGCGCAGGCCCGGGTCGTATGGCCAGTACGGCAGGCCGCTCTCGCGCAGCGGGTCGTCCTGCGGCAGCGGGCTTTGCGGGTGGCTCTGGAACAGATCGTCGCGGCCTTCCCGCCACAGCGCATGGCCCTGCTCGGGGTCGGCCTCGGCGCGTACGGCCGCGTACAGCTCCGCGACGCGCCGACGCCAGTCCGTCAGCTCCAGCCGCTCGCGGCACCAGCCCAACCGGGTCACCAGCGGTACCAGCGGGCCCCTTCGCCGGCGCGGAGCAGGAAGCCGAGCGCCCAGAGCGCGAGCACCACCAAGGCGACATACCACAGCACATGCAGGGCGAACCCGGCTCCGCCAAGTAGCACCACCAGCAGCAGGACCAACAGGACTAGAGACATACCTCACACCTCGTTCGGACGTTCCGGGACACGGCTGAACAGACAAATCGACCAGCCTGCGGACCGATGTGGGTTCAGGCCATGGCCCCAGGCGTGTACCTGAGCAGCTCGCGCAGGATGGCGAGCTGGTCGACGCTGACGGCGTACACCTCCCGTAGGTCGGCACGGCGTGTCGTGCCGACCTCACCTCCATGGTGTTGCAACAGCAGCAGCGCCACCGTCGCGGCATGCCCGGCAGCCGCCAGGACCGGGTCGCCCGCGGGGCTGGTATCGGCCGCGGCCACGGCAGCGAGCAGGCCGTTGGCCCACCAGGTCGGTCCGTCCGGGGTCGGATCCACCGGGCTGAGCAGGTCATCCGCCAGCGTGGCTGGCAGGGCTGTGGGAGCGGTCATCGGGCCTCCCGGCAGTTCGACGCGTCGGGGCTGCACTGGCTGCTACGCCTCTGGCTGTTATGCCCCGCCGGGCCGACTTTGTACCCCCGGATCGTCGAGAGTCCTCAGAAGTTTTCTGGTGTCGGCTGGCGTCGCTGGGGTAAACGGCGAGAGTCCGATCGCAGGGAGAACCACCGAGGAGCTGACTCCGAGATGACCCATACGAAGAATGAAGACCTCGTGGAGCTGTTGGTGACCGACCACCGTGAGGTGGAGGAGATGTTTGGTCTGCTGGAGAAGATCTCCGGCGTTGCCAGCGACGAGGCCAGGACGCTGGCCGAGCGGGTGGTGATCGAGCTGGTGCGGCATTCGGTCGCGGAGGAGGCGTACCTGTACCCGACGGTTCGCGCCCGGGTGCCGGACGGCGAGGCCTTGGCGGACCGGGAGATCGCCGAGCACGCCGAAGCCGAGAAGGTCATGAAGAAGCTGGAAAAGCTGGAGCCGGCCGATGCGGAGTTCTGGCCCACTCTGCAGACTCTGATGGCCGACATTCGGCACCATGTGGCGGAGGAGGAGCACGAGCTGTTCCCCAAGCTGCGTCAGGCGGTGCCTGAAGACCTGCTGGCCGAGCTGGGAGACAAGGCGCGGCTGGCAAAGAAGGTCGCGCCGACCCGCCCGCACCCCAGCGCACCGGACTCCCCGCCGTGGAACAAGATTCTCGCTCCCGGTGCGGGACTGGTGGACCGGCTGCGAGACGCACTGTCCGGTCGCGGCAAGCCGAGCTGACCAAGGCGCTCCGAGCTGAACCAGCTCTACCGTCGCGTGGGCCGGGAGCGGTCGCCCGCTCCCGGCCCACGTCGCCTACTGGGTCGCCTGCTGGTAGGCGGCCTCGGTGTCCGCGGCAACCCGCGGCCAGGAGTAACGCGCCCGGGCCCGGTCGGCCCCGCCGACCCGGTATCCGGCCAGCCGGGTCGGGTCGGAGAGCAGCCGGCGGAGGGCGGCGGCCAGCGCATCCGGGTCCCGCGGCCGTACCAGCTCGCCGGTTGCGCCCTCAACGACGGTGTCGGCCAGCCCGCCAGTCGCCGCGGCGACCACCGGCACCCCGCAGGCCATCGCCTCCAGCGCGACCATCCCGAATAGCGTGTGCCGCGGCGCGCTGACGGCGACGTCGGCACTGCGCAGCAGCGCGGGGAGCTCCGAACGGCCGACATGTCCGACCAGCCGAACCCGGTCGGCGACGCCGTTTCGCCCGGCGTCGTGGCGCAGCCGGCGGGCCTCCGGATGGGCTGGCAGCTCGGCCGCACCAGGACCACCCACGATCAGCAGCTCGGCGTCCGGCACCCCACGCAGTGCTCGGATGGCGAGGTCGAAGCCGTTGTCCGGGGTGAGCCGGCCGGCCGTTACCAGCCGCGGCCGGCTGGCGCGCGCCGCGACCGGTCCGTCCGGCCGGAACAGGTCGACGTCGACGCCGTACGGCACGACCGTCACCGACGTCCGGGACACCCCCATCCGGTACAGCTCCTCGGCCTCCGCCTGTGAGGTGGCGAGCACTCTGGCAACGCTCCTGCTGATCGCCGTCTCCAGCCGGATCCGCGGCGGGCTGGCTGTGGGCCTCTCCCTTTCGCGGCCGGTCCTGCCCCAGTTGATGGAGCCTAGGGCGTGGAAAGTCTGTAGTACGGGAACGCCGAGCTGCCGGGTGCCGGCCAGCGCGGCCAGCCCCGAGGGCCAGAAGTGCGCGTGCACCACATCCGGCGGGTCGGCCGACCACTCCTGCTCGAGCAGGGCCGCGAAGGCCGGGATCTGTCGCAGCAGCTCGTCCTGCGAAAGCGTGGAAGGCGGCCCGGCCGGAAGTCGCACCACCTCCGCCCCGGAGCACAGGGACTCCCGCGGCGGGCTCCCTGGCGAGTCCTGCCGGGTGTAGACGCGGACCTGGTGGCCGCGCTCGGCCAGCGCCTGCGCTAGCTCGGCAACCTGCGCGTGCCGGCTGCTGACGGCTGTTCCGCCGGCTATGAGGCTGACATGTTCGGATACCAGAGCAATCTGCATCGGCCGCAACCTCCGTCGACATCACTGGCGAACGGTCGGTGTACCTGGCATGTTCAGGCACACACCGGAGGTTCCGCCGAGCATCCGGCCGGTAACCATCCGGCCCCCGCGGGCTGGTCTCTTACTACTTCTTTGACCGTTTCCAGCCGTCGCGAAACTCGGGCGCCCTTCCCTCGTGCGTCAGCGGACGGTGACATCAGCGGACGAGCAGGCAGATATCGGCGCTTGCGAGCGACCAGCCCGCCTGCGATCCAGCGTGGCGGGACGGGGGTCCGGAGGCGACGAAAGTCCGGGCGGTGTGGGGCACCTGACCGACCGCCCCGTGGCCGTGGCCGTGGCCAACCCTCAGCGTCCACCGCACGGGGGAGGCTGCCCGTTCGTCGAGTTGCCTACGCTCTGTCTCGTCGTAGGCAACCCGAGGGGAGCGCGGTGACTGTTCCGCTTCGCGCTGTCGTCTTCGACGTCGACGGCACGCTGGCCGAGACCGAGCGGGACGGTCACCGGGTCGCGTTCAACGAGGCGTTCGTCCGGCACGGCCTGCCGTACCGCTGGAGTGTCGCGCAGTACGGCGAGCTGCTCGGCGTCACTGGCGGCGTACGGCGGCTCGCCGGGTTCCTGGCCCGGTGCGGCCACCCCGGCGACGTCAACGCCCTGGCGACAGCGGTGCACCGCACCAAGACGGCGCTGTTCCTCGACTGGGTGGCGCACGGCGAGCCGCGGCCCCGGCAGGGCGTGAGCGAGCTGCTGGCCAACCTCGCCGTCGCCGGGATCTCGCTCGGGGTGGCCACCACCGGCGGCCGCTCCTGGGTTGTGCCGCTGCTGGACCGGCTGTTCCCGTCCATCCGGTTCGAGGTCGTGGTGACAGGGGACGACGTACGCCGGCTCAAGCCGGAACCGGACGTGTACCTGCGGGCGTTGCGGGAGCTGGGTCGGCCGGCGGCCCAGGCGCTGGCGGTCGAGGACTCGGCGCTGGGGCTGCGGGCCGCCCGGGCGGCCGGGCTGGCCTGCCTGGTGGTGCCCAGCCCCTACACGGCGGGCCAGGACTTTGCCGGCGCCGCGGCGGTCCTGCCCGGCTTCCGTACGGCCACGGGCGAATGTCTCTCCGCCGCGGACTGCCGCCGTTTCCACTCCGCCGGCTGAGGAATGCCTCCTGCCTGTGATGCACTGTAGGTCGCAGCACCCGGGCTCCTCAGCGCTCCACTGGGCCATCCGGTTCGGCTCCCTATGGTGCGGCAAAGGGGCTGATATCCTTGCCTGATGACTATTCGCGACTGTACGGTTCGCGACTGCGCAGAGCGTGATGTCGGCATTCTTGAGGAACATCTGCCGTCGGGTGGGACTAATGTGCACGCCGCGCTCTTCGCCCGCCACGAGCGCGGCGAGATCAGCTATCTGGTCGCATGGCGTGGGGGTCGGCCGGCAGGCGTATGCGCGATAAGCTGGGCCGGCGGCCCTGACCTGGCGGTTCGTGCTGCGTTGCGCGAGTGTCCGATGATCGCCAACCTGAGTGTTTTACCGTCGCTACGGCGTCAGGGAACCGGCACTGCCCTGCTTCGTGCGGCCGAGCACCGGATCAGTGAACGAGGAGGTGCCCGCGTTGCTCTGGGCGTAGCCGAGGACAATGTTGCGGCCGGCCGGCTTTACGCCCGGCTCGGCTACGTCAGCTCCGGGCTTCGCTCGGTCTCCCGGTACAGCTTTCCCGATGACAACGGCGTTATGCGGGAGATCGTCGAGCACGACGTCATAGTGGTGAAAGACATTTCGACTTGTTGACCTGGAGCTGGTCGGGTCACGTGACGGCCGGCACCAGGCCGCCCAGCAGGCAGCTTGGCGAGGACGCGACGGAGCTGAGCCCGTGTGTGGCAGCGGGAGCGGGTCGCGGCCAAGCCCACCAGCTCGATCGAGCCGCGCGGGCAGCTCCCTGCCCAGGTCCGCAGGACGCCGGCACGACCCTCTTCTCGGCGAGGCTGGGCAACCCGGCAGCCTCCGCCGCTGTCCATCCGGGGTGACCGCCAATGCCAGCGCCTGCCCCGATATGGCGCCGGTATGGCGTTCCGCGATGCGCCCGACGTCCCGGATCCGGATATTCAGAGGCTTCGCGCGGCGGGCCGACGTATTGTGTGGACTCATGGTCCGAGACTTCGACAAGATTTTCGCTGGTGGCGCGCGCTACGCCGACGCCGGCTCCGCCCGGGCAACCCGGACAACCGGGGCAGGCCGCCGATGACCGAGACCGGGCTGGACCTCGGCGAGCGGCAGACTGTGGCGGCCAGGGCGGTCGACATCACCAAGGTGTACGGCACGGGCGAGACGGCCGTGCACGCGCTGGCCGGTGTGACGGCGAGCTTCCCGAGCGGGCGTTTCACCGCCGTGATGGGGCCGAGCGGCTCCGGCAAGTCCACCCTGATGCACTGCCTGGCCGGCCTGGACCGAACGACCAGCGGCCAGGTCTGGATCGGCGAGACCGAGCTGAGCCAGCTCAACGACCGCCAGCTCACCCTGCTCCGCCGGCACAAGGTCGGCTTCATCTTCCAGGCGTTCAACCTGCTGCCGACGTTGAACGCGGCGGAGAACATCGGGCTGCCACTGGCCATCGCCGGCCAGAAGCCGGACCAGGCGTGGTACGACAAGGTGATCGACGCGGTCGGGCTGCGGCCTCGCCTCCGCCACCGGCCGGCCGAGCTGTCCGGCGGGGAGCAGCAGCGGGTCGCGGGCGCGCGGGCGCTGGTGTCCCGGCCGACGATCATCTTCGCCGACGAGCCGACCGGGAACCTCGACTCACGTTCCGGCGCGCAGATGCTCGGCTTTATGCGCCGCTCGGTTGACGAGTTCGGCCAGACGATCGTGATGGTCACCCACGACCCGAGCGCGGCGGCGTACGCCGACCGGGTGCTGTTCCTCGCCGACGGCCGGATCGTGGACGAGATGGCGGACCCCACCGCCGAGCGGGTGCTCGACTACATGAAGCGGCTCGGGGCCTGATCCGCATGTGGAAGGTGACACTCAAAGGCCTGGCCGCGCACAAGCTCCGGCTGGCGATGACCGCCCTGGCCATCGTCCTCGGTGTGGGTTTCGTCGCCGGCACGTACGTCCTCACCGACACCATCAACAAGACCTTCACCGACCTGTTCACGCAGACCACCAAGGGTGTCGACGTCGCGATCCGCACCAAGGAGACGTTCTCCGTCCAGGGCAACCCGCAGCGCGCGCCGCTGCCGGCCGCGCTGCTCGACCAGGTCAGGGGGATCAACGGGGTCCGGGTCGCGGAAGGCAACGTTGGCGGCTACGCCCAGTTCGTCGGTCGCTCGGGCAAGCCGGTGACCACCGGCGGGGCACCCACGCTGGGCGTCTCGGTCGGCTCCGCGCCGGAGCTGCAGCAGGCGCTGACCCTGCGGGAGGGGCGGCTGCCGGCCGGCCCGGACGACGTGGCGGTGGACGCGGCCACCGCCCGCAAGCAGGGCTTCCACATCGGTGACCGGGTCAAGATCCTGTTCCAGGGGCCGCCGCGGGAGTTCACCGTCGTCGGCGTGCTTGGCTTCGGCCAGGCGGACAACCTGGCCGGTGCCACGCTGGCCGGGTTCGACCTCGCTACCGCGCAGCAGGTGCTCAACCGGGTCGGCACGTACGACGAGATCGACATCGTCGCCGCCTCGGGCGTGTCCCCGGAGACGCTGCGTGACCAGGTGCGGGCCGTGGTGGATCCCCGGTACGAGGTGCTCACCGGCACCGAGCTGGCCGCGGACCAGGCCAAGGCGGTCGGGCAGTTCACCAAGTTCATCAACTACGCGCTGCTCGCGTTCGCCTTCGTCGCGTTGTTCGTCGGGTCGTTCATCATCGTCAACACCTTCTCGATCATCCTGGCCCAGCGGACCCGGGAGCTCGCGCTGCTGCGCTGCCTGGGCGCGCTGCGCCGGCAAGTGCTCCGGTCCGTCCTCGTCGAGGCGTTGATCGTCGGCCTGATCGCGTCCGTCATCGGGCTGGGCGTCGGCGTCGCCGTCGCCATCGGGTTGAAGGCGGTGTTCAAGGCCGTCGGCGCGGACCTGCCCTCGACCACCCTGGAGATCCAGCCGCGGACGATCGTCGTCGCGCTGCTGGTCGGGGTGGTCGTGACGGTGACCGCGTCGCTGTTGCCGGCGCTGCGTGCCACCCGGGTGTCGCCGGTCGCGGCACTGCAGCAGGAGGCGGTGGCGCCGCCCGCGAGGGCTGGCCGGCGGCGGACGATCATCGGCGCGCTGGTCACCCTGGCCGGCGTCGGGCTGCTGCTGACCGGGCTGTTCGCCGACCAGGGCAACCGGCTGGCCAACGTCGCCTCCGGTGCGGTGGTGATCTTCCTGGGGGTCGGCATTCTCAGCCCGCTGGTGGCCCGGCCGCTGGCCCGGCTGCTGGGCTGGCCGTTCGCCCACTGGGCCGGCGAGGCGGGCAAGCTGGCCCGCGACAACGCGATGCGCAGCCCGCGTCGTACCGCCTCGACCGCTGCCGCGCTGATGATCGGCCTGGCTCTGGTCAGCTTGGTGACGATCTTCGCGGCGTCAGTGAAGGCGTCGGTCCACAAGGTGCTCGACCAGACCATCGCCGCCGACTACATCCTCAGCGGACCGTCGAACGGCGGCGGTCAGGGGTTCAGTCCGGAGGTCGTCACCCGGCTGTCCCAGCAGCCCGAGGTCGACTCGGCGACCGGCGTCCGCATCAACGTCTTCAAGCTCGATGGCAAGACGCAGCAGGTCGCCGGGGTCGACCCGATCTCCTACGGCAGGACCGTCCGCACCGACACCACCTCCGGCAGCCTGTCCGACCTGACCTCCGGCGGCATCGCGGTCCGGGAGAACACCGCGTCCGACCACGGCTGGAAGGTGGGTGACACGATCGTGATGGAGTTCCCGGTCGGCGGCACCCAGGCTGAGCCGATCCGGGCGATCTACGAGGACAACCAGCTCAACGGCCCGTTCCTGCTGGCGCTGCCGGACTACGAGCGGCACTACGCCGACCAGTTGGACACGGTGGCGCTGGTCAAGGCCAGGTCGGGCGTTGCGCCGGACGTCTCCCGGGCCGCTGTCGACCGGGTGGTCGCAGACTTCCCGAGCGTGCAGGTCAAGGACCAGGCCGAGTACAAGCAGCAGCAGTCCCAGCAGATCGACCAGGTGCTGCTGCTGTTCTACGTGCTGCTCGCGCTGGCCGTGATCATCGCGGTGATCGGCATCATCAACACGCTGGCGCTGTCGGTGCTGGAGCGGATCCGCGAGCTCGGCCTGCTGCGGGCGCTGGGGATGACCAAGCGGCAGCTCCGCGCGATGGTCCGCTGGGAGGCGGTGATCATCGCAGTGCTCGGCGCGGTTCTCGGGCTGGCGGTCGGCGGGTTCTTCGGCTGGACGCTGGTCCGCGCGCTGCACAGCCAGGGGATCACGGAGTTCGCGGTGCCGATTCCGACGCTGGTCGGCTTCGTGGTCGCCGCCGCGCTGGCCGGCGTGCTCGCTGCGGTCTTCCCGGCCCGGCGAGCCTCGAAGATCGACGTGCTGCGGGCGATCACGACCGAGTGAGCTGCCCCTGGCTGCCCGTGTGGTCACCTCAACGCCGAGTGGTGACCTCTTGGGGTCGCGAGGCAACGAGAGGTCACCACAACGCCGAGAGGTCACCACACGTGGGTGGCAGGCACCGTGTGGTCACCTCAACGCCGAGAGGTGACCACACTGGGGAGCGGCCCGACTCAGGGCAGGCCGGCTTCGGCGCGTAGGAGGGTGGCGAGCACGGTCGGGTCGGCGTCCGGGCAGCCGCGGGCGGCGAACCAGCCGGCCACGTTGGCGGCGTCGCGATCCAGGAACGACGGCCCGAGCGGGTTGGCGATCACGTCTACGACCTGTGGCAGGTCGATCATCACCAGCCGCTCGCCGTGCACCAGCAGGTTGTACGGCGACAGGTCGCCGTGGGTCAGCCCGGACCGCGCCAGCAGCACTAGCATGTCCACAAGCTGCGACCATAACGAGCCGAAGTCCCGGTCGCGGACCTGGGCCAGCCGGGGCGCCGCCGTACCGTCCGGCTCGCCGATGAACTCCAGCAGCAGCTCCGTGCCGAGAACCTGCACCGGGTAGGGCACCGCCGCGCCGAGCAGCCACAGCTTCCGCAGCGCCTCGAACTCGGCATTGGCCCACTGCCCGGCGATCACCTGGCGGCCGAACGCCGTCCGGTTCGCCATCGCCCGCGTCTCCCGGGACCGGCGCACCCGGCGGCCCTCCAGGTACCCGGCGTCGCGGTGGAACATCCGGTGCTCGCCGTCCCGGTACCGCTTGGCGGCCAGCAGGCAGGACCGGTCGGTGCCCGGCACGCCCCGTTCGAGCAGGTATACGTCGGCTTCCTTGCCGGTCTTCAGCACGCCGCGCTCGACGTCCACCGCGGCCAGGTCGATGACCAGCCAGTCGGGGTACGGCGCCGGGCCCCGCTCGCCGGCCGCCGACTGGTCCCAGGTCGACCAGCGGTCGCCGCCGGCGGGGGAGCTGTCGTCGGACACGTCGAGCTCGACGTGCTGAGCGCGGGTCTTGGCGTACGTCGGCTCATCGTCATCGAACCGAGGCTTACGGTGTCGCACGGTGGGTGTGCTCCTCAGGAGTGGCTGCCCACCGGCGCGGAGTAGGTCAGCCGGCGGGCGGGAACGGGCGGAACGCGGGCAGCGTCAGGACCACGTCGGTCATCGAGGCCACCCCCTCTCGCTCCGCCGGACATGCCGGCACCGGGACAGGCACACCCTGCCGTACGCCGCCGGCCGTCGGCAACGCATTTACCGCCGCGGAGGCTGGGGCGGAGTGCCGGAGCCGGAGCGGCCGGAGCTCCCTGGAGTCGATCTTGACCCGACCGTGAACATTCGGCGACGAGGGGGCCGGCCTGCTCGCCCTGGTCAAGCCGAGGCCGTACGTGCAGGCGGAGCTCCCCCTCGGTGGCCTGCCGAACCGGGTGAGCCCGAGCCGGGACGGCACCCGAGAGGCGGCGCTGTCGGCGATCGGCGCGCCGCTGCGGGCGCACCGGCTCGCCCTGCCGTCGGCGTACGACCCGCGGTTCCAGTCCGACGTGCGGGCCTGGCTGACGGCGGTGGCCGAGGTGCTGCGGCCGCTGCGGCACCCGGCCGGGCCGGTGGCCGCGGTCCAGGTCGGCAACGAAGGCGGCTACGGCGAGACCGCGCTGCCGATCGACGCACTGGACTACTCCCTCGCCGGGCTGGCGGCCTTCGCCGGGCGTCGTCGGAGGGGGCAACGGCGGCAGGGGCAACGGTGGCGGGAACGACCGCGGCAGGGGCTACGGCGGGCGGGGAGCCGGTGCACCGGGTGGCGCCGACCGGCTGGCCGGTGACCGGCGACCGGGCTGGGCTGCGCCCGCTGCTGGACTGGGGCGAGTGGGTCGCTGGGTCGCTCGCCGCCGCGGTCCGCGGCTTCACCGCCGTCCTCGACCTCGACCTTCCGGCGCTGGTCAACTTCGCCCCACCGCGGGACGACGGCGCCCCGCCGCGCCCGGCCGCCCGGTACGACGCCGGGCTGGCCCGGGTCCAGCCAGAACGCCTCAGCGGTCCGCATCCTGCCGGCCCGCGTCCTGCCGGCCCGCATTACGGCTACACCGGCGGTGCCGGCGACGTACGCACCGACGACGCCGCCCTGGTCGACCACGTGCTGGCCGCCAGCCGGGGCCGCGGCCCGAACCTGGCCGAGAGCTGGTCGCTGAGCTGGGCGGACCCGGCCTGCTGCTACCCGGTCGTGCCGGTGTACACACGCTGCTCGGGCTGGCGTGCGGCGGCACCGGGCTGGCGTCTATCCGGCCTGCGGCATCGACCAGTGGGCCGGCCACCTCGTCGTCGACCGGGACTACCTGGCCGAGACGACCGGCGATCCGGCGTGGCTCGACCCGCCGTACGGCGACGCCGCGCCGATCGACGTGCACGGCCGGCCCGGGCCGGCGTACGACGCGCTGCGGGTGCTGACCTGCTACCTGGCGGCCGAGGGCGCGGACCTGGTCCGGGCCGGACCGGAGCCCGGGCTGCGCTGGGGGTCTACCCGCCGTACCACGCGCTGCGGGCCTGGGCGCCGCCGCCGGGCGCGGCGGCCGGCGGGCACCGGGTGCCACCGTCGGCGAGCCGCACGCTGGTGCCGTTCGTCCGGTACTGCCTGCGCCGGAGCATCCCGTTCGAGCTGCTCCCGCTCCAGGCCAGTGAGCTGGCTGGCCCGCTCGTCGTACCGGGCGGCTTCTTCCTGGACGCGGCGACGCAACGGAAGCTGGCGGGGTACGTGCGCGCCGGTGGCCGGCTGCTGGTGCTGGGGGAGCTGCCGAAGCTGGACGCGCCTGGCTGGGCTGGTGGAGCCGCCCGGGCCGGCTGGATCGGCTGGGCCGGCTGGGCTGCGGGGCAGCCGGGCCGGCGGTGCCGACGAGCGGTGGCTGGAGCTGCGCCGGGTCGGGCCGCACGAGGGGAGCGCCTTCGTGTTCTTGTTCAGCCGCTGCGACCAGCCGCACCGGGCGGTCACCCGGGTGGGGCGCACGACCTCACTGTGGACCTGGCGCCACGCGGCTGCGCCGTCGTCCACGGCCGGGCCGGGCGGCTGCGGTCCTGCTACGTCAAGGGGGTCAACGAGCAGGCCGGGACGGGTGCGCCGCCGTACGTGCGGTACGGCCGGGACCTGGTGACGACGGGCCGGCCGGCCGACCTGACGGCGCTGCCCGGGCTCGCCGGCTTCGTCCTGCGCACCGCGCCCTGACCACCTTTGGCTGCTCTCTTCCCGACAAGAGCCCGCTACAGGAACCGGTCACCGGCCAGCACTGCGGCGCCGACCGCACCGGCCTCCTCGCCGCAGCGGGCCAGCCTCACCGGCGCCGGCCCGCCCTGCTCCCGGAACGGCCACTGCCGGGCCAGCGCCGAGGTCACCGCCGGCAGCAGGAAGTCCGCCGCCGCGTGGGCGGTCCCGCCGGTGAGCAGCACGAGGTCTGGGTCCAGGGTCGCGGCGAGGCACGCCAGCGCCCGGCCGATCCGCGTGCCGGCGTCGGCCAGCAGGCCGGTGGCCACCGGGTCGGCAGCCCGGGCGGCGACCACCACATGCCGGCTGGTGATCGTGTCGGTCGCGCCGTCCACCAGCGCGGCGAGGTACGGCGCCCGTCCGGCCGCCGCCGCCAGCCGCGCCTGCCGGGCGATCCCCGTGCCGCTGGCGTACTGCTCCAGGCAGCCCACGCTGCCGCACCCGCACGGCATGTCGTCCGCGCCCACCGGCAGGTGGCCGAGCTCCGCCGCACCGCCCCGGCCGCCGATCACGACCTGCCCGTCCAGCACGATGCCGCCGCCGATGCCGGTGCCGATGGTGAGCACCACCAGGGCCGCGGCACCGACCCCGGCCCCGTGCCGGGCCTCGGCCAGCGCGGCCGCGTTCGCGTCGTTCTCCAGCACGACCGGCAGCCCGGTGCGGCGCGCCAGGTCGGCCCCGACCGGCCGGTCGACGATGGGCAGGTTGACCGCCTTGACCACCCGCTCGCGGGGCCGGTCCAGCGGCCCGGCGACGGCCACGCCCAGCCCGGCGACCGGACGGCCCGCCCCGGCCGCGACCGTGGCGCACTCGGCCACCGCCGCCGCGATGCTGGCCAGCACGTCCTCGTAGTCGGTGGCCTGGTGCTCGTGCCAGACTCGGTGCAGCGGGGTGCCGGCCCGGTCCGACAGCAGGGCGGCCAACTTCGTCCCGCCGAGGTCGATGCCCACCACCAGCGGGGAGCTGTCCATCGCAGGGCTCGCCACGGCGGTCATTGTCCATGATCGGAGCCCGGAGACATATGATCCGCTGGGTGATGCTCAGGGGTAGGTCGAACGGCCGCACCGCGCGGCGCCGCTCCGGCCAGCCCGGCAACCCCCGGCAGCGCCCGGCAGCGCCCCGGCGCGTCGACGACCGCGCGGGTACACACCGGCCGGCCGGAGGCTCGCGGCAGGTGGCCGTCTCGGGTCCGAGCGGCGTCGCACGTCATGGCCAGCCGCAGTCCCGTGACCGGTACCACTGTTGCGGAGCACGACGTCTTCCTCAGTGATGCGCGGGCTGATCTGGGTGCGGTGCTGGAGTTGGAGGGGGCGCTGCGGGCGGTTGGCCTGCGGGTTTTCCGGGACAGTGAGTGTGTCGACGAGTTCGACGGGATCTCGCCCGGGATCGTCGCCGGGTTGGCGTCGTCGAGGGTGTTGCTCGCTTACTATTCGGCGGTCCATCCGACTCGGTCAGCCTGCCAGTGGGAGCTGACGATGGCGTTTCTGGTGGCGCAGCGGGAGGGCGATCCGCTGCGGGTTGCCGGATGACCCGGACCTGACGGCCGTTGTCCGGTACTGTGCGCCTCTCTGACGTTGATGATCTACCGCGAGCGATGGACGGGGGTAGGGGTGCGTCGTGGGTGGGGTGTTCATCAACTACCGGGGCGAGGACAGCCACAGCTATGCCGCAATGCTGCACATGGAGCTGTCTCGGCGCGTCGGTACTGGGCTGGTGTTCCTGGACAGTGCGTCGATACCGGCCGGGGCGGACTTCTCTGTTCATCTGCTGAACCGGGTACGGCGGGCCAGCGTGCTGCTGGCGGTAGTTGGATCCGGCTGGCTTACCGCGACCAACCCTTCGGGTGGACGGCGTATCGACGACCCGGAGGACTGGGTCCGCCGTGAGCTGGTCGAGGCGTTCGCCGCGGGAGTGACGGTGATCCCAGTGCTGACCGACGAAGGCACCCTGCCCACCGAGGCTGAGCTGCCCGACGACATTGCCGCCTTCAGCCGCTGCCAGTACCGACGGCTGCGGCACCGTGACGCTCCCGTCGACCTGGCTCGGATCTTCAGGGACCTGGCCGCACTGGATCCTGACCTGGCCGCCGCGACACGAAGGCCATCTGACCCGCCCCAGCACCTGCACGCGAGAGTGCGGCTCGTCGGGCTCGGTACGGCGAGCGGTTTCCTTGCGGTCGCGCTCATCATCGCAGCAATGATCATTGCGGTGGTGATCCTCGCGGTGGTGACCAACCGTCCGAGCAACAACCCCCCTGCCGCCGGTGTTGCGCCGAGCTCGGACCGTTCGTACTGGCACACCGGGGGACACTGTCCGGAGACTGGCGCGATGTGCTTCTACAACAATCGTAACTTCAACGATCTGCTCGGTTGGTTTACGCCGCCGTCCTGCTCGGGCACCTATCCCATGCTCTGGCCGTTCGCGGTCGAGTCCATCAGAAATCGGACCGGTTGTGGTGTCTACCTGCTGTCCTGCCCAGGTGACTGCTGGAAGGAATGGATGCGCCCGAGTTCCGAGGACGGAACCATCGACCCGCTGAACGCGGTCGATCGGATCCGCCTGGGCGGGTAGCGGCCCTCGAATGTGCGGTGCGCGGCGCCGGACGGTTTCCTGGTCGTTCCTCGCCGTTTCGTGCTCCCCGTCTCGCGCGTGGGCCGGGAAACCCCGCTTCGGGCACGTGCGCGCCGCGCCCTGTTCGGGGCAGAGGTCATTACTTAAGGAGAAGCTGTCCTAACAGGCTGGGCAGGACCGCATCTGCGCAGTTCAGAGGGTATGTGGCACGTCTATAAGCCTATTTTTCCCCTCAGTATCGCAGGCAGGTTTCGGTGGAGCCGAGCCTGTTTGAGGGGGAGTCGCGAACAAGAGTCTTCTGCACCGCGTCGCTTCTTGTCGGGGTCATGCTGTGTGTCTTCTGCTCGGTGTCGGGCTCGGTGTCGGGCTCGGCAGGCGGGCGTCATCCGGACCGGCTAAAACGTGCCGCGCTGGCGCCGAGGCCGTTACGGGTTGGCGCGGAAATGGCCAGATCATGTCCCGCCCGTGTGTTCAATGTCCTATCTGTGTGTTTAATGTCTCGTCCGTGTGTTCAATGTCCAGTCTGACGGTGGCTGACCCGGAAATCGGTCTGTAACCGATCGGCGTAGCCTGCCAACCTTGTTGTCGGGGGAGCGCATCGGCGCCGCGAAGGTCAGCAAATGCTGGCTCACGCGGGACCAGCGATGCGTGGCCGGACCGGTGTCGCACGATCATCATGGAGGCCGAGATGAGTTATAACGGGACGTGCACCGACCCCATCGGCTGGCGGGTGAGCAGCTACTGCTCGACGGCCAACTCCGGTTGTGTCGCGGTGTCAGCGCGCGAGAATGTCGTGACCGTTCGCGACGACAAGGACCCCGCGGGTCCGGTGCTGCGGTTCACCACCGCGGAGTGGCGGGTGTTCGTGCTTGGCATGAAGGCCGGAGAGTTCGACGTCTAGTTCGACGTCTAGGGGCGGTGGCTCATGAGAGTGCCGTGGCCCGATCCTCGATCAAGATTGTCGAACGTTCCGTCGTAAGGGCCTGTTTTGCCAGGTCGGTGAAGAGGTCGACGTAGAGGCTGACCTCGTCCGGCCGCTCTAGGTAGATGTTCCGGCTGGGCTGCTCCAGGTAGACGACCCGCTGATCGTCAGGCTCGGCGAACTCGAATAGTACGAACGGCGCTCCCATCGCGGCGTACTGCCCTTTCGTGAACGGTAACACCTGAATAGTCACGTGCGGTAGCTGACCGATCGCAAGGAGGTGACGAAGCTGACTGGCCATGACCTGTGGCCCGCCGACGAGGCGGTGCAGCACCGCCTCGTCGATCACCACGTGGAACGTCGGCGGCTCGGTGCCGAGCAGCAGGCTCCGCCGCCGCATCCGCAGCTCGATCCGGCGCCGGGCCACCGTACCGGCGCCGTCCGATGCCGTCGTGGCGTCCAGGCCCGCGCCGATCAACGCCGTCGCGTACCCCTCGGTCTGCAGCAGGCCGGGCACCAGCACGACGCTGTACTCGTGGATCGCCGCGGCCCCGTGCTGGAGCCCGAAGAACCGGGCTGAGTCGCGCGGCATGATGTCGGCGTAGGCGAACCACCACGGCTTCTGCCGGGCTTGGCGGACGAGATCCAGCAGATCGTTCCGGGCACCGCCGGTGACGCCGTACAGGTCGAGCATCTCGCGCACGTCCTGGACCCGCGCGCCGACCGCACCGGTCTCCACCCGGCTGATCTTCCCGGCCGAGCACTCCAGCGCCTGGGCGACCTCCTGGATGGTCCGGCCGGAGGAGGTCCGGAGCCGGCGCAGCTCCACGGCCAGCCGACGACGACCGACGGCCGGCGCCGCGTCCTGTTCCATTGGCGGCTCCCTCGTCCGTCCTGGTGACCCGTCCGGGTGAACACGCGGTGACGGTGCCATCAGAGGTCACCGAGCACAACGCAGCACGCGCGCCGGTGCGGGTGGTGGTCACGGCATCGTGGTCGGTGCCGCCACGATAGTCCATCTTGCCAAATGCACGTGCACATCGTACGTTCGCCGGGATCGTACGTGCGGGGACGGTGGATTCGGTACGGCGGGTCCGGCCCGCCGCCGGAGGGGCATCCACCGCTCGCCGTCGTCGCCCGGCGATCGTCGACTCACGGGGTGTTGATCTTCGGCAGGTGCTGATCTTCGGCCGCCTCGCGGGCTTGGTGATCGTCGGGGACGGCGCGGCCAAGCGGCACTACGACCTAGCCCCCAGCCTGGCCAAGACGGGCCGGGGCCTTGCTGCGGATGAGCGACCGGCGGCCGCTGGCACCAGCCCGGAAATGGACGGCGAGTAGGCAGGCGACCGCTCCCGGCCGGGAGCCCGAAAACAACCAGAGCCGTACCCACAAAGCCGAGCAGCACGAGGCCGAGGAGCGGCGTCGGGAGGGTTGCTCGGTGCTGTCGGGTTGCTCGGCGCCGCAGGGTTGCTCGGTGCGTTTCCAGGCTTTTGCCCGGGTCGCCGTTCAACAGGGACGCCCGGCATTCCCTATGCGGCCGAACTAGCTGCCCGATCGGGCCGATTCTGGCGTACTCGTCCGATATTGGGTTGTGCCGGTGTCAAGAACCTGTGGATGGTGTTCGAGTACTGGGGGACGGGGAGGGTACTAATGAGCGGCGGTAGGAGGGCGAGCCACGCCCGAGCCAGGTCGAAGGCGAAAGCCCGGTCGACCAGAAAAGTCCGGTCGACGGCGGTAGCCCGGTCAACGACGGTCCGGGTCACCGTGCTGGCACTGGTCGCGCTGGTGCCGGGTACGGTCGGGTCTGCCGAGGCGCCGCGAGCGTTCGGGGTGCTACGAGCCGCGTCGTTTGACATCCCCGTGACCTCGCCGGTCGGCCTGGACGACCCCGGCTGGCAGGCCGAGTCGCCGAGCGTGCTGCGCCAGCAGCTCACCTCCCTGCCGGGCATGCGGTCGCTGCGGGGCTCGAGCACCCTGCCGTTCCACCTGGCCGCCGCGGCCGACGTGACCGGCCCTGCGACCGCGCAGGGCCGGCTGATCGCCGCCCTGCTCAAGGCCGCCAGGAGCACCCTCGGCGGGCTGACCTCCGCCCCGGCCGCGCAGGAGGCGCTGACCTACGCGCTGGCCCAGATCGGCCGCCCGTACCTGTGGGGGGCCACCGGCCCCGAGTTCTTCGACTGCTCCGGCCTCATCCAGCAGGCCTACCTGCACGCGGGCGTCGACATCCCGCGCACCTCGCGGGAGCAGGCCCGCATCGGCATCCCGGTGCCGCTCGCCGACCTGCTCCCCGGTGACCTGCTCTTCTACGCCTACGACCTGGGCAACGCCGACACCATCCACCACGTCACCATGTACGCCGGAGGCGGGATGGTCGTGCACGCCCCGGAGGCCGGCGACGTCGTCCACCTGAGCCCGGTGTGGCTGGACCAGTACATCGGCGCGGTGCGCCCGGTGCCCGCGGTGGGCGCCGGTCCCGGTGGCCCTACCGGTCCAGGCCTACCGCTCACCTCGCGTCGGCTACCGACGGGTCACACGACACTGACCCACGGACCGAGCGGGGCGCCGTCCCCCACCCCGTCGCCGGGCGGCAGGCACACCCCGGCCGCGCCACCGACCAGCCCGTCACCCTCGCCCAGCCCGACCGCCCTGGTCCCCGCGGTGACCTCGCTCGTCCCGAAGCTGGTCTGCGTCCTGCTCTGCTGAGCAGCCCGCGGTGCCGGCAGCCCGCGGTGCCGGCACCCCACGGCGCCGGCAGGTCCGATGGCCCGACCAACGGGACCGTCGACCTGCCGGCGCCGTGCTGCCAACGGCGCTGCTGGCTGGGAGTATGTGGGCGGATCCGGGGCGACTGGTCGAGGTGGCCGTTCCGGACGGACGGCAGATGCTGGCCGAACTTGGCCGACGTGCCGCCCGCGCTCCGGTGGCTGCCGTCCCCCGCCGATCTACTCCGGGACTGGTCCACCTGACCCTGCTCCATCCAGCTCGTACCACGAGAGCTCCCGGGTCGGCTCGTCCGCGTACCAGGCGTGCGTGCCCGCCGCGAGATCCTTGAGCCGACGGCGGGCGGAGTCGCTGTTACGCGACGAGAACGCCGACAGGAAATGACAGGAACCCTGTGGTATTCGCTGGTCATCCGCCCAGCCGAGAAATGCGCGACGGCGGTGCTCGTCGATCGGACCGTCGCTGGCGACCGCTTCGATGATCCAGAAAGCAGGTGGCGTCGCGGCGATGTCGACGATCACCGCGTCCGGGAGCAGCGTGCTCGGGTCCAGGCTGATGCCGAGCGCCTTCATGATTGCGGCGTCGGCCAGGTAGACCTTGTCTCCAGGCTCGGAGATGGTGAGGACGATCGGGTCACCGAGCCGGACGGGTGCCCATTCCTCGATGACGCCCTTGAGGATCAATGACGCGGTGCTTGCTTCCAGCGACCTGACCTGGCCACCCGGCAGCACGACCTGAGTCGCATATGCTTGGCGGTCCCGCTCGTGGACCATGTGAATACGTAGTCGATCGCCTGGGCTCATTCGGTCGGTCCGCCAAGCGTCAATCGCAATGGCGAGCGGTTCGCCGTCCAGCTCCGGATCGAACAGATCCGCGAACGACGCGGTCAACGCCCAACGAGGCTTGCCGCTGGTGGTCGGCACACCCGGTCGGAGTCGGACCGCCCCGTTCCGGAGCCAGGCGGGGAAGGTCTCGTCCCGTAGCGTCTCCCGCGTGTTGTCGGCGTACCACGGGTCGAAACGGACCTCCCAGCATGTCAGCAGGTCGCTGACCTGCCTCTTTCCGTGGCCCGCCGCCGCGCGCCACGCAGCCCGGTCAGCGTCGCTGGTCCGGCCGTAGGCCTCGTCGGACATCCACAGGCAGGTTGTGGGTCTGGCCCAGACCGCGTCGTGGAACAGCGGTGCGTCGTCAGGGACGACGGCGTCGACATAGAGCATCGCCGCCACCGCGGTCGCGGCGAGCGGGTTGGCCAGCACCGGGTCGAACGCGGCACGTGGGAAGATCCGCTTGAGGCGGACGTGACACTCCGTGCGAGCCGGGAGCGGTCGGAACGTCATCGGATGGCTGGCTGGTAGGCGGTGGCGACGGCGGCGTCAAGGGCAGGGCCATGCAGGTGGCCCCAGCAGCGGAGGACCGACGGCGCGGGAAAGGGCAGGGACCCCAGCTCGTATGCGCTCACCGCGACCGATCCGGACACGCAACGCATCAGCCGGTCCATCGTCCCCGTGGCCAGCACCCGGGCGAGCGTGGCGCGGGACAGCAACGGGTCGGGACGGGTCGGCCGGAGCACGTTGACGTGGTTCTCCACGACCACAGCTCCGCCCCATTCTGCCAAGCCCTCCGGGGTGAGCTCGATCGCGACGAGCCGGCGCGCCTGCTCCGGGGCGGTGGTGCGTTGCACCAGGACCGCCGGCTCACCCAGGGTCATCACTGTACGGTCGGCGGGGTCCCGCAGCCGCAGGTAGCGCAGCGCGTCGCGGGCCGGGTCGCGGTGCAGCCGTCCGCCGTCCATGTCGGCCGCCCACAGCACAGGCACCCGCCCGCCGCCCGGCCGCCCGGACAGGTCCGCGCGGCGCCGGTTCCACACCAGGGGACCGGTGGAGACCTTCCATCCCGCGGTCGCCAGGGTCAGCGGCATGGCCGCCGCCGCTGCTGCCACGGGCGCGTCCTCCCGCCGGCGTGGCAGCAGCCAGGGACGGTCGCCGGCCGGTCGCTCGACCGTGGCGACGTCGCTGAGCTGCCTGTTCACGCAGGTGACGGCGGTGCGCGGGGATCGTCGGCGGCTGAAGGTGGCCAGGCAGGTCTCCTGCAGGACGCCGGCGAAAACCCCGTCGCGATCGCCGACGAACGACACCTCCCGCAGCGGCGCCTCGGCGGCGAGCACCGCGCGCAGGTTAGCGAAGTACCGCCCGGACGTGAACGAGGTCGGCACCAGTGCCGCGACGACGCCCTGATCGTCGAGGCAGTCCAGGGCGGCGGCGAGGAACAGGCTGTAGAGGTTGGCGTGCCCGAACAGGACCGGAGCGAAGCGGTCCCGATCCTCCGCCGACAGCCGCACCCTCCCGTACGGCGGGTTCATCACTACCACCCGGACGGCGGCCTGAGCGGGGGCCAGACCGTCGCCTGCCCGGGCGAGCGCGGGCAGCGGGCGGCGACGCCGGGCCGGCGTCGCCGCCAGCAGCGGCAGCGCCTCGGCCGCCAGGACGATGTTCGCCAGCCACACGGCCGCCGGGTCGGCGTCGACACCCTCGACGAGACGGGGCAGGCCAGCGAGCACGGCCTCCGGGTCGGCGCCAGCGTGCGCGGCAAGCTGCTCCCGCAGCGCCGGCAGCAGCAGCGCGCCGGCCCCGCAGGCCGGGTCCCGGACCAGGCCGGGCAGCGGTCGCGCTGGGCATGCCCAGCCGAGACTCCGGCGGACCATGTGCCACAGGTGCTCGGCGAGCAGTGGCGGGGTGTAGTGCCGGCCGTGCCGGGCCCGCACCTGTGGGGTGAGTGCGGTCAGGTAGGCGGCGCCCAGCTCGTGCCCGCTGGCACCGACGACCGGCCTCGTGCCCGGCCCACCGGCCAGCACACCCGGTGGCGGTACGGCGTCGAGCGCCTGGGTGACCTCCAGCCACCGCCCGGTCAGCCCGACGGCCCGGGCTCGGGCGTGCCACCACCCCGGAACGGCGGCCAGCACCGCGGCCGCTGCCGCGCCCGGCTCACCGGTCGGGTCAGGCCCGCCCACGTCCGCGCGGGAGCCGCGCGCGCCGAGGGGGCGGGCGAGCACCGGGGGCGCTGGCTCCGGCAGGGCGGCGGCGGTCACCCTCACCCGTCCCTTCGGGGCTCGGCGGCGGGACGCCGCGGTCGACTCGCCCATAGCTCGGCTCACCATGGCTCAGGGAGCGTCCCACACAGCTCCGACAGGAACGGTGCCGACGCTCGGCCGAGGTATCACCAGGCCTGACGGCTGCTCAGGTATGAGAAAGGTCCATTTGCGTTGTTCGGGGGAAACTAAATGACGACCATTACCACCACCAGCGAGCTTGCCCAGCGGACGAAGATCCGTGCCTTCCAGGCCGGCCCACGGCATGTGCTGATCGTGGCCGAGGGCGAGCTGCCGACGCCCGGCTTCGACGTCGACATCGAGCAGAGCCCGCTGAAGATCTTCCCGCCGCAGTTCAACCTGCTGCGCCGCCCGCGGCCGGGCATCTTCCCGCAGGTCGTGACGCCGTACCGACACGCGGAGCGGGTCCCTTTCCCGGCCGGTCAGGAGATCGTGACGGTCCACCACGCCGAGGGCAGCGACCGGGTCCCGATCGAGGAGTGCGGGCCGGAGCTCGCGGCGTACGTCCAGGCCGTGAACGGCGCGGGAACGACCGGCGATGTCGATGAGGCGACCGGGTTCTCCAAGAACCTGAGCTTCGACGAGGCGTTCGCCGACGCGCTGGCCAACCTGCCGCCGTTCAGCTCACCGGTCGCGGACGCGCTGGCCCGGGTCGAGGTCCTTGAGATCGGCGGCCTGTTTGGCGGCTTTGCCGGCTTCCACGACCTGTTCGTCAAGGTCCGCCGGACCCACGACTGAGGTCCGCCGAGCCCCTGGCCCCGACCCGCCGTGGGCTAGGGGCTCGCCGGGACCCGCCAGGTGAGGGTGGTGCCGGCGCCGGGCTGGCTGTCGACGGTGAGCGTGCCGTTGTGCTGCTCGGCGCGCTCGGTCAGGTTGGTCAGGCCGCTGCGCCGGGTCTGCTCACCGTCGACGCCGATCCCGTCGTCGGTCACCACCAGCTCCAGGATGCCGGTGGCCGCGTCTATCCTGACGATGACCTCCGCGGTGCCGGCCCGGGCGTGCCGGCCGACGTTGGCGAGGGCCTCCCGCAGCGTGGCGATCAGATCGCCCCGGACCGGGTCGGCGGTGAGCGAGTCGATCGGACCTTCGAGCCGGACGTGCGGCTCGAAGCCGAGGGTGGCCCGGGCATCGGTCGCGGTGGTGATGACCTGTGCCCGCAGGCTGGTCGAGGTCGACGTCGCCGAGGGCTGGTGCTGCAGCGAGAAGATGGTGCGGCGCACCTCGGCGATGGTCTCGTCCAGATCGCCGACAAAGCCGGCCAGCCGGCTGGCCACGTCGTCCTGGCTGACCAGCCGGGAGGCGCCCTGCAGGCCGAGCCCGATCGCGAACAGCCGCTGGATGACCAGGTCGTGCAGGTCGCGGGCGATCCGGTCGCGGTCCTCGAACACGGCCAGCCGCTCCCTGTCCTCCTGGGCGCGGGCGAACTCCAGCGCCAGCGCGGCATGCGCGGCGAAGGCCGTGATCATGCGCAGGTCGTGCTCGGTGAACGGCATCTCCCCGGCCGCCTTGGCGACGGTGAGCACGCCGAGCACATGGCTGCCGGCGCTGAGCGGGACCAGCACTGTGGGGCCGAACTCCTTGTGCGAGACCGGTGACTCCGGCTCGTCCGGGCCAGGGTTGGCGGCCGGGTCCAGGATGAGCTGCGGCCGGCCCGAGGTGAAGACCTGCCCGGCCGTCGTACCCACGTTGGGCGCCGCGAAGCCGGTCAGCCGGTCCGCGACGGGCCCGTCGGCGACCTGGACGACGAGGTGGCCCGGCCGCTCGCCGGCCAGCGCCAGGCTGGCGAGCTGAGCGTCCGCGATCGCCCTGGCCCGGTCGACCACGATCTGCAGCGTCTTGCGGGCGTGGCCGCCGCTGAGCAGGGCGCCGGTCAGCTCCGTGGACGCCTCCAGCCACAGCTCCCGGCGGTGCGTCTGCTCGAACAGCCGGGCGTTCTCGACGGCGACCGCCGCGGCGGCGGCGAGCGCGATGACGATCTCCTGGTCCTCCTCGGTGAAGTCGATGTCGTCGGCCTTCTCGGTGAGGTAGAGGTTGCCGAACACCTCGCCCCGGACCCGGATCGGGACACCCAGGAAGCTGCGCATGGGCGGGTGGTTGGGCGGGAAGCCGAAGGACCGGGCGTGCTCGGTCAGGTCGCGCAGCCGCAGCGGCCGCGGCTGGTCGATCAGCAGCCCGAGGATGCCCTTGCCGGTGGGCAGCTCGCCGATGTGCTCGCGGGTCTCGTCGTCGACGCCGACATGGATGAACTCCACCAGCTTGCGGTCCGGGCCGATCACGCCGAGCGCCGCGTACCGGGCGCCGACCAGCTCGGCCGAGGAGTGCACGATCCGCAGCAGCACGTCGGGCAGGGACAGGTCGCTGGCCACCGACACGACGGCGTCCAGCAGCCTGTGCAGCCGGGACTCCGCGCCAATCAGGCCGTTGGCCCGATCGACCAGCTCCTCAAGCAGGGTCTGCAGCCGCAGCCGGCCCAGGTCGGGGATAAGCCCCTCGCCCTGTGGATGGTGAAAAGAATGCCTTGCATCCCTGCTATCCCATGCGTGCCCCGTGTGCTCTGGGTGCCCTGCCGACTCGTCCACGTTCACTCCCGGGACTCTGGCTCGGCTCCAGGCTAACGCCCGGGTATGCCTTCGGTGAGGTGATCCGGCGGGCTGTAGGTGGCACCGTTCGGGATCGAGCCAAGCAGGCGTACGTACCGGCCGGCCGGTTACCGGATCGTTCCTCGGGCGGCATCGTTCCTTGGACGGCGCCAGCGCGTTATGACCTCGGTTGGCATGGACGGGACCTTGGTCCCTAGCCCTGGGTTGCGGACGAAAGCGACGCTAGCCGCATGACTTTCGACAACCCACCGACGGCCGCCGCGGTCGAGGCCTGGGGAACCAGGGAGGCCGGGGATGCCGGGGCGCTCGACGATGCCGTGGTAGTCGGCATCGACAACACCGTGTCCGCCGAGCGGGCGGTGGTCTGGGCAGCGCACGAGGCGGCGCTACGGGGCGCCATCCTGGTGGTCTGCCACGCCTACCGGAAGCTGGGCCCGCCAGCCAACCAGCTGGTCGAGAACGCGCGCCGCGACACCGCCTGGCGGCTGGTGCGGCATGGTGCCGCGCTGGCCCGGGAGGCCGAGCCCGGCCTGCACGTCGTACCGCTGGCGATCGAGGGACCGGTGCGCCGGGGCCTGTGCGAGGCGGTCGAGCGGCCCGGCCTGCTCGTGGTGGGCTGCCGGCATCGTGGCAGTGTGGCCGCGCTGCTGCTCGGCTCCACCGGGGCCGAGCCCGCCAGCCGGACGCCGTACCCGGTCGCGGTGGTGCGGGACGCGCACGACCCTGGCTGGCACCTGTTCGGCGGGCACATCGTGGTCGGGGTGGACGGGCAGTGCCGGTCCCGGGCGGCGGTGGCGTACGCCTTCGCGGAGGCGTCTCGGCGTAGCGTCCCGCTGGTCGCCGTACATGCCGGGCTGCTCGGCCCGGAGAGCTCCCGGCCGGACGAGAGGTCCGGTGAGCCGTACGGGGACCGGCCGGCCAGCGCCTGGAACGTGCTGGAGGCAGCGGTCGAGCCGCACCGGGCGATATGGCCGGGGGTTCGGGTCACGCTCACGCTGCGCGACGGGGTGCCGGCGGCGAAGGGGCTGCTGGGTGCGGCCCAGGGCGCGGCGCTGCTCGTCGTCGGCACGGTCGGCTACGGGCGTGTCGGCGAGGCGGCCGGCAGGTCGATCAGCCGGGCCGCTGTGACGGCGGCGCCTTGCCCGGTCATAGTGGTGCCGGCGGCCGCGGCGCTGCCCGCCGCGCTGGCGATGGAGGGCGGACCGCGATGATCCGGGTGTTCCTGCTCGATGACCACGAGGTGGTACGCCGCGGGCTGATGCAGCTACTGAACGACGAGCCGGACATCGAGGTCGTCGGCGAGGCGGCCAACGCGGCTCAAGCCCGGGCCAGGATCCCTGCGCTGCGGCCGGACGTGGCAGTGCTGGACGTGCGGCTGCCGGACGGCGACGGGGTGAGCGTGTGCCGGGACGTGCGGTCCAGCATGGACTCGCCTCCGGCATGCCTGATGCTCACGTCGTACTCCGAGGACGAGGCGCTGTTCGAGGCGATCATGGCCGGCGCGGCGGGCTACCTGCTCAAGCAGGTCACGGGCAGCGACCTGGTCGGGTCGGTGCGCCGGCTGGCCGCGGGGGAGTCGCTGCTCGACCCGAAGGTGACGGCCACCGTGCTGGACCGGCTGCGCCGCGGGCCGGAGCGGGAGGACCCACGCTACGCGACGCTGTCCGAGCAGGAGCGCAAGATCTTGGACCTGATCGCCGAGGGCCTGACCAACCGCCAGATCGCGCAGCGGATGTACCTCGCCGAGAAGACCGTGAAGAACTACGTCTCCGGGATGCTCCGCAAGCTCGGCATGGAGCGCCGTACCGAGGCCGCGGTCTACGCCGCGCAGCGGGCCCAGCACGACCACCCGCACTAGACCGTTGTGGTCACCTCTCGGCGTTGTGGTCACCTCTCGTTGTCCGGCCGGCCCGTGTGGTGACCTACGCACGTTGTGGTGACCTCTTGTTGTCCGGCCGGCCCGTGTGGTGACCTACGCAGGTCGGCCACTGGGGGACCACGCCGGGTCTCAACCTCATCTGGCCGCGAGCTGGCACTCGACCAAGTTCGTCGACCCCGCCCGGACGGCGCCGTGCTGCCGATCCTGCATCTCAACGGCTACAAGATCGCCAACCCTGAGCGTGCTGGCGCGCATCCCGTACGCCGAGCTGGAGCAGATGCTGCGCGGGAACGGCTACCGGCCGTACCTGGTCGCGGGCAACGACCCGGCCCAGGTGCATCAGCAGATGGCGACCGTGCTGGACGAGGTGCTGGACGCGATCGCCCGGATCCAGCGGGTCGCCCGGTCCGGGCAGGTCACCGGCCGCCCGACCTGGCCGCTCATCGTGCTGCGCACCCCCAAGGGCTGGACCGGCCACTGTGGACGGGCTGAAGATCGAGGGAACCTGGGCGCACCAGGTGCCGCTCGCCGCCGTCCGGGAGAACCCCGGGCACCTGGCCGAGCTGGAGCGGTGGATGCGGTCATACCGGCCGGCAGCGCTGTTCGACGGCGCCGGCAGCCCGAGTGCTGTGGGACAACCCGGACCGGTTCCGGCTGGTCGGACCGGACGAGACGGCGTCCAACCGGCTGGCCGCTGTCTTCGAGGTGACCGACCGGGCCTGGAACGCCGGTGCTCTTCGCGTTTCATGGCCACCCGTGGCTGGTCCACCGGCTGACGTACCGTCGGCGCGGGCATCCGCACCTGCACGTGCGCGGGTACAAGGAGGAGGGCACCACCACGCCGTTCGACATGGTCATGCTGAACGACCTGGACCGGTTCCACCTGGTCATGGACGTGATCGACCGGGTGCCTGGGCTCGGCGTGCGGGCCGCGTCGCTCCGGCAGCGAATGGTGGACGAGCGGCTGCGCTGCCGGACGTACACCCGAGAGTACGGCGAGGACGCCCCGGACATCCGCGACTGGACCTGGCCCTAGACCGCGCCGTGTCTGGCTGAGGTCAACGCTCCCATGGCAATCTCTGGCGACCTTGACGCGACAGGTCGCGGCCGGCGCGGGCGAGGAGGCGGCGGTAAAGGGTCAGGTGCGCGGTGGCGGCGGCGTCCCAGGTGTGCCGGGCGGCCAACGCCCGGCCAGCCTGCCGGCGGGCATGGTCCGGCCCGACCACCGCCCGTACCAGGGCCTCGGCCAGCCCAGCCGGGCCACCCGGGCCGGCCGCGAAGAACCGGGCCGCCGGGCCGAACACCTCGCGCAGCACCGGCAGGTCCCGCACCACGACCGGGACACCGGCCGCCAGTGCCTCCATCGCGGCCAGCCCGAACCCCTCCTTCGTCGACGGGAAGGCGAACGCCGCCGCGCCCGCGACCAGCGCCGGCAGCGCGTCGTGGTCCACCGGCCCGAGCACCTCGGGCCGCACGCCCAGCTCGGCGGCCCGGGCGTCCACCGCGGCCCGGTACGCCCGGTAGTCGAACAGCGTCTCCCCGCCCGCGATCACCAGCCGTACGTCGGGCAGCCGGTGCCGGACCGCGGCCATCGCCTCGATCAGGTCGAGGGTGCCCTTGCGCGGCTCGATCCCACCGACAGCGAGCACGTACCGGCCGTGCCGGGCCTGCCACGAGCGCCGGGCCGCGACGGCGTCCGGGGTGTCGCCGGCCGCGGCGGCGAACCGGTCCGCCCGTACGCCGTTCGGGATCACGGTGGCCCGGATGCCCCAGCCGGCGGCCAGCTCGGCGGCCACCGCGGCCGACACGCAGACGTGCGCGACCGGCTGGACGATCGCGCGCTCGTGGCATTCGGCCAGCTCCGGCGTGCTGAAGTCGTCCAGGTGGTGCACGGTCCGGACGCACCGGTCCACGGCGTTGGCGCTGATGCAGTCCTGCGCGTGTACGACGTCGTACGCCGCGGCCGGCGGCCGGTCGAACGCCGCGCGCAGCACCGCGATCGAGCGCAGGATTCGCGGCCCGACCGCCTCGCAGGGTGCGTCGGGCTCGCCGGATATGTCGGGCTCGCTGGATGCGTTGGGTACATCCGGTGCGTTAGGAAACGGTACGACCCGTAACGTAACGGCAGGATCGACCGGTCGGAAGAAGCCCTGGTCGCCGCCCCGGCCGAGGGCCCAGACCGTGATGTTCTGGCCGGCCCGCGCCAGCGCCTCGGCCAGCTCCAGGGTGTGCACCACCCCGCCGCGCGGGCGGGTCGAGTAGCTGAGCAGCGCGACCCGCAGCGGCGGCCCCGTCGAGGCTGGCCTGGTCAAGGCTGGCCCGGTCAGGCGTGCCCCCGGTAGCTGGCCGGCTTGCGTTCGGTGAGGTGGTGCAGCACCCGGCGGGCCCGGGCGACCTCCGCCGCGACGTCGACCTGGGCGATGGCCAGCCCGGCCTTGGACCACGTCCGGGCCAGCACCTCACCACCCGGCCCGACCACCTTGGCCTGGCCGAGGTACCGCAGCCCACCGCTGCTGCCGGTCTGGTTGGCCGAGGCGAGCACCACCTGGTTCTCCGCCGCGCGGGCCAGGTCGTAGATGTCGAACAGCCGGGCCTGCCGGTCCTGGGCGGTGCGCGGAGAGCGGTTGGTCAGGCTGGCCGGCCAGGCTGACAGGCAGGCGACGATCTCGGCGCCGTCCAGGGCCAGGCTGCGCGCCGACTCGGGGAACGTCTTGTCGTAGTCGATCAGCATCCCGACCCGGCCGACCGGCGTGTCGAACGCGGCGAACTGGTCGCCCGGCTCGTACACCGCCATCTCGCCGACCGGCTGGTGCACCTTGCGGTGCCGGCCGAGGACGCCGTCGCCGTTGACGCAGACCGCCGCGTTGTACCGCTTGCCGCCGTCGGCCTCGCAGTACCCGACGCATACGACGGCTTCGCCGGCCAGCGTGACCAGCCGCTGGATCTCCGGGCCGTCCGGGTCGAGGGCCGGCGGCACCGCCTCCGGGTCCGGATGCCGCAGGTCGGACAGGTAGCCGCCGAGCGCGGCATCGGGCAGCACCACCAGCGCGGCGTCGCCGGCCCGGGCGTGGCCGATGATCGCCTCGATCCGGCTGAACGACGCCTCCAGGTCACGGCCGAAGTGCGCGGCCGCCGCCGCGATCCCGATCGTCGCCACGCCGGTCAGCGTCCCACACTCGACGTCCTCGACTCGGCCGCCACCACACCGGCCTCGGCCGCCGCCGCGGAGACGATCTCCACCAGCTCGTCCCGGCCCGGCGCGGCACCGACCGGAGCCGGCCGCCAGCCCGAGTCCAGCACCGCCCGGGTCCGGCGCACCACCTCCGGGTCGGCCAGCACCTCGTCCGGCAGCGCCAGCAGGTTCTGCAGGGCGGTGAACGCCGACCACACCACCGGGTCACGCTGCGCCGCCAGGCTCGCCTCGGCGTTGCTGACCTGCTCCCGGCCGCCGATGTCGTACGCCAGCCCCAGATCGTACGTTCGCCCCCGGTCGTACGCTCGCCCGGCGTCGGCTGGCGCGGCCGGGCGCCACCGCCGCAGCCGGTGCCGGTCCTGCGCGATCGAGTCGTGGTACCACGGCTCCAGCTCGGCCCGCAGTGCGGCGGCCATGCCCAGCGCGACGGCCTCGCGGTCCCCGGCGTGGGTGTCCACCACCGCCGCCAGCCTGGCCGCCGTGGCGATGGCCAACGCGGTGCCGCGGGTGTGCGCCGGGTTGGTGATGCACGCGCTGTCACCGACCGAGACGATCCCGAGCGCGGCCGGCGGCCCGTCGTCCGGGCCGAGCTGGCGCAGCCGGTTGCTCAGGCCGGCCATCGCGCTGACCCCGGACAGCGGCTGGCTGGCCCGCGGGTCCACCCAGTCGGCCACCACGGGCATGGTCGCGGCGGCGGCGTCGAACGCGGCGTCCATCCGCAGCCCGCGCAGGGCGGCGTCCTCCGGCAGTACGCCGAAGGTCACCGAGAAGGCGCCGTTGTCGGCCGGGAAGACCAGGCAGGAGTACCGGTCGTACGAGCCGCCCGCCGTGTAGCCGCGGATCAGCCCCTCGGGCGCGTGCCCGCCGTGCTCCTCGGGGCCGTTGTCGTGGAGCTGGTAGAAGCGGGAGTAGTAGGTGATGCCGCAGGCGGCGAGCTGCTCGGCCGGCAGCTCGGCGCCCGCGTCGGCCAGCCAGCCGGGCACCGGCGAGCGCCGACCGGCCGCGTCGACGACCAGGTCGGCCGCTGCCTCGGAGCCGTCGTCCAGGTGTACGCCCATCACCCGCACCGGGTGCCAGCACAGCGGCTCCAGCCACAAGCCGCTGACCCCGAGGCCGGCCCGGACCGTCACGCCCGGCTCGGCGGCCAGCGCCCGGCGCAGGGTCCACTCGACCACCGAACGGCGGCCGGCCAGCACCACCAGCCGGTCGTCGGCGGGCACCGGCCCGGTCAGTGACGGCGGCGGGACGGCGGCCAGCCGGACCTCCCGGACGCCCGCCGCCAGCAGCGCGGCCAGCACGTCCGGGGCCTCGGCCGCGAGCACCTGCCGGCAGCGGGCCAGGAAGGCGTGCGAGTGCCGGGCCTGCGGGGTGGCCGGGCGCCACCACGAGCCGGCCGGCCCGGTGGGCGGCGCCGTACCGTCCCGCTCGAAGACCTGCACGCGGTGTCCCCGCCGGGCCAGGAACAGCGCCGTGGCAAGGCCGGCCACGCTGCCGCCGACCACCGCGACCCGCAGCGACCCCCGACAGGTCACCACAAGGGCTCCGTTGACAACGAGAGGTCACCACAACGCCGGTAGGTCACCACAGCGCCTCCGGGAGCAACGTGAGGTCACCACAACGCCGAGAGGTGACCACAGCGGGGGTGGGGGTGGAGGTGGGGCCGTAGGCGTCCGGGCGGCGGGAGCGCAGGTAGCCCATCGTCCGCCGAGCCAGCAGCAGCGACTCGGCGACGTCGAGCTCGGCCACCGCCATGCCCGCGCCGACGCCCGTGCTGGCCAGCACCTCGCCGCCCGGGTCGACCACCTTGGCGCGGCCGACGAAGCGCAGCGAGCCGAACGTACCGCTCTGGTTCGCTGACACCCACACGAGCTGGTTCTCCAGCGCGCGGGCCTGGTCGAACAGGTCGAACCGGTGGGTCCAGCGGTCCAGCGCCAGGTCGGCCGCGGGCTCGGTCCGGCTGCCCGGCCAGGCCGACAGGCAGACGCCGATCTCGGCGCCATCCAGGGCCAGCGTCCGGGCCGCCTCCGGAAAGGCCTTGTCGTAGCAGATCAGCATGCCCAGCTTGCCGACCGGCGTGTCGAAGGTGGCGAACCGGTCGCCCGCCGCGTAGGCGGCCGGCTCGGCCAGCGGCTGGTGCACCTTGCGGTGCCGGCCCAGGACGCCGTCGCCGGTCACGCAGACGGCGCTGTTGTACCGCAGCTCGCCGTCCCGCTCGCAGTAGCCGGCGCAGACGACGAGGTCGCCGGCCAGCGCGGCCAGCCTGCGGATCTCCGGGCCGTCCGGATCGAGCGCGGGCGGCGGCTCCGCCGAACCATCCATGGTGGACAGATAGCCGCCCAGGCAGGCTTCGGGCAGCGCGAGCAGCCGCACGCCGCGCTCCCGTGCCTCGTCGACAAGCTGCCCGACCAGCGCGAGGTCCGCCGCCAGGTCCCGGGTGAACGGCGCCGCCACCGCCGCGATCCGGGTCACCGTCGGTGTCGCCGTCATGCCGCCCCCAGCCCGGTGACCGGGCCGGTGAGCACCGGGGTGCGGACGCCGTCCGGCCAGACCAACCAGACGCCCGAGCCGGCGACGAGCCGACCGCAGGCCGCGCTGACCGCCGGGCCGGCGGCCGGAGCCGGGGTGCCCAGCGCCGCCGCGGTGAGCATGGCGAAGCCGGGGAAGCAGGTCAGCCAGTCACCCGCCGTCGTACCGGCCGGGCGGGGTACGGCGGCCACGTCGAGCTCCGCGCCGCAGCCGCTGGCCTCGGCCAGCATCCCCAGGGTGCCGACCAGGCCGGCCATCGACACGTCCTTGGCCGCCGCCGGCCGGGCGGCCCTGGACGGGCTCGACGGGCTCGACGGGCCCGCCACCACGCAGTCGAGCATGGCCCGCAGCTCGGCGGTGCTCCGGTAGGTGGTGGAGTCCCACTGCCGGCCGGTGTGGCCGGGCCGCCAGCGTCCGCCGAGGTCGGCGGTGAGCCGCACCTCGTCGCCGGGCCGCCCGCCGCCCCCGGGCACCGGGTCGGTGGCCCGGCCGAGCGCGGTGACGGTCAGCGCGGCCGGTACCCCGAGCTGGGTGTGCCCGCCGAGCAGCGGCACGCCGTACGCCGCGGCGGCCTTGCGCAGCCCGGCCAGCACCCGGCTGGCGAACGAGGCGTCCCGGGCGCCCAGCCCGTCCAGCAGCCCGACCGGCCGGGCACCCATCGCGGCCAGGTCGTTGAGGTTGACCAGCACACCGCACCAGCCGGCCCACTCCGGCTCACGCTCCACCATCGAGGGCAGGATCGAGTCGCACGCCGCCACCAGGTCCGAGCCCGGCACCGGCGCCGCGTCGTCCCCGACGAAGCCGGGGCCACCGGGCCGGATGTCGCGCAGCAGCGGACCGAGGCAGGACTTGGTGGCCGCGGCCAGGGCGGCGACGCGGTCGATCGGCCAGCGCATCAGCACGTGCGGTGCCCCGGCGACGGTGGCCGGGCCGACCCGCCGCCAGCCCCAGCGGGTGAAGGCGGCCTCGGCCCGAGCCTGCACGGTCGCCTCGAAACGGAGCACGCCGGCCGCCTCGGCCCGGGCACAGGCCGCCCGGACCAGCGCGGCGCCTACGCCCATGCCGCCCATGCCCATGCCGCCCATGGCGCTGGATCCGGCGCTCGCCCGCCGGGCCGCCGGCTCGACCACCAGCCGGCCGCCGCGCCACCAGCCCACATCGTGGCCGCTCGGGTCGGCCGGGCCGAGCCGCACCCCGCCAACCACGGCGCCGTCCCGGTCCCGGGCCACCAGCACCTCGGTCCGCGGGTCGGCGTCCACCTCGTCGGCGTCGTCGCCGTCGAACAGCCCCTGCTCCGTCACGAAGACCCGGCGCCGTAGCGCGCGGTACGCCGCCAGGGTGCCCGAGTCCGAGGTCGGCTCGATCCGGTACCACGGCCGTTGGCCGAGCCGCTCCACGCTGCGCCGGTCACCGAGCAGCGCCAGGATGTCCACCGGAGCCGCAACCTCCGCCGGCGCGTTCGCTGCAGCCGCCACCGCGCTCACCCGCCCGCCGCGGCCAGCGCGCCGCACGCGCCACACGCGGCGCAGCCGGCCCGCTGGTCGACGCCGGTCATGCCGGCCGCGCGCAGCAGTGCGGCCACGCCCTCGGTGACCCGCCGGACCAGCGCGGCGGGCGGGGAAGGCAGCCGGTCACGCGCCGCCAGGGTGCCGGCCATCGGCCGCATCGGCACCATGAACGGGTAAACCCCCCGCTCGATCAGCCGCCCGGCCCCGGCGACCAGCTCGTCCGGGTCCTCGCCAAGCCCAACCAGCAGGTACGTCGACACCCGGTTGCGGCCGAAGACCCGCACCGCCTCGTCCCACGCCCGCTCGTAGGCCGCCAGCGGGACCGTCGCCTTGCCCGGCGTCCAGCGCCGCCGTACCGCGTCGTCCAGCGACTCGACGTGGATGCCGATGGCGACCGCGCCGGCTGCCCGCAGCTCGGCGAGCACGGCCAGGTCGGCCGGCGGCTCGCACTGCACCTGGACCGGCAGGCCGGGCACCGCCGCCAGCACCGCCCGGACGCACCGGGCCAGGTGCCGGGCGCCACGGTCCCGGCCGGCGGTGGTGCCGGTGGTCAGCACCATCTGCCGGACGCCGTCCAGCCGGACCGCCGCCTCGGCCACCTCGGCGAGCTGGGCCGGCGTCTTGACCGCGGTGGTGGCCCCGGCGCGCAGCGACTCCTCGATCGCGCAGAACCGGCAGCGCTGGTCCTCGGCGTACCGCACGCAGGTCTGTACGACGGTGCTGGCCAGGACGTCGGCGCCGTGCAGCCGGGCCAGCCGCTCGTACCGGACGCCGTCCGCCGTCACCAGGTCGTAGAAGCGCGGCCGGCGGACCAGCTCCACCGCCAGGCCGGCGTCGGCACCCTCGAACAGCAGCCGGCCGTCGCGCACCGTGTACGGGCTGGCCGGGTCCAGCGGCAGCGCGGCGTTGCGGCCGTCGACGAGCAGGTGCCCGTCGTCGCTCGGACCGGCCCCGCCGCGGCGGCGGACCGGGGCGTCCAGCCGGACGCCCCGGATGGCCACGTCGACCCGGGTCCGCAGCCGATCTGCGGCGATGTCGTCTGAGAGGGCGGGCATGGGGGACGCCGCTCAGAACATGTAGGTCGAGTTGATGATTGCACCCTTGCGGGCGTAGTGGATCAACGCGTCCTGCACGTCCAGCGGGTGGGTGGGGATGACCCCGTCGATCAGGTCCTCCTCGCGGGCACCGTGCAGGGACAGCCCGAACCGGCAGCAGTAGACCTTGCCGCCCTCGGCGATGAAGGTCTTGAGCTGCTCGTTGATGTTCAGCTCGCCAGGGAACGCCGCGTTGCCGGTCGTCGGGAAGCCGCGGGTGGCCAGGCAGTTCAGCGAGCCGGGGCCGTAGAAGTAGATGGCCGCCTCGAAGCCCTTCCGCAGCGCCCGGGTGGCCTGCAGGATCGCCACGAAGCTCACCGACGACTCGTGCGCGATGCCGTGGACGAGGGTGAAGTAGCTCTCGCCGTTCTCCGCCTGGTAGTCGGGGAAGACCTTGGTGGCGCCGTACAGGTTGGAGCCCTCAGGCAGCGAGGGGTGCGGGATCTCGGCCAGGCTCTGCTGCTCGGTGCTGGTGAGTGCGGGGTCGGTGGGTGCGGTGTCAGTAAGTGCGGGGGCTTCGGTCACGTCGGTCATGTCGGGCTCCTCAGTGGGTGGGTTGGGACGGGTGGTCAGCCGTAGAGGGTCTCGGCGGTCTGGTGGAAGACGTGCCGGGCCAGCTCGCCGTCACCGACCGCCTCCCGCAGCCGGGCTAGCTCGCCGGCGTGGTCGCCCCACGGCTCGTCGCTGGCGAACAGCAGCCGGTCGTGACCGATGCCACGCCGGTCGATCTCGGCAGCCAGCCAGCGGGCGGCGAAGCCGACGGCCCAGCTCGGGTCGGTGTAGACCCGCTTGCCGGCGGCGATCCAGTCGAAGAACCGGCCGCCGATCAGCTTCATGTGCCCGCTGACACCACCGCCGAGGTGCACCAGGTGTACGGCGACCGCGTCGGCGTACCACTCGACGAGGTGGCCGACCTCGTCGACGTCGGAGGCGCCGCCGGGGGAGGTGTGCACGTGTACCACCAGGTCGCGCTCGCGGGCGACGGCGAAGATCCGGTCGAGCAGCGGCCGGCAGGCCGGGTCGGTGGGTCGGCCGCCGAGCAGGAAGCTGAGCTTGAGCGCCCGGACGCCCGGTTCGCCGGCGAGGGTGAGGGCGGCCTCGGTGCGGGCGGCGTCCTCCGGCCGGGCCGAGACCCACAGGCCGGCCCGGATCCGGTCGTCCACCGCGGCTGCCTCCAGGCACAGCTCGTTCAGCCGGAAGGCAAGGTCAGGGTCTGGTACGCCGTAGTTGGGCAGGACCAGAGCGCGGTCGGTGCCCTCGGCGTCGAGGTCGGCCAGCAGCCCGGCCACGGTGGCGCGAGCGGTCGTGTCGGCCTGGATCGGCGGGCCGCCGTAGAAGGGGTACGCCGGCAGCGCGCCGAGGTGGCGGTGTGCGTCGAACAATCCTGCCATGCCGCCAAGTTCAGGGGGCGTGTGTTTCGTTGTGGTCAAATCCGGACTAAGAACGCGTCAACGAACGGCTCAGACCTCCGGGACGATCCGTCTCCGGGACGATCTTTCGCCGGTGGCGTGCCGGCTGGTGCGGTGCCGGCTGGTGCGCCGCTGTCGGCGCTCAGCTCGGTGCTGCCCTCGGTGCTTCTGGCGCGCACCTTTCGTTGCCCCAAGGTGCGTAGTCGGACATGCGCCCGGCGGTGAGACTGATGGGTGTCTAGTTCCGGCGCATGTCGGCCACCCTGGAGTATGAGATCCGGATCGCCAAGGTGGGCGGGGTTGAGCGGCCGGATGACCAGTCGGCCTATGTCCTCACCAAGATGGGGCTCAACCCAGGCAGCACGTACACCGATCCGAGCGTGCCGCTGGTCTTCTACCCGCGCTGATCGCGACCGGTGGTTTGACGCGACGTCGGAGGTAGGCGTTATTCTTTCGCGGTCCGCTGGCTCGCCTTGCATTTTTGTGCTCCCCTCGGTTGGAAGGCACGCCGACGGGGGGCGGGGGTGCCTGGCTCGGTTTGCCCCCCGGCTCGCTTTTGCTTGGTGGTTCCTTTGGTCGGAAATTAGTTCCGCTTTTTCTCGCTTTGGGGTTGAACTGTCGGGCCGCGTCGGGGAAATAGAACACGTGTTCGATCCCATCTCTCCTGACAAAGCGCTGGCCGCGGTGTTCGCGGCCGGTGTCGACGGGCTGGACGCTGACCAGTGCCTGGACGCCATTCACGATCTGGAGCGGGTGCCGGCGGTGGTGGAGGCGCGGAAGGCCCGGCTGTTGGCGCGGTTCGCGCTGGTGCGGGTGGGGGAGCCGCTGGCGGAGCTCGCCACTGAGGAGGTCGCGCTCGAGCTGAACATCACCAGCAACTCCGCCGAGTGCCGGATGGTGTTCGCCGAGGCGCTGGTCGAGCGGCTGCCCGGCACCCTGGCGGCGTTGGAGCGGGGGTGAGGACGGCGCCGCGGCTCCGTCAGGCCCTCCGCCGCGCCGTCCTCACCCTCGACCCAGACGCCGTGCAGGCCCGGCACGCCAAGGCCAAGGCCGCGCGGAAGATTGTGGAGTACCCGGTCGAGGGACGGCATGGCCCAGCTCTGCGCCACCATTACAGCCCCGACGCCACGGCCATCTACCAGCGCCTCGACACCATAGCTCGGATGTGCCGGGACGACAGAACAATGGACCAGCGCCGCGCCGATGTCTTCGTGGACCTGCTGCTCGGAAAGGCCTGCTACGACACACCCGCCACGGCAGCGACCGTGCTGGTCACCGTCGCCGCGACGACGTTGGCGGGAATGGACGACAAGCCCGGCGAGCTCGCTGGGTACGGCCCGATATCCGCAGCCATGGCCCGCGAGCTCGCCACGGGGCACCTGGCGGCGGCTGCTCACCGACCCAGCCACCGGCGCCCTTCTCGAGTACGGCCGCACCACCTACCGGCCACCCGCCGCGCTCGCCGGCTTCGTAAGAGCGCGGGACAAGACCTGCCGGTTCCCCGGATGCCGCAAGCCCGCCAAGCAATGCGACATCGACCACCTCACGCCATTCCGCAAGGACCCACCCACGAGACCAACCTCGGCACCCTCTGCCGCCGGCACCACCGCCTCAAGCACACCCACGGCTGGACCGTCGTACGAGACACAGACGGCACCTTCCGCTGGAGAAGCCCCACTGGCCGGTAGTACGAACAAGACCCGAACCCTACGACGACACCGACGACCCCTGACTTACCGGACCGCGCCCTCCCCGGGGAGCGGAATGTGCAGCAACGGGACCAGGTCGAGCGCGATGGGGTGCAGGCGTCCGATCCGGGCGAGGGTCTCGGCCCATTCCTCGGCCCGCTCCGGGGCGATGTAGCGGGCCTCTGTCAGCACGGCCTGGGCCTGGTCCTCGTCACCCTCGGCGGCGAGGACCACGGCGAAGAAGAACGCAGCGGTGGCGGCACCGGTCGAGGTGCTGACCGCGGTGAACGCGATGGCCACGGCCGGGCCGAGCGCGCTCAGGTCGGGCAGAGTGGCCAGCCTGGCCAGCAGGTCATAGAACTGCGCCGGATCGTCCAGTGCGTCGAGCACTGGCTCGTGCTGGCCGAGCAGGGCCAGCGTCCGCAGCGCGCTGCCTTCCTGAGCCCGGCCGGTCTGGTCCCGTTCGGCCAGCTCCTCCAGGGCGGCGCCGACGATGTCGCTGCACAGGTCATCGGTGTGCTCGGTGAGTAAGCGGCGTTGCCCGGCCAGGTCGGCATCGGCGAACTCCTGCGCGAGCAGCATCAGCATCATTGGCTGGTACGCCGCCTCCACGCCGTCCTCCCGGGCGGTCTCGCGGAGCATCCGGAACCGCTCGGCCTCGTCGGCGGGCACCTCCCGCAGCGCCTCCTCGACGGCCGAGTCCGCCGCCGGGGCCAGCAGCTCCGGGTGGCCGGCGAGGTAGTCACGCTCCTGCGTGTACGACGGAGCCGCCAGCCAGCGGCGGGCGGCCTCAAGCAGATCGGCGTCGATGACCCACCAGCTTAACGACGGATCCGCGCCAGCCAAGCCCCCTGCCGGGGGGTAACCGGTCACGCCAGGCTGCTCTGGACACGCCGGGCTGCTCTGGACACGCCGGGTTGCGCTGGACAGGCCGGGTCAGGCCCGGTCCCGCCTAGCCGGGGCGAGCACCCGGCCGACCCGCTCGACCAGCAGGGTGACCTCGTAGCCGACCTGCTCCAGGTCCGCGGTGTGCTGCGCGAGCGCGACGAGGCAGGCCCTCTCGTCGATTGGCGCCACCAGCAGGTAGCCGGCCGACATCTCGACCACTGTCTGCAACACGCCACCGCCGCCGAACATCTCGGCGGCGCCCTGCGCCAGGCTGGACAGCCCCGCGGTGACCGCGCTGAGGTGCGCGGCCCGCTGGGACGGCAACGCCGAGGTGGCCGCGAGCGTCAGGCCGTCCGAGGACAGCGCGACCGCGTGGCTCAGCCCCGGCACCCGGGCTATGAGGTCGTCGAGCAGCCAGCCGATCTGTTCCGGGGCGGTTGAGCCAGCCGTCATCACCAGACCTCCCGGTCGAGGGTCACCCTGTCCGTCCGGCCCCGCGTGACGCCACGGCGCAGCGCCGACAGCGACCGCCGTACCTCCTGCGGCCGATCATGCCAGCCTGTCGGGTACGACCCCGGCAGCGGCGTGGCGTTCCCCGGGAACAGCCGAGCGCCAGCGACACCAGCCTGCCGGACGGTGGCCGGGGAGATCATCGGAGGCGCGGGCGGCGCATCCCCGGGCTGGTCCGACACGGGCTGCCAGTACTGCATCCGGCTCGCCCGGACCGGCTTGTCGAACGGCTGCACCCGCACCGCCACGCCGCTCGGGCCACCGGCCGGCCGGCCCGGCGCGCTGAGGTCCGCCGGGGTCAGCAGGATCTGGGGCGGCAGCACGACCTCGGCACGGGTGCCGGTCGGCATCCGGATCAGCCGGGCCGCCACCCCGTGCCGGGCCGCCAGCCGGCCGACCACGAACAGCCCCAGCCGCCGGTCCGCGGCCACCTCCACCGACGCTGCCCGGCTGAGCCGTTCGTTCAGCGCGGCCACCTCCTCCGCGGCAACCCCGATCCCCGAGTCGTCGATCTCCAGCACGGCGCGCCGCTCGCCCACCGGCCACACCCGCACCGCTACCATGGTGCCTGGCGCGGAGAACTGGGCGGCGTTGTCCAGCAGCTCGGCCAGCAGGTGGGCCAGGTCGTCGACCGCGTCGCCCGTCACCAGCAGGCCAGGGTCGACCCGCTCGACCCGGATCCGGGTGTACTGCGCCACCTCGGACTGCGCACCGCGCACCACCTCCAGCAGCGGTATTGGCCGCTCCCGCGGCCGGGACACCCGGGCGCCGGCCAGCACCAGCAGGTTTTCGTCGTTGCGCCGCATCCGGGTGGCCAGGTGGTCGAGCCGGAACAGGTCCGCCAGCCGGTCCGGGTCCTGCTCGGCCGCCTCCAGCCTGTCCACCTGGGCGATCAGCCGGTTGACCATCACCCGGCTGCGGCGGGACAGGTTGACCACCGTCGCGGACACCTGCCGGCGTAGCGCCGCCTGCTCCAGCGCGATCCGCACCGCCTCCCGGTGCATGGTGTCAAACGCCGCGCCGAGCTGGCCGAGCTCGTTGTCCGGCCGCGGCCGGGTGGGCTGTTCGGGCGGTGGGGGTGGCATCAGCTCCTCAGGCCGCGCTGGCCGGTCCGGCAGGACGGCGTCCGGGTCGCGCAACCGCCGCACCGCCGCCGGCAGCCGTTCGTGCGCCGTGTGCAGGATCTCGGCCCGCAGCCGGGACAGTGGCCGGACGATGGTCCGGCCGATCAGCACCGAGACGCCGAGTGTTGCCAGCAGCGCTGCCGCGACCAGCGCCGAGTCGACGACCGCCGCCCGGACCGCGTCGTCCCGCACCGACCCGGCCAGCTCGATCACAGCGCGGGACAGCGTCCCCTCCGCCGTTCCCATCTGGTCCAGCTTGGCCATCATCGCCGTCGACCACTGCGTCGGGTCGACCCCGAGCCGGCTCGGGTCGCCGCGGGCGACTGCGCTCTCCAGCCGGATCGCCTGCTCAACCTGCGGGCCGCTCACCGTGGTCGCTGCCACCTCACGCTGGTCGCGGGTCGCCAGCGCGACGAACTGCCGGTACTGCGCCCACTGGTTGGCCAGCGCACCGAGGTACGACCGGTAGGGTCCTGGGCCGAACGCCCGCTGCCGCAGGAAGCCGTCCACCAGCGCCAGCTCCTGGGCGGCGTACTCCCGCATCCGGCTGAACGCCGCCAGCGCGCGTACCCGCTGGACCACCGCGCCGTCCAGGCTGCCGGTCGCGACGCTTTCGCCCAGGGTGAGCAGCCGGTCCACCACGTCGGTGTAGCGGAGCTGGCTCTCTGTCACCCCGAGCCGCTGTTGCAGCACGTCCTGGCGGATGCCGGGGATCCGGCCGAGCTGGTCGGCGAGCTGGACCAGCCCGGCGGTCACCGCGGCCGGGAGCTCGCCGAGACCGGACTCCTCGGTGCGGAGCCGGGCGATGGCCTGGTCGGTGCGGCTCGCCTGCTGGCTTACCGCCGACCTGGCCGCCGCCAGGTCGGTCGGTGGCGGGCCGGCCGGCGTGGAGCCGGTCGCCGGGGGCTGGGTCGCCGCGACGCTCGCGCCGAGCCAGCTCGCGGCGGCGTCCCGCTCACGCTGCACCTCGTGCGCCAGGTCCGACAGCACCGTGCCGAAGCGGGCCAGCCGCTCCACCGCCGCTGCCGACGACGCGGACCGCGCCAGGCTGCCCGCCATCACCCCGGCCAGGCCGAGGATCGCCAGCACCGGCAGCAGCAGCACCAGGGCGACCTTGGTGCGGATCTTGGCCCGGGCCAGCGGCCCGGGCGGCCCGTCGCGCTCCGACCCGCGAGGCAATGCCGGCTGCGCTGGTCGAGTCACCAATCGTCTCCGAAACCTGGTGGACCTGGTGGACTTGGTGGACCTGGCGAATCCTGACGGAGCCAGGTCGCGGCAATGCGTCATCCGTCGCGTCATCCGTCAGGGGATGCGGGGATTCAACCATGATTGTCACGGCACCCGGAAGCCGCTAAAGTACGCGACCGACCTGCCGCGAAAGCCCGAGGAGCCGCATGCCCCACCCGGCCCGGGCACGTCTGGCCGGCGTCCTCACCCTGAGCCTGGTGAGCGTACCGAGCCTGCTGGGCGCCGTTGGCTGCGCCCGCACCACGTTGGCCGATTCCGGTGGGGTATGTGCGGTCGACGGGCTGCACCTCGTCAGGCCGGGCCGGCTGGTCATCGCCACCGAGAGGCCGGCGTCCGAGCCGTGGTTCACCAACGACGACCCGGCCAACGGGCAGGGTTTCGAGGCAGCGGTCGCCTATGCCGTGGCCGAGCGGCTCGGCTTCCGGCGCGACGACGTGACCTGGGTCGGTGCGCCGTCAGATCCCACGTCCATGCCGGGCCGCAGGAACTTCGATTTCGACATCGACCAGGTCGCGATTACGGCCGAACGCAGCCGCGCGGTCACCTTCAGCGACAGTTATTACACGGTGAACCAGGCCGTCGTGGCGATGGCAAGCTCCCGCATCGCGCCCGCCGGCACGATTGTGGAGCTGCGCAAGGCCCGGCTGGGCGCGCAGGCCGGTACCACCTCGCTCGCCGTTATCCAGCAGGTGGTCCGGCCGGTCATCGCCCCGACCGTCCTGCCCGACACCAGCGCGGCGGAGCAGGCCCTGCGGTCGGGCCGGGTGGACGGCATCGTGGTCGACCTGCCGACGGCCTTCCAGCTCACCTCGACCAAGATCGAGGGTGCCAAGATCGTCGGCCAGCTTGAGTCCGCGGATGCCGCCGCCGAGCAGCTCGGGCTGGTGTTCGAGAAGGACAACCCCCTCGTCGGCTGCGTCAACCAGGCGCTCGCCGAGCTGCGCAACACCGGCGAGCTGCAGCGCCTCGAAGACACCTGGCTGGCCGACAGCGTCGGCGCTCCCCACCTGCCGTGAAAGCTGCCAGCGGACGGACCACCCCAAGCCGCTCGTGACTCGGACGGTCGCGTTTACGACACAGCACGGGGTGGGTCAGGAAGGCATGGAGACCGGCTGGAGCGGGCTGTCCAGCAGGATCTCGCCGCGCCGCGAGACGATCACGTGGTTGGCGCGGATCTCGTACGTATACACGCCGTTGCGGGCGAGGTAGCCCGTGGCGGTGCTCTCCGCCGGGAGCGAGATGTGGTATTCGTCAGAGGCTGGCTTGCCCTTCACCTGACCGTCGTAGTGGATCTGCCCGTCGGCCGTCCGGCAGAGGGTGATCAGGAACTTCGGCGTCTCGTACGCCGCGACGAGGGTTGCGCTGCCGGAGACCGCGGCGGCGACCCGGTCCGGGCAGGCGTGCGCTCCACCCGATGACGGCGGACCGCCGGGTGTGGCAAGGTGCCCGGCGGCCGGCAGGCCCCAGCGCAGGGCGCAGTACCCGAGCAGCAGGAGCACCACGAGGCGGCTGAGCCGGCGCGGTCGGTGGATCCGGAGGAGATCGGTCGCCGGGACCGCCCGCGGGGGTGGTGCTGCCGGTCGTGCCGGAGGCGGTGTCGGTTGTGGGGGAGCCGGCACGGCAGGCACCGGGTCTGGTCTCGTTGCGCGCCGGACCTGGCTGGTCGTGCGGGGGTTCGCCGCGGTCGGGCTGGTGGCCGGGCGATGGCAGCGCCGACAGGCCGGGGCGCGGGCCGGGTTGTTGGTGTCGCATTGTGCGCAGGCCCAGGTCTGGTTGGTCACGGGCGTGCCCTACGGGATCGCGGCGGTTGCGAGCGCGTGGTTCAGGATCGGCTCGATCTCGGACCACTTGGCGATCGGCGCGGAGACGTAGATGATGTACATCTGGCCGTTGGCGAGCCAGTACCGGCTGCGGGCGTGTTTGGGCAGCCCTTTCTTCCAGAAGGTGAACTCCCAGTCCACGGCCTGCTGGCTGCCCAGGTAGGACACGGTCCGCAGGTGGACGCGGTGGTAGTGGTCCTGGATGTTGGGGTTGCCGCGCTCCCCGCCGAGCGCGTAGTCCATCAGCGGTAGGTTGGGCGGCGCGATGGCTCCGTAGCGCAGGAAGACGGTGGCGTCCGCTGGATCGGGGGCCTCGACGGTGCCGTTTGCCGAGCCAGTGCCGGGCTGCCAGCCGGCGGGGATGTCGAGGGTCAGCCCGCCTGGTCCACTGGTCCGCTGGTAGCCGCCGGGTTGGCCGTCGGGCGTGGTGGGGGGATCGATGGGGGGCGCTGTCGTCGGCGGGTAGGTCGGGTCGGTTGGCGCCGTCGCGCTCGGTCCGGCCCCGGGCGTACGCCCGGCCTGGGCCGGACCGCTGTGCGCGGCGGTCAGGCCAATCATGGTCAGCGCGAGCAGCACCACGGCGCCGCCGACCAGGCTGGCCACCGGACCGCTGCGTCGCCTGCTGGGCGCCGGTCCGGCTGGAGGCGGGGGTAGTGCCCCGGCGACGTAGTCGTACGGGGCAGGTGGGTAGCCCCCGCCAGGCGGCCCGAAGACGGGCGCGGCCGCAGGCTGGGGCGGTGGTGGCGGCAGGTTCTGGCCGATCTGGTCGGCCACCTCAGGGTCGGCCACCTCAGCCCTGGTCGACGTCGTGCTCCTCGCGGGCCCGCCGCACCTGCGGCAGGCCATGGTCTCGGCCCGGTTGTTGGTGTTGCAGCCGGCACAGGCCCAGGTCGGCTCGAGCATGACAACCCCCTCTTCTGGTGCTTCCAGGTGGTGAGGTCATCGCCCGGGCGCATGGCCGGGCTCGTCGTACGTCGGCGCCCGCGCCGTCCCCGGAGGCTCCGGCGCGAGAATCTCCGCGCTGCTCGCCAGCGGGCGGAAGCTCAGCCATGCGTCGTTGTCGGGGACCCGGGCGAACCGCAGCCGTGGCAGCGGTGTTCTCGTGTGCTGGCCAGGCGGTGCGGCATCGGTGGGACGCTCGCCGCTTCGGTCCTCGGCCCAGCCACCTGCTGGATCGTCGCCCCGCTGCCGGACGGTGTTCCGGCCGCGCGCCTCGTCCGGGCCGGTCGTCGGTTCGGCCAGCATCGAGGCAAACGCGTCGACGACGAGGCGCTGGTCGTGGCTGGCCGGCGCCGCGTGCCGCGGTGCCCGGGTCGGCTGCGCCTCAGCGTGGCGAGGCTCTGGTGTGTGCGGGTACGGCTGCGGCCGTGTCGGAGGTGCTGCCTGCTGCGGCGAACTGGCGTCCCGGTCGGCGATCCCGGCCCGCAGCGCCGCGGCGACCTTGTCCAGCGCGGCTCGGCATGCCACCGGGAAGGACAGCGAGACCATGATGGAGGCAAGGCCGGGTGGGGGTGAGGCTGGCCGCCCGAGCTCGATCACGAGGTCGAGGCGAAGGTCGGTGCCGCCGTCCAAGCTGGGCGTCTCGGCGATCTCGGCGGCCAGGCAGGACTCCACCGGTACGTCGAGCCGCCCGCCCGCCGGTCCGGCGACCAAGACGCGGTCCTGATGCCAGACCAGTGTCCCGGTGTATCCCTCCAGAAAGCCGGTGTGGTCAGCGGGGGCACCGCAGCGTGGGTCCCAGGACCGCTGCCGGACCCAGCCGGTGGGTCGGCCCCGGTGGTCCCGCCAGCGTTCCTCGTAGATGCCGTCCGGGTCGGCATACCAGCCCGGCTCCGGATCGTCCCAGGCAGGGGGGGTCACAGGCTGTTGGCGATCGTGTTGATGATCTCATCCATCTCCCACTCCTCCAGGCCCTCGCCGGCCTCGGAGGGGAAGTAGAGGGTGTTGTTCCAGTCGTCGGCGATCTGCGCCCACGGCGGCTCCTCCGGCGCGAAGAGCAGCAACCGCTTGGCGGAGTTCTCCATCACCGCGCCCTGGCTGTGCGGCACACCCCACTGCTCGAACAGCTCGGTGATTGATCTCGGCATGGACCGCGGGTAGGAGTAGGCGCGTGTCTGCGCTGGCGATCCCAGTGGGTGTGCCGGTGCGTCGGTGAACAGCACGATCACGTGCCGTCGCCGGTCCAGCCCGCGCTCCCACGGCGCCTGCACGGCCAGCGCCAGCGCCTCCAGGCCCGACTCCGGGATGTCGCCGCCGCCGGTTGGCCGCAGGCCGCGCACGAACCGCTCGAACTGCGTCGCCTGGTCGGGGAAGAGGAGGAAGTCGGTGGCCTCGATGGCGTCGTCGGGATGGTCGCCGAAGTCGCGGAAGGCGATGACCTTCAGCCGGAGCTGGCTGATGGCCTTGCCCTTCTCACCCATCACGGTGTTGAGCCGCTGGTGGAAGGACAACGCGCTCTCCTTCACCTGGTCCAGGATCGCCCCCATGCTCCCCGTGGCATCGATGCACAGCACGATGTCCACGGCGTACTTGAGGTTTCCGCTGTACTGGCTCTGCTGCGAGTTCATCCTTCGTCCTTCTCCGGTGGCCGTTTCGGTGATCGCGGTGCGCGGCCGTCCAGGTTGATGCGCAGCCGGGTGGGTCGATCGCCGCCCGCGGCCGTGGGTTGGGGACCGGTCGCGGGCTGGGGACCGGTCGCGGGCTGAGGAGCGGCCGTGGGCTGGGGCGGTGCGCTGCGGCTGGTGCCGTTCGGGCTGGCCCGGACCCGGCCGGGTCGCCGCACCGCGGGATCCGCCTTCAGGGCCAGCGCGGAGCGGTCGTCAAGCAGGCGGAGCACCTTGTTGACCTTCGGTCGGTCGGCTGGCGCCACCGCGACCAGGGCGCGCACGGCGTCGGCCAGGCGGTCGTCCAGCCGGGGGTCGAGCTGGAGCTCGGCTCCGGCGTTGACTGCCTCCCCGGGTGAGGTGTGGCTGGGGTCGTGGTCGGGCAGGGCGCCGGTCAGGTAGGTGTGCAGCATCAGGCCGAAGGCGAACAGGTCGACCGCGGTGGTCAGCGCGTCGCCCCCGATCGCCGGGTCGCCGCGCAGGTAGCGGAACCACTCCGGCGCGCCGTACTTGTGGTCGCCGCCGATCAGGTCGTGCTCCGGCGGCTCTCCGGAGACGTAGGCGTCATCGAAGTCGATCAGCTTGGCGGTGTAGAGGTCGCTGTCCGGCGGCCGGTGCAGCAACACGTTCTGCGGCTTGAGGTCGCCGTGCACGATGTCCAGCCGGTGCAGCAGCCGCAGGCTGTCGCCGAGGGTGCCGAGCAGCACGCTCTTCTGGTGTGGCGTCAGCCGGTGCGGCGCCGCGAGGTTGGCCGGGTAGAGCCGGTTGGTGACCTTGTAGTAGCGGGTGCCCTCGCAGAAGAAGTCGACGGCCGTCACCAGGTTGCCGGCGTCCAGGTCGGTCGGGTCGATTCGCCTGATGACCGACCTGTGCCTGCGCTCGAAGGCGGCGCACTGCGCGTGCTGCAGTCGCTTGGTCTCCGGTGTGGCCATCGACTCCGGTCGCGGTCGCTTCGGCTCCAGGAACTCCTTCACGAAGTACTCCCGGCCGTTCCGCTGGGCGAACGCCCACACGCATTTGCCTGCGCCGTCATTCGTCGGCTTGCTGGTGATGAGGTAGTCGCGCAGCAGGCTGCCCTGTTTCACAGCGGTCCCTCTCCAGAACGTCCTTGCGACCAGCCCACCTCAGGCTTGACCGGCAGCCGCTGCTCGTAGCCGCGCCGGTACCGGGCCCACGAGCTCTCGCGGGCCGCGACGAGTTCGGCCCGCTCGCCGTCGGCCGCGTGCCGCACCGGCCTCCAGTAGGCGTCGGCCACGTGCGCGGCCCTGCGGGCGTACCGCTGGCGCAGGTCTGCGAACCCGTCGAAACCCACGCCGAGCAGTACGAGTGAGGCGTCGTCAGCGGTGTAGGAGCGGACTGACTCGACCAGCAGCTCGGTCCAGCGGGCGGCGGTCTCGGCATGGACCAGCGTCCCGAGCAGCACGTGCTCGAAGTCGGCTGGCGACCGCACGTACCCGAAGAAGCCGTCCGTCGCGCACAGCAGCAGGCCCGGCCCGGTGATCTCGCCGTGCGCCGCGTTGACCCGGAACTCGCGGTCCGCCGCCAGCAGGTTGGTCATCGGCGGGTCCTCGACCAGCGCCACCAGCGCGTCGTCGACATCGGTGTCGTCCCGGCTGAGCTGTTGTAGGCCGGCGGCCGGGTCGAGCAGGTAGCAGCGCGAGTCTCCGGCCCACAGCACCCGCCACGCCGTCCGGTCGGCGGCGACCCAGTAGTCCAGCGCGGCGAGGGTGGTCGGCAGCTCCCGCCGCATGGTTCCGATGATCTTGCGTCGGTCCGGTGCCCGCATCTGGCCGAGCCGGGTCGCCAGGTGGTCACGTAGCCCGTCCGGGTCGCGCCGCCGCGATCCCTCCGTGGTGTCGTGGAACCATTCCTCGGTCGCTGCCCGGGCGGCCCGTGACCCCGCCCAGGCGCCGGTTCGCTCCACGCCCTGGTCGGACCGGCCGGCGCTGGCCGCACCCGCCCCGCCGGCCCCGTCGAACACCGCCAGCAGGCCGTAGCCACTGTCCCGGTGGTGTAGCAGCAGCGGCTCGGCGTCCTCTCCCAGCCCGGCCCGCTTCTCGGTCCAGACGCCGAGGGCCAGCAGCGGGTGTCCCCGCGCGTCGTGGTACCAGTGGTGCCATACGGCGCTGCACGTCCCCTCGACCGCGTCGATCCGCACCCGCTGCGCCTCTCTACTCGTGCTCCCCGGCGGCGGGATCGCGCCGGGCCGGTTGTTCGGGCGCGGGCTGGCCGTTCTGTCTGCCGCGGACCCGGCTGGCCCGCCGGCCGCCGTCATCCGCGTCGTTGCGGCCGCTGGCCCGCCCGCCGTCATCCCGGCCGTTCCGGTCTGGGTCACGGCCGTCGCGGCCAGCCCGGTCCGGGTCCGGACGGGAGTCCGGTAGTGGCCCGCCCTGGTCGGCTCGGGCGCCATCGCCGTCAGGGCTCGGACGGTCGGAGCCGCCGGACGAGCTACGGGTGAGAGAGCCGCTGAGCCGGGAACGCCGGCCACCCCGCTCCGGTGGACCGATCGCACCGGGCTCCGGCATGAACCGGCTGGACAGCCGCCGCAACTGCTCGCGGGTCTCGAAGGACTCGGTCTTCTCGCCCGAGGAGGACACGATCTCCATGGCCCGCAGGATCTGGAAGACCTCCAGCTCCTTCGCGTCGGCCTCCATGCCGAGCAGCGCGTCCGGATCGCCGCCGTGCTTGGTCAGCCACTGGGCCACCAGCTCGTCGCGGCCGGCGGCCACCACCTCGCTCATCGGCTTGCGACGCATCTCCTCCAACCGGATCTCGCGGCTCGTGTCGTGGTAGGCGGCACTGCCGGCGATCGCGTCACCGCCGACGGCCAGCTCCACGAGGTAACCCCCGAGGCGGAACGCGCGGTCGCCGCCGAAGCTCTGCAGCGCCTGGTTGAGCGCGCGTTCGGTGGCGCTGAGCTCGGCGATGTCGTACTGCTGCGCGATCGGGCGCATGATCGCCACCAGCGGGTTGCGCAGTGCCGCCGTCACGTCCCTGATGCCGGTGCAGGCAACCAGCGCGGGGTCCTCCGCCCGGCAGGTGAAGGTCACCGCGGTCTCGAAGAGGAACGCCGGATCCCGGCTGGGCAGCCACTCCTCCAGCCGGAGCCGGTACGGCTTCAGGTCGACGAGGTAGGAACGCCGGTAGTGGCCAAGGCGGGCATCCGGTACCCGCTCGCCCGCGTTGATCACGAGCGGGTTACCCGCGCCCGGCTCCAGCACCAGCGCCGTTCCCAGGCCGGGTGGGGGGAGCGAGCCGAAGACCCGGAACCTGGGCAGCTCGCGGAGATCGAGGATTGGGTCGTAGGTGTTGGTGTTGGCCATGGGTTGCTCCCGTTGTCGGCTGACCTGCTCATTGCGGCCAACTGGCGTCGGCCAGGGCCTTAAGGATCTGGTCGGCCGCCTCGGACGGATCGTCTTCGTCCTCCGCCCAGCCGCACAGATAGGAGTCGAGCCGGTTCGCGCTCCGCTGGTCCCGGTCGGCGACACCGGCCAGGACGTCCTCGACCCGGTGGTAGGCCGTCCAGTCGTCGTCGACGACGCGGAGCCATTCCCGCAGCGCCGCCCGGGCGTTGTCCTGGACGGTCCGGTTGTCCAGCGCCCGGCCCCACAGCTCCGGCAGCTCGTCCGGATGCCGACCCGCCTCGGCGAGCAGGATCGGCCAGGCTGGCACTGCCACGTCGTCATCGTCCGGATCGACGGCGTCCGAGCGGCTGGCGGTGCGCGGCTGCCGCGCCGCGTACACGAACGCCACCAGGCCCATGACCTCCAGCGAGTCGCCGCTGCCCGGCTCAGTCCAGTCCAGCAGCGCACGCAACACCTCGGCGGACCGGCCGCCCTCGACGAGCAGGTGGACGGCCAGTGCCACGGGGTGCATCAGGGCCCAGTCCTCGGTCCTCAGCAGCGTGCGCAGGACCCGCAGTGCGCGGTCGGGTTCCCCGACCCCGAGTGGACCACCCGCTGCCAGCGCGGCCGTCATACGCAGGTTTCGGCTCGCTCCCCACCCAGAGCTGTCGTCGGCCCACCGCCGCAGCAGCGCCCAGACCTGCCTCGAGTACGGTGGCACCTCGTCGACCACGATTCCGAGTGCCATCGCGGCGGTCCGCCGCAGGGCGGACGAGCGGCTGCCTGCCCATGGCACCAGCAGCCGGTGCAGGGTGTGCTGGTAGTCATCGGCGGCGAGAACGCCGGCTGCCATTCCCGCCCGCGCGCTCACCTCGATGTCCGGATGCCCGACCAGCCCGCGAAGCCAGTCCACCAGCACCGGGCGTATGCCGTCGAGCGCCTTCCAGGCGTAGCCGAGGACCACCAGCCACAGGTCGGAGTCGCGGAAACGCACCGTCTCGGGGTGCACTGAACCGTCCGTGGACCGGACCGGATCGGTCACCTCGATCCACGGCTGCTCGGTTTCCAGGGCGCGCCGGAAGCGCGGGCGGGGCGGGTTTTTCTCCTCCTCTGTCAGCGCCCGCCACAGCTCGACCGCCGCGTCGGACAGGGTGAGGTAACTACTGTCGTTGAGGACCGCGGTGGCGATGGCGAAGGCAACCTGGCCGGGCTCGGTGTGGTGGTCGAACCAGTCCCGCACCTGGCCGCCGCGATTCCGGAGCCCGTCCAGCACGGTGGTGAGGTTCCCGCCCTCGTTGAGCGCCTTGGCGGTCAAGGTCGCGACCCGGACGGCGAACCGCGGCCACGGCTGTTCCGCCATCAGCTCGGCGACGCCGGACTCGACCAGCCGGCAATCCAACTCTGCGACGGTCAGGGATGTGCCCGCCGCCAGCACACGCCGCCGGACGATCTCGGTCAGGTCGGGCTTGCCGAGATGTTCCACGACGAAGTCGGCCCGGCGGGTCACGGTGGCCAGTTGGCTGTGCAGCGGTCCGGTGATGATCACCATGAAGCTGCTGGCCGCGCTGAGGGCGGCGCTGGTGCGGGTGAGCCAGGCGTCCTTGAGGTCGTCCAGACTTGCCGACTGGCGCGGGTCCGATGCGGTCGTCCTCGGGTCGGCGACCACGTAGCCGGCGCCCTCGGCCGGTACCGCCCAGGCTTTGTCGTCGAACACGCCGCCGGGTGCAAGCTCGAAGAGGACCGGCTCACCGTCACTGGCGGCCAGCGCCTGCCGCAGCAGGACGAGCGCCGCGGTCTCCCGCCCGGTGCCGTCGGCTGCTGCCAACACAAGCAGGTGCCGCTGCTCAAGGACAGCCAGTGCGTCGTCGAACCCGGGCGGCTCGATGTAGGCGGTGGTGTAGTCGGCCAGGTGGGCCGAGTCGACGGGCACCGGCCCGGCGTTCGGCCGTACCCGGCCGGGCTCCGCCACGCCGAGGTTGACGTTGCCGTCGACGCTAATGCCGGCGTTGAAGACGTTCAGCGTGCCGACGGATGCCTGTTGCCCGCGCCGCCGGCGCCGTTCGGCGTAGATCTCCGCGGACCGGGCCGCGTCGAGCCGTTCGTCGCTCTCGCCCAACAGAGCGGAGAGCGCGTCCTTCTCACTGACCGAGTCGTCCGGCGGCGAGAGCGGGTCGGTGTGGTGCTGGTCGTTCTTCGGCTCGCTGTCGGCCGTCCGGCCGGTGCGGTCACCGGTCTTGTCGGTATCGGCTCCGGGTCGGGTCGATCCGTCCTTGTCCCTGTGGCTGTCGTCCGGTCCGGCTTTTTCTGCCATCTCCCTCTCGCTGCCCCGTCGGTCAGTGGATGTTGTCGGTCAGTGGATGTTCAGGTCGTGATGGACCTCGACCTTGTCGTTGAAGACCGTTCCGATCGTCTCGGCCTGAATGGAGACCCTGCGTTCGGCAGGTCCGGGCGGGGTCGGTGGTGGGGCGTCGGCAAGCCGTTCTGGGCCGGCGGGGGGCCACGCGTCATCCGCTGGTATGGGAGGTTCCGGATAACCTGGTACTCGCACCCAGGCACGGACCCGCTCACCGCGGACCGGAACGGCGATCGGCCGGTAGTGTGCCGGCTCGATCGAGCGGTGCCGGTGCCGGACGACGGCCTGGTAGAACTCGTCCGACACGACGATCACGCAATGGGCGCGGGCGGCTGACGCCAGGGTTGCCTTGACGGCCGCCGCCTCGACCAGCCGAAACGTCCGGGTCAGCGCCTCGCCGCCCCAGCCGTGCTGGTCGCGCTCCACCTCCCCGCTGTGCAGCGCGATCCGGAGCCGCAGCCATTCCAGTGGCGGGTTGTGCTGGTTGTGGGCGGCCACCGCATCGGCCAGCCGGTCGAGCAGCGGGTCGACCAGATCGATTTTGGGCACCCTCGCGTCGAGCAGCATCAGAACTCCGTCGCCGCGGTCCTCCCGAACCCGTCGTGCTGCCGGAATCGAGGAGCGCAGAAGGGCGTCGTCCACGATGTCGTACAGCGACCTCCGCAGCGCCATCAGATGCCCGTCCGGCCGGACGCTGGAACTCTCCACGTCGACGACGAGCACGCTGCGGTGCTGATATTTGGGGTGCGACCCTGCGGTCATCGGCGGCCCTCTCCCACCGGGTGTGGCCGGTCGGCCGAGCCTCGGCCGACCGGTCCGGCCGGCGGCGATGGGATGGATCGGTGGACGGCTGGCATCGTGCTCCCCCCGTTGGACTCAGCGCACCCGCCCTGCCAGCCTCGGCGCTGGCTGGCCGTCGGACAAGGCAAGTTTCCGGACAACATCGGGGCAGAATCGCCGCGCCCCAGGGCGAGCTGCCAGATCGGTGCCAAATCCTGGCCACCCGTTGTCGCGCGACCGGCCGGGGACACATGATGGTCCCGGCCGGCCCGGGGGCCCGGGCCGGCCGGCAGTGTCAACGTCACCTCATCTCTGGTGCCGGTACGATCTTTCTGGCACCTCGTGCGAGTCGGTGCTGGGGCGGCAGGAGCTACTGGCGACCAACCTGAGTGCTCCTGCCGTCACCGCGGCCACAAGGTCAGCAAGCTGACCAGGATGACAATGATGGCGTGTGGCTCCACTGGGACACCTCCTTTCCGTGCTCCGGTCCGCGCGGCGGCCGGGGCGACCCGTTCCAGTGGGTTGCCAGGCTGGAGCTCGGGGCCCCGCTCGCCCGTCCACCGTGGTCGGCGTAAACACCCAGAAAGAATCCGGCGGCGAAACCCAGAAACAATGCGATGAAGGCCAGCTTCAGTGCGGCCGACAGGGCGCAGTAGGCATGCAGGATGAACCCCCTCCATTCTGATTTCGGCCCGAGTGTGAACTCGTCTTCCCGACTCGGTTTCTGACTTTCTCGACACGGGTAACGTAGCTCCGCGCCGGGTCGCCCTCTACGTCAAATGACGCGCTCCGGCAGGTTGGTCGAGAAAGCCTGAGTCAGCGGGAGTCGGCGGCCAGCAGCCGGCGCAGGGCGTCGATGTCGTGCACCACGATCCGGCCGCGCCCGGTCGAGATCGCGCCATCGTGGCGCAGCTCTTCGAGGACACGGGTGACCGAGACCAGTGCCGCCGGCACGGCGTCCGCGAGGTCCTGCTGGGTGAGCCGGAGGACCACTGGCTGATCGCGTGCCACGGGGTCGCGCTCAGCCAGCTCGAGCAGGGAGCGGATCGTCCGCTGCCGGATGTCGGTGCGATGCCCGGCACGGTGCGTGTCGCTGTCACGCAACCGGGCCACCGCGCTTTCCAGCACCAGCCAAGCGATCTGCGGCCTGCTCCGGCAGAGGTCGGCAAACCTGGATGGCGCGACCACCAGGGCAGCGGTCGGCTCGATGACGCTGACGGTGGCGGACATCGTCCGACCGTCGACCGCGGAAATCTCACCGATGAGATCACCGGGCCCGCGCCTGGCGAGTACGGTCCGGTGCCCGGCAGGATCGTCGCGGTAGACCTCCACGCCACCGGAGTAGATGACGAAGACCCCGGCTGGCTCGTGTCCCTCGCGGCACAGCAGCCAGCCTCGAGCGAACGATCGGACCGTGCCCGTGGCGTACAGGGCCAGGCGGTCAGCGGCGGCGAGCGATCCCCAGAAGGTCGCCGCCGCTTGCGGCAGCGGGTCGCGCCACCGGTCGCCCTGGCTCATTCGCACTCCTTGCCGGGTCTCTCGGGGAGTGGTCCCGACGCGCGTGTCGCGCTCGATACGTTACGCGACGTTCAAATCGGAGGTTTCGCCTCCTATGAACCTTTCGTTCTTTTTTGTGGGTCGGGTGCGCAGGGTCGCCGCTCGTGCCACCCCTTTGCCGGCGCTCGCAGCAGGTCGATCGAAGGGTTCTGGCCAGCTCAGCACAGTGCCCCGGCCGGGAGCCGGCCGGGGCACGCTGCAAGCTGAGGTTAGACTGAGGTGCGGTTCCGGCCGGACACCGCGCGCCAGATCAGCAGGACGATGATCGCGCCGATCACCGAGCCGAGGATGCCGGCGAACGTCAGGTCGAACCGGTTCCCGCTGTGCTTGAAGATCAGGTTGCCGAGGAAGCCGCCCACGAGCGAGCCGACGACCCCGAGAACGATCGTGCCGAGGATGCCCATGGGGTCCCGGCCCGGTACCAGCAGCCGCGCGAGCGCGCCGGCGATGAGCCCAATGATCAACAGCCAGATGATGAACATGACTATTCCCTTCGTCCGTACCGCTTCCGACGAGCGAGCGGGTCTCACGCGACGAGATACCCAGGTCACCACCGGCTGACACCGGGCGGGCCCGCGACGGCGGCACCTTCGGCCCGCTGCCAGCGGCCTCCTGGCCGGGGTTTATCCTCCAGCGAGGAGATGAGCCGTACGGCGCCCCGCCGTACCCACGTCGCCGTACCCACGTCCGACCCCGGCCAGGAGGACATTCTGTGACAGTCGCTCCAGCCCCCATCGTCAGCCGCCCCTACCCGCCGCGGCCGACGACGAAGGGGTCGGTCTTCCTCAGCGTGCTGCGTACGACCGACCACAAGGTGATCGGGCGGATGTACCTCGTCACGTCGTTCGGCTTCTTCCTCGCCGGCGGCCTGATGGCGCTGCTGATGCGCGGCGAGCTGGCCCGCCCTGGGCTGCAGTTCTTGTCGCAGGAGCAGTTCAACCAGCTCTTCACGATGCACGGCACGATCATGCTGCTGCTGTTCGCGACGCCGCTGGTCTTCGCCTTCGCCAACCTGGTGCTTCCGCTGCAGATCGGCTCACCGGACGTCAGCTTCCCCCGGCTGAACGCGTTCTCATACTGGTTATTCTTGTTCGGCGGGCTGATCGTGCTGGCCGGCTTCCTGACCCCGGGTGGGGCGGCCGACTTCGGCTGGTTCGCCTACGCCCCGCTGAACAACGCGGTCAACTCGCCCGGCGCGGGCGGCGACCTGTGGATCGTCGGGCTGATTGTCAGTGGTCTCGGCACCATCCTGGGCGGGGTCAACATGGTCACCACGGTGATCACGCTGCGGGCGCCCGGCATGACCATGTTCCGCATGCCGATCTTCACCTGGAACATCCTCGTCACCAGTGTCCTGGTGCTGCTGGCCTTCCCGATCCTCACCGCGGCGCTGGCCGCGCTGCTGGCCGACCGGCACCTGCACGCGCAGGTGTTCGAGTCGGCGAACGGCGGCGCGATGCTATGGCAGCACCTGTTCTGGTTCTTTGGCCATCCCGAGGTGTACGTCGTGTTGCTGCCGGCCGTCGGGATCACGGCCGACGTGATGTGCGTGTTCGCGCGCAAGAAGCTGTTCGCCTACCGCACGGTGCTCTACACCACGTTCGGCACCGGCGTGCTGAGCTTCACGGTCTGGGCGCACCACCAGTTCATCGCGGGCATCGACCCGCGCATGGCGAACGTGTTCACGGTGACGACGGTGCTGATCTCGATCCCGATCGCCGAGATGTGCTTCGTCTACATCGCCACGCTGTACGGCGGCTCGATACGCCTCACGACACCGATGCTGTGGGGCCTGGCGTTCATCGGCGAGTTCTTGATGGGCGGCGTGACGGGCATCTTCTTGGGAGCGTCGGGCGCAGACATCTACTTC
>DATILL010000014.1:0-17515 GCA_035476575.1 Mycobacteriales bacterium
TCGTCGATCGTGCTCGTGGAGCGGTTGTTCCTCACTCACCGGGAGCGGGCGTGGGCCGGCTGGCGTGGTCTGGCGTTCGCTGCGCTCGCGTTGACGGTCCTCGTCCCGCTCACCTACGGCGACCTTCCGCGCGTACCGGCCGGTCCGCTGCTTGCTGCCTGCGGCCTGTGCGTCCTGCTGGTCGTGTGCGCGTTCCTCACGGCACGCCTGCCTGACCGGCCGGCTGCGTCATCGCGAAGGCCGAGACCTCGCCTCCTCGGCGTTGTCGCGTTCGCCTGTGTGGCAGCTCACTTCGTGCTCGTCTACGCCCTCCCGTCGACGGGCGTTCCCTGACCGGCCGGTGTTGCGATCGCACTCGCCCCGATCGCCGCGGGGGTCCTCCTCATCCGCCGCATGACGGCAGGCGGCGGTGCTCAGGGGCCGGACGGGCTGCGCGTCGTCACCGGCATCCTCGCCTTCGTCATCCTTCTCGACGCCCTGGTCGGGCTCGGCGGCCGCTACGACCTCACCATCGGCGCACTCGCGACAACGCTCGCCCTGTGGTGGATTCACAGGCGAGGCCAAACGACCGTCCCCGTAGAACCCTCAAGACACCACGTCGGCCAGTGTTCGGCACTGCTGAGCACCGCCGTGCACGGCGGTGCCGGGTACTCAGTCAATCCTCACGGTCTGATCATTCAGCCCGGATCCACCGGCTGATAGCGGCGTGTATGGGCTGGGATGAGGGTGTGGGTGTCCTTTGGGCAGGGACGATGGGTCTTGCTGGAGGACGATCATGACCAAGTCTGGGGTGCACCCGCGAGATGCGATCTTCCTACGCCGTCGCGAAGATCGACATTGCGTTTGATGATCCGCCTTGCGGTGGCTGGCTTGCCACCGGGTAACTACGGTGGGCATCCGCCGTTTTGCTCACCGAAGTTCCTCACGTTTTTTGCGGGGTGCTCGGGTTGGCGGGCGGGTTTTGTCGGTGGGCCTGTTTATGCTTCTTGTATGTCGAACGCGGTCGCCCTGGTCGAGCAGGTCTCTGCTCTGCTTGACCTGTGTGGTGGTGTTGACTGGTCTTTGCTTTCCGATGCCGAGGTTGACGAGGTGTTGGTACGGGGGTTCCGGCAGGTCTCTCGGTTCACCGGTACGGTGCTGTTGCCGTTGGTGCGGGAGGCGGAGTCGCGTGGTCTTGCGTCCGCGCATGACGCGCCGGACATGCGGGCGTGGCTGCGGGGCTCGTTGAACGTGCGGCCGGCTGAGGCGGGGCGGCTGCTCCGGCTTGCCACGGCGCTGGACGACGACCTGCCCGAGACCGCCGCCGCGTTGGCCGGCGGGGCGGTCAGCGTCGATCACGCCCAGGTGGTCGCGGAGGCGATGCGGTCTCTTCCGGCGGAGACCCCGGCCGGTGTCCGGGCCGCGGCGGAGCGGGAGCTGGTCCGGCGCAGCGGGACGTTCAACCCCGATGAGGTCGCGCTGCTCGGCCGGCGGGTGCTGGAGGTGGTGGACCCCGACGGCAGCGCGGAGCTTCAGGCCCGGCAGGCCGAGCGGGAGGCCGCCGCGGCCCACACCCGGCGTGACCTGCGGATCTGTCCCGCCGGCCCGGGGCTGAAGCGGATCTGCGGGTTCCTGGACACCGAGGGGGCGGAGACGCTGCGGGTGGCGCTGGACCCGCTGGCCGCGCCCCGCCCGGCCGACCCCGCCACCGGCGTCCGGGACGAGCGCACCCACGGCCAGCGCATGGCCGACGCCCTCGTCGAGCTCGCCGAGTGGTCCCTGCGGATGGGGGACCTACCGGACAACGGCGGCGAACGCCCCACCCTGGTCGTGACCATGCCGTATGACAAGCTCGCCGCCGCCACCGGCGTGGGGACCCTCGACAGCGGTGACGTCCTGCCCGCCAGCCAGGTCCGCCGGATCGCCTGCGACGCCCACGTCATCCCCGCCGTTCTCGGCGGGGAGAGCCTGCCGCTGGACCTCGGCCGCGGCTCCCGGCACTACGTCGGCGCGGCGCGGCGGGCGATTGTTCTCCGGGACCGCGGGTGTGTCTTCCCTGGGTGTGACCGCCCCTACCAGTGGTGCCAGGTCCACCACTGCATCCACTGGGCCGACGGCGGAAGGACCGACCAGAACAACGGCGTGCTGTTGTGCGGACATCACCATAGAGTCATCCATCACAACGGCTGGGACGTGAGAACAGCGGAAGACGGGCTACCCGAGCTTATCCCACCACGGTCGATAGACCCGGAGCGTCAACCGGTCCGGCACCACCGACACCGAAAACGAACACCATGAAAAGTGAGACGGGAAAGGGTAGGCGCCGGCACCACAGGTGCCGGCGCGCAAGGCCCGGGCACGGGCCTCAGGCCGGGCTGCCCCTGGGCAGCCCCTGCCGGCCACGATCGAGCTACCCCGACGGTCCCGAGATGTACCCGATGTGGCGCCCGGCGCTCCGCTGAGCGCGGCCGCCACCGGCAGGAGCACTGGTGGGCCTCGCCCAGTGCTCCGACCCGCGGCGGATGAATCAGCGCTGGGCGTGTCGTGCTCTGGTTCGCTGGATGCGCCGCACGCTCTGTCCGTCCGGTGTTTTCGTTGGCGCCGGGTAGGGACCTGGGGCGGGGGAGGCGCGACGTCGCCAGATCCAGAAGGTTGCCAGACCCAGGAGGAGGGTGAAGATCAGATGGCTCAGTGGAAGCCGTTGCCCGATGATCTTGAGCCGCAGGTGTTCCGGCTGGTCGTGCGCCTGCGCGAGCTCCGGGACCAGCTTGGGGTCAGCATGTCGGCGCTGGCACGGAAGACGCCGTACAGCAAGTCCTCGTGGGCGCGATATCTCAGCGGCAGGACGCTGCCGCCGCGTGGGGCCGTCGAGGCGTTGAGCCGTTTGGCCGGGGCCGATCCGGCGCGGCTGCTGGCGCTGTGGGAGCTGGCCGCGCAGGCGCCGCGGGCGGGACGCCGGCCGGACGAGGGCACCCAGACCGGGCCGCGGGTGGGCATCCAGACCGGGCCGCACGAGGGCATCCAGAACGAGGGCACCCAGACCGGGCCGGACCCGGCCGGCACCCGGCCGGGCCAGTCGCGGCGGGCACGAACAGTGGCGGCGGCTGCCGGAGCGGTGGTGCTGGCCGGTCTCGGCCTGGTGGCCTGGCTGACCAGCGGCGGCCACGCGTTCACCCAGGCGCACTCCGGGTCATCGTCGGCGCAGCGGCCCGGCGTGCTGCCCGCCGGTTACGGCTGCACCTACGCCTGGCGCGACGGCCGCCTGTACGCCGGGCACAGCACCACCTCCGATCGTCTCGTCGCGCTCAACGCCGGCAGTGAGGACGCCGTCGAGGTGCAGTGCCTGCTCAAGCATCACGGCTTGTCCCCGGGGCGGGTCGACGGCCTGTTCGGGGAGCACACCGAGCAGGCGGTCAAGCGGTTGCAGCGGGCCGGCGGCGCCGTGGTGGACGGAATGGTGGGGCCGCGGACATGGGCTCTGCTCCGCAGGTAAGCGGCCGGTGGCGGCCGCTGCCCGACTCGCTCGACCCGGACGTGGCCTACCTCGTGGGCCTGCTGCGTGAGCTGAAGGACCGCTCCGGCCTGAGCCTGGCGGCGCTGGCCGTCAGGACGGCGTACAGCAAGTCCTCGTGGGAGCGGTACCTCAACGGCACGGCACTGCCGCCCGGGCATGCCGTCGAGGCGCTCGGGCGGCTGGCGGGTGAGCCGGCCGACCGGTTGCTGGCACTGTGGGAGCGGGCCGAGGCACGCTGGAGCGGACGCGCCGCCCGAGCCCGGCCAGCGGTCCACAGCCCGCGGCCAGCCGCCGCGGACCGCGACCGTGAGCCCGACCCGCCGCCGCCCCACGGCCGCCCGCGGGCGCTGGTCGCGCTGGTCGCCCTGGCCGTGCTGGTGGCATGCGGCGTTGTGGTCGGCCTCGTCGCGCTGGCAGGCCCGGGCGGCGTCCCGGGCACCTCCGCGCCCACCGGGCCGCCGTCCTCGGCTGCCCCGCTGCCGCTCACCGTCGGCTGCGACGGCGTGCGGTGCGCGGGCGAGGACCCGCGGGACACGGCGTGCGCCGTCGACGCCACGTCGTCGGCCGAGCTGCGGGTCGGGAACGCCGACCTGGAGCTGCGTACCAGCGACCAGTGCGCGGCCGCATGGGCGCGGGTCTCGCACGCGACGGCCGGCACGCAGGTGCAGGTGGTTGACCAGGACGGCCGGACCGAGACGGTCACCATCGCCGGCACCGCCGCCGAGGGGTACGTCCACACCCCAATGATCCCGGCGGACCGGCACGTCCCCATGCGGGCCTGTCTCAAGCCATTCCACGGCAACCTCCACTGCACCCCCTGGAGAGCCACAGCCTGAGTCGGCACCGCCCTGCCGAGCTTGCGCCCGGCAGGGCATAGCCGGGGTTATGGATCAGATGCAGTAGAAGTGGTTCGCTGTGCTGTACGCCCAGGCCGGCGTGCTGAACCGCCCGTCCTTTTCGACCTGGATCCACACGGCCGAACGGTAGTAGTGCACCGTGTTCACGTGGGTGCAGCTCCGGTACACAGTCTGCACCTTGCCGCGGCACGCCTTCCACGACCCGCCATTGTGGGCAAACGTCCGCCACACCCTGTGGTGTGCGTCGTACTGCTCCAGATCAACCCCCATGTGGCAGGCGTCGGGCTTTCCCCGGGTCCCGCCGCAGCTCACGAACTTGCCTTCGGCATAGATGTTCCTGCTGGAGTGCGTCAGGGTAAATGGCGTGGTGGCGGACACCTTGCACCAGGCGATCCATTGGGCGTTCGCCTGGGTGTTCGCCCGATCGGCGGTCGACGCGGGCCGAACGCCGGACGACGCCGCGGCAGGCTGGACCGTCGAGACCTGGGACACGGGCACCGGCCTCGCGCCGGCCGCGTTGGCGAGATCGGTCGGCGCCGAGACCAGCAGTGTCACGGCCGCCGCTCCGGCCATCCAGAGAACGTTGCGGAGCTTCATGCCTTACTCCCTCGTCAGGTTGGTGCGGCGCGTACGTCGGCCGCGCCGCGGGCTTGCCTGCCATGCTGCGGGCGGGGCCGCGGACGGCAACAGGCCTGCCGGCCAGCGCGGGCCAACATGGGATGTCCCCTGCTCTGACCTGCGGGGATGGGCGTCCCGCTGGCTCATCGCCGGGACGCGTGCAGCGGTCCCACGCCTGGGCGTGGAGCCTGCCGGCCGGCCCGCGGCACCCCAGGGGCTTCCGCCGCGGCGCACGTTGCGGAAACGTGCGGCCCGGACCGCTGCCACCCGAACGCACCGCAGCCACGTCGCGGGGGCCGGCGTAAAAATCGCGTGAAGACCGGGGCTGGCGGCGTAGAGATCGCGTCAGCATCCGCGCTGCCGGCGGCGGCGTGTTGTTGCCTGCTGCATAGCCCGCCTCGCTGGCGGGCCCGGTGCGCAGGGAGGCGTGTCGTGCGGTGCTCCTCAGGTGTCGGGCGGCGTGTGCCGGAGCCAGGCCGGGCGGACACCGGCGTGCTGGCGGGCGCGGGGTCGGTGGCGGTGGTCGCGGGGTGTTTCGCGGCGGCGGTCGTGCCGGCGCACCTGCCCGGGCAGCGGCTGGCGGTGCTGGCGGTAGCGGTGGCCGGGTTCGCGCTGGTGGCCGACGACGCGGTCGCCGCACTGGCGACGGCGGGCCTGGCCTGGCTGTGCTGCGACGGGTTCCTGGTGGACCAGTACGGCGAGCTGCGCTGGCACGGTCACGCGGACGCGGTACGGCTCGGCGTGCTGGCCCTGGCCGCCGCGACCGGGACAGGGCTGGGGTGGCTGGTCAGGGTCATCTCGTTACAGGGGATCGGAGCTGAGAGCTCGCATGGCTGATGTGGTGTTCGTTGCGCTGACGGTGGCGGTGTTCGCCTTGTTCGGTGTGGTTGTGCGGGCGGTGGGCCGGCTGTGAGCCACGCGACGAGAATGCCCCACGGGCTCCGCGTTTCCGTGAGGGCCGGGATATGAGTGTTGACAATGTGGTCGGTTTGGTGTTGGCCGTGGCGTTGACGGTGTTCATGGTGGTCGCGCTGCTGAACCCGGAGCGGTTCTAGATGGGTACGGCGGCCGCGGGGGTCGTGTTCCTGGTCTCGCTGGTGGTTGTTCTCGCGGCGGTTCATGTGCCGTTCGGCGACTACATGTACCGGGTGTTCACCTCGACCCGGCACCTGCGGGTGGAGCGGGTGGTGTACCGGCTGTCCGGGGTGGACCCGGACGCCGAGCAGCGGTGGAGCGCCTACGCCCGCGGCGTGCTGGCGTTCTCGGTGGTGTCGGTGCTGTTCCTGTACGGCCTGCAGCGGGTGCAGAGCCACCTCCTGCTGAGCCTCGGCTTTGCCAACGTCAAGCCTGACCTGGCCTGGAACACGGCGGTCAGCTTTGTCACGAACACGAACTGGCAGGCGTACTCCGGCGAGTCCACGATGGGCCATCTGGTGCAGATGGCCGGGCTGGCGGTGCAGAACTTCGTCTCCGCGGCAGTGGGCATCGCGGTGGCGATCGCGGTGGTGCGTGGCTTTGCCCGGCGTGGCAGCGGTGAGCTGGGCAACTTCTGGGCTGACCTGGTGCGCACCGTGGTGCGGATCCTGCTGCCCGTCGCGGTGGTCGGCGCGGTCGTGCTGGTCGCGGCTGGCGTGGTCCAGAACTTCCACGGCGGCACCGAGGTCCAGACGTTGGCCGGCGCGCACCAGGTGATCACCGGAGGTCCGGTGGCGAGCCAGGAGGTCATCAAGGAGCTCGGGACGAACGGCGGCGGCTTCTACAACGTCAACTCCGCGCACCCGTTCGAGAACCCGACGAGCTGGACGAACTGGGTTGAGATCTTCCTGTTGCTGGGGATCGGGTTCTCGCTGCCCCGTACGTTCGGCCGGATGGTCGGCGACCGGCGGCAGGGCTACGCGATCGTCGCGATCATGACGGTCCTGGCCGTCGGCAGCCAGGTCGCGATCCTGGCCGCGCAGCTCGCGCATCACGGCACCGTGCCGGTGGCGGTCGGCTCGGCGATGGAGGGGGTGGACACCCGGTTCGGGGTGCCGGACTCGGCGGTGTTCGCGTCGTCGACGACGCTGACCTCGACCGGCGCGGTGGACTCCTTCCACGACTCCTACACCAGCCTCGGCGGTGCGGTGCTGCTGATGAACATGATGCTGGGCGAGGTCGCGCCGGGCGGCACCGGCTCGGGCCTGTACGGCCTGCTGGTGCTGGCGGTGCTGACGGTGTTCGTGGCCGGGCTGATGGTCGGTCGCACGCCGGAGTACCTGGGCAAGAAGATCGGCGCCCGGGAGGTCAAGCTCGCCTCGCTGTACTTCCTGACCATGCCGGTGCTGGTGCTGGTCGGCACCGGGCTGGCGATGGCGCTGCCGGGGGAGCGGGCCGGGATGCTGAGCTCCGGCGCGCACGGGCTAGCGGAGGTGCTGTACGCGTTCACCTCGGCGGCCAACAACAACGGCTCGGCGTTCGCCGGCATCACGGTGAACACGGTCTGGTACAACACCGCCCTCGGCCTGGCGATGGCGTTCGGCCGGTTCCTGCCGATGATCTTCGTGCTGGGCCTGGCCGGATCGCTGGCGGCGCAGCGGCCGGTGCCCGTCTCGGCCGGCACGCTGCCGACGCACCGGCCGCAGTTCGTCGGGATGGTCGCCGGGGTGACGCTGGTCCTGGTCGCCCTGACGTTCCTGCCGGCCCTGGCACTCGGGCCGCTCGCGGAAGGACTCCACTGAGCATGACGACGCAGCTCATCAAGGCTCCGGGCGGGACCGCGCCGTACCCTCGGCAACCCGGCCGGGTCGGCGGCGGCCTGCTCGACCCCGCCATGCTGGTGCGGGCGCTGCCGGACGCCGCCCGCAAGCTCAACCCGGCCACCCTGTGGCGTAACCCGGTCATGTTCATCGTCGAGGTCGGCGCGGTCTGGAGCACCGTGCTGGCGGTCCGCGACCCGGGCTGGTTCGCCGGGCTGATCGTGCTCTGGCTGTGGCTGACGGTGCTGTTCGCGAACCTGGCCGAGGCGGTGGCTGAGGGTCGGGGCAAGGCGCAGGCGGAGACGCTGCGCCGGGCCAAGCAGGACGTCGTCGCGCGTCGGTTGGTCGGCTGGGAGCCCGGAGCGCCGGTCCGCTCGGCGGTCGAGGAGCTGGTGCCGGGGCCGCGGCTCCAGCCGGGGGACCTCGTCGTGGTCGAGGCCGGGGAGACCATCCCCGGTGATGGTGACGTGGTCGAGGGCATCGCGTCGGTGGACGAGTCGGCGATCACCGGCGAGTCCGCCCCGGTGATCCGGGAGTCCGGCGGGGACCGGTCGGCGGTCACCGGCGGCACGAAGGTGCTCTCCGACCGGATCGTGGTCCGGGTCACGCAGGAGCCGGGGGAGAGCTTCATCGACCGGATGATCGCGCTGGTGGAGGGCGCCAACCGGCAGAAGACCCCCAACGAGATCGCGCTGAACATCCTGCTCGCCGCGCTGACGATCATCTTCCTGCTCGCGGTGGCGACGCTGCAGCCGCTGGCGATCTACGCCAAGACTGGCCAGCCGGGCGTACCGGACAGCGTGGCGCTGACCGGCGACGGCGTGACCGGGCTGGTGCTGGTGGCGCTGCTGGTCTGCCTGATCCCGACCACGATCGGGGCACTGCTGTCCGCGATCGGGATCGCCGGGATGGACCGGCTGGTGCAGCGCAACGTGCTGGCGATGTCCGGGCGGGCGGTCGAGGCGGCCGGCGACGTGAACACGCTGCTGCTGGACAAGACCGGCACCATCACCCTGGGCAACCGGCAGGCGTCGCGGTTCGTGCCGGTCGGCGGGGTGGAGCAGGCCGAGCTGGCCAGTGCGGCGCAGCTTTCCAGCCTCGCCGACGAGACGCCGGAGGGCCGGTCCGTGGTGGTCTTCGCCAAGACCGAGTACGGGCTGCGCGAGCGCAGCCCGGGCGAGCTGGTCCATGCCGAGTGGGTGGCGTTCACCGCACAGACCCGGATGTCGGGCATCAACGTGGACGGCGTGCAGGTGCGCAAGGGCGCCGCGACCGCGGTGATGAGGTGGGTGCGGGAGCTCGGCGGCCACCCGACCGAGGACGTCGGCGCGATCGTGGACGGCATCTCGGCCTCCGGTGGCACGCCCCTGGTGGTGGCCGAGTGCCGGGACGGGACGCCGGCCCGGGTGCTCGGCGTCGTCCACCTGAAGGACGTGGTCAAGCAGGGCATGCGGGAGCGGTTCGAGGAGATGCGCCGGATGGGCATCCGGACTGTGATGATCACCGGTGACAACCCGCTGACCGCGAAGGCGATCGCGGACGAGGCCGGCGTGGACGACTTCCTCGCCGAGGCCAGGCCCGAGGACAAGATGGCCCTGATCAAGCGCGAGCAGGAGGGCGGCAAGCTGGTCGCGATGACCGGCGACGGGACCAACGACGCCCCCGCGCTCGCGCAGGCCGACGTCGGCGTGGCCATGAACACCGGCACCTCGGCCGCGAAGGAGGCCGGGAACATGGTCGACCTGGACTCCAACCCGACCAAGCTGATCGAGATCGTCGAGATCGGCAAGCAGTTGCTGATCACCCGCGGCGCGCTGACGACGTTCTCCATCGCCAACGACATCGCCAAGTACTTCGCGATCATCCCGGCCATGTTCGCCGCAGTCTACCCGGGGCTGGACACGCTGAACATCATGCGGCTGCACAGCCCGCAGTCGGCGATCCTGTCCGCGGTGGTCTTCAACGCGGTCATCATCGTCGCGCTGATCCCGCTGGCGCTGCGCGGCGTGCGGTACCGGCCCAGCTCGGCGAGCACGCTGCTGTCCCGGAACCTCTACCTGTACGGGCTGGGCGGCATCGTCGCGCCGTTCGTCGGTATCAAGCTCATCGACCTGATCATCCAGCTCCTTCCCGGGATGTCCTGATGCGGCTACCCACCTGGCTCCGCCAGCACCTCGCGGCGGCGCGTGCGCTGCTCGTGTTCACCGTCGCCGTCGGGGTGGTCTACCCGCTGGCCGTCACCGGCATCGCCCAGCTCCCCGGCCTGAGAGACAAGGCCAACGGGTCGCTGGTCACAGCGGCCGGCGGGCGGGTCGTCGGCAGCGCGATCATCGGGCAGGCGTTCACCGACGCCGGCGGCAACCCGCTGCCGCAGTACTTCCAGCCCCGGCCGTCGGCGGCCGGTGACGGCTACGACCCGACCGCCACCAGCGCCAGCAACCTCGGCCCGGAGAGCGTCGTCGACACCCTGCCCGACCCGGCGGTCGCGGGCGACACCGGCAAGCAGAGCCTGCTCACCCAGGTCTGCGCCCGCAGCAAGGCGGTCGGCGAGCTGGACGGCGTCAGCGGCGCCCGGCCGTTCTGCACCCCCAGCGGTGTCGGCGCGGTGCTGGCGGTGTTCGGCCGGCACACCGGCGACGGGCACGTCACCCGGGTGGTCAGCCTGAACGAGGCCTGCCCGGCGACGGCGTTCGTCGCGACGTACCAGGGCGTACCGGTCGAGTGCGCCATGTTCGGCGAGGACTACGCGGCCGGCGACGTGGTGCCGGTCCGCGGCGACGCCCCGGCCAGCCCGGCGGTGCCCGCCGACGCGGTCACCGCCAGCGGCAGCGGCCTGGACCCGGGCATCTCACCCGCCTACGCCCGGCTGCAGGTGGCCCGGGTCGCGAAGGCCCGGTCGGTCACCACCGACCAGGTGCTCGCACTGGTCGCGCGGAACACCACCGGGCGGGCGTTGGGGTTCATGGGCGAGCCATGGGTCAACGTCGTGCGGCTGAACCTCGACCTCGACACACGGTACCCGGCGCACGGGTAGGACGATGACCGCGATGACACCCCGGGGGAAGCTCCGCATCTACCTCGGCTCCGCCCCCGGGGTGGGCAAGACCTACGCGATGCTCGGCGAGGGCCGCCGGCGGGCCGAGCGTGGCACCGACGTGGTGGTCGGCTTCGTGGAGACCCATGACCGGCCACACACCGCCGCGCTGCTGGAGGGCATGGAGGTCGTCGGTCGCAAGACCATGACCTACCGGGGGGCGGCCTTCACCGAGCTGGACACCGCGGCGGTCCTGGCTCGCCGGCCCCAGGTCGCCCTGGTCGACGAGCTGGCGCACACCAACATCCCCGGCTCGGCGCACGCCAAGCGCTGGCAGGACATCGAGGAGATCCTGGACGCCGGCATCGACGTCGTCTCCACGGTCAACATCCAGCACCTGGAGTCGCTCAACGACGTCGTCAAGCAGATCACCGGCGTCACCCAGCACGAGACCGTGCCGGACGAGGTCGTCCGCCGGGCCGACCAGGTCGAGCTGGTCGACATGACCGCCGAGGCGCTGCGCCGCCGGATGGCGCACGGCAACATCTACCCGCCGGAGAAGGTCGACGCCGCGCTCGGGAACTACTTCCGCATCGGCAACCTCACCGCGCTGCGCGAGCTCGCGATGATCTGGCTGGCCGATACGGTCGACGAGCAGCTCGACGCCTACCGCGCCGAGCACGGCATCGGCGGCACCTGGGAGGCCCGCGAACGCGTCGTCGTCGCGCTGACCGGCGGCCCCGAGGGCGACACCCTCATCCGCCGCGCCTCCCGGATCGCCGACCGGTCCAAGGGCGCCGACCTGCTCGCCGTCCACGTGGCCCGCAGCGACGGCCTTACCGACGCCAGCCCGGCCAACCTGGCCCGGCAGCGGACCCTGGTGGAAAGCCTCGGCGGCACCTACCACCAGGTCGTCGGCGACGATGTGCCCCGCGCGTTGCTCGACTTCGCCCGCGGCGTCAACGCCACCCAGCTCGTCCTCGGCGCCTCCCGCCGTGGCCGGGCCGCCCGGATGTTCTCCCCTGGCGTCGGAGCCGTCACCACCGAGCTGTCCGGCCCGATCGACGTGCACCTGGTCACCCACGAGCACGTCGGGCACGGCGCCCGCCGCGAGATCCGGCTGACCGGCACGCTGACCCTCCGCCGGCGGCTGGCCGGGCTGCTGCTGGCGGTGGCCGGGCTGCCGCTGCTCACCTGGTTGCTGGCCAACCTGCGGCCCACCCTCTCCCTGCCCAGCGACATCCTGATCTTCCTGGTCGCCGTCGTGGCGATCGCGCTGGTCGGCGGCCTCTACCCGGCGTTGCTGGCCGCGGTCGCCGGGTCGGTGCTGCTCAACTACTACTTCACCCTGCCGATCCACCAGCTCACCATCGCCGACCAGGAGAACCTCCTCGCGCTGGTCGCGTTCCTGCTGGTCGGCGCCGCGGTCAGCGCCGTGGTCGACCTGGCCGCCCGGCGCACCCGCGAGGCCGCCCGCGCCAGCGCCGACGCCGAGGTCCTGTCCACCCTGGCCGGCAGCGTGCTCCGCGGCGAGCACGCCCTGCCCACGCTGCTCGAACGGCTCCGGGAAACCTTCGGCCTCACCGCCGTCACCCTGCTCGAACGGCGACCCGACACCCCACCCGGCCCTGACTTGCAACACAACCCGCACGCCTGGCAGGTCGCCGCTACCACCGGCGGCCCACCCTCGACCAGCCCCGACGACGCCGACACCGACATTCCCGTCGGCACCGACCTCGCCCTGGTCCTGCGCGGCCGCACCCTGCCCGCCCTGGACCGCCGGATCCTGGAGGCCTTCGCCGCCCAGGCCGCCGTCGCGCTACGCCAGCAACGGCTCACCGAGCAGGCCGCCAAGGCTCAACCGCTGGCCGAGGCCGACAGGATGCGCACCGCACTGCTCAACGCCGTCAGCCACGACCTACGCACCCCGCTGGCCTCCGCCAAGGCCGCCGTCGACAGCCTCGCCACCCCCGACCTCACCTGGACCGAGGAGGAACGCCGCGAGCTGCTTGCCACCGCCATCGAGTCGCACGACCGGCTCGACAAGCTGGTCGCCAACCTGCTCGACATGAGCCGCCTCCAAGCCGGCGCGCTCGGCCTGTCCACCCAGCACCTGGCCGTGGCGGACGCCGTGGCCCAGGCGCTGGACGACCTCGGCCCGGCGGGACAGCCGGTGCGGGTCCAGATCCCGGGCCACCTGCCCGAGGCGGTCGCCGACCCGAGCCTGCTGGAGCGGGTGCTGGTCAACGTGATCGGCAACGCCACCCGGTACAACCCCCCCGGGGCACCCGTCCTGGTCTCGGCCAGCGCACTCGGCGACACCGTACAGATCCGGGTGGTCGACCGCGGCCCCGGCATCCCCCACCACGACCGCGACCGGGTCTTCCTACCCTTCCAACGACTCGGCGACCACGACAACGACACCGGCGTCGGCCTCGGCCTCGCACTCTCCCGTGGCCTGCTCGAAGCCATGGGCGGCACCCTCGAACCCGACGACACCCCCGGCGGCGGCCTCACCATGACCCTCACCCTGCCCGCCGCGCACCCACCCGCATTCGCACCCCGGGATGCCCAGGAACGTGATGCCCAGGCGCCGCCGGCCGCCGAGGACCGGTTCGCATGACCCGCACGCGCAAGGCGATCATCGCCGAGCCGCCTCTTTCCGACGATCATCGAGCTAGTGGGGCTAGTTGATCTCTTACAGCCCCACCAACTCGATGATCGCCGGGTGAAGGTCGGGCGGTCGTTCACAGCGGCAGTATGACGCTTCTCGCTGTCGCCCTGAGGTCGGTGACGGTGTAGGTGAGCGCCGGTCCGGGTCCTTGGAGGTTGCCCCTGCTCGCGGCTCGGATCAGGACGGTGTCGAAGTCGACGCCCGCCTCGCGGGTTACCCCTGAGACCTGCGGGATCAGCACCGTCGCGGTGAGGCCGCCGGTATCTCCCCTCGGCCTGAGGACGACGGTGACGAGAGTTCCCAGCGGTCCCTCCTGGCGGGCAATCTCCGACTGCCCGGTGAAGACCCTGTTGCCATCCGCGCTGTGGTACTCAAGCACCCCGCCTTCCTTGCCCTGCATCACCGGCCCGGGCGTTTCGGTGGTGAAGACGATCCGTACTCCGTAACCGACGAACGTGAACTGGTTGGCACCGAGATCAGACATCGCACAGGCTCCTTTGCCGGCGGACTGTGGGCCTGCCCAACTGGAGAGGCATCCCATGCCGGACAGAGAACGGCGCACCGGCCGGTGATACCGGGAGAGCTGTTACGGGCCACCTGTGGAAAAGCTCACCAACTCCTCGGGCGCCACGATGATTACCTGCCAGGCGACTGGCAATGTCCGGGTTCGGCGGTTCGCTCGTACATCGGGGACACATACTCAGGCGGGATGCTCGGGCCCGTGCGGTTGGCCTGTGTGGTTGGCCTGTCCGGTTGGATGGTGTGATGCGGCTGCTGGTCGTGGAGGACGAGGTCAGGATGGCGGTGCTGCTGCGGCGTGGCCTGTCGGAGGAGGGCTACGCGGTGGATGTGGCCGCGGACGGGCCGGAGGGGCTGTGGCTGGCGCAGGAGCACGAGTACGACATGATCGTGCTGGACGCGATGTTGCCAGGGCTGGACGGGTTCGAGGTGTGCCGGCGGCTGCGGGCGGCGTCGCGGTGGGCGCCGGTGCTGATGTTGACGGCGCGGGACGCGGTGCGGGACCGGATCCGGGGCCTGGACGCGGGCGCGGATGACTACCTGGTGAAGCCGTTCGCATTCGGGGAGCTGGCGGCCCGGACCCGGGCGCTGGTGCGGCGCGGTGCCACGGCCCGGCCGGTGGTGCTAAGAGTGGGTGACCTGGCGCTGGACCCGGCGGCGCGCACGGTCAGCCGGGCCGGTAGCGCGGTCGACCTGACCGCCAAGGAGTTCGCCCTGCTCGAGTTGTTCATGCGCCATCCCGGGCAGGTGCTGTCGCGGACGCGGATCCTCGAGCATGTGTGGGACGTCTACTTCGACCCGGCCAGCAACGTGGTGGACCAGTACGTGGCATACCTGCGTCGTAAGGTCGACCGGCCGTGGGGCCGTGACGACCTGCGTACGGTGCGCGGGGTCGGGTACCGGCTGGGTGCCTCCACCGCGGCGGGCGAGCTCGAGCCTGGCCCGGCCGGGTCGCCCGGCCAGCCCGGATGAGGGTGTTCGGCCTGCCGCGTCCGCGCTCGGTCCGGGCGCGGCTGGTGGCAGTGTACACCTTCGCCGCGCTGGTGCTCGGATTGGCCGGCGCGGTGATCTTCACGTTGCAGCTCCGGGCGGGCCTGCGTACCAGCCTGGACGTGGCGTTGGACGCGCGGCTGGCCCCGCTGGCCGCGGCGCTGGGGCAGCCCGGCCGTCCGGACCTGCCCGACCAGCCGCCCAATGTGGCGCCGGTCAGCGGCGGGCTCGGCGCGCTGGAGGCGCTGACCGCGGTGTACGACCCGGCCGGCGGGCTGGCCATGGTGCACCCGCGGAACCTGCCCGAGGCGCCGCTGACGGCCGCCGAGCTGTCCCAGGCGCGGTCGGGCCGGCTGCGGCTGACCCGGGCGGAGGGGGCCGTCCGGGTACGGCTGCTGGCCGCGCCGGTGCGCCGAGGCGACGGCACCTGGGTGATCGTCGTCGGTACCGACCAGGGCACCGCGAAGGAGGCGGTGGACCAGGTGGACCGCGGCATGCTGGTCGGCGGGGTGGTGGTGCTGGGGCTGGTCGCGGCCGGAGCGTGGCTGGCCTCCGGCGCGGCACTGCGCCCGGTGGAGCGGCTGCGGCGGGACGCCGCGGAGCTGGGCGCGCACGACCCGGCGGGCCGCCTCACCGAGCCGGCCACGCAGGACGAGCTCGCCGCGCTGGCCCGCACCTTCAACGCGCTGCTGGACCGGCTGCATCGCAGCCTCGCCCGGCAGCGGGACCTGGTCGCCGACGCCGGGCACGAGCTGCGTACGCCGCTGTCGGTGCTGCGGGTCGAGCTGGAGCTGGCCGACCGGCCGGGCCGCGGCCGCGCGGAGCTGGCCGAGGCGGTGCGGCACGCGCGCGCCGAGGTCGAGCGGCTGTCCCGGCTGGCTGACGACCTGCTGTTCCTGGCCCGCGCGGACGGTGCCGCGCTGCTGGTGCAGCCGCGGCGGACCGAGCTGGCCGGGGTGCTGGCGGAGGCGGCCAGCGGGTCACGGGCGGTCGCCGGGCAGGTCACGATCGTCGTGGGCGCGCCGGCCGGGCTGGTCGCGGACGTCGACCCGCGGGCGCTCCGCCGGGCGCTGGACAACCTGCTGTCCAACGCCATCCGGGCCACCGCGCCGGCTGGCCGGGTGTCGCTGTGGGCCGCGGCGACCGGGTCCGGTGTCGTGGTGACGGTGGAGGACTCCGGCCCGGGGTTCCCACCCGCGTTCCTGCCGTACGCCTTCGAGCGGTTCCGCCGGGCTGAGCCGAGCCGGTCGGCCACCGACGGGGGGAGTGGGCTGGGGCTTGCCATCGTGGCCGAGATCGCCGCGGCGCACGGCGGGACGGCCACCGCCACCAACCGGGCCGAGGGGGGCGCCCGGGTGGAGATCCGGCTCCCGGCCCGGACCGGTCCAGGATGGCTGGCCGGTCCGGCGCCGGCAGATGTCAGGTGCCGGCAGCTATCGGATGCCGAGCACGGCGAGGCAGACCGCGGCGGCGGCCAGGCAGTACCACGCGAACGGGCGTAGCGAGTGGCTGCGGAAGTACCGGGTCAGGAACGCCACCGACAGGTACGCCCCGGCGAAGGACAGCGCCGTGCCGAGCAGCACCTGGCCGTGGATGCCGGCGCCCAGCGGCCCGACCAGGTCCGGCAGCTTCAGCAGCCCGGCGGCGGCGATCACGGGGGTGGCCAGCAGGAAGGAGAACCTGGCTGCGTCGCCCTCCGCCAGGCCGGCGCTCATCCCGGCGACCATGGTGGCACCGCTGCGGCTGATGCCCGGGGCCAGCGCCAGGACCTGCGCGCACCCGACCAGCACCGCCCGGCCGAGCGCCAGCCGGGCGAGCCGCGAGTCGGCCAGCACGCCGGCCCGCCGTTCGCCCGCCCGGCGCTCGGCCAGTTGCCGTTCGTCCGGTCGCCGTTCGGCCAGGCCCGGCTCCTCGGGCGCACCGGCCGGTACCCGGACGCGCTCAGCGCGCCGCGACCGTGCCTGCCGGTCGGCCAGGTGTTGCCCGGCGAGCAGGACCAGGCCGTTGGTGGCCAGGAACAGCGCGGCGGGCACCGGCCGGGACAGGGCGGTGCGGAAGGTGTGCTCCAGGGCCAGCCCGGCGATACCGACCGGGACGGTGGCCGCGACCAGCAGCCAGATCAGCCGTTCGTCCGGGGTGGACAGCCGCCGGTACCGCACGCTGGTGACCAGGCCGGCCATCAGCCGCGCCCAGTCCGCGCGGAAGTACAGCAGGAGCGCCGCGGCGGTGGCCACGTGCAGCCCGACGATGAACGCCAGGTACGGCGACTCGGGCTTAGCCACGTCGAGGTCAGCTTCCCACGAGCCGCCGATCAGGGCCGGGATCAGCACGTTGTGCCCGAGGCTGGAAACAGGGAACAATTCGGACACGCCCTGGACGAGCCCGACGACGGCGGCCTCCAGGTAGGTCAGGTGCGACATGCAGTACCACCTTTGGCTGGGATTGCGGAGCGGGCGGTGCCGTAGGCTCGTAGTTGAGTCCGCCGGTGTTCTACAAATAATGTAGAACATCTACGAGACTTGTAGAAACTATGTGACGGAAACGGAAGGGGCCTGGAATGCCCGACGAGGAGCCCGCCAGGGACGCTGGCCCGGG
>DATILL010000015.1:0-5228 GCA_035476575.1 Mycobacteriales bacterium
GACTGCACCATTGCCCACCGTACGGCGGTCGGCAGTGAGCCGCGCGGCGGTGCTGGTGGGGCTTGGGAGCTGCCTGCCGCCGAGGGCCGTGCCCAACGCCGAGCTGGCCACATCGGGCACCTCAGACGAATGGATCCGATCGCGGACCGGTATCCGGCAGCGCTACTTCGCGAGCACCGGGATGACCACGTCCGATCTGGCCGTCGGAGCGGGCGCCAAGGCGCTGAAGTCCTCGGGGCAGCCCACCGTAGACGCCATAGTTCTCGCGACGACGACACCGGACCGGCCGTGCCCGGCGACCGCGCCCACCGTGGCCACCCGGCTGGGTATGACCGGGATGGCCGCCTTCGACGTCTCCGCCGCCTGCACCGGGTTCATCTACGGCCTCGCCAGCGCGGCCGGCCTGATCGCTACCGGTACGGCGGACCGGGTTCTGGTCATCGGCGCCGAGACGTACTCCAGCATCCTCAACCCCCGCGACCGGACCACCTCGGTCATCTTCGGTGACGGAGCGGGCGCGGTGGTGCTGCGGGCAGGCGACACGGACGAGCCCGGCGCGCTCGGCCCGTTCGACCTCGGCAGCGACGGTGAGGGCAACGAGCTGATCACCGTACCGGCCGGCGGATCGCAGCAGCGACTGTCCGGAGTGGACGCCGCGCCGGAGGACCACTACTTCGCGATGGCCGGCAAGGAGGTCTTCTGGCACGCCGTACGGCGGATGTCGGCCTCCGCTCGTGCCGTGTTGGGCCGCGCCGGGTGGCAGGTGAGCCAGGTGGACAAGCTGGTCAGCCACCAGGCAAACCTGCGGATCACCAACCACCTCGCCGACGAGCTCGGCGTCGAGCGAGCCCGGAACCTCAGCAACATCGACGAGGTGGGGAACACCGCGGCCGCCTCGATCCCGCTGCTGCTCGACCAGGCGAACACCCGCGGGACGCTCAACCCCGGCGACCGGGTGCTGCTCACCGCGTTCGGTGGCGGGCTGACCTGGGGGTCGAACGTACTGACCTGGCCGGAGCTGGCACCAGCCTGACCCGGGGTCACCCGGGCGGCACCCATCAGAGGCAGAGGAGTCGACATGAACTCGACGTACGACCGGCTGGTCAACATCCTGGTCAGCCGGTTCGAGGTTGACCGGGCGGAGCTGGCTCCGGACGTGACCTTCGAGGATCTCGACATGGACTCGTTATTTCTCGTCGAGCTGCTGCTGGTCATCCAGTCGGAGCTCGGCGTGGAGATCAGCGAGGACACCGTGTCGCCGAGGGACACCATCGGGCGGGCGGCCGAGCTCATCGACGACACAGTCGCCGCCGCGACGGCATCATGACCTGTGCCGCCATCGCGGTCACCGGGCTTGGCCTGGTCACCGCGGCCGGGATCGGTGTCGAGGCGAGCTGGCGTGGAGTCTGCAGCGGGACCTCGCCCGCCGCGAAGAACCCCACGCTGGCCGGCCTGCCGGTGGACATCTCCTGCACGGTGCCCGACTTTTCGGCGGCCAAGCACGTCGGCCGCAGGAGCACACTGATGCACGACCGGTTCGTCCAGCTTGCCATCGCCGCCGCGCGCGAGGCGGTCGCCGACTCCGGCTTGGACCCACGAACCTGGGACGGGGCCAGGGTCGGGATCGTCATCGGCTGCGGGCTCGGCGGCGTTGCCACCTGGGAGGAGCAGCACCGCAGGATGCTCGACAGCGGTCCGACATCGGTGTCCGCGCTGCTGATCCCCATGCTCGTGCCGAACATGGTCGCCGGTCACCTGGCCATGCAGCTCCACGCCACCGGGCCGAACTTCGTCACCGCGACGGCATGTGCGTCCGGCGCGACCGCCATCGGGACCGCACGCGAGCTGCTGCGTACCGGCAGTTGTGACGTGGTGGTCACCGGCGGCGCGGAGGCCGGAGTCAGCCCGCTCATCGTCACCGGGTTCGCGCAGATGGGTGCGCTGTCCACCCGGCTGGACGACCCGGCGGCTGCGTCGCGACCGTTCGATGTGGACCGGGACGGGTTCGTCATCGGGGAGGGCAGCGGGATACTCGTGCTGGAAAGGGAGGCCGACGCACGGGCGCGCGGCGCGACGGTCCGGGCCAGGCTGGCCGGGTATGCCGCCTCTGCGGACGCGTACCACATGACCGCACCCAACCCGGACGGCACGCAGGTGCGGCAGGCGTTGTGCTCGGCACTGGCCGACGCCGGTGTGGCGGCCGAGGATGTCGATCATGTCAACGCGCACGGCACGTCCACCCCGCTGAACGATGCGGCGGAGGCCAGGGTGCTCCGCGGGGTGCTCGGTGAGCGGGCCGCGGTCACCTCAGCCAAGGGTGTCATCGGGCACACGCTCGGTGCCGCCGGAGCGATCGAGGCGGCGCTGACGGTCCTTGCCATGCAGCACTCGACCGTGCCGCCGACGGCGAACCTGGACAGCCAGGACCCGGAGATCGAGCTGGACATCGTGGTCAAGTCGGCACGGCACACCACGGTCGACGTCGCGGTGAGCAACTCGTTCGGCTTCGGTGGCCAGAACGCGGTGCTGGTCTTCACCGCCGCCTGACCGGTGTCGTGAGAGGAGAGCCTGGTGTCGGACTCCACAGTGGACGACCTGGTCGACGTCATCGTGGTCGGCGCCGGCTCGGCCGGCTGCGTGGTCGCCAGGCGGCTGGTCGACAGCGGCGTACGGGTGCTGCTGATCGAAGCGGGCGAGCCGGACCTGAACCCGGCCATCCACGATCCGCTGCGCTTCGGCGAGCTGTGGTTCTCCGCGCAGGACTGGGCCTACGCGACGGCGCCACAGGAGCATGCCGCCGGGCGCCGGCTGCACTGGCCACGCGGGCGGGTGCTCGGTGGGTCCAGCTCGCTCAACGCCATGATCTACACCCGCGGCGCGGCGGCCGACTACGACGTCTGGGCCTACCTCGGCAACAATGGCTGGTCGTGGAACGACGTGCTGCCCGTGTTCCGCGGCATCGAGGACTTCGATGCCGGCGCGGACGAGCTGCACGGTGCCGGGGGGCCTATCCCGGTGCTGACCGAGTACCAGCAGGACCCGATCCACGATTCGCTCATCAAGGCGGCCGAGGAGATCGGGGTCGGGTACAACCCGGACTACAACTCCGGCCACCCCGATGGCGTTTCCAGGATCCAGCTCACCATCCGGGACGGCCGCAGGCACAGCGCCGCCGCTGGCTACCTCGCGCCGGTGCTCGCCGCTGCGAACCTCAGCGTGCTCACCGGCGCGCTGGCCCGCAGGCTGCTGATGGACGGGACCCGCTGCATCGGGGTCGAGTGGGTGCGCGACGGCAGGGTGGAGTCGGCGGCCGCGCACAGCCAGGTCGTGGTCTGCGCGGGTGCCATCGAGTCGCCGCGCCTGTTGATGCTGTCCGGCATCGGCGCCGCGGACCACCTCCGCGCACACGGCATCCACACCGTGGTCGACCTGCCGGGGGTCGGCGCGAACCTGCATGATCACGTGCTCGCCCCGGTCATCTTCGGTACCCAGGTACCGCTCGGACGGCCGTCGGCAGGGCTGTGCCCGGCACAGACCCACCTGTTCTGGCGCAGCCGGCCAGGCCTGCTGGTGCCGGACGTGCAGCCGCTGCACTTCCCGGTGCCGATGTACCAGCCGGGTATGCAGGGACCACCGAGCGGGTTCACCCTGCAGGCCGGCATCGTCCGCCCGGCGAGCCGGGGCAGCATCCGGCTCTCGGGTCCGGAGCCGACGGACGACCTGATCATTGACCCGGCCACGTTGCAGTGCGGCGCGGACCTGGACGCCCTCGTCGCCGCGGCGACCCTGTGCCGCGAGCTCGGCTCCGCGACCGTCCTGCGCGGCGAGTGGGGCGCGGCCGAGACCTATCCCGGCCCTGCTGTGCGGACCGAGGCTCAGCTCCGTGAGTACCTCCGGCAGACCGTGAGCACCTATCACCACCAGGTCGGCACCTGCAAGATGGGCGTCGACGCCGACGCCGTTGTCGACCCGACCCTGCGGGTGCACGGCGTCGACGGGCTGCGGGTGGCGGACGCCTCGATCATGCCGAGCGTCACGACCGGCAACACGCATGCGCCCACGATGCTGATCGGTGAGCAGGCCGCGGCGTTCCTGGTGCACGAGATCTCCGGGCGATAGGCCAGTCGAACCCCCGGCTCGCTCATCCTCGACCCGCAACAACATGATCTTGAAACGGACCGTGCCTTATGCGTCGGGGCGCTGGTAGCGGAGGAGGACGACGCCGTTGCCGAAGGTCCTGGTCCCAGCGAGCCGGAGGCTGATCTTGGCGTCGGACGGCTGGAACAGGGGCTTGCCCCGTCCAATGACGACGGGGTGGACATAGAGCCTGTACTCATCGATCAGGTCATGTCGCATGAAAGCTGCGGCGAGGTCGGCCCCGCCGAGCGCCAGGTCTCCACCGGGCGCCGCCTTGAGCTCCATGATCTTCTCGGGGAGGAGGTCTCGGACCACAGTGGTGTTCCAGCCGGCCCGCTCCAGGGTCCTCGAGAACACGACCTTGGGCATGTCCCGCCAGATGCGGGCGAACTCAACCATGGGCCCGGTGCTCGAGGGGTCCGTGTCGGCCGTCGGCCAGAACCCGGCCATCAGCTCATAGGTGACCCGCCCGTTCAGGAAGGCGCCCATCGCGCTGAGCTCCTCGTTGAAGTGGCTGTGCAGCTCGTCGTCGACCAGAGGCCAGTCGATCTCGCGGTCCGGTCCCTCGATGAAGCCATCAAGGGAGACCGACATCATCATGATGATCCTTCTCATCGTGGCTCTTTCCAGTGCTCTACCTCGGATATGACGGAGCGATGCGACGCCTAACGCTCCAGCCGGGCTTCGTCGCACAGCGTGGTGGTCCCGGACGTGGCGGGGATCCTCGCTCGCTGGACGCACACCGGGGCACACCGGGGCACACCGGGGCTAGCCCGCAGATGTCGACGTCGGCGAGAAGCTGGCCGGCATGAACGCCGCTTGCTGCTGGAGCAGCTCGCTGTGGGCGTCGCTACTTTAGGACGTGCCGCCGAAGTCGACAGCCTTGGTCTCGACCGTCCCGGCCGTCCGCCCCGGTGCCGTCTGGTAGGTCCAGTACAGGTTCGTGTGCGCGATGACCTGGCCGGGCGGCGGCGCCCCCCACGCCGTCTGGTCCTCCGTCGTGTGGGCGTCGCTGACAAGGGTCGCGTCGTACCCCCTGACGAACGCGCCGTGCAGCGTCGAGCGGATGCACGCATCAGTCTGCGCGCCGA
>DATILL010000016.1:0-2230 GCA_035476575.1 Mycobacteriales bacterium
GTCCGCACCCGGCCGTCGCCGTCGCACTCCGGGCAGGGCCGGACCAGCACGGTGCCGTACCCGCCGCAGCCCGGGCAGACCCGGGCCATCATCACCTGGCCGATGAACGAGCGGGTGACCTGGCTCACCTCGCCGCGGCCGCCGCAGATGTCACAGGTCTGCGGGTGGGTGCCCGGCGCGGTTCCCTCACCGGAGCAGGTGGGGCAGACCACAGCCGTGTCCACGGTCAGTTCCCTGGTGGCGCCGAACGAGCACTCAGCGAGCTCCAGCTCGATCCTGATCGTCGCGTTGCGGCCGCGCTGCGCGCGGCTGCGCGGGCCGCGGCTCGTGGCGCCGCCGCCCGCCGCGCCGAAGAACTGGTCGAGCAGGTCGTTCAGCGGGTTGAACCCCGCGCCGAACGGGCCGGCGCCGGCGCCCGCCGTGCTCGCCGCGAACGGGTCCACGCCCATGTCGTACATCCGGCGCTTGTCGGTGTCGGACAGCACCTCGTACGCCTGGGTGATCTCCTTGAACCGCTCCTGCGTCTCCGGGTCGGGGTTCACGTCCGGGTGCAGCTCGCGGGCCAGCCGCCGGTAGGCCCGCTTGACCTCGTCCTGGGTCGCGTCGCGGCGGATCTTGAGCAGCGCGTAGTAGTCGGCGGCCACTAGGACTCCGCCAGGATCTGGCCGACGTAGCGGGCGACCGCGCCGACCGCACCCATCGTGCCGGGATAGTCCATCCGGGTCGGCCCCAGCACGCCGAGCTTGGCCAGCGGCTGATCCGCGTTCCCGTACCACGTGGACACCACGGACGTGGACTGCAGGCCCGCGACCTCGTTCTCCGCGCCGATCCTGACGGTCAGGATGGCGGGCTCGGTCGCCTCCCCGAGCAGCCGCATCAGCACCACCTGTTCTTCCAGGGCCTCAAGCACTTCCCGCAACCCCTTGCTGAAATCGTGCGCGGCCAGGTTAGCGGCTCCGCCGAAGACAATCTTTTCCTCGTTCCGCTCGACCAGGCTGGCCAGCAGCACGGCGAGCACGGCGTTGGCGTTCGTCCGCTCCCCGGCCGGGATCCGCTCGGCGAGGTCGCTGACCATCGCGGCGGCGTCTGACAGCTTATGTCCGCCCAGGCAGGTGTTCACGACCGCGCGCACGTGGGATACCGAGGCGTCGTCCCAGGGGTCGGGCAGGTCGACGGTGCACTGCTCGACCCGGCCCGTGTCGGTGATGAGGACCAGCAGCAGCTTCTGCGGGGTGAGCGGAACCAGTTCGATGTGCCTGATCGCGGACCTGGTCAGCGACGGGTACTGCACCACGGCCACCTGGCGGGTCAGCTGGACCAGCAGCCGCACCGTGCGCATCACCACGTCGTCGAGGTTGTACGCACCCGCCAGGAACGTCTCGATGGCGCGCCGCTCGGCCGCCGACAGCGGCTTGACGCTGGACAGCCGGTCGACGAAGAGCCGGTAGCCCTTGTCCGTCGGTATCCGCCCGGCGCTGGTGTGCGGCTGCGCGATGAAACCCTGCTCCTCGAGTACTGCCATGTCGTTCCTGATGGTCGCGGGCGACACGTCGAAGTGATGCCGGTCGACAAGCGACTTGGATCCCACCGGTTCAGTGGTGGACACGTAGTCTTCGACGATCGCACGGAGCACCGTCAGTTTCCGGTCGTCGAGCACGCGTTCACCTCCTTGGCACTCATAGGTCCCGAGTGCTAAGTCTAGTGCGTCTAGCAAGTTCCCGGCGCGTGACAGCAAGGCGAACGGGCACCTGGCCATACCCAGGCCAGGCTCTCGGTGACGCCGCTCTGGGTATGGCCCACAGCAAAATGGTAGCCCGGCCGGCCTGGGCCGCGATAGCGCGTGTCGGCGGCATCCCAGCCGGGATCCGCTGGGTACGCTGGCCCGCAGGTACGGCTATGCCCGCGGCCCGGCTGAGGGATACGAGCGGAGGAGATACCGTGCGGAGCAGGCAATACGGCGCCGACGTGCTGGCCGGCGGGACGGGACGCCGGCGAGGTGGCCGGCGCGAGGTACCGACGGTGGCGGCCGAGCGCGGCCTGGTGGTCGAGGACTCCGAGGGCCGCTTCTGCGGCGCGGTGGTCGGCTTCGAGAAGGGCGCCGTGACCCTGGAGGACCGGCACGGCAAGCGCCGGGTCTTCCCGCTGACCCCGGCCGCGTTCCTGCTCGAGGGGCAACCGGTCACTCTCGTCCCGCCCGCCCCGGCCGCCGCGGCCGCCCCGGCCAGGAGCA
>DATILL010000017.1:0-62945 GCA_035476575.1 Mycobacteriales bacterium
TGACCACACGGCGGAGAGGTGACCACAACGAGCGGCGAGCCGGGCGAGCTGGGCCAGCCGGGCAGGGAGGCACCTGAGCCCGGGTCGTCCGGTCGCGGTCAGGCGGTGGCGGCCTCGCTCACCCCGAGGTACGTCGACCAGTGCGGATCCGGCGCCCGGGAGCCGAGCAGCCGGAAGGCCATCCCGCTGGGCGCCTTGGGGACGACCCGCAGCTTCCAGCCGAGCTCGGAGACGTGCCGGTCGGCCTTGGTGTGGTTGCAGTGGCCGCAGGATGCGACGACGTTCTCCCAGACATGCAAACCGCCCCGACTCCTCGGGACGACATGGTCGATGCTGGTGGCCGCTGCCCCGCAGTAGGCGCAGCGGCCGCCGTCGCGGGCGAACACCGCCTTGCGGGTCAGCGGGACCTGTATCCGGAACGGAACCCGAACATACCGGGTCAACCGGACCACGCTGGGCACCGGCACCGCGCGGCTGACGGCATGCAGGACACCGTCGCCAATCTCCACCGGGACGGCCTTGTCGGTGAGCACGAGGACAACGGCACGACGGGAGGACACGACGCACAGCGGCTCGTACGTCGCGTTGAGAAGCAACGTGACTGACGTTCGGGCCACGGCCTCACCTCCCGCGCCAAACTAGTGAACCGGAGAACCGGAGAATTTGCACGCGATTCACGCCACTCGCCTCGTCGGTCGTTACCCATGCGTAGAGTCGGCTGCCGTGACGCCGTACATCTATCCGGCCGCCGATCGGCTCGACATCGTCGACGAGCTGTTCGGCCGGCATATCGCGGACCCGTACCGCTGGCTCGAGGACCCGGCGGACCCGCGCACGGTGGCCTGGACCGCCGCGCAGGACAAGCTGGCCGCCGACCACCTCGCCGGGCTGCCCGGCCGGGACCAGCTACGCGGCCGGCTGGTCGAGCTGCTGGCCGCCGGCTCGGTAGGCGTGCCCCTCTGGCGGGGCGAGCGGGCGTACTTCACCCGGCGCGCGCCCGGCCAAGAGCACGCCGTGCTCGTGCTGCGGGAGCCGGACGGCGTCGAGCGGGTGCTGGTCGACCCGGTCGCCGTCGACCCGACCGGCACCACCACGCTGGACTCCTGGGTGCCCAGCGTCGAGGGTGACCGGCTGGCCTACCAGCTTTCCCACGGCGGCGACGAGGAGTCGCTGCTGTACGTGCTGGATGTCGCCACCGGTGAGCGGGTCGACGGCCCGATCGACCGCTGCCGCTACTCCCCGATCGCCTGGCTGCCGGGCGGCATGGAACTCTACTACGTACGCCGGCTGGCTCCGGAGTCGCTGCCCCCGGCGGAGCGGCAGTACCACCGCAGGGTATGGCGGCACCGGGTCGGCGCCGACCCAGACACCGATGTCGAGGTCCACGGTGCCGGGCTGGAGATCACCAACTACTACACCGCCGCGGTGTCCCGGGACGGCCGCTGGCTGGTCGTGACGGCCTCCGCCGGCACCGCCCCGCGGACCGACGTGTGGATCGCCGACCTTGCCCGGGCGCCCGGGCCCGGGCTGCCCGGGCTCGAGACGGCTGGCCCGCCGAAGCTGCGGGAGATCCAGGTCGGGGTGGACGCCCGGCTCTACGGCTGGGTGCGGGACGGGCGGCTCTACCTGGAGACCGACCGGGACGCGCCCCGCGGCCGGCTGTGCGTGGCCGACCCGGCCGCGCCGGAGTACGCCAACTGGCGGGACGTGGTGCCCGAGCAGGCCGAGGCGACGCTGGCCGACGTCACCCTCCTCGAGGACGGCGTGGTGCTGGCCGCGCACACTCACGACGCCAGCAACCGGCTGACCTGGTGGTCCCCGGCCGGGGAGAAGCTGGGCGAGGTGACCGGGCTGGGCCTCGGCAGCGTCGCCGGCCTGACCTCGCGGCCCGAGGGCGGCCGGGAGGCCTGGATCGGCTACACCGACTACCTCACGCCGCCGATGGTGCTCGGCTGGTCGCTGGACACCCCGACCGCCGTACGCACCTGGGCGGCCGCGCCCGGTTCGGTTGACGTGTCCGGGCTCACCGTCACCGAGCGGCACTACCCGTCCAGGGACGGCACGCCGATCCACGCCTTCGTGATCGCCAAGCCCGCCAAGCCCGTCAGGGCCGGCGGTGCCGCCGGGACACCCGCGCCCAGGCCGGCGATCCTCTACGGCTACGGCGGCTTCAACGTGCCTCTCACGCCGGCGTACTCGGCCAACGTGCTCGCCTGGGCCGAGTGCGGCGGCGCCTGGGTGGTGGCCAACCTGCGCGGCGGTGGCGAGCACGGCGAGCACTGGCACCGGGCCGGCATGCGGGCGGCCAAGCAGAACGTGTTCGACGACTTCGCCGCGGTAGCCGCCGGCCTGGTCGACGACGGCTCGACCACCCCGGGCCAGCTCGGCATCCTCGGCGGGTCCAACGGCGGGCTGCTGGTCGGTGCTGCGTTGACCCAGTGGCCGGAGCGGTTTGCCGCGGTGATCTGCAGCGCGCCGCTGCTGGACATGGTCCGCTACGAGCGGTTCGGCCTGGGCCTGTCCTGGAACGACGAGTACGGCACCGCCGCCGACCCGACCGAGCTGGGCTGGCTGCTCGGCTACTCGCCGTACCACCGGGTGCGCGACGGCGTGGCCTACCCGGCGGTGATGTTCACCACGTTCGAGTCCGACACGAGGGTCGACCCGATGCACGCCCGCAAGATGTGCGCCGCGCTGCAGCACGCGACGACGTCGGACCGGCCTGTGCTGCTGCGCCGGGAGACCGAGGTGGGGCACGGTGCGAGGGCGGTCAGCCGCACGGTCGGGCTGAGCGTGGACCAGCTCGCGTTCTTCGCCGCCCGGCTCGGGCTGCGGCTGGGCTGACCCCTGTCCGGTCCGGCCGGACAGGGGCGGCCGGACCGGACAGAACCGGCGGGCGGGACCGGCGCCCGGGACCGGCGAGCGGTGCGGCGGGCGGTGCGGCGGGTCGATGGCGGGCATGAAAAGCTGGCCTCCATGCCGTTGCGCCTCGCCATCCCCCACCGCGAGTGGCTCGCCCAACACTGGCAGGGCCTGGCCATCGGAGCCGGCCGGATCCTCCTGATCGTCCTGCTCGCGCTCGCCGTCCGGGCACTGGTCAACCGGGCGATCCAACGGGTCACCCGGGCGGGCGAGGGCGCCGGGCCGGCGCTGCTGCGCCCGCTGCGGGAGCGGGCGCTGCCCGGGCTGCTGGAGGGCTCCAAGCTGCTAGAAGGCAGGGAAAGCACCGCCTTACTGTCCGAACGGCGCAAGCAACGGGCCGAGACACTGGGCTCGATCCTGCGCAGCATCACGTCGTTCGCGGTGCTGGCACTGGCCCTCATGCTGATCCTGGGTGAGCTCGGCCTTAACCTGGGGCCGATCATCGCCAGCGCCGGCATCGTCGGCGTCGCCCTCGGCTTCGGTGCCCAGAACCTGGTGAAGGACTTCATCTCCGGGGTTTTTATGCTGCTGGAGGACCAGTACGGCGTCGGTGACGTCATCGACGTCGGTGAGGCGACCGGCAGCGTCGAGGAGGTCGGCCTGCGGGTCACCCGGCTGCGGGACATATATGGCACCGTCTGGTACGTCCGCAACGGAGAGATCATTCGGGTCGGCAACAAGTCACAGGGTTTCGCCCGGGTGGTGCTCGACGTGCCAGTGGCACAGGGGGCCGACCTAGAGCGGGCGGGCCACATCATGCGGGAGACGGCCGAGACGCTGCGGGCTGACGATGACTGGTCCCAGTCGGTGCTGGAGGATCCGAAGTATCTCGGCGTAGAGCAGATCAACCCAGACGGCGTGGTCCTCCGGCTGACCGTTAAGGTGCGGCCAGGTGAACAATGGCGGGTCGGCCGGGAGCTGCGGCGCCGAATCATAGACCGGTTCGACGCCGAAGATGTCAGCATGCCCTGTTCCACTGAGCACATCCACATCCACGCCGAAGGCCCACCGGCGAGATAGGCCTCTCATGTTCCACATCTGATAGTCCACGTTGGCTACCGCGTGGGCGTCCGCTCAGGCGCCCCAGGCTGCGCCAGACGGCATCGATACGGCAGACTGTTGGCCATGCGGAATGTGCACGGTCGTCGGGCGCCCGCGGATGGTCAGGAAACCCCTGCCGCCGACGACGCGGCCGACTCACCGGACGACGCATCACCGCCACCCGGGAAAGGCGTCCCGCCACGCTCGGGCGGACCAGCCGCCGGGCTGGGTCCCGCCGGCCACGAGGCAGCGCCGGACAGTCGGGCCACCACCGCGCCACGCCCGCCCGAGACGCGGACGCGCGAACGCCCCGCGACGTACCGGGACGTCTTCGCGGTCCGGGCCTACCGGCACCTCTTCCTGGCCAACGTCCTGTCGATGACCGGTGACCAGCTTTCCAAGGTGGCGCTGGCGGTCCTCGTCTACACCACGACCAGGTCCGCCACGCTGGCCGCGGCTACCTTCGCTGTCACGTTCCTGCCCTGGGTCGTCGGCGGCCCGCTGCTCTCGTCGTACGCCGACCTGCTGCCGCGACGGCGGGTGCTGGTCGGCTGCGACCTCGCCCGGGCCGTGCTGGTCGGCGCGCTGGCCATCCCGCACATGCCGGTGCCGGCGCTGATCGGGATCCTGTTCCTGGCCACCCTGTTCTCCCCGCCGTTCTCCTCGGCCCGGGCCGCGATGATGCCCGACCTGCTGGAGGGTGACCGGTACGTCGTGGCGAACGGCCTGGACGCGCTGGTCCGGCAGTTGGCCCAGGTCACCGGCTTCCTGGTCGGGGGCGCGGCGGTGCTCCTCATCACCGTGCGCGGCGCGCTGCTGGCCGACGTGGCCACCTTCCTGATCTCCGCCCTGCTCATCCTGCGCGGCGTGCCCGACCTGCCCGCGGCGAGCACCCAGAAGGTCCGGTTCAACGCGCTGCGGGACACCGTGGCCGGGGTCCGGATCGTCTTCGGCGACAAGGTGCTGCGTGCCTACGTGGCGCTGTTCTGGCTGGCGTCGGCGTTCGGCTACGCCTACGAGGGCATCGCGGCGCCGTTCGCCCAGGCGCTGCACGGTGGGCCAGCCACGGTGGGGATGTTGCTCGCCGCTGGCCCCCTCGGTCTCGCGCTGGGGGCGTTCCTGCTGGCCCGGTGGGTCTCGCCGGAACGGCGGATGCGGCTGATCGTGCCGTTCGCAATGCTCTCGATGATCGCGCTGATCCCGGTCGTAGCCGTCCGGTCGACCGGGGTGGTGCTGGTCCTGATCTTCCTGGCCGGGCTCGGCAGCGGGTTCAGCGCGCCGTTGAACGCGCTGTTCGTCCGGGCCGTGCCGGCCGAGTTCCGCGGCCGGGCGTTCGGCGTGGCACAGGCTGGGGTGCAGGCCCTGCAGGGTGCCGCCATGCTCGGTGCCGGCCTGGTGGTGGACCGGGCCGGCGTCGGCGCGGGCACCGTGGTCGGCTGGTGCGGCATCGTCGGCACGGTGGTGGTGGCCGGTGCGGCCGTGCTGCTCTGGCCGCGCGACGACTTCCACCGGGGCCGGTGACGCGGTGCGGACGCGCGTTCGTCCGTAGGATCAGGGACGTGCAGATCTCAGGGCAGCCGGAGCCGTCGTTCTATGAGCAGGTCGGCGGCGAGGAGACCTTCCGCGCGCTGGTCGCGGAGTTTTACGCGGGCGTGGCGGACGACCCGGTGCTCCGTCCGCTCTACCCGGATCCAGACCTGGCCACCGCCGAACGGCGGCTGCGGATGTTCCTGGTGCAGTACTGGGGCGGCCCGCGGACCTACTCCGAGCAGCGCGGGCATCCCCGGCTCCGGATGCGGCACGCGCCATTCGCGATCGGCGAACGGGAGCGGCTCGCGTGGCTGGCGCACATGCGCCGCGCGGTGGACACCATCGAGCTGTCGGATGAGCAGCGCGAGACGCTGTGGAGCTACCTGGAGTCGGCGGCCTGGTCCCTGCAGAACCAGCCGGGCTAGCCCAGGCGGAGCGTCCTCATTCACGGGGAAGCGACTTCTCTGTCGTCGGTACCCGGTATGGTCCCCATGAACGGGGCGGCGCTCTCCTGGGTCTCCCGGGTGTCCCGGCCCGTTCTGGACCGTGAACCCGACTTCGAGGTGAGTCGTGCACCGCGTGGAGCAGACCAGCATCGGGCACCGGCGGGCGTCCTCCGGCGTCGCGTGGTGGCAGAACGCGGTCTTCTACCAGATCTATGTGCGCAGCTTCTACGACAGCAACGGCGACGGCGTCGGCGACCTGGACGGCATCCGGGAGCGGTTGGGCTATCTGACCCTGCTAGGGGTGGACGCGCTGTGGGTCACGCCGTTCTACCCCTCGCCGATGGCCGACCACGGCTACGACGTGAGCGACCCGCGCGGCGTCGACCCGGAGTTCGGTGACCTCCGCGCGTTCGACGAGCTGGTCCGCGCGGCGCACGCCGACGGCTTGCGGGTGACCATCGACCTGATCCCGAACCACACCTCGCATCACCATCCGTGGTTCACCGAGGCGCTAGCGTCGCTGCCGGGCAGCCCCGCGCGGGAGCGGTACTACTTCCGGGACGGGCGTGGGCCGGACGGCACCGCCCCGCCGAACAACTGGCAGTCCGTCTTCGGCGGGCCGGCGTGGAGCCCCACGTCGGACGGGCAGTGGTACCTGCACCTGTTCGCCCCGGAGCAGCCCGACCTCAACTGGGCGAACCCTGAGGTGGTCGCGGACTTCGAGAAGACCATGCGGTTCTGGCTGGACCGGGGGGTGGACGGCTTCCGCATCGACGTCGCGCACGGGATGGCCAAGCCGGCCGACCTGGCCGACATGGCACAGCCGCTGTCCGCCCCGATCCTGCAGCACCTCGAGCACGCGATGGACCCACGCTTCGACGACGACGGGGTGCATGACCTACATCGGATGATCCGGCGGGTCTCGGACAAGTACCCGGACCGGGTGGTGACCGGCGAGGTGTGGGTGACCGACGACGAGCGGCTGTCCCGGTACGCCCGGCCGGACGAGCTGCACCTCGTGTTCAACTTCCTGCTGCTGGAGGCCGCGTGGGACGCCCGGGCGTTCACTGAGGCGATCACCCACTCGCTAGCCGCGATGCAGTCGGTCGGCGCCCCGCCCACCTGGGTGCTGTCCAACCACGACGTTTCCCGGCACGTGACCCGGTACGGCGGCGGCGAGCTGGGGGTGCGCCGGGCCCGGGCGGCGGCGCTGCTCCAGCTCGCGCTGCCGGGCGTGGCGTACATCTACAACGGCGACGAGCTCGGGCTGGCCAACGTCGACCTGCCCGACTCGGCCCTGCAGGATCCGGTCTGGGAACGGTCCGGGCATATCCAGCGCGGCCGGGACGCGGAGCGGGTGCCGCTGCCGTGGGGGGGCGTGGCGCCGCCGTACGGGTTCAGCCGTGGCTCGCTGACCTGGCTGCCGATGCCGGCTGGGTGGGGAGAGCTGTCCGTCGAGGCCCAGTTGGACGACCCCGGCTCGATGCTGTCGCTGTACCGGCAGGCGCTGGAGCTGCGCCGCGAGCACCCGGCGGTCAGCGGCGACGAGGTGGAGTGGTTCGGCGCGCCGGAGGGATGCATGGCGTTCCGCCGCAGCGGTGGGCTGGTGTGCGCACTCAACGCGAGCGACACGTCGGTGCCGATGCCGCCGGGCGACCTGATCCTCACCTCCGGACCGCTGGACGGTGGCGGGCTGCCGCCGGACACCGCGGTCTGGCTCGCCTGAGCGGTGCTCGTGGTGCGCATCGCCGAGGACGCGGTGCGCGGGTCAGCATGCACCAAGGGTCGGCGCCGAGGGTCGGCGTGCACCGAGGGCGAGGGCGGGCGTACGGCGGTGGTAGACCGACCCGTACGGCGCGGCCAGCCGAACCCAGCCGCCGGCCACGCTGACGCCGCAGTCGGGATCGCCGGCTCTGGGAGGGTCACCGGCCTTGGCGGGGGCGCCGAGGAAGCCCATCCGCCAGGCCGCGTGCAGCACTCGCAGCGGCAGGATGACCGTCCGGTCGCCGTCGTCGACCCGGAGCGCCTCATGGTCGAGCAACGCCTCGCCGACCACGGTAGCGCCCGGCCCACCGCGGGCCGACTCGAACGCCGCCATCCCGGCCCGGACGGTCCGCTCGATCGCGGCGGCCGGGATCACCTCCAGCCGCCGCCAGCCCGTCGCCAGCGGCAGCATGCCGCGCCACTCGGTGTCCCGGTGCGCCGGTGCCGCGACGGTGATGGTGCCGGTCTCCATCGGGAGCGCGCGGTCGAGGGCGGCGAGCAGGTCGTGCGCGGCGTAGGTGCGGTCGGTGCCCGGCTGGACACTGTGTACGGTGCGGCTGACCAGGACATCAAGCGGGAGCCGGCTGTAAGCCGTGGTGCGGTCGGCGGCGCCGCGCAGCCGGACCAGCCCGCGCGGATCGAGCCTCAGCACCCGGGCACAGAACGCCGCGAGGTCAGCCACGTCGCCGACGCCACCCAGCGTGAGCCCGGCGCTGGGTGGTGCCGGGCTGGCTGCCGGACCGGCAGCGACAGCCGACCGGGCGCTTTCGGGCCGGTCGCTCATGCCGCCCCCGCGGCCGGCTCGGCGTGTGCTTCGAGGAAGGCCCGCTCGGCCTCGTCCAGCCGGCGGGGCCGCTCCGCCGCCAGGTCGTACAGCACGCACCGCGACCTGGCCCGGGCGACCAGCGGCGCCCCGACGGCCGGGCCGTCGTAGATCTCGTACTCGACGACGAACGACGCCGCCCGGATTGCGGCGCACCACAGCTCGACGCACAACGGCTCAGCGCGGTACACCACCTGGCGCAGGTAGTCAATCTCGTGCCGTGCGATCACCACGCCACGCTCGAACGACGCCAGCCCCTGCTCTCCGGCCTGCCGGAAGAACAGGTCCACCCGGGCCTGTTCGAGGTAGGCCAGGTACTGGGTGTTGTTCACATGGCCGTACGGGTCCTGGTCGGCCCACCGCATCGGGCAAAGGTACCTGTGACGCGCCATACCCCCAGTATGACGGGCCAGGCGGAGAGCCGCGTGGCGTGGAACACCACCCGAGCAGCCCGACCACACCGCCACCGCACGCCCACCCGGGCACCGCCGGGAGCCCAGACGGCCAGGCGGAGGGCCGCGTGGCGTGGTACGCCAGGCGAGCGGCCCGACAACGCCGCCAGCGCGCGTCTGGGCTCCCGGCGGGCTAGCGGGCGAGGCGGCGGTAGGTTACCCGGTGCGGGCGTGCCGCCTCCGCGCCGAGCCGTTCGACCTTGTTGGCCTCGTACGCGGCGAAGTTGCCCTCGAACCAGAACCAGCGGGCCGGGGTGTCCTCGGTACCTTCCCAGGCGAGGATGTGGGTGGCGACCCGGTCCAGGAACCACCGGTCGTGGGAGACCACCACCGCACAGCCGGGGAACTCCAGCAGCGCGTTCTCCAGGCTGGACAGCGTCTCCACGTCAAGGTCGTTGGTGGGCTCGTCGAGCAGCAGCACGTTGCCGCCGATCTTCAGGGTAAGCGCCAGGTTGAGCCGGTTACGCTCGCCGCCGGACAGCACACCTGCCGGCTTCTGCTGGTCCGGCCCCTTGAACCCGAACGCGCTGACATACGCCCGGGACGGCATCTCCACGTTGCCTACCCGGATGTGGTCGAGCCCGTCGGAGACCACCTCCCAGAGCGTCTTGCGCGGGTCGATCCCGGTACGGTTCTGGTCGACGTAGGAGATCCTGACCGTCTCGCCGACCCGGACCGACCCGCTGTCCGGCTGCTCCATGCCGACGATCGTCTTGAACAGCGTGGTCTTGCCGACACCATTCGGCCCGATGATGCCGACGATGCCGCCGCGCGGCAGCGCGAAGGACAGGCCGTCGATCAGCACCCGGTCGCCATAGCCCTTCGTGAGGTCGGACGCCTCGACGACCACGCTGCCCAGCCGTGGGCCCGGCGGGATCTGGATCTCCTCGAAGTCCAGCTTGCGGGTCTTCTCCGCCTCCGTGGCCATCTCCTCGTACCGGGAGAGCCGGGCCTTCTGCTTGGCCTGCCGGCCCTTCGCGTTCTGCCGGACCCAGTCGAGCTCGTCCTCCAGCCGCTTCTTCATCTTGGCGTCCTTGCGACCGGCCACGGCCAGCCGCTCCGCCTTCTTCGCCAGGTAGGTGGAGTAGTTTCCCTCGTACGGGTAGGCCCGGCCACGGTCGAGCTCGAGGATCCACTCGGCGACGTTCTCCATGAAGTACCGGTCGTGGGTGACGGCGAGCACCGTGCCCGGGTACTTGGCCAGGTGCTGCTCCAGCCACTGCACGCTCTCGGCGTCCAGGTGGTTGGTCGGCTCGTCCAGCAGCAGCAGGTCCGGCTGCCGCAGCAGCAGCTTGCACAGCGCCACCCGGCGCCGCTCGCCGCCGGACAGCACGCTGACCTCGGCGTCACCGGGTGGCAGCCGGAGCGCGTCCATCGCCATCTCGATCTTGTTGTCAAGCTCCCAGCCTTCGACGTGCTCGATCTTCTCCATCAGCTCGCCCTGCTCAGCCATCAGCCGGTCGAAGTCGGCGTCCGGGTCGCCCATCGCCACGCTGACGTCCTCGAACCGCCGCAGCAGCTCCCGGGACTCGGCTACCGCCTCCTCGACGTTCCCCCGGACGTCCTTGTCCTCGGTCAGCGCTGGCTCCTGCTGCAGCAGGCCCACGGAGTACCCCGGCGTGAGCAGCGCGTCGCCGTTCGATGGGTGGTCCAGCCCGGCCATGATCTTCAGCACGCTGGACTTGCCGGCGCCGTTCGGGCCGACGACGCCGATCTTGGCACCGGGCAGGAACGCGAGCGTCACGTCGTCGAGGATCACCTTGTCGCCGTGCGCTTTGCGCACCTTGCGCATGGAGTAGATGTACTGCGCCACAGTTGGGATGCCTTTCGCCGGATGCGGTCCACCCAGTCTCTCAACCCCGTTCCCGCGGGCCAACTGGGCACCGGCGGCAGCGGGCCGGCACGCCACCCGCCACCACCGGTCACCCGGCAGGGGCCGGTCAGCTCACTCCGACCAGCTCCCGCTCCGGCTCCCCCACCGCTGAGTCCGTGATGGGGTCGCCGGCGTCGTCCAGCCCATCAGGCCCGCCGGGCTCGTCGAGCACCTCGAAGGCCGGCCCCTGCGCCATCCTGGTCCGGCGGAAGACCGTCGTACCGCGGGACAGGTCGTGACCGAGCGCGGTGGCCTCCAGCTCGAAGCTGGACCGGAGCTGCCCGTCCTTCTCGTACTGCCGGGTGAACAGCCGCCCGGTCACCAGCACCGGATCGCCCTTGCGCAGCGAGTCCACCACGTTGGCCGCAAGGTGCCGCCACACGGTCACCCGCACGAACAACGACTCGGCGTCGACCCACAGCGCGGTCTCCTTGTCGAACCGCCGCGCCGTCGAGGCGACCCGGAAGCCCGCCACGTCCACGCCCTTCTCAGTGCGGCGCACCTTCGGGTCGTCCATCACATTGCCCACCACTGTGATCACAGTGTCTTTCACCGGTCGCTCCCTCGGTTGTCCCCAATGCGCCAGCCCCGGCGCCACCGACTACGGTGCCCCCGCCCGCGATGCCCCAACAGACCCCGACCCCGATCTGTGGACAACCCCGACTCCTGTGGACAACCCAGTCGGAACATCACCACCCTGTGGTATAGGCGGCGGTCCCGCCGCACGTCCGCAGAGAAACGCCGGAGGCATCATTTCGGGGGCTAGCCCCACCCCGGACAGGCCGGCTGCCGGGTTAGTCACGGCGGGGAGCGGCTCCCTACCGTGGTCCCCGTACCGGTGCCACCAGGCTGGAGCGGGCCCAGACGCGACAGGCCCAGCAGGCCGGAGCGCCGTACCGCAAGTTTCGAAACCTGCGGTTACGGGCCGCTACTTTCCACAACGTGCGCCCGGAGGAGAGGCGGAGCGATGACGTTCGGCGGAGCAGCCGGGACCGGCGAGAGCGGGCCCGGCGCGCAGTGGGCCGAGGCGGAACAGGCCGGCGCGCGGCGCCGCCTGTTCGGGGCCGACCCGATCCCGCTGAACCCGCTGCGCGCGCTGGTCTCGCCGTACACCTGGCTGGCCACGACGCACCTGCTGGCCAGCCTGTTCCTCGGGATCGGCACGTTCACCAGCGTGGTCACCCTGCTCGCGCTGTCCGTCGGCCTGCTGCCGGTCGGCCTGCTCGGCGTCCCGCTGTTCGTGCTGACGGTGTACTACGTCCGCGGGCTGGCCGCGCTGGAACGCTGGTGGTTCCAGCTCACCCTCGGCGTGCGGATCCCCCCGCCGGCGCAGCCGCCGCGCGCCCCGTCCCTGCTGCGCAACGTCTGGACGCTGTGCGTCAGCGCCGCGACCTGGCGGCAGCTCTTCTACCAGCTCGCGCTGCTGCCGATCGGCATCGCCACGATGACGGTCACGCTGGCCACCTGGTCCGGGCCGGTCGCGCTGCTGCTGCTCCCGGCGTACTACGACCGGCTGCCGGAGGGTGCGAACCTCGGCCTGTTCCGGGTGACCCATCCCGCCCAGGCCGCCTTGGTCGCGGCCGCCGGCGCCTTGCTGCTGCTCAGCGCGCCACTCGCCATCCGCGTACTGTCCACAGTGAACGCCGCGGTAGGGCGGGCGCTGCTCGGCCGGTTCTCCGCCGCCGAGCTGACCGAGCGGGTCGGCGAGCTGGAGCAGAGCCGGCGCCGGGTGGTCGACTCGGCCGAGGCCGAACGCCGCCGGATCGAGCGCGACCTGCACGACGGCGCGCAGCAGCGGCTGGTCGGGCTGGCCATGACGCTGGGCCGGGCCAAGGCGCGCTACGCCACCGACCCGACCAGCGTCGGCGACCTGCTGAACGAGGCGCACGAGGAAGCCAAGCAGGCCGTCGTCGAGCTGCGCGACCTGACCCGCGGCATCCATCCGCCGGTGCTGACCGACCGGGGGCTGGACGCGGCGCTGTCCGCGCTGGCCGCCCGGTCGCCGGTCCCGGTCGCCGTCGAGGTGGACGTCGAGCCGCGGCCGTCGCCGACCGTGGAGGCCATCGCATACTTCGTCGTCGCCGAGGCGCTGACCAACCTGGCCCGGCACGCGCACGCCACCCAGGCGTCGGTGCTGGCCAGCCGGGTCGACGATGGGCTGCGGATCATCGTGCTGGACGACGGTCGGGGCGGCGCCGACCCGGAGGCCGGCACCGGCCTGCGCGGGCTCGCCGACCGGGTGTCCGGCGTGGACGGCACCCTGATGGTGTACAGCCCGCCCGGCGGGCCGACCGTCATCACCGTGGAGCTGCCATGCGGGTAGTCATCGCCGAGGACTCCGTCCTGCTCCGGGAAGGACTGTCCCGGCTGCTGGCCGAGGCCGGCTTTGAGGTCCAGGACGCCGTCGCCGACGCCGAGCTGCTGCTGCGCGCGGTCGGCGCCCGGCAGCCCGACGTCGTGGTGGCCGACGTCCGGATGCCGCCGACGCACACCGACGAGGGGCTGCGCGCCGCGCTGGTGCTGCGACGGCGGTGGCCGGGCGTGGCGGTGCTGGTGCTGTCGCAGTACGTCGAGGAGCGGTACGCGACCGAGCTGCTGGCCGGCGACACCCGGGGGGTGGGGTACCTGCTGAAGGACCGGGTGGCCGACGTTGAGGCGTTCGTGGAGGCGCTACGGCGGGTCGGCGAGGGCGGCACCGCGCTGGACCCGGAGGTGGTGTCGCAGCTCCTGGCCCGCAGCCGGCGGCGCGACCCGCTGGCCACGCTGACCCCGCGGGAGCGGGACGTGCTGCGGCTGATGGCCGAGGGCCGGTCGAACGCCGGCATCGCCGCCGCGCTGGTGGTGACCGAAGGGGCGGTGGAGAAGCACGTGAGCAGCATCTTCGGCAAGCTCGACCTGCCTCCAGCCGACAACGACCACCGGCGGGTGCTCGCCGTGCTGCGTTATCTGAAAGGGTGATGGACGGTGTCTCCTCTTGCTCCGGGCCGTCGGGCGGCGCTCGTCGTCGGGACGGTGCTGTCGGTGGGGCTGATCGCCATCGGCGTGCTGAACGTCGTCGGGTGGATGGCGCAGTCGCGGTACCAGCAGGAACTGACCCTGCGCAGCGAGGTGAAGGTGCTGACCGTGCGCACGGGGGGTGGGGACGTGTCGGTCTCGCCGAGCACGGACGACCTGGTGCATGTCACCGAGTCGGTGCGGTACGGCGTGACGCGGCCGACCCTGGTGCATACGGCGACCGCGGCCGGGGTGCTGCTGCAGGCAGGCTGCGGTGGCTGGTGGTTCGTGGGGTCGTGCTCGGTGGACTATGCGGTCGCGGTGCCGGGCGACTTCGTGGTGGATGTCCGGTCGGGTGGCGGCAGCGTGTCGGCAGCCGGGCTGGCCGGGTCGGTGCGGCTGGAGTCGGGCGGCGGGGACGTGCGGGCGAGCGAGCTCGCCGGCCGGGTGGAGCTCGAGACCGGCGGTGGGTCCGTCCGCGGGAACGCCCTGCGCGGGACGGCGGTGACCGCCCGGACGGGCGGCGGGAACGTCGACCTGGTCTTCGCCGGGCTGCCGGACCAGGTGGTGGCGGAGTCGGGCGGGGGTGACGTGACGGTGGCAGTGCCGGGCGGCGCGGCGTACCGGGTGAGCGCGACCTCGGGCGGGGGAAGGACGTCGATCGGGGTGCGGACCGACCCGGGAGCGGCGCGCTCGATCGAGGCACGCTCCGGGGGCGGCGACGTTCAGGTCGTGCCGACGGGCGGCGCGCCAGTGGCTGAAACTGGCAGTAATCGGTAGATTGCTGCCAGTGCGTGGCCGAGGTGTACTAGCTTTGGGCCGCTGCGAGCGTCCGTAGCTCAGTGGATAGAGCAGGCGCCTTCTAAGCGCTTGGTCGCAGGTTCGATCCCTGCCGGGCGCACCGCCCTGACCTGCGTCCCCGCGACCGCGCCGAGCCGGCGCCGGACCAGGTGACAGCAACGGCTGACAGCAACCGCTGCTTCAATCCGGGGCTAGCTGTTCCGCGGATATGGCCGCTGGCACGCACCCGGCACGGTGTCATTAACCTGTCACTACCATCCTCCTTTCTCCCCGAACGAGTGGTTCCCGAGACTCTACGGTGATCAGATCGACCGACGTCGGTAATGTGCCACTAATCGAACATGGGCAGCGCCCGACGACCCGGTCCCGCGTTCGACAGCTCAACCGGTACGGCTGGCTGAGCTACCGGCGACCTATGCCAACAGCACATGGCTGCCGACGCCGTGAGAGGGATGCTGTGGAGCTGGAGCAACGACTCAGGATCACGCATGACGAGTACGCCGAACCGCTGGCTCGTTTCACTGGTCGCCAACCGTCCGCGTCCGCGATCGGCCGGCGGAGCCGGCTCTGTTCGTGAGCTGTCACCACAGACTGTGAACGCGGGAGAACATGACTTACGGAAATGATGTCAACACTCATCGGGAGCTCATCCTCGCCGAGACGGCGAGTTCGTGCGCACGCGAATGGCCGGCGAGGTGACCGGTCATGACTGGTGGCACGCGGAGCGGGTGCGAAAGCTGGCCCGGCGGATCGCGGTCGCGGAAGGCGGGACGTGCGAAGGTCGCCGAAGCGGATCTTCCGCTGGAAGGCCGCTGCGTCTTGGACGCGGACCGACTGGACGCCAGGGGAGCCGGGTGGCCCGGGGGGATCTCACCCCCGGGCTCCCCGGCCGCTATGGGAGCGATCGGCATAGTCCGGACCTTTCGCCTACGGCGGATATGTGGGCCGGCCGATCCACGACCCCGAGCCGGCGCCCGTGCCGCACCAGAGCATCGAGTCGTACCGACGCCAGCGTGGCACCAGCATCAAACATTTCCACGAGAAGCTGCTGCTCCTCCTGGACCGGCGACGACGACTAGCGGGCGGGACTGCCCTCGACTTGTCGGGAGAATTTCGCCAGTTCGGCGCCCGATTTGTTCGACTTATCCCTGACAAGTCGCCGGGAGGGTGGGTGCTGAGGAGTCGGAGGCTCGGGACGGCGCCCTCGGAGGTGGTCGCCGCCGTTAGTCGGGTGCGGCCGGGCTCAGGTGCGGGACCGGGGCAGGCAGCACTTCTTGTACTTCACGCCCGACCCGCACCAGCATGGCGCGTTGCGGCCGGGCGGCCACGCGATCCCCGCCGCGGATTCGCCCAGCTCGTCCGTGTAACCATCCAGGACCGCCCCGTCGGTCAGGGCGGCGCCCTCCCCGGCGGCATAGTCGGCCAGCCCGTCGGCCAGCCCCACCACCACCCGCAGGTGGGTCTCGCCGGACGCCGACCAGTCCGCCAGCATGCGCTCCAGATCCTCGCGGTGCTCGTCCCACGTCTCGCCGTACTCCTCGGCCAGCTCCGGCCAGCGCCGCACGAGCTCCTCGTGCTCCGGCCGTGGCCAGAAGAGCGCGACGTCGGCGTCGTCCTCGCCCCACCCATCGTCCCAGGCGTCCACGATCGCGTCGTCCAGCCGGTCGGCCAGCTCGTCTCGCCTGTCGTGCGGCAGGTCCAGCGCCCGCCGTACGTCGTGCCGGCGCCGGGCCAGGGTGAACACCACGGCCGCCCGCAGCGGCTGGGCCAGCCCCGCGTCCGGCTCGTTCCACCGGCTCAGCACCTCGTCCAGCGCGGCGGTCAGCCAGGCCTCGGCGGTCTCGGCCTGCCCGCTCGCCTCCAGCGCCGTGACGACGTACGACACGGCATCGGGGTCGGTCGCCAGCCTCGGCCGCAGGGCCACCAGCTCGGCCATCCCCTCGTCCTGCCGGCCGAGCCGCAGCAGCAGGCTCGCCCGCCAGGCCCGCGGGAAGCCGTACTCCGGGTCGCCGTACAGCGCGTAGGCCTCGACCGCCCGCTCGGCCAGGTCCAGCGCGCCCGTGAGGTCCCCGTTGCGTTCGAGGATCTCCGAGGCCAGGTCCAGCGCGTAGCCCGCGTCCGCCTTGTCCGCCAGGCCGCCCCGGTCCACGGCGTCGACCAGATCAGCCGCGACGGCGAGCCGGTCCTCAGCTCCATACTCCAGGCGCCCGATCTCGTCCAGGTCGTCGGTGCTGAGCACCTCGGTGAAAACCATCGCCGCACCCTACCGGACCCATCTCCCGCCAGGGTCAGCCATACCGGCCGGGCTCCCAGGCGGCGAGGTCGAGTACGGCGTCGGACGTCGGGCGCTCGTTACTCCGTCGGGTTGCGCCCGGTGCGGTTGCCGTGCGGCCCGTGGACCCGGTCGACCGCCCGCCGCGGGATCGGGACCGTGTCATCGCGCTGGCCCAGCCCCGCAGTGAAGTGCTCGGCGTGCTCGCCCTCGTCGACCCGAAGCGGACGGCGGGCCGGCACGAGGTTCTCGCCCTGGAGCACGCCGCCACCGTGCTGGCCATGGAGCTGGCCCACCAGCACAGCCTGGCCAAGGTCGAGGTGCGGCTACGGCGGGACCTGGTGGACGACCTGATCACCGGCATCGACGAGGCCGCCGCGTTCGCCCGGGACGAGGCGCTCGGCTACGACCTGCACGGACCGCACTACGTGCTGGTGGTGCGGTGGCACGACGCGGCCGATGCCGGCATGGCTAGGAACGACCCGGGTGACGGGCGACCGGGTGGCGCACGCGGTCGACCGGGGCGCTGGGGCAGCTCGCGATCCGGGCGCTGGTCACCCGGCGGTCCGGCACGGTGGTGCTGGTCGCGGCCGCCTGGCAGTGCGGCCGGGAGCTGTACGACGAGCCGCGCCGGCAGCTCGGCTCGTCGACCGGCGCGATCGGGGTGGGTGGGCAATGCGAGGCCCGGCCGGAGTCCCCCGCTCGTTCAAGCAGGCTGTGCGGGCGCTGGCGACCCAGCAGGGCTCGCGGGCACCGGACGGCGTCACGGTGTACGACGAGCTCGGCATCTACCGGCTGCTCGCCCGCCGGTGAGAACAGCCGGGAGATCGAGCTGTACGTGCGGGAGTGGCTCAGCGGTCTGCTCGACTACGACGCCAAGCATGGCTCGGACCTGGTCCAGACGCTGTCGCAGTACCTGGAGTGCGGCGGGGAGCTACGACGCGACGGCGGAGTCGCTGGTGATCCACCGCAGCGCACGCTGCGGTACCGGCTGCAGCGGATCCGTGAGGTGACCAGCATGGACCTCGGTGAGGTGGACAGCCGGCTGAACCTGCAGTCGCGACCCGGGCCTTGCGGATCCTGCGCGGGCCGCCGTAGCCGGGCCGCCGTTGGGGGCCGTCGCGCGTGCCGCCGTTGGGGGCCGCCGTAGCTGGCGGGCGGCGCGGCTAGCTGACGCGGACCCCGAACCGGCCGTCGACGACGTCGACCCGGACCGTGACCAGGTCGGTGGCGACCAGGTCGGCGTCGAGCTGGTCGCGCCGGTGGGTGGTCAGCAGCGCGAGGGTGGCGCAGCCGGCGCCGCGGGCCGAGGCGAGCCCGGCGGGGGCGTCCTCGACGGCGAGGCAGCCGGCCGGGTCGAGGCCGAGCCGCTGGGCGGCGAGCCGGTACGGCGCCGGGTCGGGCTTGCCGGCCGGGACGTCCTCGGCCGTGACCAGGACGGGGGGCGCCGGGATGCCGGCCGCGGCCAGCCGGGCCTGCGCGACCCGCCGGGTGCCGGAGGTGACCACGGCCCAGCCTCGGGCCGGCAGCGTGGCCAGCAGCTCGACCGCGCCGGGAAGCACCGCGAAGCCGGCGTGCTCGCGCATGCTGGTGGCCAGGAAGCGGTCCAGCGCCTCGTCAGGCGGAACCGGCAGCCGGTCGGCGTAGTAGGCGATGACGTCCTGGGACCGCCGGCCGTGCACCCGGGTGAGCACGTCGTCGGCCGGCAGGCCGTACCAGCGTGCGAAGGCGAGCCAGGCCGCCTCGACCCCGGCCGTGCTGTCGATCAGCACGCCGTCGCTGTCGAACAGCAGCCCGCTGAACTCCCGTGTGGTCACCACAACGCCGACAGGTGACCACACGGGCCGCCCGACCAACAACAGGTCACCACAACGCCGACAGGTCACCACACGGGCCGCCCGACCAACAACAGGTCACCACAACGCCGACAGGTGACCACACGGGCGGGTGTACCCGGCCGTCGGGAACCGGGCTGGGTAGCCGGGCCGTCCATATATGCGCATAATTACGGTTCTGATTCGAGAGGGGCGAAGCGGATGCCGGTGCCTGACGGCGTACCACGACCATTCGACGAGCGCTGGCCTGGCACGGAGGCCGCCGCCGCTGGGCCACTGCATCTGGATGTAGAGGGGCTGCGGCGGGCGCTCATCCCGCTCATGAGCACACTTGACGAGCTGGACGGTGCGGGCCGGGGCGGCCTGCGGGACTTCACGGCCAGAGCCGGCCAGGCAGGGGCTACCCCGGCGTGGGGCCCGTGGCTGACCGCCGACCGGCAGCACGAGTTCCACGGCCGACTCGTCGAGGAGTACGCCGTAGCCTATGGTCAGTTGCTCGACCAGCTTGCCCGGATCATCGAGGTCGTCAACATGAATGTGCACGCCACCACCGGAGCCGACGCCGAGGCGGGGAAGGCCTTTGCCGATATTCGGGCCAACGCCGACGCCATCGTCGTACCGGACGTGCGGTCAACGCCCGTCGCGCCGGTCGCTGACGACGGCACGTTCGACTAGCCGGAGGTTGGTACCGCTCATGGGCAACGCCGTCAACCGGACAGTCATGTTCACGCCGGTGCTCGCTGCCGGGGACGAAGACATGGGACGGGTGGCCGCCGGGGGCTCGGTGTACGAGTGGGTGCGGCTACGGCTGGAGGGGCTCCAGGCCAGGCTGCCTGGCCTGGACGAGGCCGCCCACGCCTGGCTGGACCAGTCCAGCACCATGACCGACGTCGCCGAGACCATCCGGGTCGCCTCGGATCAGGCCGCCACGTGCTGGCACGGTGCCCCGGCCGCCGTCGAGATGCAGCAGGCACTGGCTGCACTGTGGGGCACAGCCGAGCGGATGGGGGTCGTCGGGTCGCGGGCCGGCCAGTTCGTACGGGCTGCCGCCCAGCATGGCCGGGACGCCTACGGGCGGTTCCAGGACCAGGCCGAGCCGGCCCGGCAGGCTGAGCAGGCCGCCGGCATCCGGCCCGGGCCCGGCCCGAACGGCCAGCCCGCTCCCACCGTCTCCGACTACGTCGCCTGGCGGGTCTTCGACGATCTGAACCGCGCCTGGGATGACGAGGCCCAGACCACTGCCCCGAAGGAGCTACACCTCACCTTCCCCTTCCCCGAGCGCGGCCGCGGCGGCATTTACGACCATCGCCGGCCGATCACTGATGAATGGATGAACAACCCTGGCGGGGGAAGCAGCGGTGGCCCGCCGCCATCCGGATATTCCGCCCCACAGGTGTCCGGCGGCGGCTCGGGCTCAAGTGCACTGACCACCGGTCCCACCCCACACTCGCCGCCCCCGCCGTCCGCGTTCCCTCACTACCCAAGATCGCCCTACGACCCAGGAACCGCGCTGGCCGGCGGTGGCGGCGGTGTACCTGCCGGCAGCGGCGGCAATCTTGGCCTCGGTGGCACGACCAGCGGCGGACCTCCGACCGCCGACCGGGGTGGTGGAGGTGCGCCGGGTGCCTCCGGCCCGCTCAGCGGTCCAGGAAGTGGGAACAGCCGGAACGTCCGCCAGGGAGCACCCGCCTTGTCTGGCGGATCCCGCGACGGCGGCACGTACGCTCCGATGGGCGGTGGCCAGGCTCGCCAGGACGAACGAGAACGTGAGCGGCGTTACTGGCTGCCCGAGGAAGGGGACACCTGGGCCGTTCCGGACCCGCTCCCCCAAGCCCTGCTCATGGGCGAGTACCGCCCCCCGCGTCCTGACGACGAGGACGAGGACGACGATTGGTAGGCCACGCCCTACGCCGAATGGTGGCAGGCGCCGCCGTGGCCAGCGTCGCCTGCACCTTCACGATCACACCATCCGTCGCCGATGGCGCCCCGCTCGGCGGACGCGAATGGTGGTTCACTGCCTGGAGCGTGCAGAGCGATATCTGGCCGAAGACGCAGGGATCCGGCGTGACCGTAGCCTTGCTCGACACCGGGGTAAGCGCCGCGCTGCCTGAGTTGCGTGGCGTCGTCACGCCTGGGTACAACGCACATGCCGGAAGTGGTGACGGCCGGCACGACACCAGCTCGGAGGGCCATGGGACCGCCATGGCCAGTCTCATCGCCGCTCAAGGAAATGCCAGCGGGATGACCGGCATTGCGCCGAGGGTCAAGATCCTGCCCGTCATCGTAGGCGACAGTTCGCGCGGAGAATTCCCACCGGACGAGGTTGCGGCTGCGATACGCTGGGCTGTCGACCACGGCGCGAAGGTCGTCAACATGTCGTTTGGCACGGAGACGACAGCCGGCTGCCCTGCACAGGTGCAGGATGCTGTGCGGTACGCGGTGCTGGACAGGGACGTCGTTCTTATGGCGGCTGCCGGCAACGACGGCGACGGCGCCAACGCCGAGAGCTTTCCGGCCGCCTGCGACGGTGTCGTGGCGGTGGGAGCCGTGGACCGATACGCGCGACCTTGGAGCAAGTCTCAGCGCCAGCCATATGTCGACGTTGCGGCCCCGGGAGTGGAGATGGTGGGCCTCGGCAAGACCGGCGAACTCACCATCGGTACTGGTACGAGTGATGCGGCGGCGCTGACGTCGGCGGGTGTCGCGCTGATCCGCTCGGCGCATCCGGAGCTCAACGGACGCCAGGTGGTGGCTCGGCTGCTGGCCACGCTGCGCGACATGCCGCCACCCGGCAAGAAAGACCCGCAGCGCGGCTACGGCACGATCCGGCTGGCCAAGGCGGTGAACGATCCCATCCCGCTCGACGCGCCCAACCCGATCTACGACGAGCTGCGTGACCACGCCACTCCATCGGCAACACCGTCCGCGCCCGCCACCGGAGGCCCCTCGGCCAGCGGCAGCGGTCCGCCGTCGACAAGCTCCAAGCCCGCCATCGGCCCGATCCTCGGCCTGGCCGCCGCCGGACTGGTCCTGCTCGTCGCCGTAGCCATGCTGGCCACCCGCCGCCGCGCACCCCCCGCCGGCCAGCCGCCGTACCGGCCAACCCCGACCCACCGCCCCGAAAACCACTGACCAGGGGCAGGCAACCACCAGATCATCGGTCAGCGGACAGAATGCGCAGCCCGGCCACGTTTTCTGTCCACCGGTCGAGGGCAACGCGCGAACCGCCGTGCCAGGATGGTCCGCGCACCGTGACGAGGGGGTTGGCGAGGCGTGTCCACATCTAGGAGCGACCCGGCGATCAAGACCCACGCGGCGTTCATCTGGTCGGTCGCCGACCTGCTGCGAGGCGACTACAAGCAGTCCGAGTACGGCAAGGTGATCCTGCCGCTGACCGTGATCCGCCGGCTGGACTGCGTGCTGGAGCCGACCAAGGCCAAGGTGCTCGCGGTGCACCAGCGGTACGGCGACCGGGCGGACGTGCTGAAGTCCGCAGCGGAAAACAAGTTCTACAACACGTCGAAGTTGACCCTGGCGCACGTGCTCGACGACTCGACACACGTCGCGGACAGCCTGCGGGCCTACATCGCTGGATTTTCCGATAACGCGCGCGACGTGATTGAGAAGTTCGACTTCGACGCCCAGATAGCCCGACTGCGGCAGGCAAACCTACTCTACCTGGTGGTGTCGAAGTTCTGCGACCTCGACCTGCACCCAGAGAAGGTGTCGAACGTCGAGATGGGCTATCTGTACGAGGAGCTGGTCAGGCGGTTCTCCGAGCTGTCGAACGAGACCGCCGGTGAGCACTTCACCCCGCGCGAGGTTATCCGCCTGATGGTGGACCTGCTGTTCACGGACGCCGACAAGCTGCTGCACAAGCCGGGGAGCCTGCGGACGCTGTTCGACCCGGCCTGTGGCACCGGGGGCATGCTGTCCGTCGCCCAGGAGCGACTGCGCGAGCTCAACCCGCAGGCGAGGTTGGAAACATATGGCCAGGAGCTGAACCCCGAGACGTACGCCGTCTGCCGGTCCGACATGATTATCAAGGGCCAGGACGCGGAGAACATCGCCTATGGCAACTCATTCTCCGAGGACGCCTTCGAGGGGCAGCGGTTCGACTACCTGCTGGCCAACCCGCCGTTCGGGGTGGAGTGGAAGAAGGTCGCCGACCCGGTTAAGAAGGAGCACGCCAAGCGAGGCTTCGCCGGCCGGTTCGGCGCCGGGCTGCCGAGGATCAACGACGGCAGCTTCCTCTTCCTGCAGCACATGATCTCGAAGATGCAGCCGGTGGAGAGGGGCGGCTCGCGGCTGGCGATCGTGTTCAACGGCTCGCCACTGTTCACCGGCGCGGCCGGCTCGGGCGAGTCGGAGATCCGCCGTTGGATCATCGAGAACGACTGGCTGGAGGCGGTCGTCGCGCTGCCCGACCAGCTTTTCTACAACACCGGGATCTCCACGTACTTCTGGGTGGTCACCAACCGAAAAATCCCGGAACGGCGCGGGAAAGTCCAGCTCGTGGACGCTCGCGAGCTGTTCACCAAGATGCGCAAGAGCCTCGGTGAGAAGCGCAAGCGGCTCTCAGGAGAGCAGATCGCCGAGATTGTCCGGCTGTACGGTGGCTTCGCCGAGAGCGAGCAGGTCAAGATATTCCCGAACGAGGCGTTCGGGTTTCTCCGGATTACGGTCGAACGCCCGCTGCGGCTGCGCTGGGAGGTGACCGAAGAAACCCTGGCCACGGTGGACGCCGACGCCAAGATCAGCAAGCTGGACGACGGGATGCGCGCCGCCCTTCGGGCCGGACTTACCGAATGGACCGGCGAGATGTTCACCGACCGTACGCTGGCGACCAAGCGGGTGGCCGAGCTGCTGGCCCGCGTGGGCGCCCGAGGCAAACCGATCGAGAAGGCGATCCTGGACGCGTTGGCCGTCCGCGCCCCCGAGGCCGACCCGGTGACCGATGCCAAGGGCAACGTCGAGCCCGACCCGGAGCTCCGCGACACCGAAAACGTGCCGCTGCCGCCTATGCCGGTGAGCTTCGAAGCTGACCCGACCGACCGCCTGGCCACAGTCGAGTACCGCACCGCCGTGGACGACTACCTGGCCGCCGAGGTCCTCCCCCACGTCCCCGACGCCTGGGTCGACCACACCAAGACCAGAATCGGCTACGAGATCCCCCTCACCCGCCACTTCTACAAGTACACCCCACCCCGCCCCCTCGCCGAGATCGACGCCGAGATCAAGTCTCTCGAGGCCGAGATCCAGTCCCTCCTCAACGAGGTGACCGAGTGAGCAGTCGACATGTACTGCCGACTCGACGCATGTTTCGAGTTGTCAACGGTGGAACGCCGGCCGCGGACCCAGAGAACTGGGACGGTCAAATCTCGTGGGCCACCCCTGCCGACCTTTCCACCGTCGATGGAGGTTATCTTGTCGGTACCTGGCGGACGTTGACCGACCGAGGGCTCGCTCTCGGAAGTCGATCAGTGTCAGCGGGATCTCTGATCGTCTCCACGAGAGCGCCCATCGGATACGTCGCCGAGACCACGCAAACAACTGCATTCAACCAAGGCTGTCGAGGTCTGATCCCGTTGAAGGATCTCGATGTCCGCTACTTCAGATATCAGTTCTTGAGCATCGCCGAACGGCTGGCGGCTCAAGGGCTTGGCTCGACCTTCATGGAGCTGTCCACCGAAGGTCTCGCCACAACACTGCTGACCGTGCCCCGGCTTGACCAACAACACGCGGTCGCCGGCTACCTCGATGCTGAGACCGCCCGTATCGACGCCCTCATCACCAAAAAGCGCCGCATGATCGAGCTAGTTCAAGAGCGCGCTCGGGCAACCATTTCGGCCAGACTCGAACCCCGGAGCTACAGTCGGATGGTTCGGCTGGGCGCGGTCTCAACAGTGCAGTCCGGGCTGACGGTGGATGCAGGAAGGACGCTCGACGGCTCGTCCGTCAGTCGGCCCTACCTGCGAGTCGCGAACGTTCAGGACGGACGGATCGACCTGACCGAGGTCAAGGAAGTGCAGATCCCGCTAGCGCTCGCAAGTCGGTTCGAGCTCAAACGTGGCGACGTACTGATGACTGAGGGTGGAGACCCCGACAAACTTGGCCGAGGTGCGGTTTGGAGAGGACAAGTGCAGGGATGCCTCCATCAAAACCATATTTTCGCCGTTCGTCCGACGGAAGCTCTGCTCCCGGAGTTTCTGGCGCTTGTCACCCGTACAGCCTATGCACGCATATACTTCGAGACCACGGCAAGCAAGACCACGGGAATCGCCAGCACGAGCTCCAGCAAGATCGCATCATTCAAGGTTCCTCTCCCTGACATCAACGAACAACGCACCACCGTGAATCAGGTAAGCGCAGACCTAGTTCGGCTCGATCGGCTGGCGAGGCTTGTCGATTGCCAGATCTTGCTCCTCCAGGAGCACCGGCAGGCTTTGATCACGGCGGCGGTGACGGGGGATCTGGAGGTCCCAGGGGTGGCGCGGTGAGCAGATCCGACGTAGCCTTACTTCTGGTTGGAGGTAAGGAGGAAGCGGGCATGGAGGTTTCGGCGACCGTCACGAGCAAGGGGCAGGTCACGATCCCCAAGCAGGTCCGGGAGGCGCTGGGGATCAGCGCGGGTGACCGGGTGCTGTTCCGGGTCGAGGGCGGTCGCGCGACGCTGGCCCGCACCCGCGAGCTGCTCGACCTGGCCGGTTCGGTGAGCGTGCCGGCCGCCAAGCGGGGCGCCTCGTGGGACGACATCCGCAGCGCCACCCGATCGGCCCGGAGCGGCCCAGCCGCCGGAGGCGGCCCACCATCCCGGGGCAGGCGCGCTGGATGAGCGCGTTCCTCGACACCAACATCATCATCCGGCACCTGACCGGCGACCCACCGAAGATGGCCCGGCAGGCCACCGCCTTCCTCGCCGATGCCGACGAGCTGCTCCTGACCGACCTCATTGTGGCCGAGACTGTGTACGTCCTCGAGTCGTTCTACGACGTCCCCCGCGAGAAGGTCGCCGACCTTCTCCGCGCGGTCATCGCGTTCCCGCCCATCAGCGTCGTCAACGAAGTGCTGCTGCTGCGTGCGCTCGAGGTCTACGAGGTCCACCGGCTCGACTTCGCTGAGGCATATCTGGTCGCGTTTGCCGAGGTGTCGGGCGTCGGCGCGGTGGCCTCGTTCGACAAGGCGATCAGCCAGGTTCCCACCGTCCACCACGTAATCCCCGGTAGGGCCTCGTAATATCGCCTCATTATGAGTATCGACGAGGCGGCGTTCGAGGCAGAGATCGTCGAGTGGCTGACGGCGCGCGGTGGCTACTCCCCCGGTGGGCGGAGCCATTTCGACGCGGTCCGCGGGCTCGACACCGCCGTGCTGTTCGAGTTCATCGGCGCCACCCAGGCCGGTGCCTGGGAGCGGCTGACCAGGCAGCATGGCGACCCAAACGAGGCGCAACGCGCCTTCACCGACCGGCTCAGCAAGGAGCTCAGCTCCCGCGGCACCGTCGACGTGCTGCGCCGGGGCGTCGTCGACCGCGGCGTCACCATCAGGCTGGCCTACTTCCGCCCCGCCCACGGCCTCACCCCCGCGCTGGTCCAGCGGTACGACGCCAACCGGCTCACCGTCACCCGGCAGCTCCCGTTCGACCCGGAGTCCGGCAAGACCGTCGACCTGGCCCTGTTCGTCAACGGCCTGCCCGTCGCCACCGCCGAGCTGAAGAACCAGCTCACCGGCCAGACCATCGCCGACGCCAAGGCGCAGTACCGCTCGACCCGCGATGCCGCCAACCTCACCCTGGCCCGCCGCGCGGTCGTGCACTTTGCCGTCGACACCGAGCGTGTCGCGATGACGACGCGGCTCGCTGGAGCGGAGACCGCGTTCCTGCCTTTCGACCGGGGCCACGACGGCGCCGCCGGCAACCCGGCCAACCCGGACGGCCACCGCACCGCCTACCTGTGGTGCGAGGTCTGGGCGCGGGACAACTGGCTGGACCTGCTGCAGCGCTTCATCCACGTCGAGCGGCCGCCGAAAGGCTCGAAGCGGCCGGCTACGGTGATCTTCCCGCGCTACCATCAGTGGGACGCCGTCCGCGCCCTCGACGCTGCCGCCCGCGCCGAGGGGCCGGGCCACGACTACCTCATCCAGCACTCGGCCGGCTCCGGCAAGTCCAACACCATCGCCTGGCTCGCCCACCGGCTGTCCACCCTGCACGGCGCGGACGACCGGCCGGTGTTCGACAAGGTCGTCGTCATCACCGACCGCCGCGTGCTGGACCGGCAGTTGCAGGACACCATCTACCAGCTCGAGCACGCGCACGGCGTCGTACAGAAGATCGACGACAGCTCGGCGCAGCTCGCCCAGGCGCTGGCCGGCGCGCAGGCCCGGATCATCATCACCACATTGCAGAAGTTCCCCGTCGTCATGCAGCAGGGCGTGCGGCTGGCGGACCGGCGGTACGCCGTCATCGTGGACGAGGCGCACTCGTCACAGACCGGCGAGAGCGCCAAGGACCTCAAGCTCGTCCTTGGCTCGGGCGACTCGGGCAGCACCGCCCCCACGGCCGAGCAGCAGCTCGACGCCGCCGAGACCGCCGAAGCCGCTGCTGCGGGCGCCGGGGCCGAGCCGGTCGCCGACGCCCTGGCCGCCGCCGCCCGCGCCAGGGGCAGGCAGCCGAACATCAGCTTCTTCGCCTTCACCGCTACCCCAAAGGGCCGCACCCTCGAACAGTTCGGCCGGCTCAACCCGGCCACCGGCCGGCACGAGGCGTTCCACTCGTACACGATGCGCCAGGCCATCGAGGAGAAGTTCATCCTCGACGTCCTCGCCAACTACGTGACCTACCAGACCTACTGGAACATCGAGAAGACCGTCCGCGAGGACCCGGCGTACGACACCTCCAGGGCGAGAACGGCGATCGCCCGGTTTGTCAGCCTGCACGAGCATAATCTCGCGCAGAAAGCGGCCGTCATCATCGAGCATTTCCACCGGCACGTGCAGCACAAGATTGGCGGCCAAGCCAAGGCAATGGTGGTCACGGCGTCGCGGCCGCACGCCGTCCGCTACCAGCAGGCGCTTACCGAGTACTGCCGCGAGCATGGCTATGGCATCGGGGTGCTCGTCGCCTTCTCCGGCACGGTCGTCGACGGCGCCGCCGAATGGACCGAGTCGACGCTGAACTCTCAGGCCAACGGCGGCGACCTCGTCCCCGAGTCCCGGACAGCGGAGATCTTCGCCGAGGACGGCTGGCACGTCCTGGTCGTGGCGGAGAAGTACCAGACCGGGTTCGACCAGCCGCTGCTCTATGCGATGTACGTCGACAAGACGCTCACCGGGCTGGCCGCCGTACAGACCCTGTCCCGGCTGAACCGCACCTGCGAGGGCAAGGAGGGCACGTTCATCCTCGACTTCCGCAACGACGCGGACGACATCCGCGAGTCCTTTGCCCCGTGGTACACGACGACGGTGGCGCCGCCCACCGACCCCAACCTGCTCTACGACACCCGGCGCGCGCTCGACCCGTACGACATGCTGCGAGGCGACGAGGTCGAGCGCACCGTCGCCCTCATCGTCGGCGCCAGCTCACCCACCTCACCCGGCACGCCCAGCTCATCCGGCAAGCCCGGAGCACACGGCCAGGTGCACGCCGCGCTCACCCCGACCATCGATCGCTTCCACACCCTCGGGGAGGACGACCAGGACGCCTTCCGGGACCGGCTCAACCGGTTTGTCCGGATGTACTCGTTCCTCTCGCAGGTGGTGTCGTTCACCGATGTCGGGCTGGAACGCGACTATGTGTTCTGCAAGGCGCTCGCCGCATTTATCCGACCCGCGCCCGACACCGGCTTGGATCTCGGCAGCGCGGTCGAGCTGAGCCACCTGCGGGTCGAGGAGACCTTCATCGGCTCGCTCGCGCTGGACGCCGGCCACGGCGAGGTCACCACGATCTTCTCCGGCACCGGCCGGCAGGAGCAGCCGGACGAGGAGCCGCTGTCCCAGATTATTGCCACGCTGAACGAGCGGTTCGGCACCTCGTTCGGGCCCGAGGACCGACTCTTCTACGACGTGATCGCCAGCAAGCTGGCCCGGCAGCCCGCCATCCAGCAGGCCGCCGCGGTCAACACACCCGAGAACTTCAAGATTGTGCTCACCAAGGCGTTCGTGCAGCAGCTTGTCGAGCAGATGAGCATCGCCGAGGACATGTCGCTCAAGCTGCTCGACAACGGCGACATTCAGGATCAGGTGCTCTCCGCGTATCTGCCGTTAATCCAGGCCAGGGCGACGGTCGGCTGGCAGGCGGCCTGCCCAATCGGGGAGCTGCTCGGCTCGGACAAGGAGAGCGAGTACCTGGAGTACAAGTCCACGCTGCGGACCCGGCTGGACACCGGGGCGACGTACAAACCGCTGGAGACGGCGAGCCTGAAGACGATCGCCGCCTTCGCCAACAGCCGGTACGGCGGCACGCTGCTGATCGGCGTCTCCGACGACGGCTCGGTGTGCGGGCTGGCCACCGACTACGCCTCACTGCACACCGCGGGCAAGGACGACCGGGACCTCTTCCAGCTTCACCTGACCAACATCGCCAGCGCCGCGATGGGGGACGCCGCGGTCACCAACCTCTCGGCGCGGCTGTACACCATTGACGGTGCCGACGTATGCCGGGTACACGTGCACCCCTCCGCCGTACCGGTCCAGGCGAAGGTGACCGTGGACCGCAACGGTCAGATGGTGAGGAAGACCGCCTTCTTCGTCCGCGTCGGCAACAGCACCAAAGACTTCGACGAGGCCGAGCGGGCGAAGTACATCCTCGGCCGCTGGCCCACCTCGATCACCTAGCCGCCCTCTCCCGACGATCATCGAGTTATGGGGGCTAGTTGATCTCCTCGAGCCCCAACAACTCGATGATCGTCAGGAGAAGGGACAGGCGGTCAGGGGGGGTTTCGTAGGAGCGTAATACTGCGGCTCTCGATGCTCGTGCCGATGCTGGACCGCAGCGCGTGGTTCGGGCCGAGCAGGTCGACATGTTTGGGCCATTCGGCTCGGACCCGTTCGACGGTCTCCGCGACGACTGCCGGCAGGTCGGCCTGCCGAGCGTCCAGCCGCTGCTGGAGACGGGCGAACGACGCCAACGAAGTCCTGTCGAACCGCCTGCTGCCGGCGAAGCGGAGACCGAGATCATCCGGCGTGTCGCCAACCTGGTAGACAGCGGTCGAGACCAGGTCGTACACGGGCGAGAGGGTGGGAGATCTCCGGTCACGATAGATCAGCGACCAGTTCTTCAGATGGGCATCACCGTTGGAGATCAGAACGACGAACGCCAGTCGTCGGGCGAGCTCCCGGAGGCCAGCCACGTCGCGCCGCCGGTAGACAAGGGCGGCGACGGTCTCAAAGTTGCCGCTGTACTTCTTGTCCGGGTAGACGTTCCGCACCTGCGCCAGATCCTCGATGTGGATGAGCTCACGATTGGCGCCCCGGTCGAAGCGACGGACCGCGTACGCCCACTCCTCCGACTCCGGCCAGATGTTCGGCGGCAGGCCGTCCAGCTTGTCGCGATGGACGAGTCTGAGCTCGGGCACGTCGATTCCCACGGCGGCCGCGAGCGACATCATTGTGTACTCATTGCGCGGTACGTCGGGATAGACCCGGTCCGGCAGCTTGACGATCCAGTCCCCGCCCTCGCCGTACGCGGGCAGGACAAGGCGGTCACCCTTCCGCACCATCGAGAACTTCAGCGCCACGCCCGCCAACGAGAATCGCCAGCCCGACGGTGGCTCCTCGCCCGACGCCAGGTTCGTCCCCGTTCGTTCAGCCGCGGTGTCCCAGGTGATGACCTCCGGCGACTCGTAGTCGGGCAGGACCCGGACGGCTCCGGGCAGGTCGTGGCCAACCTGCGCCAGCAGCTCCATCTCGCGGTCGACGGAGACACCGCGGTCATTGGCGATCCAACGTCGCAACGGACCCTCCGGCAGCAGGTTGGAGAACCATGGAGGGAGCCGCAGCGCACTTGCGTGCCGACCGGCCAGATTCTCCTCGAACACGAGTCCGAGCACCGGCCGGCCCGGATCGCGGACATAGTCTTCGGCGAGGGTGAACCAGGTGTAGTCGCCGCGCTGGTGCAATGTGCCGACCCGGTCGGTGTCGAGCCACACGCCGTGGCGCGACTCAGACAAGCTCATTCTCATCTTCCTCGTCGTCGAGCATCAAGTATGACAGGGGCGGAGTGTCCTCGAGCTCCCACTCGCACATGCGATTCAGAAAGTGGCGGAGATCCTGCTCCAACAGCGTCTGGCGAGCCTGTAGGAAGTCCACTACAGCGTTGTCCACCAGCAGCGCGGCCAACTCCGGCGTGATGCTGTGCGAGCGCAGTGCGGTTGCCCATACGGTGTCGTCAACGCCGTGCGGCCGACGGACCACCAACCCGCTGATCTCGATGAAGTCTCCCTCAAGGATGGGCATCAGCACCCGGTCGGCCGCCCAGAGCCGATACTCCGCCGGAACCAGGAAGCGAGCCACGACATAGCGGACGGCGTCGCCTGCGGTCGCCCGGTCGACGAGCCGCTCGGACAACTCGGCTCGCTCGTATGGCCGGCAGGTCTCCAGGTTAAACGGCCCGGCGTCCCACCAGGCGCAGAGCGCGATCTTGGTGGACGCCTCGTTGGCCCGAAACCGGCGGAGGTCCGGCGGCTTGGGGTCCCTCTGGGAGACCGCGTCGAGGAGCCCCTGCACCGAGCCGGACAGATCGGTCGGCAACACCCGGTAGCACAGCGCCCGGACGGCACCGGTCGCATTGCCCTTAAAATGCGCCGGACCTGCCACAGCAGCGCGCCAGTACCACCGCCGCAGTAGCTGGAGATTGCGCGCGTCAGGTTCCGGATGATGGGCGAACAGCCGGGCGAGGACCACCAGGAGATAGCGATACGGCAGCATGCTCACATGTGGAACACCTGCCCGCTCCTGGAGAAATGCCACGGCACGTGCCAGCGCTTCCTCACCTGCCTGGTATGCCTCGTCTCGCCCTTCACCGGGGAACTCGGCCCTGCGCACTGGCCCACCTGAGCTGGCCCTGTCGGCCTCGACGAACTCGTTGCGGATCTCCCGCATCACGTCCGGACCACGCCGTGCCAGCACAGCCTTCAGCACGGTGTCGTTGTCGATCACGCCAAACCCGAGGTCGGCTTCAACATGCTCGGCGATCCGCTTGAAGGTGAGCGTCTCGTCAGATCTGGACTCCTCGCCGGCATTGAGCGCGGAGAAAATCTCGGAGCGGCTGAGCCGCTTCCCGTAGTTGTTCATCCGGTCGAAGATGTCCTGCAGCACGCTGGCATCGTCGTGCGCGACCTGGTACGCCGGCACCGGATACTGTCGCAGGCTCTTCGTGATGCCGGTGGCGCGATCCAGAAACTCAGAGATCTCTGGATGCTGCGCGAACCAGCGGAGAATGCGCTGCAGGTCGAAGAGCACCGGCAATGGAATGGCGGATGGATCTTCGACGGCTGGGGGGGCGACGAACTGTTCGGAGTCGAGATTGTATGCCAGCGCGAACCGAGGGTCGGACTGGCCGGCCTCGTGCAACGCGTTCGCCAGACTGGTCACCCGCTGCTGGCCGTCGACCACCCAGAGCGCCTGGTCGGCGTCAGGCGCGTCAATTCGCAGTGTCCCGAGGTGAAGCTGCTGTGCCGGCGCGGGTCGGACCCAGAGGAGCAGGCTGCCGATCGGGTAGCCCCTGACGATGCTGTCGAAAAGACGGCGAACGTCCTCCTGCCGCCACCGGAAGTCACGTTGGAAATGCGGCACGCGGATCTGCCCGCGCCACGCCATCTGGACCAGCGTCTCCACGTCGAACGTGGTGGCACTGGGACGGATGTCAAGCTGCCCAGCCATGCCGCTCTCCCATCAACGCGCCCATGGTGGCACACCGGGCCGACGATCCCGCCCCTCTCCGACGATCATCGAGTTATGGGGGCTAGTTGATCTTCTCGAGCCACAACAACTCAATGATCGTCGGGAGAAGGGGGAAGGGGGAAGGGGCTCAGCCGAGGGGGGTGCCGTCGGGGGTGAGCGCCTTGAAGCCGAGGTAGGGCACCAGCACGTCGGGCATCGGGATGGACCCGTCCGCCTGCTGGTACTGCTCCAGGATCGCAGCCATGGTCCGGCCGATCGGCAGGCCGGAGCCGTTCAGCGTAGCCGCGAAGCTCCGCCGGCCATCCTTGTCGCGAACCCGGATGTTCGCCCGGCGGGCCTGGAAGGTGCCGCAGTCGGAGCAGGAGGAGACCTCCCGGTACCGCCCCTGGCTCGGCAGCCACACCTCGATGTCATAGGTGGCCTGCGCGGAGAAGCCCAGGTCGCCGGCTGGCAGCGCGACCACCCGGTAGGCCAGCCCGAGCTCCTTCAGGCACGTCTCGGCGTGGCCCAGCATCAGCTCCAGCTCCCGCTGCGACTCCTCCGGCAGGCAGATCCGCACCAGCTCCACCTTGGAGAACTGGTGCAGCCGCAGGATGCCCCGGGTGTCACGGCCGTACGAGCCGGCCTCCGAGCGGTAGCACGGCGTGTGCGCGGTGAACGCCAGCGGCAGCGCGGCGGCGTCCAGGATCTCCTCGGCGTGCAGGTTGGTCAGCGGCACCTCGGCGGTCGGGATGAGGTACAGGTCGCGGCCGCCCACGGCAGTCTTGAACAGGTCCGCCTCGAACTTCGGGAGCTGCCCGGTGCCGGTCATAGTCTCGGGGGTGACCAGGTTGGGCACGGAGTACTCGACGTAGCCGTGCCGGCGGGTGTGCAGGTCGAGGAAGAACGCCGCCATCGCCCGCTCCAGCGCCGCGCCGGGCCCACGGGCGACGCTGAACCGCGGCCCGGCCAGCTTGGTGGCGCGGACGAAGTCCAGGATGCCGGTGGCCTCGGCCAGGTCGACGTGGTCCCTCGGCTCGAAGCCGAACGACGGCGGCGCGCCGTGCCGGCGGACCTCGACCGCGAGCTCGTCGGAGTCGCCGTCCGGGGTGGTGTCCAGGGGCAGGTTGGGGATGCCAAGGAGCAGGTCGCGCAGCTCGGCCTGCAGCCGCTCGGCCTCCTCCTCGCCCAGGCGGATCTCGTCCTTCAGGTCGCGGGCGCGCTGCTTGAGCACGTCGACGTCGCCGCCGCCGCGAGCGGCCCGCCCGACCTCCTGCGCCACCCGCTTGGCCTCGGCCCGCAGCTCGTCCCCGCGCTGGATGGCCCGGTTGCGCCGGGACAGCAGGTCGTCGATGGCGGCTAGGTCGAGCTGGTAGCCGCGGCGGGCGAGCCGGCGGACGGCGTCGACGCCCGGGTCAAGCAGGGCGCGGGGATCGTGCATCGGTACCCTCTTCCTCGGCCGCGCCTCCCTCAGCGGCGCGGGGCTGCTGGCGACGTTAGCAAGCCGCCCCGCGGCGGCACCGCTCCATTCCGGCCTTCTCCCTCCGGCCCGGCGCTACGGGCGGGGCGAGAGCTGGTCCCGCAGCCAGCCGTACCAGGCGTCCAGGCCGTCACCGCGGGTGGCCGAGACCCGCAGCACGTCGAGCTTGGGATTGATCTGCCTGGCATATGCAATGCACTGGTCAATATCAAAGTCGACGTACGGCGCGAGGTCGACCTTGTTGACGATCATCAGCTCGGCGGCGCGGAACATGTGGGGGTACTTAAGCGGCTTGTCGGCACCCTCGGTGACCGAGATGATGACGATCTTGCCGCGCTCGCCGAGGTCGAACAGGGCGGGGCAGACCAGGTTGCCGACGTTCTCGATGAGCAGCAGCGTGCCGGGAGCCGGGTCGAGGGTGCGCAGCCCGCCGGCCAGCATCTCGGCGTCGAGGTGGCAGCCGGCACCGGTGTTGATCTGCACGACGGGCGCGCCGGTCGAGCGGATCCGCTCGGCGTCCAGCAGGGTCTCCTGGTCGCCCTCGACCACCGCGATCGGCACCTCGCCGCCGAGGTCGCGGATGGTGCGCTCCAGCAGGGTGGTCTTGCCAGCGCCGGGCGAGCTCATCAGGTTGACGGCGAGCACGCCGCGGGCCTCCAGCCAGCCGCGGTTGCGTGCGGCGAGCAGGTCGTTCTTGGCCAGGATCTGCTCTTCGAGCTGGATGGTGCGGGTCTGGCCAGGCGCGGGCGCTGGCTCAGCGTGGGTGTGGTCGTGCGGATGGTCATGGTCGTGCGGATGGTCGTGTGGATGCGGGTGGTGGTGGTCGTGGTGGTCGTGGTGGGAGCCCTCGGCGCCGGTCAGGTCGGTGATGGTGGTGTGCGCGGCGTCGGAGCAGCCACAGGTGGTGCACATCTCAGGCGACCTCCACTTCCTTGATGAGCAGCTGGGTGCCGGCCAGCACCTCCAGGTCGGCGCTGCCGCACTCGCACAGCAGCAGCAGGTCCTGGAACTCACTGACGGCGTCGCACTGCCGGCACCTGGCCTGGCCGGCCGGCTCGACGATCTCCAGCCGGGCACCCTCCAGCCCGGTTCCGGCGGTGACCGCATCGAAGCAGAAGCGTACGGAGTCGGCCACGACGCCGGCCAGCCTGCCAATCTCCAGGCGGACCCGGACCACCTTTGCCTCCGGCATCCGCTCGGACACCGCGGCCACCACGCTCTGCGTGATACCTAGCTCGTGCATACGCCACTCCTCGTCGAGCGTCGCCTCACGGTAGTCCCGTTACGGCGCGGATGCGTAGATCAGGTGTCGCAGCCGAGAAGGAGCGACGCCGACGCGGGCGGTATGGTCAGCGGCGGCTGGCGCTGCCGACCAGCACTGGGCTGCCGACCAGTGCCGTGAGGTTGGTGTGACGACGGGTGTGCGCCCCGGGGCACACGTCCATCCTGGGGGGCGCATGCTCGAGTGGATCGGACTGGCCCTTGGCGTCGCGGGCCTGACGCCGAGTGTCGTGATCGCCGTGGACCAGATGCGGGCGCGTCTCCCGCTGCGCCGGATACTCCAGCTCCGGAGCAAGCAGGGCGTCGAGATCCTGGTGACCACGTCCGGCAGCGGTGTCAGTGACGTCGGCCCGCCCGAGGGCCCGCGGGCCAAGCGGGACCTCGTGCCGTCCGGTGACCTTGCGGGCGTCGTGGAAATCTGTTCGATGCTCGCCCGGGTCTACCCGCGCAAAGCGTTCGTCATCACGCCCAGCTCCCGCACGCAGGAGGACCGCCGGCGCGACCAGATCCTGATCGGCGGACCGGTGCACAACCGATACAGCGCCCGGATCGTCTGCGGCCGGATGAGCGAGGCCACGCCGGAGACGCCGATCGTCTTCGACGCCGACAATCGCTATGTCAAGGTCGGCGATCGGCAGCTTGGCCCCGGTCTCGACCTCAAGTTCGACGACGACATCCCGCGGACGGAGTACAGCATTGTCATCCTCACCGGCATCCGCCGTTACGGCACCAGCCAACGGGTGGTGATCACGGGCGGCATGACGACGTACGGCACCCACGCGGCGTCCCACTTCATCGCGCATGAGCTGGCCCGTTTCGTCGCGTCCCGCCGACTGGGCTCCGCTCCGAACGTCTGCATCCTGCTCAAGGCGGCACTGGTTAATGGTCAACCGTACGACATCGACGTGCTCCATCACATCCCGATCGCTCATCTGGGCACCTGGAGCTGAGGGTAGATTCAGTCGGTGGAAGTATTCGCGCCCGAACTGCGTCAGTCTAGTCGGACTCGTCGTCGTAGGGTTCGGGTTTTGTTTCGTATTTCCGGCCGGTGGGGCTCCTCCAGGGGTAGGTGCTGTGTGTTTCTCGGGTGACGGTCTAGCCTGTGGTGTGCTTGAGGCGGTGGTGCCGGCGGCAGAGGATGCCGAGGTTGGTCTGGTCGGTGGGGCCTTGCGGGAATGGCGTGAGATGGTCGACGACCCATTGTTCCGCCGGTTTGCGACACCCAGGGAACCGGCACGTCTTGTCCCGCGCCCGCACAAAGTCGGCCAACGCGGCGGGTGGCCGGTAGGTGGTACGACGCATTCGAGAAGTGCGCCGTTGGCCGGGCCAGTGGCGGTGAGCTCAGCCATGCCGTCTTCGGTTGGACACTCCACGACCTTCCGTCCGGCCTTGCGCTGCACGTGCCGGGCACGTACCCCGTCGGGGTCGACGCGCAGCACCGCCCAACGGGTTGCCTGGCGGAGCTGGGGTGCGGCCTGCTCCGCGCCCGGGCCAAGACCCTCTCCTCCACCGCCCGCGCCGCCTCGGGAGACAACGGATGGGTCAGCTTCCAGCACCCGGGCCTTGTACAGGTCGATCTCGCCACGTTCCAGTGCCGCCAGCGTCCCCGGGAGCCGCTCCACCAGTGCCTCGGCGAACACCATCCGGCAGCCGGCGGAGCTGCTGGTGATGTTCAGCTCCAGCGCGACCTCCTCGGCGGCGAACTCCGCCAACGACTCCCCGGCGCGCACCTGCTGAAAGCGTGCGTGCAGCCGAGCCTTTGGTGCCTCAACGGCTGCTGACACACGCTCCAGGTCGTGAATGGCGTCCAGGCACTGGTCGGCGTCCAGCCCGTCAACACCGGCCGCGAACACCGCGGCCAACGCTTTGTCGGGAGAGGCGGTGTCGAACATGTGTTCTATTCTCCCGTACCGGCCGCCACAGCTCAACCCCAAAGCAAGAAAAGCAAACTGAACTTCCCGGCCAAAGGAACCGCCAAAGCAAAGGCAAGTCGGAGGCCAAACCGGTCCAGCCACCCACCCTCCATCGGCGCCGCTTTTATCCCAAGGGAACCACAAAACCAAACCGAGTCGGGGGAGCAAAACCGAGCCCGCCCGCCGTCGGCGCCGCCTTATCCCAACGAAACCAAACACCGCAACAGCGAGCCAGAAGAACCAACTGAGCCGAGGAGCTCACCCTTCTCGGCACGAATTTGACCATGATCTACGTCCCGAAGTAACCCGTCGCCAACGAGCCATCCGACACCCGCACCCGGACAGGCCACTCGCCGCCGCCGTACCCGGCACCACCAGCACCGGACCCGGCCGAGCCGGCGCACCCCACCGCGGGCCAGCCATCGCCACGCCGACCATCCAGCCAGCCAGGATCCCACCCCACCGATGGTGGCACCGGCGCGACCTGGCACGGTGTACGCCGAGACGGCGCAACGCCGAGCGGAGGAGCGGCCGGATGGACGAGGAGACGCTGGTACGGACGCGGCTGGCTCTGCACGCCGTGGCCGAGCTGGTGCTGGCCGGGCCGCAGTACCGAGCCAGCGGGACGATCCGGCTGCGGGTCTGCCCGGGCGGGTTCGAGACCGAGGCTGAGCCGAGGCTGCGGGTGGACGGGCCGGAGCTGGTCGTCGGCGGCCGCCGGTACCGGATCGCGGAGACCACCGTCGCGGTGCTCAGCCGGGCCGCCGGGATCACGCCGTCCGACCTGTCCGACGTGTACGACGACGGGCCGGGGATCGCCGTGGGCGACGACATCGATGCCGAGCCGGGCGCCGCCTGGTGGATCATCGAGTGCCTGGCCGCCGGTGACGAGGCGCTGTGCCGGCTGGCCCCGGGGCAGACGCCGGTCCTGTGGCCCGAGCACTTCGACGTCGCGGTCACCGTTGACGGCGTGGGCTACGGCGTCTCGCCGGGCGACCGGCACCACGCTGAGCCGTACGCCTACGTCGGCCTTCCCGCCGCGCGCCGCACCGACCCGCCCACGGACCCGGACGGGTTCTGGAACGCGCCGTTCGGGGCGCTGCGGCCGATGCGGGAGCTGGACGACGCCGACGGCGTGCACGCCTTCTTCGTCGAAGGCCGCCGCCGGGCCGCCCTTACGATCCGCTGACGGCGACCTGGCCGGGGCGCTGGCGGGCGGCACGGCCCGGCGGCCCGCACTACCGTCGCGGTCATGCGAGTGCTGGTCACCGGGGGCGCCGGGTTCATCGGGTCACATGTGGTGGAGGCGCTGGTCGGGCGCGGCGACGACGTGGTGGTCCTCGACGCGCTGCTGCCTGACGTCCATCCACGCGGGCTACCGGCGATGCCGGACGGCGTCCGGCTGGTCCACGGCGACGTCCGGGACCGGTCCGCCGTGGCCGCCGTACTGTCCACTGTGGACGCTGTCTGCCACCAGGCCGCGATGGTCGGCCTCGGCGTCGACGTGCAGGACCTGCCCGCCTACGCCGGCTGCAACGACCTCGGCACCGCTGTGCTGCTCGCCGCGATGGCGACGGCCGGGATCCGGCGGCTGGTGCTGGCCAGCTCGATGGTGGTGTACGGCGAGGGCCGGTACCGCTGCGCCGAGCACGGCCTGGTCAGCCCCGGGCCGCGCCGGCCGGCCGAGCTGGCCGAGGGCCTGTTCGAGCCACCGTGCCCGGCGTGTGGCCGCCCGCTGCGGCCCGGCCTGACCCCGGAGGAGGCCGTGCCAGACCCGCGCAACGGCTACGCCGTGACCAAGCTGGCCCAGGAGCAGCTCGCCACCTGCTGGGCCAGGTCCACCGACGGGGTGGTCGCGGCGCTGCGCTACCACAACGTCTACGGCCCGCGGATGCCGCGCGACACGCCGTACGCCGGAGTGGCCTCGCTGTTTCGCAGCGCACTGGCTCGGGGTGAGGCGCCGCGGGTCTACGAGGATGGCGGGCAGCGGCGGGACTTTATCCACGTCCGCGATGTCGCCGCCGCCAACCTCGCCGCGCTGGACTGGACCGGGCTGGCGGCGCCGTCGACCAGCCGGCCGTTCAACGTCGGTGCCGGCACCCCGCGCACCGTCGGGGAGCTGGCCGCCGGGCTGGCTGCCGCGGCTGGCGGGCCGGCGCCGGTGGTGACCGGGCAGTACCGGCTCGGCGACGTCCGGCACGTGACGGCAGACAGCGCCCGGGCCCGGGCGGAGCTGGGCTGGGCAGCCGCCGTGCCGTTCGACGCTGGGCTGGCCGAGTTCGCCAGGGCGCCCCTGCGCGGCCCAGCCGCCTACCCCAATAGGTCACCACAACGCCGGTAGGTCACCACACGGGCGGCCCGGACAACGACAGGTCACCACAACGCCGGTAGGTCACCACACGGGCGGCCCGGACAACGACAGGTCACCACAACGCCGACAGGTCACCACACGGGCGACCCGGACAACGACAGGTCACCACAACGCCGATAGGTCACCACACATGTCCACAGTGGACCTGATCTTGCCCTGCCTCGACGAGGCGGCCGCGCTGCCCTGGCTGCTCGGCCGGCTCCCTGACGGCGTCCGCGCGATCGTCGTCGACAACGGCAGCACCGACGGCTCGGCCGCCGTCGCCGCCGCGCACGGCGCCACGGTGGTGACCGAGCCGAGGCGCGGCTTCGGCTCCGCCTGCCACGCCGGGCTGCTAGCCGCCACCGCGCCGTACGTCGCCTTCTGCGACGCCGACGCCTCGCTGGACCCGGCCCAGCTCCCCAAGGTGACCGACCCGGTGCTGGCCGGCCAGGCCGACCTGGTGCTGGGCCGGCGGGTGCCGGTCGGGCGCGGCGCCTGGCCACCGCACGCCAGGCTGGCCAACAAGATCGTGGCCCGCCGGCTGCGCCGCCGTACCGGCCTGGTCGTCACCGACATCGGCCCGATGCGCTGCGCCGGCCGGGAGGCGCTGCTCGCGCTCGGCATCGCCGACCGGCGGTCCGGCTACCCGCTGGAGATGGTGCTGCGGGCCGCCCGCGCGGGCTGGCGGGTCGCCGAGGTGGACGTCGACTACCGGCCGCGCACCGGCCGGTCCAAGGTCACCGGCACCATCCGCGGCACCGCCCGGGCGGTCCGCGACATGGACCGGGTGCTGCGGTCGTGACCACCCTGCTGGTGCTGGCCAAGGAGCCGCGGCCCGGCCGGGTGAAGACCCGGCTGCACCCGCCGTTCTCGCTGGCCGAGGCCGCCGCCCTGGCCGAGGCCGCGCTCGCCGACACGCTGCACGCCGTGCTGCGGGCGCCGGCCACCCGGCGGGTGCTGGTGCTGGCCGGGCGGCCCGGCCGCTGGCTGCCGCGCGGGTTCGAGGTGGTCCCCCAGGCGGACGGCGGCCTGGACCGGCGGATCGCGGCGGCGCTCGCCCGCTGCACCGGCCCGTGCCTGCTGGTCGGCATGGACACCCCGCAGCTCCAGCCGGCGCTGCTGGACGTGCGCTGGGACGGCCCAGACGGTGCGGACAGTGCGGACGGCCCGGGGACCAGCCGGGTGGACGCCGTGCTCGGCCCGGCCACCGACGGCGGCTACTGGTCGATCGGGCTGCGCGAGCCGAGCCCGGCGCTGGCCGAGCGGGTGCTGCACGGCGTCCCGATGTCCAGCGACCGGACCGGAGCGGCGCAGCTCACCCGGCTCCGGCAGGCCGGCCTCCGGGTCGCTCGCCTGGCGCCGCTGCGCGACGTGGACACCGTCGCCGACGCCCGCGCGGTGGCCGCCGTGGCACCGGGCAGCCGGTTCGCCCGCACCCTGGCCGAGCTGGACCGCGCGGCGCCCGGCCGAGCCACCCGGTGACGGCCGCGCCGCCAGGCCAGGCAACCCAGGGCAAGGCACCCCAGGGCAAGGCAACCCAGGGCAAGGCACCCCACGGCTGGACGCTGTACGAGGAGGCCCTCGACGGCGGCGTACCGACCGATCTGGTGCTACGGTCCGCTGACGGGCGGGTCTGGCCGTTCCCGGTGAGCCGGTGGGCGGCGCCTCCGGACGCCACCGACCTGGACCTGCTCGGACGATGTGACGGGCCGACGCTCGACGTCGGTTGCGGGCCCGGCCGGCTGGTTGAGGGGCTGGCTGGCCGGGGCATCCCGGCGCTCGGCGTCGACTCCAGCCCGGCCGCCGTACGAAGCTGCCTGCGCCGCGGCGGGACGGCGCTGCGCCGCGACCTCTTCGACCGGCTACCGGGCGAGGGCCGCTGGCGGCACGTGCTGGTGATCGACGGCAACGTCGGCATCGGCGGCGACCCGCCCACCCTGCTGGCCCGGGTCCGGACCCTGCTCGGCCCGCTCGGCCAGGCCGTCGTCGAGGTCCATCCGTCCACTGTGGACGAGGTCCTGGCGGTCCGGCTGGAGCATCCGGACGGCCGGCGCGGCGCGACCTGGCGGTGGGCGCGGGTCGGGCTGCCGGGCCTACGCCGCTACGCCGCCGCGGCCGGGCTGACCGTCACCGGTCACTGGCACCGGTCGGGACGGAGCTTCGTCGAACTCGCGCGTTGAGCCACCAGGCGGCGAGCTGGGCCAGCCCGAGCGTGGCCAGCGCCACCGCCACCGCGACCGCGATGTCCGCGGCGGACGGCGGCGGGTGCACGGACGGGTTGCCCGCGTGCGCGGGGCTCCGCCACTTCGGGACCAGCAGCAGGACGCAGACACCGGCCAGCACCAGCACCGACCCGAGCATGGCCCGGGCCCATGCCGGTACGACTCGCGCTGGCACCGCCCGGGCCAGCAGCCAGCCGGCCAGGAAGACCACCGGCGCCAGCAGCCCGTCGTGCAGGACCAGCCCCCCGACCGCCCAGGTCGCCGTATCCACCGGTCGGGTGTCGAAGGTGCGGTGCAGCAGCGTCCACACCCCGAACCCGGCCAGCGCCACACCCACTGCCAGCAGCACCCAGCGCACCAGCAGCACCCCCCGCATCAGGCCACCTCGATCCAGCCGAGCCACTTGGTCTGCAGCACGCCCGGCCGGTCCGGCCCGATCAGCCGGGCCGGGAAGCCGTGGTCGAGCGCCAGCGGCTCGCCGTGCAGCCGCAGCGCCACCAGCGTGTCCGGGTGGCGGGCCTGGCCCGGCCCGACCAGCGACGTCCGGTACGCACCGGTCCGCTCCAGCGACACCATCCGGACCGTCCTGCCGGGCACGACCCCGGCCAGGTCCAGCAGGTCGCGCAGCGGCACGCCAGTCCACGACTGGGTCGAACTCCACCCCTCGACGCAGGCGATCGGCAGCGTCACCGTCCGCTGAGGCAGCGCGGCCAGCTCGGCCAGCGACAGCGCCATCCGGCGCGGCCCAGCCACCGTCAGTCGGTACGCCGGGTCCATCGCGGACCGCCCGACCCCCGCCACCGCCGCCGTCTTGTTGACCGGCAGCCGCTGCGGCCCGACGGACGGACGGCGCGGCGCCAGCACGGCCAGCCGCTGCAGCGGCCGCACCGTCTGGCCGACCGACAGCAGCGTCACCGCCGCCGCCGCGCCGAACGCGGTGGCCAGGAAGCGGCGCCGCCCCTCCGTCGTCTCGCGCGGCTCGCCCGCCGTCGCGGCCAGCCGGCCCCGGATCCGCGGCCACTTCGCGGCCAGGTGCACGGCCAGCGCGCCGATCGCGACCCAGGCCACGGCGTAGTGCGCGGCCGGGAAGTTGAACGGGAAGGGGTACCACTGCGCGATGTTCATGACCCCGGTGGCCAGCTCGAAGATCGCGGCCATGATGAGCACCGCGACCGCCAGCCGCTCGGCCGCGTGCGCCACCGACCGGACCGGCGGCCAGGCGAACAGCCGGGGGTAGACCGTCCACAGCTTGGCCAGCAGCAGCGGTACGGCGGCCAGCCCGGACGCCACGTGGGTGCCCTGGGTCACCTGGTAGAGCCACGACGGGGAGGCCGGCAGGTCCAGCCAGGACGGCGGGTGCTGGCTGAGGTGTGACCAGAGCCCGGTCAGGAAGCACACGGTGAACGCGATGCCCAGCCAGCGCCCGACGGCGGTGGCGGTCCGCGGCTCGTGCAGGTCCGGCCGGAAGCCCGGCAGTGGCGGTCTCACCATACCGAGGCTAGGTTCGCCCACCGCTTCCGGACCCTTACGGATCACGGACGGCCCCCCGACTTTGGCAGCAGGCCGGCGTCGCCAGTGCCGGCGGCGTGCTAGCAAAGGCGCGTGGAACCGAACGGGCGCAACAGGATGGTGCGGCTGCCGGTCGCGGTGCCGCCGGCCGGGACGGTGGGGCTGCCGGCGGCCGGGACGGCGGCGCTGCCGACGGCCGTGGCGGTGGCGGCGTTCGGTGCGCTGGCCGCCGCGTCGGTCGTCGGCTGGTCGCTGGGCAGCCCGAACGACGCCGGCCGGTCGGTCGCCACGGCGTACGTCGTGCAGTGGTCGGCCTTTGCCGTGGCGACGCTGGCCGTCCGGCGGCTGCCGGCCCGGCGGGTGGTGCCGTGGATCCTGGCCGGTGGTGCGCTGCTGCAGCTTCTCGCCGTGCTCTGGCCGCCGCGCACCACCGACGACTTCTACCGCTACGCCTGGGACGGGCGGGTCCAGGCGCACGGCATCGACCCGTACCGGTACGCCCCGACCGACCCGGCACTGGCCGGGCTGCGCGACGACTGGCTCTTCCCCGGCGGGCACACCGTGCTCAACCACCCGGCCGTCCGGACGATCTACCCGCCGGTCGCGCAGGCGTACTTCCTGCTGGTGCACGCCGTCGCACCGGGCGGGCGGGCCCGGCCACTGCAGGTGGCCGCCGCGCTGCTGGCGGTGGGGACGGCGGCGCTGCTGGTGGTCGCGCTGCGGCGGTACGGCGGCGACCCGCGGGCGGTCGTGCTGTGGGCGTGGTGCCCGACGGTGGTGCTGGAGGCGGGCAACGACGCGCACGTCGACGTGCTGGGCGCGTTCTTCGTCGTGGCCGGGCTCGTCGTGCTGGCCGGTACGCCGGGGGGGCGCCGGGCGCTGTCGACGGGTCGGGCGCTGGCCGCCGGTGCGCTGCTGGGCGCGGCGGTCGGCGTGAAGTTCCTGCCCGGGCTGGTGGCGCCCGCCCTGGCCCGGCACCGGCAGCGATGGTGGCTGGCGACCGGCGCGACCGGGCTGCTCGCCGTGGCGTACCTGCCGCACCTGCTCGCCGTCGGGCCGCGGGTGTTCGGGTTCCTGCCCGGCTACCTCGGCGAGGAGCGGTTCGACGGGGTGGACCGGTACCCGCTGCTCGGCCAGGTGATGCCCGCGTCGTGGGCGCCCGCGGCCGGCGCGCTGGTCATCGCCGCGACCGCGCTGTGGGTCTGGTGGCGCGCCGACCCGGGCAGCCCGGCCCGCGGCGCGGTGGTCATGGTGGGCGTGACGTTCCTGGTGCTGACCCCGGAGTACCCGTGGTATGCGCTGCTGCTGGTGGCGCTGGCCGCGCTGGCGGACCAGGCCCGCTGGCTGGCGGTCGCGGCGGCGGGCTGGCCGCCGTACCTGATCGGACCGCTGCACTGGGAGCCGGGCCCGGCCAGGGCGGTCTCCTACGGGATCGCGCTCGGCGTGGTGCTGGCCGCGACCCTCGCCGTCGCCGCTGCCCGCGCCGTCGCCCGTGCCCCTCGCGACTTGTCGCATCAAGGTCACCAGGCCGCTGATGGCTGGTGACCTTTGTGTGACAGGTCGCGGCTGAGGAGCTACAGGGCGACGGCGTAGGCGAGTGCGACGGCGGCGGACCAGCCGGCCACCAGCGCGAGAGTGCCGGTCGCCAGCCGGCCCCGGGCCGCGACCAGCACCAGCAGGCCGACCACGATCGCCTCGTTCGCGGCCCGGACGAACTGCACGTCCGCCCGCCACGGCACCGACACCGCCACCACCGCGGCCAGCACCCAGCCGAGCCGCAGGTCCGGCGCCGCGCTCGACCAAGCCGCCCCGAACCGAGCCGCGGCGAACCGAGCCGCCGCGAACCTGGCCAGCCCGAACCTGGCCGCGAACCTGTGCAGCCCGAACCTGGCCGGCCTGGACCGGGCCGCCTCGGACCGGGCCGCCCCCGGGCTGGCCAGCGTCAGGACCACCGCAGCCAGCAACATCAGGAGGGCCACCCGCTCGGCGATCCAGAGCTGCCGCAGCAGATGCTCCCGGTCGAACGCGAACAGCTCGTCCGAGCCGGCGAGGACACCGCTCAGCGGTCGCAGCAGCGGCACCCCGAAGCTGTCGCCGCCCTTGGCCGCCGCCGGCAGGCTGCCCCACACCGACCGGACGTAGGCCTGCCAGCCCAGCACCGCGGCCAGCGGCACCACCAGGGCGAGCGCCCGCCGCGCCTGCTCGGCCCGCTGGCCGGGGTGACGCAGGACGGCGTACAGCCGCCAGAGCCCCATGCCGCCGAGCACCAGCAGCACCGTCTCCCGGGTGAGCGCCCCGGCCGCGAACAGCACGGCGGCGCCGGCCAGCCGGCCGTCCCGCGAGCCGGACCGGTGCCGCCGCCACAGGTCCAGCCCGGCCAGCAGGAAGAACATCGCCAGCGGCTCGGTCAGGTCCCGCGCGGCGGCGATCAGCAGCCCGGGCGACAGGCCGACCACCAGCCCCAGCGCCGGCGTCCGGCCGTGCTCGACGGCGTACCGGACGCCCAGCCAGGCACAGCCGAGCAGCGCGGCGGCCTCGACCAGCAGCAGCCCGACCGGCAGGGCCACCCCGGGCATCCGGTCGACCAGCCAGCCGAGCGCGGGCAGGCCGATCCTGCCGTGCCGGTACGGCGGGTTGTCCAGGGTGATGCCGTGGGCGGTGGCCTGGCCGGTGAGCGGGTCCAGCGCCAGCCGGTAGACGAACTGGCCGTCGTAGCCGGTGCTGCCGGCCGCCACGGCGAGCTCCGGCCGGGCCGCCGGGTCGACGAACGCGTCGCCGGCCACCACGAACGCACCCGGCTCCCCGCCGTGCGTGGCCAGCCGGGCACCGATGAAGCAGCCGACCAGCGCCACCGCGAGCAGCAGCGCGGCGGCCGGGCCGCGCACCCACGGCGCCCGCGCCGCGGTCCGGGCCGGTGCGTCGGTCGGCGCGATCACACGGGGAACCGTAGTGGCACCGGCCGGGGTACGGTCCCGGCATGGCCGATCATGACGCACGAACCCCCGCGGCGGGTGCGGCGCCCGCCGCCGTACCACCGAGCGCCGCCGTACCCGCGGATGCCGTGCCCACCGACGCCGTGCCCGCAGGCGCCGCCGTACCGCCGGGTGCTGTGTCCGCGGACCGCGGCGTCGGGGCGGACGACGCGGTACCGGTCGGGGTGCGGATGGCCGCGGCGTGGTCGTGGCGGCTGCTGGTGATCACGGCGGTACTGGCGGTGGTCGGGCTGCTCATCGCCCGGCTGCACCTGATCGTGGTGCCGGTCGTGGTCGCGCTGCTGCTGTCGGCGGTGGCCCAGCCCGCGGCGGCCTGGCTGGCACGGGCCGGGTGGCCGCGACCGCTGGCGGCGGCGACCGTCGTGCTCGGCGGGCTCGGCCTGATCTCGCTGGTGGTCTGGCTGGTGGTGCGGGCGTTCCGCCGGGGCTACGGCGACCTGGCCGCCAGCGTGCGCACCGGTCTGGACGACGCCCGCAACTGGCTGGTCAACGGCCCGCTCGGGCTGTCCCAGCAGCAGCTCGACCACGCCGCGGCCAGCGTCCGGCGCAGCCTGTCCGACAACCGCGACCTGCTGACCAGCGGCGCGCTCTCCACCGCGACCACGGTCGGGCACGTGCTGACCGGGGTGCTGCTGGCGCTGTTCACGACGTTCTTCTTCGTCAAGGACGGCCGGCAGATCTGGCTGTGGATCACCGGGCTGCTGCCGCGCCGGGTACGGGACCGGGTCGACCAGGCCGGGCTGCGCTCCTGGGGAACGCTGATCAGCTACGTGCGGGCCACCATGCTGGTCGCGCTGGTGGACGCGCTGGGGATCGGGCTCGCGGTGGCGATCCTGGGCGTGCCGCTGGCGCTGCCGCTCGGGGTGCTGGTGCTGCTCGGCTCGTTCATCCCGCTGATCGGCGCCACCCTGACCGGGCTGGTCGCGGTGCTGGTCGCGCTGGTCTCGAAGGGGCTCCTCACCGGGCTGCTGGTGCTCGCGGCGGTCATCGCGGTGCAGCAGTTGGAGGGGCACGTGCTGCAGCCGTTGCTGCTGGGCCGGGCGGTGCGGATCCACCCGCTGGCCGTGGCGCTGTCGATCGCCACCGGGGTGCTGCTGGCGGGCATCGTGGGTGCGCTGGTCGCCGTGCCCCTGGTCGCCGTACTGAACACCGGCATCCGCGCCCTCGCTGAGCCCGCTGAACCGGTAGCGGCGCCGACGCCCCCCGCCGGCCCGTAGCCCGACCATTGTGGTGACCTACCGGCGCTGTGGTGACCTGTCGTTGCCTGCGGCGCCCGTGTGGTGACCTACCGGCGCTGTGGTGACCTATCGGCGGCAGCTTCCCCACAACGTGCTTCAGCGGGCTGCGGGTCCAGGCGTAGGTCTTACGCAGGGTAACCGCGCCGAGGACAACCAGCTATATGCCCCCGGACAGGCCGGCGTCCTCCAGGTCGAGGAGCCGCTGCAGGCGCTTGCGCGTATCGGCGCCGATCTCGCCGGTCTCATACAGCCGGGTCAGCTCGGCGGACTCCACGGCGATCAGGTCGCGGCGCAGCTCTCGGTACGTCGGCCCGCCGTCGGGCTGCGCACCAGCCGCCCGCCCATCAACAGGCGGCCCGCCACCTGCCGGCCCGCCATCAGCCGAGCCGGCGTCCGCGTTCAGCCGGGCCCGGCCGATACGGACCTGGAGGCCGCGGCGGAGCCCGTCCAGCACGACCTCCGGCGCGGCCTCGGCCTCGGCGAGCTCCTCCACATGCCCCAGCGCCGCCTGCGCCATCCGCAGCCGGGCGGTGGTGTCCTCGTTGCGCGCGTGCTCGGGGGCCAGCGCCACGCCGGACCGGCGGACCAGCGGAGCCAGCGTGAAGCCCTGCACCACGAGGGTGAACACGATGACCGCCGTGGTCAGCAGCAGCACCAGGTCGCGCCCGGCCAGCGGCCCGCCCGCCGCGTCGGCCAGCGGGATCGACAGGGCGGCAGCCAGCGGCAGCACGCCCCGTGACCCGGCCCAGACCACCACGGCCGACACCCGCCAGGACGGCCGGCCGCCACCCCGCCGGGCCAGCATCGCGGACAGCGGGAAGACCCACAGGACCCGCATCGCGAGCAGCACGCCGGTGATGAGCATCGCCTGCACCGGCCAGTCGCCGGCCGAGATCTCGGACTCGCGCAGCAACGCCGGCAGCTCCAGCCCGATCAGGCTGAACACCACCGCCTCCAGGAGGAACACCACGGTGCCATACACGGCGTGGAGCTGCAGCCGGATGTCGGCGTTGCTCAGCCGCACCGCCTGGGTGGCCAGGATGACGCCTGCCACGATCACCGCCGTCACCCCAGACACGTGCAGGACCTCGGCCGCGACATACGCCGCATATGGCGTGACCAGGGCGATCACCGTCTCCAGCACCGGGTCCTCGGTGCGCCGCCGGACCGCCGCGACGCCGGCTGCCACGGTGGCGCCAGCCAGCACACCGCCCCCGGCCAGCAGCACGAACTGGCCGACCGCCCAGGCCCACGACGCCGGCCCCCCGAACGCTGCCCCGGCCACCGTGCCGCCAGCCACCGCGATCGACACCGCCACCCGGAACAGCACCAGGCTGGTCGCGTCGTTGAACAGGCTCTCCGCCTGGACCAGCGCCTGCACCCGGGCCGGCAGCGGCAGCCGCCGGCCCAGCGCGGTGACCGCGACCGGGTCGGTGCTGGCGAGCACCGCGCCCAGCACGAACGCCATGGACGCCGGCAGCGGGGTGACCGCCGTGGCCACTACCGCGACCACCGCGGCCGAGGCCAGCACCAGGCCGATCGCCAGCACCGCGACCGGCCGCCATACCGCCCGCAGGTCGCGCCAGGACAGCTCCTCGCTGGCGGCGTACAGCAACGGCGGCAGCACGACGAGGCCGACCGCCTCGGGGGTGACCTGGACCGTCGGCACGCCCGGAACCAGCCCGACGACGAGGCCGGCCAGCACCAGCAGCGACGGCGCCGGCACGCGCAGCCGGTGGGCCGACGCCGCGACCACGGTGGCCAGCACCACCAGCACCAGGACCGTCTCTACACCGCCCACCGGCAAGCCTTCCGCGACACCTCACGCTCGTACGCAGTGCCGACCAGACTTCCCGGCGCGCCACGCCAGACCCTACCGGCCCTCACCTCCCGCTGTGGTCACCTCTCGGCGTTGTGGTCACCTGTCGTTGCCCGCGCCGCCCGTGTGGTGACCTGTCGGCGTTGTGGTGACCTGTCGTTGCCCGCGCCGCCCGTGTGGTGACCTACCGGCGTTGTGGTCACCTGTCGTTGCCCGCGCCGCCCGTGTGGTGACCTGTTGGGGGATGGTGCGGGCCGTGTTGCTACCGCCTCATCGACCTCGTCGATGGGTGGCCACTGGGAGCTACTGTGGGCACCCGTTGCTTCACACGTGCTTGGACGACCAGCTTCCCATTGCCAGTAGCGAAAGCTCCGACCAGTGTCCCAACGGCACACGAACCGTCCTTCTTCATCCTCGGTAATGAGGTAATGAACTGGCCCAGGCCGCTACGGCAGACGGTACAGCGAGAACACCGAGCCACATCTATCTCGAGCTGCTGCGCCACGGCATGCGCGAGCATGGGGACCTCTCCGGGCTGGACCTGCACGCGGTTACCGCCGCCCTCGTCACGGATGGATGGGAGATCGAGGAGGGCAGCGGGCGGTTGACCCGAGAGTAGTCACAGCGAGGCGTCGGCCCGGGCTCAGCGGCTGCTCGCAGTCCACCAAGGCGGCGGCAGTACCTCGTCAAGTACGCGGGGCGCCCGGCATGGCGCTTGACCGTCTGGTAGCCCCCCTGTCACGGTCAGGTCATGCGCAGTGTGCTGGTCACCGGGGGCTCCAGCGGAATCGGCGCGGCCACCGTACGGCGGTTCGCCCACGGCGGCGACCAGGTGTGGTTCACCTACCGCCTCGGCCGGGACCGGGCCCACGCGATCGTGGCGGAGCTGGAGCAGGGCGGCTGGCCACCGCCCAGCGCGTTCGAGCTCAGCCAGGGCGACTGGCAGAGCCACCGCGCGCTGCTGGCCGACCTGCCCGGGCCGGTCGACGTTCTCGTCAACAACGCCGCGGTCGGCTCCACGACCGTGGAATGGCACGCGCCCGGCCCGCCGGAGGCCCGCGACCAGGCGTTCTTCCAGATTAACTGCGTCGGGCCACTGTGGCTCATCCAGCAGCTCGCGCCGGCGATGCTGTCCCGCGGCTACGGCAAGATCGTGAATATTTCGAGCGTCCATGGCGGGGTGTCCCAGTTTCCCGGCTTCCACATCGCGGACGGCATGAGCAAGGCGGCGCTGGCCTACCTGACCCGGCAGCTCGCCGCCGAGCTCGCGCATTCGCCGGTGGACGTCTTCGCGCTGTGCCCGGGCGCGGTCGAGACCAGCATGTTCGAGGCCAGCACCCTCGCCGGGCTCACCCCGCAGGAACGGCGGGAGCTCGAGCAGCGGCTGCCGAAAGGTCGGCTGATCCGGCCCGCCGAGATCGCCGAGCTGATCTGGTGGCTGTGCGGTGAGGCGGCAGCGGTGCTGCACGGCGCGGTCATCGACGCCTCGATGGGGCTCGGCACGCATCCGGGGCTCCTCACCGGGCAGGTCATCGCCTCGCACGGGCGTTCCGGCACGGTCGCGGACCCGAAGACCGACGCGCGCGCCGGGGGCGACTAATGGTCTCCGCCCAAGCGGCCCGCCTCGTCGCGGACACTCCCGCCATCGCCGCCGCCCATTTCCAGGCCGAGAACGCGCCGTACGACCCGGTCCGCCGGCCGGACGGCTACCTGAACCTCGGCACCGCCGAGAACCGGCTGGTCTGGGACCTGCTCGAACCACGCCTGGCCACGCGCACGCTGACCGCAGCGGACACCTACTACGCACCATTGCACGGCACCGAGGAGCTGCGCGCGGAGATCGCGCGGCTCCTGTCCGGCCGGTGCCGGACGCCGGTCACCGCCGCCGAGCTCGTCGTGGTCAGCGGTGCCACCGCCGCCCTCGACATCCTCGCCACGGCGCTGTGCGACCCGGGCGAGGCGATCGTTGTCCCAGCCCCCTACTACAGCGCGTTCGACGTCGACCTGGTGGGACGCTCCGGCGCCCGGCTGGTCCCGGCACCGCTGGACAGCATCGACCGGTTCCTGCTCACCCCCGAGGCGGTCGAACGGGCGATCCTCGGTGCCCGTCACGAGGGCCTCACGGTACGGGCGGTCGCGCTCAGCTCGCCGTCCAACCCGGTGGGCACCGTCTACCCGGCACACACCCTGCGGGCACTTGCCCGAACGGCGGCCGAGCACGACGTCGACATCATCACCGACGAGGTCTACGCTCACTCGGTCTTCGACCCGGAATCGTTCGTCAGCCTGCTCGACCCGGCGGTCGGCGCGGCGGTCGACCCGGCGGTCGGCGCGGCCCGCGGACGCACCCATCTGGTGTGGGGGTTCGCGAAAGACTTCGGGCTGCCCGGGTTCAAGGTCGGCGTCATCTACAGCCCGGATCCCGAGGTGTGCGCGGCCGTCCGCGCGCTCGCCTACTTCGCGCCGACGTCGACGGACACCCAGGCCGGTCTCCGCCAGCTTCTCGCCGACCACGAATGGGTCGACGAGTTTCTCGCGGAAAGCCGGCGGCGGCTGGTCGCCTCCCACTTCCGGACCACCCGGCTGCTGGCCGAGCAGGAGATCCCGTTCATTCCGGCGGGCGCTGGTTTCTCGATCTGGACGGACCTACGCGGCTGGCTGCCGAACGCAACGTTCGACGCGGAACGTACGCTGTGGCACACAATTTTCGCCCGCACCAGGGTAAGCATCCTGCCGGGTGAGGTGTTCGGCTGCCCGGAGCCGGGCTGGTTCCGGCTCTGCCACGCGCGGGACGTCGAGACGGTGTCCCTAGCCGTCACCCGGCTCGGGCACGCCCTCTGCCGGAGGTAGGAATGGACGTCGACAAGACAGCCGAGAAAACAGCCGGGCCACTCGCCACGTGGTATCGCGAGGCGGGTGTCCGGTCCGGCCCGAGACGATATTTCGCGGACGAGACCGACCAGGGCCGGGTCTTCTTTCCCGCCACGCTGGTGCCCTACCTGACCCACGACGCCGTCCGGGTGCTCCCGCCCGAACGGCTGCGCGAGCTCACCATACGGCACCTTTACCAGTTCCTGTTCTCCACCGCGCACCTGGAGACCCGGGTGGTCAACCGGGGCGCCGAGCTGATCGCCAACAACCGGGTCGGGTTCGACGTGCCGATGGCGCACCGGATCGACGCGTTCAAGGTGTACTGCGACGAGGGCTACCATTCGCTCTACAGCCTGGATCTCGCCAACCAGGTTGCCGGCGCCACCCAGGTCGCCATACCGGAATGGGGCTACGGTGGGCTGGTCGACCGGCTCGACGCCACCGCCGCCGCCCTGGTCCCGGACAACCCAGAGCTGGCCCGGCTCATGCAGGTCGTCGTCTTCGAGACGCTCATCACCGCGGTGCTCAACGAGGTGCCGGCCGACCCCACGGTCATCACCGCGATCCGCCAGATCACCCGGGACCACGCGCGCGACGAAGGACGGCACCACCGGTTCTTCTCGGCGTTCTTCCACCAGCTCTGGCCGAGCCTGGACGCCGCCGTCCGGGTCACGCTGGCCGTCGCCCTTCCCGCGCTGGTTCGTGGCTGCCTTGCCTGGGACCTCGAGCCGGTCCGGTCGTCACTCGTGCTGGCCGGGATCGACCCGCCCACCGCCGCCGCCGTCATCTCCGACTGCTACGGCGTCGACGCCGGAAACGCCCGGATGCGCGACATGGCGCGGACGACAGTGAAGCTGTTCCAGTCGGCCGGGGTGCTTGATGTCGCGGGCGCCGCGGAGCAGTTCGCCGCGCACGGGCTCGAGGTCACCTGACGGGGAGGGCCGGCAACGGGACGCGGCGCCGACCAGGGCAGGCTTAGCCAGCGTAGGAGGCCGCGGCGACGGTGGCGGCCATGACCGGGCACCCGTGGGTGTGCCGCCATGCGAGGTAGGGAAGGCTGCCACGCGCACGCGCTTGCGCCGCGGGGCCCGTGCGGTCGGCCTTCAGGCACCGGCCCAGCACCGCAGGTCGCCGAAAAATTATCGTGCGACGTGTCGATCCGGCCGCACGCCGTTCGACGCCTCAGTAGAAGCACCGGAACCGCGAACCAGAAGGAGACACGACGATGCGATTCATGATTCTGCTCAAGGCCGACCCGACGACGGAGTCGGGCGTCCTTCCGGACGAGAAGCTCCTGACCGAAATGGGCAATTTCAACGAGGAGCTGGTGAACGCCGGTGTGATGCTCGCGGGAGAAGGGCTGCACCCGAGCTCGAAGGGCGCCCGCGTGAGGTTCTCCGGAAAGGATCGGACCGTGATCGACGGGCCCTTCACCGAGACCAAGGAGCTGATCGCCGGCTTCTGGCTGTGGCAGGTGGGGTCGAAGGAGGAGGCGATCGAGTGGGTCAAGCGCTGCCCCAACCCGCTTGAGGGGGAGGCCGAGATCGAGATCCGCCAGGTGTTCGAGGCGGACGACTTCGGTGCCGAGTTCACGCCCGAGCTCAGGGAGCAGGAGGCGCGGCTGCGCGCGCGGGCGGCGGAGCAGCAGTAGCCGTGGCGCGGGCAGCGTGCCGTGACGCGGAAGCTGCTCTGATGGGACGTCGTGTGGGACGTCGTGGCGGCGGCCGGGTGCCCAGCCCCTGGCCGCCCCCGCCCGCCAGGCCGGTCCCCACCATGCCTGTGACGGGCGCTCCCGGCCGGCTGGCCCGACTGCCGGCGCCAGCTTTTCGGTAACAGTCCCGTCAGGTACGTCGGCTCCTCGCGCTAGCTGGTGAACGCGAAGACCTCGTCGATATAGCACCAGGCCCAGCTCTCACCGGGCTCGAAGGACTGCACGATCGGGTGGCCGGACGCCGCGGCGTGCCGGCTCGCGTGCCGGTTCCGCGACGAGTCGCAGCACCCGACGTGACCGCACGACAGGCAGAGCCGCAGATGCACCCAGGTGTCGCCGGTCCGCAGGCAGTCCTCGCATCCCTGGGCACTCGGCGTTACCTGGCGAACCCGGTCGAGATGACCGCAGGTAGGCACCATAGGACTCCCCTCTGGAGCGATGACGGCAGACTCCCGGCCAAGGAGCCGGCGAGGGCTGGAGGCCGGGTGGACGACCCGCCGGTAGATAACCAGCGTACCGATGTGCCCGATCTTCCGCAGCGCGGCGGTGTGGCGGGGGCCAGCAGTCCTGGTGGGCCAGGCCGGCGAGACGCCGCAGCGGGCGGGACGCTGGCACGCCGGGTTGCGTTGGGATACAGGCGGCGGCGAGGGCCTGGCCGGTTTGTTCTTTGAGTCGGCTTACGCTTTTGTTCCCTTGGGACAAAGCGGCAGCGCCGACGGAGGGAGGGGCGGCGGGCCGGGTTTGGTCTCCGGGTCGCTTGCGTGGGTGGCTCCTTGCGCCGGAAGTTCAGCCCGTTTTTCGGGTGCTGTGGGGTTGAGCTGTCGGCCCGTCCGGGAGAATCAAACGTATGTTCGACTCCTCCTCTTTCGGCAAGGCGCTGGCCGCGGTGCTCACCACCGGTGTCGACGGGCTGGACGCCGAGCAGTGCCTTGATGCTGCTCACGACCTGGAGCGGGTGGCGGCTGCTGTTCAGGCACGGCAGGCCCGGCTGTACGTGCGGTTCGCCGAGGTGCGCTCGGTCGGGCCGCTGGCGCGGTGGGGCACTGATGCTGAGTCGCCGTGGGAGGCGGCGGCATCGGGACGGACAGAAGGGGCTAGCCTGAAGCTAGGCACGAGCCGCCGCCAACCCCCCGGCTGCGGCTCGTGTCCTGTGCCGGTGTCCGACGCCCTGCTGACCCGCCGGCCGCCTCCCGGCCTCAGCGGTAGTCGATCGTCTCAGCTCTCCAGGTCCGTCGGCCGCGCGAACAGGAAGCCCTGCCCCAGCCGGCACCCCAGCTCCCGGCAGGCGTTGAGCTGGTCCTCGGTCTCGATGCCCTCGGCGACGACGTCGAGCTCGAGCAGGTCGCCGAGATGCACGATGGTCTCGGCCACCACGGCCGAACTGCCCTCGGCGAGGGTGCTGACGACACCGCGGTCCAGCTTCTGCCGGTCGGCCGGCAGCCCGCTCGGCGACAGCGCGGCCTGCACGTCGATGAGCAGCCACGGGTCGCGCAACTGGTACGACGAGACGTTGACGGCGACGGTCAACGGCGGAATGTCGCCAGGCAGGTCCGGCCAGCCGACCGCGTCCAGGCTGGCCTGCCGCAGCACCCACCGCCCGATCGGGATGATCAGGCCGGACGTTCGGCCAGCGGGATGAAGTCACCGGGCGGGACCAGCCACGCCCGGGATGCGCCATAGACCGTGTCGCTGCCCAGCAGCACGCCAAGGAACCGGCCAGCAACAGCAGCGACCGGCTGTGCAGCCCGATGGTGAGCACCAGCCGGACGCCATCACCAGCAGCAGGTCCAGCACCGGATAGGGCAGCGAGAAGAACAGCACCAGCCCAGACATCGAGCCGGCCTGGTTGATGTACAGCTCGATGATGAGATCCCACGACACCACACCGAGCCCGACCGTCACGATGGCCGAGTCGAGCACGCCCTCCCATGGCGAGTAGCCCACCCGCCGCCGTACGACGATCGTGAGAGCGATGGCGAACGTCGAGACGACCGCCAGGTACATCCAGTCGAGGACGGACGGGAACGGCGCCACACCGCTGGTGATCGTCGGGTACAGCGTCCAGCCCAGCACCGTGATCGTGGCCACCGGCTGGCCACGAGGATGACCAGCCACGGACCGCCCAGCGTGGACCGGCGCCGCGGGGCGCCGTACGCCAGCGCGGCGACCGCAGCAAGCGCCATGGCACTTTCCATCTAGAGGCCTGGGTGGACCCGGAGAGTGCCGCGGCGATGGCCAGCACCATGCCCACCGCCAGGTACCCAGGTACCGGCCCGCGGCACTCGCCCGTGGGCGGCTCCCCCGTGCTCGGGCCTGTTGTCGGCGAACCGTTCATCCGTCTCCTGCTGGTGACGTGGGCTGCGGCGGGCACGGGGTGGGCGGGCTCCGGGACAGTTGCCGCAGGCCTGGGTTCATTTCCGGGTGTCACCCAGGTGCCACCCGGGTGTGGTTCGGTTGCGACGGGGGCGGCGCTCGCTACGCTGGCGGCCCGGCGGGCGGTACGGCGGCACCGGCCACCATGGCTGCGGCGATCGCCGCGGTCTCGCCGGCGTCGACGACGTACGGCGGCATGGTGTAGATCAGCGTGCCGAACGGCCGCAGCCAGACGCCGTGCCGCCGGGCCACCCGCTGCACCGCCGCCACGTCCACCGGCTCGCGGGTCTGGACCACCCCGATCGCGCCGAGGACCCGTACGTCGGCCACGCCGGGCAGGTCCCGGGCCGGGGCCAGGCCGGCCCGCAGCCAGCCGTCGATGTCGGCGACCCGCCGCTGCCACGGGCCGGCCAGCAGCAGCTCGACGCTCGCGCAGCCGACCGCCGCCGCCAGCGCGTTGGCCATGTACGTCGGCCCGTGCATCAGCACCCCGGCCTCGCCCCGGCAGATGCCCTCCGCCACCGCCGCCGTACACAGCGTCGCCGCCAGCGTGAGGTAACCGGCGGTCATGGCCTTGCCCACGCACATGATGTCCGGCGCGATGCCGGCATGCTCGCAGCCGAACAGCGCGCCGGTCCGGCCGAACCCGGTGGCGATCTCGTCCGTGATCAGCAGCACGCCGTACTCGTCGCAGAGCGCCCGAAGGTGGCGCAGGTACGCCGGGGCGTAGATGTTCATCCCCCCGGCGTTCTGCACGGTCGGCTCCAAGATCACCGCGGCCAGCTCGCCGTGGTGCCGCTCGACGTACGCCGTGAGCTCGGCGAGGTACGCCGGGTCGGCCGGCGCGTCGAAGCCGGCCGGCGGCCTCGGCGCGAACACCTGCTCCGGCAGCATCGCGGTGAACAGGTGGTGCATGCCGTTAACCGGGTCGCACACCGTCATCGCGCCGAAGGTGTCGCCGTAGTAGCCGCCGCGCACGGTGAGCAGCCGGGACTTCGCCGGCCGGCCGCGCGAGTGCCAGTACTGCATCGCCATCTTGATCGCGACCTCGACCGCGACCGAGCCGGAGTCGGCGAAGAACACGTGCCGCAGCGGCTCCGGGGTGATCTCCACCAGCAGCCGGGCCAGCTTGACCGCGGGTGGGTGGGTGAGCCCGCCGAACATCACGTGCGGCAGCCGCCGCGCCTGCTCGGCCAGCGCCCGGTCCAGCGCCGGGTGCCGGTAGCCGTGGATGGCCGACCACCACGACGCCGTCCCGTCGATCAGCTCGGCGCCGTCGGCCAGCCGGATCCGGACGCCCTCCGCCGAGACGACCGGGTGGACCGGGCCGGGCTCCAGCATGCTGGCGTACGGGTGCCAGACGTGCGCCCGGTCCCACTCCAGCAGCCGCCCGGGGTCGGCGGCGAGCTCGTCGAGGGACGTGGCCAGCGCGGACAGCTCCGGCGCGTGCTCGGTGCGGGAGGTGGTCACCAGGACATCATCAGGCATGCTCAGCGGTATGGGTATGCGACCGGCCGCGGGCGGCGGACGCTGGCTGGAGGTTTCTCCGGAGCGGGTCGAGGGCTGGCTGGGCGGCTTCGACGCCGCGCACGGCGTGCTGCGTAGCCGGTACTCGGCCGGCGCGGTGACGTTCGAGGCCGCGGACGGTGCGCTGGCCGAGTGCTGGCCGGCGTTCCCGCTCCGCGACCTGCCGGGTTCCGAGCCAGGCGGCTGGGACGGGGGCGGCTGGGACGGGCTGGTGGCCGGGCCGCTGGTGGCGCACGCGCTGGCCCGGCGCCGGGTCGGGGTGGTGCTGGCCCGGCTGGGCGGGTACGCCGTCGGGATCTTCGACGGCGACCGGCTGGCCGCGTCGAAGGTGGGGTCCCGGCCGGTGCACGGGCGCAGCGCGGCCGGTGGGTGGTCGCAGCAGCGGTTCGCCCGGCGGCGGGAGGGCCAGGTGGCGCAGGCGGCCCGGGCCGCGGCGGACGACGTGGCCCGGGTGCTGGCGCCCTCACTGGCCCGCGGGAAGGTGGATAGCGTGGCGCCCGGCGCTGTCGTGCCCGGTGGTGTCGCGCCCGGTGGTGTGGTGCTAGACGGCGTGGTGCTCGGCGGGGACCGGCGGGCGGTCGACGCGCTGCGCCCCGACCCCCGGCTGGCGGGGGTGTTCGCCGCGGCCGTGGACCGGTTCCTCACCACGCCCGACCCGAAGCTGGCGGTGCTCCGAGAGGCGCCGCGGCAGTTCCGCGCCATCCGGGTCCGGCTGGTCCAGCCGTGAGCCGGGACCGCATCCGCGAGTTCTACGACGGCCTGGCGCCGACGTACGACCTGATCTACCCCGACTGGGTGGCCAGCGCCGAGCGGCAGGGCGCCGCCGTACACGGGCTGTTGCGCGCGGCGCTCGGCGAAGGACCGCTCCGGGTGCTCGACTGCACCTGCGGCATCGGCACCCAGCTCGTCGGCCTGGCGCCGTACGGGCTGGAGCTGGTGGGCACGGACCTGTCTCCGGTGGCGACCAGCCGGGCCCGGGCCGAGACCGGTGGCGCGGTGCCGGTGGCCGCCGCCGACATGCGGGCGCTGCCGGTGCGGTCGGGCGCGGTCGACGCGGTGCTCGCCCTGGACAACGCAGTCGGCCACCTGCTGACCCCGACCGACCTGGCCCGGGCGGCCAGCGAGCTCGCCCGGGTGCCGCGGCCGGGCGGGCTGGTCATGCTGAGTGTCCGCGACTACGACTGGGTGCGGGTGTCCCGGCCGGGCGGGCTGCCGCCGAGCGTACGGGAGACGCCGGCTGGCCGGGCGATCACCTTCCAGCTCTGGACCTGGCACGACGACGGCGAGCGGTACGACCTGGAGCTGTTCCAGCTCCTGCCGGACCGCGCCGGCTGGACCGTGCGGCGACACGTGGCGACGTACTGGGCGCTCGGCCGGGACCAGCTCAGCGCGGCCCTCACCGGTGCCGGCCTGCGCGACGTGCGCTGGCACGAGCCGGCCGACTCCGGCTTCTTCCAGCTTGTCGTGACCGCCCGCGCCTGAAACTTGCGCAAACGCCCTGCTGGCAGGGCTGCTAGCAGGGCACAAGCGGGCGGAACGACAGCTAGCCCGACGGGGTCAATGGAGTTTTACGCTTATTATCCGCATTAAACCCGCTTAGGTGGGCTCTTCGGGCCCCACCACCGTAGGGTACGCGGTATGGCCGATCAGGTGAGCGGGCACATGACGCCCGAGGAGCTCCGCCGGTACGGGCGGCAGGTGGTGGACTGGATCGCCGACTACCAGGAGAAGATCGAGTCGTTCCCGGTGCTGTCCCAGGTCTCCCCCGGCGAGATCCGCGCCCAGCTTCCGGCGCACCCGCCCGAGCGGGGCGAGCGGTTCGAGGCGATCCTGACCGACGTCGACCAGGTGATCATGCCCGGCGTCACGCACTGGCAGCACCCGTCGTTCTTCGCGTACTACCCCGCCAACGCCTCCGGTCCGGCGATCCTGGCTGACCTGCTCTCCGCCGGGCTCGGCGTGCAGGGCATGGCGTGGGCCACCAGCCCAGCCTGCACCGAGCTCGAGCAGCACATGCTCGACTGGCTCGCCGAGCTGCTCGGCCTGCCCGTCGCGTTCCGCTTCACCCGCCCGGACGGCACCGACGGCAACGGCGGTGGCGTCATCCAGGACACGGCAAGCACGGCGAACCTGACCGCGGTGCTGGCCGCGCTGCACCGGGCCACCGGTGGGGCGGCCCGCCGCGACGGCCTCACCGGCCGGTACGCCGTCTACGCCTCGTCCCAGGGGAACTCCTCCATCCCCAAGGCCGTGATCATGGCCGGGCTGGGCGAGGGCACGCTGCGCACCGTGGACGTCGACCCCGCCACCCAGGCCCTCGACCCCGCCCGGCTCCGCCGGCTCATCGAGGCCGACCGGGCGGCCGGCGTCATCCCGGTCCTGGTGGTGGCCTCAGTCGGCACCACCTCCACCTCGGCGGTCGACCCGGTCCAGGCGATCGGCCGGATCTGCCGCGAGCACGGCGTCTGGCTGCACGTCGACGCCGCGTACGCCGGGGTGGCCGCCGTCTGCCCGGAGCTGCGTTGGCTGAACGACGGGCTGGAGCACGCCGACAGCTTCTGCACCAACCCGCACAAGTGGCTGCTCACCAACTTCGACTGCGACGCTTTCTACGTGGCTGACCGGTCCGCCCTGCTCGGCGCCCTGTCGATCCTGCCGGAGTACCTGCGCAACGCCGCGACCGAGTCCGGCGCGGTGGTGGACTACCGCGACTGGCACATCCAGCTCGGCCGGCGGTTCCGCGCGCTCAAGCTGTGGGCGGTGATCCGCTGGTACGGCGCCGAGGGGCTGCGTGCGCACATCCGGCGGCACGTGGCGGCCGCCGCGGACCTCGCCAGTTGGGTGGCGGCGGACGAGCGGTTCGAGGTGGTGGCGCCGCATCCGCTGTCGCTGGTCTGCTTCCGGCTGCGCGGGCCGGACGGACCGAACGAAGGGCTGCTCGCCCGGCTCAACGAGACCGGCGAAATCTACCTCACCCACACCCGGGTCAACGGCGCCTACACCTTGCGGCTGGCCATCGGCGGCACCCATACCGAGCACCGCCACGTCGAACGCGCCTGGCAGCTCATCCAGCAGATCGCGAGCAGCATGAGAGAGGGCTAAAGACCCGAAGTCCTTGCGTGACCTCCCCTCCCCGAAGCGAGCCGTGCCGCCACGCGATACTCGAACCCAACCAGCGAGGTCAACAGGTCGGTCAACTGGAGCAGGTCCGATGACCGCGAGCCCATCCGAAAGCAGGGCCGGGAGAGCCAGCCTCCCAAGTGCCCAGTTGACCTGGCACGGGCATCCTCCTCGTCCGAGCGAGGTGCAGCTCGTCGATGAACGCCATTGCGGTGGGATGGTCCGGGGTGAGAGATGTCACGGGGCCTACCCTGCCAGCACGTACCGACCGTCCTCGAGGTAGACGATCGGTACGGTCGGATCGCCCGGCCGCGGAAAGTAGGCGCCTGGCGATCTCCCTGTCACTTGAGCTGCGGCAGCTCGTCCCCCAGCCGCCACACCCGCATCGCGTTGGTCGACCCGGCGATCCCCGGCGGGCTGCCGGCCACGATGACCACCTGGTCCCCGACGGCGAACCGGCCGAGCGACAGCAGGATCTCCTGCACCTGAGCCACCATCTCGTCGGTGTGCTCGACGTACGGCGACAGGAACGTCTCCACCCCCCAGGTCAGCGCGAGCTGGCTGCGCACCGCCGGCTCCGGGGTGAACGCGAGCAACGGCAGCACCGAGTGGAACCGGGCCATCCGGCGTACCGTGTCACCGCTGACCGTGAAGCAGCACAGCGCCTTCGCGCCAAGCACCTCGCCGACGTCCTTGGCCGCCTTGGAGATCGCGCCGGCCTTGGTCCGCGGGTTGTGCTGAAGCTGCATCTCGAATGGCGCGGAGTCGACCGTCTCGATGATCCGGGCCATGGTCTGCACCGACTCGACCGGGTACCGCCCGACGCTGGTCTCGCCAGACAGCATCACCGCGTCGGCACCGTCCAGCACGGCGTTGGCGACGTCGGACGCCTCGGCCCGGGTGGGGCGGGAGTTCTCGATCATCGAGTCGAGCATCTGGGTGGCCACAATGACCGGTCGCGCCAGCTCCCGGGCAAGCTGGACGGCGCGCTTCTGCACCAGCGGAACCTGTTCCAGCGGCAGCTCGACCCCAAGGTCGCCGCGGGCCACCATGATCGCGTCGAACTCCTGGACGATCTCCGGCAGCAGCTCGACCGCCTCCGGCCGCTCAATCTTGGCGATCAGCGGCACCCGCTCGCCCTCCTCGTCCATGATCGCCCGGCACAGCTCGGCATCGGCCGGCGAGCGGACGAACGACAGCGCCACCACGTCCACCCGCAGCGACAGGGCGAACCGCAGGTCCTCGGCGTCCTTCTCGGACAGTGTCGGGACGCTGATCGCGATGCCAGGCAGCGACAGCCCCTTGTTGTCGCTGACCGGGCCACCCTCAATCACCAGGAGGTGAACATCCGGGCCGGACACCCGGACCACCTCCAGGCTGAGCTTGCCGTCGTCGACGAGCAGCCGGTTGCCCGGCACGACGTCCTTGGGCAGCTCACGGTACGTGGTGGAGACCCGGTCGGCCGTACCCGGCACGTTCTCGGTGGTGATCACCACCTCGTCGCCCGGCCGCCACTCCACCGGCCCGGCGGCGAACCGGCCGAGTCGAATTTTCGGACCCTGCAGGTCGGCCAGGATGCCGACCGCCCGGCCGCTGGCGTCAGCAGCATCCCGGACCATCTGGTAGGACCTGGCATGGTCGGCATGGCTGCCATGACTGAAGTTCAGCCGGGCGATGTCCATCCCGGCGGCGACAAGCTCGGCCACCCTCTCTGGTGTGGCGGTGGCGGGACCAAGGGTGCAGACGATCTTCGCTCGGCGAGGCATGGGAGGAGCCTAGTGACCCCTTGGGCAGGGTTGTCACGCGGATCGTGGTAGTTCACCCCATCGTCACCACAAATGCCGACAGGTCGCCACACGGACAGCCCCCCTGTGGTCACCTGTCGGCGTTGTGGTCACCTCTCGTTGCCC
>DATILL010000018.1:0-32757 GCA_035476575.1 Mycobacteriales bacterium
ACCTTGTCCTTCCTGACCCAGCCGCCCAGGGTCTGCCCACAGATCCCCAGGTCACGACCCACCCATGCGACCGGCCTGCCCGTCTCCCACACGACCCGGACCGCGCCCTGGCAGAGCTCCACATCGAACCCCCGTCGTGTCTCTGGCATGACGCTCCTAACAGTCCATACCTCCACGATCTCGGAGGAACCTCAATCGGCGCGCCGCGGCTGATCGTGGAGGTTGCGGTGTACCACGTGGACGGCGGGGTGATGGCCGGCGGGCCGTTCGGCTTCTGGGCTGCCACGGACGCCCCCTGGGCCGAGGTGCCGATCGCATGCTGGCAGAACCTCACACGCTCACCGGACTGGCGGACCGTCGCCCCGCGGCTGACCGAAGTCATCGGCGAGCGCACCCTTGTCGTGCACGACCAGGCGCGGCTGGACGTCATGCGCCGGCACCTACCGGACTGGCAGCCCGCTGGCGTTGTGCTGACCGAGCCGCTGGCCCGCGAGGTCTGGCCTGGCCTGAACGGCTACGCCCTGACCGCGATGGGCACCCGGTCCCCTCTGGTTCGCGGTGACGGCGCGCTGCGGGCAGGAACCGAGGCGCAGCTGGTGATGATGCTCATCAGCACCATGCTGGCCACCGTGGCGCCCGGCCGGCGCGCTGACTGCAACGGCCTGTGCGCGACGTAGGAAGGTAGCTCGCCGGCATCACCGACTCTCATCGGCGCAGACCCCTTACCCAGGAGAACCCGGCTTCCGTGCAGCGCGTCACCGTCATCTCCAACTGCTGCTGCGACATCGAGAACGCCAAGAACGGCGCCGATGTCGAAGCGCAGCCGCACCTCATCGCGATCGACGGGATGACGTACGAGCTAGACCTGTCCCGACCGAACTACGAGCGCCTGGTGCTCCCGCTGCTCGACGCCCTGGAGCTCTACGGCCGGCGAGTCGTAGCTGGCAGCACCAAAGAGCAGCTCCTGGCCGAGCGGGACATCGGTGCGGTGTACCGGCACCTCATCCGCCAGTACCGCTACAGCCAGTCCGAGCTCGGAAACCTGACCGGCCAGTCGCAAGCAGAAATCTCCGCCATAGCCGGCGGCCACCGTGAAATCCTCAGCCTGGAGGTGCTGGAGCGCGTAGTTGCCGGACTCGGTGTCTAGCCCTGCCTCGTCGGCCTCAGGCGCCCGGACTGCAGGCATCAACCGTTGCCGGACCAACAGGGCGACGCCAACCCCGCCGAGACGGAGCCAGTGCACGACGGGCCGACCGAGGCTGAGGAGGCCGACCACCCAGGAGACCCACCCACCGGGCTCGGGATAATCTTCCTCGCCCCGCCAGCCGGCTGACCTCTCGCCCCTCGCAGTGCCGGTCGTATCCGGCCCCACCGGGACGGCTGTCGCAGGCTCCACCGCGACGCGGTCAAGAAGCAGAACCCCTATCACCGCCCGTCACCGCGATGGCCCACGCCACGACGGACCTATGAGCGACTTGCGGCACGAGCGGACGCTGGTTGATCTTGTTCGCGAGCTGTTGTCCGTGTGGGTGGCACGGCTCGGTCGGCATTGGCCTGGCCTTGCCCGGTCGAGTTGGCATCGTCAGCTGTTCTTGAGGCGTTGCAGGGCCAGCATCACGAAGCCGCGCAGAGCGCGATCCATCCGGCCACCGCCGGCAGGCGATCCTGGATGGACGCGTCGATCAAGATCGACCGTGCCTGATCCGGTAGGTGGCTGCCGAGGCGGTACGCCAGGGCGCTGCCGGCGGTGATGGCCACCGGCTCAGCCGGCACGTCGACCGGTGACACAGAAAGATCAACTGCTTAGCGTTGTTTGGCCGGAAGCTACGGAGGGCCTTCTCGGTGTGATCAGTCAAGGCAGAATCTCGACGTACCCGTCGGTTCCGTGCACGCGAATCCGCTGCCCATCGTGGATCAGTCGGGTGGCATCTACCACACCGACGACGGCCGGCAGCCCGTACTCCCGTGCGATCACTGCGCCGTGAGTCATCAATCCTCCGACCTCCGTCACCAAACCTGCGATGGCGACAAAGAGGGGCGTCCAGCTGGGGTCCGTGTGGGCCGTGACGAGGATGTCGCCCGGTTCGAGATCGGCCCGTGCCATGTCCAGGATGACGCGGGCCCGCCCGTCGACGGTCCCGGCGGAGACCGGTAGGCCGATCAGCGCGCCGGCCGGCACATCGTCGCGTCGGTATGCCCCGGCGATGACCTCGCCATCGGATGTGAGCACCCGGGGCGGCGTGAGCGCTTGATACGACCTGAACGCGTCCTTGCGCCGGCGGATGAGCTGGTCATCCACGCGGTTCGTGCGTACGACGTCGTGGAACTCCTGGAACGTGAGGTGGAAGATGTCTTCCTTCTCACGAAGTACGTGGGCCTGTACGAGGCGCTCGGCTTCTTCCAACAAGGCCTGCTTGTACACGAAGTAGCGGCTGACCATGCCGTACTTCGGATACTCCCGGTACCCGATGAAGGTCCGGACCCGGTCGATCATCCGCTTGGTCTCTTCGGCTTTCTGCTCTCCGTTCGGCAGTGCCCGCAAACGCTCCAGCAGCTCCTGTTCCTTCGTCCACGCCTCCTGCCGCCCTTGCTCGAAGCGCCGCTCGGCGGCTCCGGGCTCGAAGTTCTTGGTGTTGCCGAGGATCATGGGCACGAGCGTGGAGGGCCGTTCGCTCCAACGTGGCCGCGTGATGTCGATCTCGCCGACGCAGCGCATGCCGTACTTGTCGAGCCAGGCCTCGATGGCATCTCGCGCTTCCCGCCCGCCCGCGAGCTTGGGCAGCTCGTCCAGGAAACCCTCGTCCTCGACGTGCTGCAGAAACGCCACCACGTCCGGATGTGGGCGGATCACGTCAGCGACGTCGAGCAGCGCCAGCCCCATCTCCGACGTGACGTTGTGGGGCACGGACTGCGTGAGCGTGTCCGCCGCGTTCTTCTCTCCCAGCCACGCCTCCAGCCGCTCGTTGAGCCACCACGTGGCCTCCATCGCCGACATGAACACCTGATGGCTCTGCGGATCGAACAAGATCCGCTTCAGCTCCTTCATGTCCGCCCGGATGAAGTCGAGCAGCGCCTCTCCGGACTTCGTCCGGATCTCGCGTTCCGAGGCGGCAATGGATGCCTCGCTGCGCCCGATCAGCTCGGTGACGATGGCCGGATCGGTCTCGATCGGAGCTGGCGCGCCGCCAAACAGTGGCCCGGGGGGACCCTCGTCAGGCAGCGGCCGGATGAAGCCGTCGCGCTCGAGGATGGTCTGCAGCGCGTCCCCGGTCAGCGGATCGGATCTCCCCAGGGCCTCCAGGAGGACCGTGCGGCTCGCCGGCGTGGCCAGCCTTTGGGTGACGTCGACGAACAGGCGGCCGCCGGCCTCGGCCATGGGCGCGGGGGTCGTCATCTGCCAGAAGGAGAGCCCGAGGGGCTTCATGGGGTCGGTCATCATCTGCTGATGGCCGACGGAGACATAGACGTGGTTCTCCCGGTCGCCGGACTCGGGGATGGGGAACAGCGTGGTGATCGGCCGGCTCTGGACGATCTGGAAGCCGTCGTCGACCAGGCACCATTCGATGTCCTGGGGGCGGCCGAAGTGCGCTTCGATCCGCCGGCCGAGCTGCGCGAGCCGTATGACCTGCGCATCCGTCAGCGCCGGCTGGTTCTGCCGCTCCGGGTCGATCGCCTGTTCCTGCGTCCCGCCCGCTGGCGAGGCGTGAACCGCCCGCTGCTTGGCGCCGATCGCCTTGGCGACGACCTCGCCGCCGCGCACCTTGTAGACGTCCGGGTTCACCAGGCCGGAGACCAGGGCCTCACCGAGGCCGAAGCTGGCCTCTACAGAAGCGACCCTCCGGTTGGACGTGACGGGGTCGGCCGTGAACAGGATGCCGGCCGCCTGCGGGAAGACCATCTGCTGCACGACCACGGCCATGTGGACCGTACGGTGGTCGATGCCGTTCCGCTGGCGGTAGATCACGGCCCGCTCGGTGAACAGCGACGCCCAGCACCGGCTGACGTGCTGGAGGATCGCCGCCGGCCCCACGACGTTCAGGTACGTGTCCTGCTGGCCGGCGAAGGAGGCCGTCGGCAGGTCCTCTGCCGTCGCGCTGGATCGGACGGCGTAGGCGGCTTGCTCGCCGAGCTGGGCGAGAGCGCGGGTGATCGCCGCCGCGAGATCACCAGGAATGGCGGTCCCTTCGAGGGTCCGGCGGATCTCCGCGCTGAGCGTACGGATCGCCTCCCGGCCGTTCGGGTTCAGGCGCGACAGCTGATCGAGCCGACCGTCGATCGACGGCGCTTCCGCCATGATCCGCCGGAAGGCGTCCGTCGTCACGCAAAAGCCAGGCGGCACGCGGATGCCGTCGATCCGCGACAGCGCCCCCAGGTGCGCGCCCTTGCCACCAACGACCGCGACCTGCATCTCGTCAACCTCTTGAAGACCCAACACGTACTGCTCGATCATCGCGATACCTCCGCGGCAGCCGTGCTCCGTTGCCCTGCACCGGCCGATCGAATCACCGGCGCCTCCAGCTCTGTCGAACCTCTTGTTGGGCACGTCCTCATCTCTCGTTGCCTTCCCTCTGACGAGTCGGCCGGCCGCTCCGCCCAGTCGGGCGGCGCGCACACCCGCACCTCCGCGCCGAGCACCCGCAACCCGCACCGCCAGTCCCACCAGCGGCGACATCATCACGTCCGCCATAGGTCGACAACAACACACGCACGTCGTGCCCCCATGTCTTCGCCGTTCTTGGTCCGGCCGACGATTCTGCGGCACGACCCGGGTCTTGCGGCAAGCCCCCCAGTCTGCTATATGTTAAAAGTGGCAAGGAGCGAGATCTCTTTGCCTTGCCTTTTGGTCGTCCGCTGCGGACTGACACCCTTCTCGTGGCGGCGCGCCGCGTACGGCGGTACACGTCGTTGGCCCAGGAGGATGTCCCATCGGCCTACGGGTGCAGCCGCGGCACGAGAAGTTCCTCTCTTCGTCGGCACGGCCCGAACATCGTCGAGCGCGCTGCTGTTCTCCCGGACCTCGTCGCGCAACGCGAGCGCTGGGCGAAGCTCGCCAAACGGACGACCGCCGAGCTTGACGGTCGCCCTAGCTCAATCGGCCGACACCCAAGCGAACGGCCCCACGCCACCCCCACCCATGTCACCCAGCTCGTGGCCCGGCTGCCGCGCCACCCCGACCAGATCCTCGACCTGTGCGCCGCTAACACCGGCCCGCGTCGACGTCCGGCAACGCCGCTGGAGGGCCACCCAGCCCGCTCATGACGGAAATGCACTCAATTCGGCAAGAGCGCGATAGGGGCCGCCAGCACGCGCAACGCCCGGCTCTCACCCTTCGTGACCGCGCCGAGCTGAGGGCGCCTCGGTTTCTGGGGCCAGCTACCGCGTCCTTGTCGACAAAGATGGGGTCAGGTAGGAGTGTCAGAACCACGCCCGAGCGGACGTGCACGCCGAGCCGTTCGACGGGGTCACGGGGAGCGGGGTCGTGCCCAAGGTCGAACCTCTCCAGCGCGCCCCCTGCTCCTCCTGTTCGAGCGATCCGGCCGCCGATCGCACAGGTGCCCGTCGAGTGCCTCGGCCGGCCCCTTCATCTGGAGCGAGATCAGGTTCGACACCGAGGATGGTCACGACTCGACGCGGTTCGGGAGCGGACCACAACAGTCGGCCCGGTGCCGCTCATGCTAGGGCAGATTCTCGCACTCCAATGGCGGCTGCCAGGACCTGTTCCGCGATCCCGACTGACTCGGTCAGCGACTCAAGGTCTGAAGCCGGCAGTGCCCGCGCTCCTAGGCCCGCTCCGGCCACGATACGGGCGAGGTCCTTGGGCTGCCACGCGCTTTCCGGACAGGGGATCTACTAAGATCCTTTTCTGGAAGGTGAGGAGTCTGTGTCCCAGAGACGTCGAAACTGTTCTCCGGAACATCGGACCGAGGCCGTCAAGAGGGTGATCGAGTCGTCACGTCCAGTGGCGCAGGTTGCTCGGGAGCTCGGCATCCTGGAAGGTACGTTGGGCAGCTGGGTCGCCGCGTACCGGCGTGAGCACGCGGGCGAGGAACCGCAGCTCAGTCTTGATGAGCGTGCCCGGCTGGGTGAGGTTGAACGGGAGCTGCGTGAAGTCAAGATGGAGAACGAGCTCCTAAAAAGATGTGCCTCGTACGAACCGTATGAGCTCCCGGTCATGTTCATGTGCGCGCGGCTGCGCGTGTCCCGCTCAGGCTTCTACGAATGGAGGAACCGTACGGTGTCGGCGAGGGCGCGACGACGCGCCGATGTCAGCCGCCATGTCGTGCTGTCCTCCGCCGAGCCCGACCAGACGTACGGGTACCGGCGGGTGCACGCCGAGCTGGGCCGCTGGGACGTGCACTGTAGCCCTGAGCTGGTCCGGCCCATCATGCGTGAGCTGGGCCTGGCTCCCTGCCAGCCGCGTCCCTGGCGGCACAGCCTCACCGAGGCCGACGCCGACGCCGGCGCGGGCCCGGTCCCCGACCTGGCGAACCGCGACCTCACCGCCGACACACCCGGCGCGAAGATGGTCGGCGACATAACCTATGTTCCGACGTGGGAGGGTTGGCTTTTTGTTGTCCGTCGTTGATCTTGCCGAGGATGGCGTCATCGGTGTTGCCGAGGGTCTGGGTGTGAGGAGGTCCCGGCCGCTGGGTGCGGACGGGGCTTTGGTCGGCTCGGTGATGGGTTGTTCGGTTTTCTGATGTGGGGCGGGTCAGTCTGTGCCGGTTTCGGAGATGGCGGTGCGGGCTGCTTTCTCGTCGACTATCGCGTTGTTGCGGGCGAACGCGGCGGTGAGGGCGTTGACGGCGATGTTGTTCACTGCGCGGGGGTAGCCGCGTGAGGCGTTGTGGATCAGTGTGATCGCGTCCGCGGTGAACAGGGTGTCGGTGCGTCCGGCGATCTTGAGGTGGTGTGTGAGGTATGCCTCGGTCTCGTGTGAGCTCATGCCGGTGAGGGTGTAGCGGACCGTGATCCGCTGGTCCAGGGCGGCGAGCACGCCGAGTCGTAGCCGTTGCCGGAGGGTGGGCTGCCCGATCAGCAGTGCGGCGAATGGGGCGCCGGAGTCCATGTCATGGTTGGTGAGCATGCGGACGGCTTCGAGTTGGGGGTTGTCTAGCAGGTGCGCCTCGTCGAAGATCACGACCGGGGTGCGGCCGCGTTCGGCGTGTTCGGCGGCCAGGGCGTCGGCGGCCTGTGGGATGAGGGTGGCGGTGTAGAAGCTGGGGGCTTGTCCGAGCGCGGCGACGATGTGGTGCAGCATGCCGCGGACTCCGACTGAGGGGTTGGGCAGGTAGATGGCCAGGTGTCGGGAGGTGTCGAGTGCGGCGGTGGCGGCGCGGACGGCGACGGTCTTGCCGGCGCCGACCTCGCCGGTGATCACGCCGAGGGCGCGCTGGTCGATGCACCAGGTGATGCGGGCGGTGGCCTCGGCGTGTCCGTCGTGGCGGTGCAGCATGGACGGCGCGAGGCCGCGGCCGAACGGCATGCGGGTGAAACCCCAGTGCGATTGCAGGCGCTGAATGCTCACCGGCCGGTCTCCTGTCCCGGCTCGTCGTCTGTGAGGTCGTCGATCGACAGATGCCCGGGGATCTGCCCGGTGTCAGCCGAGTAGAGGGCGTGGAAGCCGATGCGGTCGTCGTTGGTCACCTGTTGTTGGTGGGCGTCGGTGACCAGTTGGAGGTAGGCGATCCCGGTTGCTGGCGCTGGTGGCGGTTCGGGTGTCTCTGGCCGGGCTTTCGGGTGGGCGTGGCGGGTGATCTGGTGCGGCACCGCTGTGCCGTAGCTGCGGCCGCCGTGACGGACCTCGATGCTCTCCAGGTTGAACGGGGAGAACACCAGCTCGACCTTGCGGCCGGCCAGCGCGGCTTCGACCTGGTAGGTGTTGCCGTGCAGGGACACGGTCGCGGTCTTGGTGACCGTGCGCAGCTGCGACCACAAGAACGCCTCGGTCAACGCGTCGGCGGCAGGCATGGCCGGCCCGTGCCCGGCGGCCTGCCAGCCGTCGTTCCACCGCTGCAGCGGCGTCTGCCCGGTCTCGGAATGCGCCTGGTGGTGGTAGACGGCCTCGACCCAGGCGGTGAGCTGGGCGTTGAGCTCGAGCAGGCCCGTGGCCGGTGTCAGCTGTCGTTCGGCGAGCTCGGCGGCGCTGCTGTCAGCGACCTCGACGAGGAACTGCTCGCGCACGGTGCGGAAGAAACGTTCGATCTTGCCGCGGCCTTGGGGTCGGTGCGGGGTGGAATGCACCAGAGCGATCCCGAGCTTGCCGCAGGCCCGCAACAGCCACGCGTCAACGAACGCCGAGCCGTTGTCGACATACGCGCTGGCCGGCACGCCACGAGCGGCCAGCGCCGGTTCCAGGGCGGCGGTCAGGCGCACGGTGTCCTCGGCGAAGCCGAACCGGTAGCCGACCACGAGCCGGGTGTGATCATCAAGGAAGGCGAACAGGTAGGTCTTCCGCCCGCCGACCCGCGGGCCGTGCAACGCGTCGGCGACCCACCGCTGGTTCGGCGCGGACGCTTCGAACCGGCCGAACACCACAGCCTCACCAGTCGCCGGGCCCGTCAGCTCGCGGCGGTGGAACAGCCGCAGCAGCGTGGACTCCGAGGGCGAGCAGCCGGTCGAGGCGCGCAGGACCCGGGCGACCTGCGCGGCGGTGCGGGCCGGGTTCTCCCGCTTCAGCGCGACCGCCAGCTCCAGCACCCCGCCCTCGATCCGGCTGCCGGGTTGGCGGATCGAGGGCGTCAGCGCGTCGAACCCACCGGCCCGGTAGCGGCGGATCCAGCGATCCAGACTGTCACGCGAGTAGGAGTGCTGCCCGCCGAACGGGCCGGCATGGGATCGTGCGGCGATCGCCCGCACGATCCGTCCCCGCGCCTTCGTCGACAACCCCGGATCCAGCGCAGGGCAGATCAACTGGTACCGGAACAACGCCACCTGCTGTGCCCGCTCACGGCGTCTGAGGTCGTCCTGTTCAGGTGTGCTCACCACGAAAACCTCGATTCAGCAAGGGAAAGCCGGCCAGGACCGGCCGGGCAGCAACCCCCGCGAGGATTCCGGCGCCACGATCGGCGCGTCAGGGCCAACTCGTGTTGCGGCCAGCACCCGGCCCGGCCGGTGGCCAGCCCGGTGCCAGCAGCCGACCAGCAGAACAGGCCACCGCGACCTGCCACGCCGTCACCGCGCCGAGCACCCCGACCGGCCCGAACCGGCTGGTCACCGCCGCGGTCGCCGCACCCAGCGCCGCCAGCAGGTCACGCCACGGACAACCCAACGCCTTCGGGACAGGCAGATCAACACCAGCCCGGGCAGCCACCTGCAGCAGCCACAACCGAACCGACTCCAGGCGACCGCCCATCACCCGCAGCCACCCCCGCGCCGTCCCCGCCGGAACTTCAAGCGTGCGCCCGATCATCCGGTGCCCCGCCCCGCCGGCGCGAGCCACCAACGCCGCGCCGATCACCTCCGTCGCGTACGCCCGCCGCCACAACGCCGTCACCGGCAACAACACATGCCTCACCCGACACCCCGAACACCGAGACCGCCGCGGCCGCAGCACCCCGGCGACCCCATGCACCTCACGCGGCCGCGCCCACCCCCACGGGCCTAACCTCGCCCGACACCGCGGGCACTCCACCAACCCAGCCGCCAACCGCGACTCGACCCGAGCCTGATCAGCCTCTACCGTCACCAACGGGTTGCCTCCACGCATCCCAGCGCGGCCCTCCCGAGGTCTCGACAACAGCGGGAGGGCCGCCGACCTCAGATGCCCGTCACACTGACGACGCCGACCACAAAGATCAACACGGCACGCCCGCACACAACCCACGTCGGCAAGCCCAACGACGAACCCACACCCAGTAGTCGTCATCCCCAGCGACGGTCAACAGCTTTTCCTGGCGACCGCCATCGACTGCCACACCAAAGCCGTCATCGGCTGGGCGATGGACGACAGCTACAAGACTCCTCTGATCGCCGCGGCGGCGCGGATGGCGGCGCGTAGCTGCGACCTGCCGGCCGATGCGATCTTCCATTCCGATCGTGGCAGCAGCTACACCTCGACCGAGCTCGCCGAGACGCTGAAGGGACTGGAGGTACGGCAGCCCGTCGGCCGGACCGGGACCTGTTACGACAACGCGATGGCGGAGTCGTTCAACGCGGCGCTGAAAGTCGAACGGGTCCACCGCACCGCGTACCCCACCCGGAAGAAAGCATACACAGACATTGCAGCCTACATCGAACTCCGATACAACACGACCAGACTTCACTCCGGGTTGGGACACCGGACTCCGAGCGAAGCACGCGACGAGCACCTGAGCCGACAGTCAGCAGCCTAAACAGTCATTAATCGACTGTCCGGAAAACGCGCGGCAGACCACTCTTCCCACTCCCGCTTGATTACCGCCGTCACAGGCCAAACCCTCACCACCCTGACACCCACCCGAACCCGGCGCGACACCCGGGCTGTCAGCATGCCTGCACCCGTGCAACACCCTTTGAAGATCAACAAGACTTACTGAAGATCAACTCAGCCAACTACTCGCGGAATCGGGGCTGAAGACCCTCGCCGGCCAACACCGGTCCACGGTCACCACGATGGCCCGCAAGTACAAGATCACCGTGGACACACCCCACGGACCACACAAGTGCCTGCAGGTGGTCGTGCCGCGAGACCACGGAAGGAAACCGCTGGTCGCCCGCTTCGGCGCCATCCCGCTGCGGCGCAACCGCGCCGCCGTCCTGACCGACCTGTCACCGACCATGGCCAGCACCCGACGTAACGAGCTGACCCACCGGCTCCTCGCCGAATGCTGCGAGGTCTGCGGCTCGCGGACGAACACCGAAGTACACCACATCCGCAAACTCGCCGACCTCCACCGCCCCGGCCGGCCCGACAGACCCGCTTGGGTACACCTCATGGCAATGCGACGACGCAAAACCCTCGTCGTCTGCCGAACCTGCCACGAGAACATCCACGCGGGCAGGACAAACGCATCCACCCGGAACTGACCACCGGAGAGCCGTGTGTCAGGGAAACCGACCAGCACGGTTCGGGAAGAGGCCGACGGAAAAGGACCCGAACCACGGGCACCTCGCCGGCGGCCCACTTCACTCTGAGGGAGCGGCGGCGCAGCAATGCGCCGTCGCTACCCGACCGACGCGAAGGCGCTGAGCCACTTCTACGCGGAGCTGCTCGGCAAGCCGGTGACGTACGAGGCGGACGGGGTCGCCATGATCGGCGAGGACGGCGCGTAGCCAGTGATGTTCCAGCAGGTGGAGCAGTACACCGCGCCGCGCTGGCCGGATCCGGCGTACCCGCAGCAGATCCACCTCGACGTGACCGTCCAGGACGTGGACGCGGCGGAACGGGCCGCCCTCGACATCGGTGCCACCCGACTGGACAGCGCCGGCCCGAACTGGCGCGTCTACGCCGATTCGGCCGGCAAGCCATTCTGTCTGGTGTGGACGGTCTAATTAGTGGGCCACCAGCACGTCACCGCCTGCGTGAAGACACGGTCAGGCGGGCTGCCACAGCTCGATCCGATTGCCCTCGGGATCGGTGACCCAGCCGAATCGACCGACTCCCTCCATGTCCTGCGTCTCTGCAGCCACGTCCGCTCCCTTGGCGTGCAGTTGTGCGAGCATCGCATCCAGGTCGCGGACCCGGAAGTTGATCATAGTCTGCTGGGCGCGGGACCCGAAGTAGCCGGTCTCGGACTCAAACGTCGCGAACACCGTCAACCCGGCTTCCTGACGCCACAGGCCGTTCTCATCGGCGTCCAGGCCTAGGCAATCGCGATACCACGCGCCCAGGGCCACCGGGTCGGCGGCCCGCATGAAGTATCCACCGATTCCAAGCACACGTTCCATGTCGCTATCCTGCCAGGACGGCGATCGGGCGGGCTGGCACCACACCATCACCCGCTTCACACCCCCATCTCAGTCGCGGGGGAACTCGTTACCTCTGCCGAGTCCGCCACAGGCCGCCTCCCTCACCGCAGCCAACCTGGGGTGTTCACGCCAGATGATCTGACTGCGGTCCCGGCGCGTGTCTGAACGGGGAAGATGCTCCTGACCAGGGACGATACGAGTTGCTGAGACAAGTATCGGGTCCGTGGGAGGAGCACCTTCGTGGTGCAGCGTAGTGGGCGTGGGACGGCGGTGGCCGATCCTGCGCTGCCGTGGTCGATGAAGTTGCGGGTCGAGGTCGGTGGGGCTGGGACGGTCGCGCACGCGGGGGTGGTGCTGCCGCGGCTGCTAGCCGACCGGCTGGGCTGACCGGTGACCTGGCGGCGGTGGTGGCGCGGGCGGGGTTCAGTCCGTTGCGGCATCGGGGCAGGTTGCTGGTCGACGCCGCGTACGCGCTGGCCGCGGGAGCGACGGCACTGACCGATGTGGAGGCGCTGACCAGGCAGGAGGAGATCTTCGGCCCCGGAGGTGGGACCAGCGACACGACGGGTGCTGCGAGGCTTGGACGAGCTGGCAGAACGGTTGGGCGGCAACGGGCTACCGGGTCGGCGGCTGGCCCGGGTGATGGCCCAGGCCCGCGCGAAGGCGTGGGCGGCGATCATCAACCGGCATGGTGGGCTGCCCGCGGTGCGGGTGGCCGAGACCGTACGCCGGCCCGCCGACGAGCCCGGACAGGGGTCGGGCGGTGGTGGTGATCCGTCTGGATGCCACCGTGATCCAGACCGCCTCGGACAAGGACGGCGCTGAACCCAACTACAAGGGCTACGGGTTCCATCCCCTCACCGCCTGGTGCACCAACTGCTGGTCACCGTGGACGGGGCCGGGGCCTGCCACGACCTGGTGGACCACCTCACCGAGCTCAACACCGCCGCGGAGCACGGGCGGCGGGGACGGCGGGTGGAGCACTCGATCGGCCGGCCGGTCGATGCCCGCACCAAGACCGCGATCGACGCCCTGCCGAGGACGACTGGACCACCGCCCTGAGTGCTGACGGCAAGGCTGAGGAGAAGGCCCAGGTCGTGGAGCTGACCGGGCTGCTGCGGCACAGCGCCGGTGGGGACCAGCCGGAGGGCTGGCCGGCGGATCTGCGGGTGATCGCCCGCCGCACTCCCCGCAAGCCCGGTGAGCAGGCCGAGCTCGGGCAGGACGCGCACTGGCGGTACGGGGCGTTCGCCACCAGCACCGGCATCGGGCAGGTCCAGCACCTGGACGCCCGTCACCGCACCCAGGCCCACGCCGAGGAGAAGATGAAGGAGACCAAGGCCTGCGGCGCCGAACGCCTGCCGTCCAAGGACTACAACCGCAACAGCGCCTGGCTGCAGCTGCTCACCCTCGCAGTCTCGTTGTTGGCCTGGCCACGGCTGACCGCCCTCGACGGCGACCTGGCCAAGGCCGAACCCAAGATGCTGCGGTTCCGGCTGTTCTCCGCCCCCGCCCGCATGCTCACCCCGCCCGCAACCGCCTCCTGAAGATCCCACCCGGCTGTGCCCGGGCGTCCGACCTGGCCACCGCCTGGACCCGCATCCACGCCCTACACCCCGCCTGAACCAGGCCCCCCGTCCCGACGACAGCAAGACCCCGGCCGGCCATGGGACCGGCGCCCACCCGAGTGCATCGGGCACCCGGTCACACCCACCTGACCTAACAGCATCCCGGATGCCCGTCACCGAGCCCAACCCAGTCCGGCAAATCAGCGTGAAGCATCGAGGCTCACCCCCGAACACGCCGCCGCCTACATCGCCAAGTACGCCACCAAAAGCGCCGAAGACTTCGGCCTAGGCGACCGCCGCATCACCCGGCCGCGGTTCCGGGGCTGGGCGTCTCGGCGCACGTCGCCAAGCTCATCGACACCGCACGGCAGCTCGGCGAACACGAGGCGTACGACGGAATCCGCCGCTGGCTCCACATGATCGCATTCCGCGGACACTTCGCCTCAAAAAGCCGCCGCTACTCCACCACCCTCGGCGCCATCCGCGCCGAACGCCGCACCTACCGCCAAACCCAGGCAGCCGAAACAGCCCGAGAGCTGGGCCACGACCAACACGACCAGGACACCACCCTCGTCATCGCCCACTGGCAGTTCACTGGACTCGGCCACCTCACCACAGGAGACGCCGCACTCGCACTCTCCGCCGCAGCCCGCGCACGCGAACACCGACAAGCCGCCCGCGACGCCGACTAACGACCGAGCACACCTGAGAAGGGGCAACACCGGTGAACGAGCTACAACAGCTGCGGGCCGGGCCGCGGCTCGCGCCGAAGTGGTACAGCGCGGCAGAGGTCGCCGAGCTGCTCGGCTACGGCCTGTCGAAAACCAAGCTGTTCATCGCACCGGACAAATACGGTCGCTGAAAGATGGAGGGCACAGGCGGGTCCTCCCGCAATGGGTAGACGAGTACATCGCACGCCGCGTCGCGAAGACCGGATCATGACCGGCCGCGCGAGAGCCAACGGCGAGGGCTCCCTGTTCGCCTACCGCAACGGGTACGCCGCGTACGTGTGGGTGACCACGCCAGCCGGCACCCGCGAGCGGAGATGGATCTACGGCCAGGACCGGGACGAGCTGCACGGCCGCCGGATCGACCTACAGAAACAGGCGCGAGACGTGCCCGTCGCGGCCAAGGTCCCCACCGTCGCGACGTACCTCGACTACTGGCTCACGGAGGTGGTCAAACCGCACCTCGCACCTGCTACCGCCGCCAACTACGACATGTTCGCACGGCTGTACGTAGTGCCGGGACTGGGCGCCAAGCGGTTGGACAAGCTGACCGTCCGCGACGTACAGACCTGGCTGAACAAGCTCCGGCAGACCTGCCAGTGCTGCGCGCAGGGCAAGGACGCGGCCCGGCCGGCGAAGGGCCGACCGAACCAGAAGCGGCGGTGCTGCGCGGTCGGAAGCTGCTGTGGCCAGCGCTCATCCGAGCGGACCTGCCGCGACGCCTGGACGGTGCTGCGCAACGTGCTAAGCAACGCCGTCCGCGAGGAGATCCTGACCCGCAACGTCGCGGCCCTGGTCCGGGTCTCCAAACCGCGACCCCGCAAGGTCAAGGCCTGGACCGTGGACGAGGCAAGACAGCTCCTCGAGTCAGCCCGAACCGACCATGACCCCAGGTACGTCGGCTACGTGCTGATCCTGGTGCTCGGGCTGCGCCGGGGCGAGCTGCTCGGCCTGCCCTGGTCCGGCGTGGACTTCGACAACGCCGAGATCACGATCGGCTGGCAGCTCCAGCGGATCGCCGGACAGCTCCTGCACCGGCAGACCAAGACCGAGGCGTCAGACACCATACTGCCCTTGCCGGACCTGTGCGCCGCCGCGCTGCACGAGCACCGGCAACGCCAGGAACGCTGGCGGGCCGACGCCGGGCCAGCCTGGCACGATGACGGGCTCGTGCTCACCACCCGCTACGGCCGGCCGATCGAGCCACGGAACTTCCACCGCGACTTCAAGGCCCGATGCGTCAAGGCTGGCGTCCGCGAGCTCCCCGTCCACGCCATGCGCCGCACCTGCGCCTCACTCCTGGTCGCGCTCGACGTACACCCCTGCGTGGCGATGCAGATCCTCCGGCACAGCCAGATCGCGGTCACGATGAACGTCTACAGCGAGGTCTCCTCCACCGAGACCCGGGCGGCGCTCAAGCGCCTCGGCGAAAGCCTCGGCGGCACCGATGACACCTGAGACCGCTGCTGTACTTCGCTGCTGTACAGACATGAAAAGGCCCCGCCGACACACGCCGACAGGGCTCCTGACCTGCGTGGGCCTGACAGGACAACTCTCAAGGTGTTCGATCGACCTGTCCGGTCTGCGAGATCGGACATTTCAGACGTTGCGCGTACCGGACACCAGGATCGGTGCAGTGCCTCGTCCCCGCCAGCACCAACGTCGCTTGACTGCGAGCGAGGCGGTGACAGTGGCCCGGGAGTATCGGGCTGGTGCTGACCTGCGGGAGCTGGCCAGGAAGTTCGGTGTGCATCGGACGACGATTTCTGGGAGCCTGACGAAGCTCGCCATCCCACGGCGTGACGTAGGGTTGTCGCCTGACGATGTACCAGAAGCGGCAGGGCTGTATCAGGCCGGTTGGTCGTTGGCAAGGCTGAGCGCCAAGTTCGGTTGCACTGACAATACCGTTCGAGCCCGGCTGCTGGAGGCTGGGGTGGTGATGCGGCCACGACGAGGGGGACGGAGGCGAGCCATCGATGAAGATCGCTAGTGGATACGTCTGCCGCGTCCGCAGCGCGAACCGCGTAGGCTACCGCAACCAAGATCGAACTCACGCACTCTGATGGCCACCGGCGTGTCGTCAACCGCCGAGCCGCCGCGAGGACGGATCATCGGAGCTAGCACTCTCGACCCCGGAGTGCTGACCGGCATCCTCGCCGGTCCGCCAAAAATGTCAGACCCCCGCTGCACGATGGCCGCGAGCCCAACCAGCGCGGTGCAGGGCGAACCATACATACAGGAGCACCGATGGCACAGTTCAACGCCAGCCAGTTCCGTCAGCAGCTGCAGGCAGCGCAGCGTCAGCACGAACGCGCCGTGCGCGAGGCCGAGCGAAAGATCAACGACTACAACCGGCAGGTGAACGAGCACAACCGGCGCGTCGTCGCGGGGGTCAATGCGTACAACCGGGAGGTCTCTGCCTACAACCAACAGGTGGCGCGCCATGTTGGGGAGACGAACCGGCAGATCGACACCCGGAACCAAGCGGCCGACGCACACAACCGGGAGGTCGTCAGCAACCTTGACAGCGCCCTGCGGAAGGCTCAGCATGCGCCGACCGTGACGTACACACCCGCAGAAAGCGCGCTGGTCGAGCGCGTGCAGGATGCCGTCGGCATCCTGCCGTCCACGAAGGAGAAGGACGTCTTCCTCAGCTACGCACGGATCGACGGGGCGACGACGGCCACCGCGCTACAGGCAGCCTTGGAGGGACTCGGCGTGTCGGTGTGGTTCGACGCGGCCTCGATAAAGCCCGGCCACAGCATGTCGCGACAGATGGACGATGGGCTCCGCAAGGCCCGTGCAGGTGTCGTACTGCTCACGCCTGCCTACCTGACGGGCCGATTTTGGACCGAGCGTGAACTCGGCGTACTGCTCCACAAGAACACGGTCATCCCGGTCTTGCACCTAGTCACCTTTACTGATGTCGGCGAGTACAGCGGCATCTTGACAGATTTGGCCGGCTTCACCACGCAGGACGACAGCATTGAAACGATCGCACTCAAGATCAGCGAAGCAGTGCTGCCTCTGACCGAGCCGGGCATCGCGGCGGGTTGAGAGTGGGCAACTCGCATGGCCAGGCGACAAATGAGACCGAATGCGCCAAGGAGAGCCGCCCAGCCGAGGGACTAGCGGAATGCCACGCGATGTCGCAGCGGTGCTCCGTCGTTTCGGTGCCGCAAACTCAGCTCATCTAGAGAATTTTGTCGCGCATCTTGAGTACCGTCGCCTTCGGTCGTTCGATCTTGGCTGTGCGCAGTCCGGCTGTTCCTCGCTCCTTGAGAAATATTGCCAGTGTCTCGTTTGGCAGGCTGTCTGGCTGGTGAGCGAGGTCGGCTGCGAGTTCGAGGCCGGAGAATTCGTTGGCTGGGTCTACCAGACTTGGGTGGCGACGAATGGCTGCCCGAGTCACCTTGTCGACCAGATCCGACCACCAGCTGTTGCCCCACCAACGTTCGGTGTAGGCCGTGGAGCCCATTACAGATAACAGGCGCAGCGTGGCTCTTGGACCGAGCACGGCCTCGATGTGCTGCCAGTAGGCTAGCTTCTGTTTGATGCTCTGGGCTACTTCCGGCCAGCCCGGCCCGACGAGCTGGCCAACTGGTCGGCCGTCGGTGATGGTGCGGTCGGCGTCGAGCAGGATGGCCGCGATTCGCTCCCAGCTCACGCCGTCGAGGTTGACAAACTCCATAGCTGCTCGGCTGGTCGCGATGTTCAGCTTCATCATGATGACATCGCTCAGGTCGTGGTTCGAGCTGTGTAGTTGCTCGATGGCGGTGTGCCGCCAGCATTCCAGGGTGAGTCCGAGGGCGGCGATGTCCGGTACGGGATCTGGTACGACGTCTGGCGCTAGCAGCATAAGGCTGCGGATGATTCCACTCACTTGTTCGTCATCGTCGATGCGCTGGAGGGTTGTCTTCATGGGCTGGTTCGAGGACCGGACAGCATCACCTGTCACGTAGGTGACGTAGAGCTGCATGAGCGCTTCAGCGGCTGAGACCGGCGAGTCGCCGGAGACGTTGAAGCGGGTGGGTTCCAGCAGGCCATGCTTCCCGGCCAGCTGTTCCACGATGAACGGCACCATCGGGCCATGACTGACTTGTTGCACACCCTCGACTCTGGCCATAGTGTTAGTCTCCAAGATCGAGACAGTAGCCAGCCGTTCGTCGTCGAGTGGCACTGGTTCGAGGTGAAAGCGATCCTCGTGGGTGAAGTACGCAGCATTGACCACCATGCAGCTGCGCCGGAGGGTGCGCCGGATGACTGGGCCATGCTGAGGATCGATACCTCGAAACAGTGTGTGTTTCGGGTGGTTCTCCCAGCCGGCAGCATAGAGCGAGCCAATGAGACGGGTGAATGGGGGACGGGGGTGAGACATTACTATCGTAGTATGGCAAGTGTGGGGTGGGTGTCAAGAGGCACTTTGGGGCAGAGCACCGAGTTGTAGTGCAGCCTGGAGTGCGTAGCCTGGCGAATCTAGCGCTCGCAAGATCCATGAGGGTTATGCAGAACTCTCTTAGGACAAGATCATCAACTGCATGCTTGCAGGTCAACGGCCTGTACTGTCAGGTCCGGGTGGAGTTCTGCATAAGCCTCAAGGTTTACCTCGTCGGCGGCCTACCCGACGACCAGCACGGTTCGGGAAGGGGCCGACGGAAAAGGACCCGAACCACGGACACCTCGTCGGCGGCCTACTTCACTCGACGGGCGGGAGCTGGAAACGGAGTCTGCAACTACCGCGCCAGCTTCCCACCCTACGGTTTATTTGTTTAACTCTCGCGAAGCTGAGCTCGCGGCCGGAGAGACGGTCGTTGAGGGCTTGGGATCCAACGACCGCGAGAATGACGTTGTCGAACTTGTCGTCGAGACACCCGCGGTAGCGGCTGGCTACAGCGGACTGGAGACAGCTTAAGCATGGCTCGGCGGTTCCACGCTTCGCAACATCTGCGGATGCAAGATTCCATCATGGGGACCGAGCTGTTCGAGAAACGCGGTAACTCCGCCCAGTGAATTAGACAAGAGCCCGTTCGGAGACCGTTGCCGTTGGCTGATGGGCGATTACGCGGCGCCCTCGGCCGACCGCGACCAGCCCGGCCGCTTTCAGGTCGGCTACTGCGCGATGCGCGGTGGTGACCGCGACGCCGTACCGGGCGGCCAGGTCGACGACGGTCGGCAGCAGGTCACATGGTCGGAGCGCTCCGCAGGTAATGGCGCCGCGCAGATCAGCAGCGATTTGCTGATACGGGCTGTCGGGCTCTTCGGATTTCTGCGCCGTCTTGGGTACGCCAATCGACTCGATAGTGATCGGCGGGCTCGGCATGCGGCCACTGAGGTTGCCTGCAGCCCGCTGGTCGGCCTCGGACACCCACGCCGAGTAGACGCGAAGCGTGGTAGCCCCGCCACCACCATGCCCGAGCCGGTCAGCAACAGTGCGTATATCGACACCGGCTGCGATGAGTTCGGTGGCCGAGTAGTGTCTCAACTGGTGGATATTCATGTCGTAGCCCAGTTTTTCGCACATTCTGCGATACCGCTGGCCGACGGAGTCGGGCTTGAGCCACGTACTGTGGTCGACTGACGGTGAGAAGACGCGCCCGTGTGGCTTGAGCGTACGGCCGAACGCGGCGGCTTGAAGTTCGCATTGTTGCAGATACACGCGCAGGAGGGTCACACTGCTCTCGTCGAGTGCGATCCTGCGTTGTTGGTGGGTCTTGGTGTCCTTCTCCCAGGTCTTGGCACCGCCGATGCTCGTTCTGATGGTCAGAACCGCGTTGTCCAGGTCGAGCAGGTCCAGCCGGAGCGCGCACAGCTCGCCGCGCCGAGCCCCTGTCGTCATCGCCATCCAGACGAGCATTCCCCAGGACAGGTCTTCGAACGCCTTGGTGAGGATCGCGGCGGCCTGTTCGGGTGTCGGCGGGTGAAGGCCGGGCGTGACCGCTCTGGGCGGCTCGGCTTGGTCGAGCGGGTTAGTGGCGATCCAGTGCCAGCGGACCGCCCGCTTCAACGCGCCACTCAGGCACCAGTGGATCTGGCGAATAGACGATGTGGTCAGTGGCTGGCACGTGTGCGGCCCGCACCGCTCGTCGCACTCGTGCGGGCTGGCCGTCCGGTGCTCGACGTACCCCCGGCCGCCGCAGTGGGCCCGGCAGATGCGGAGCACAGCGTAGAACGAGTCGAGCGTCTCGCCGTCGAGCTTCCCGACCGGGAGCCTGCCGAGCAACGGGCGGACGTGGTTGCGGATGTACCCCTCGTAGCTCCGCCGCGTGCTGGCATCGACGTCCAGCTCCAGGTACCGGTCCATGAGCTGGTCGACCGTCGCCCTGGTGCGCGGGTTACGCCGCTCGTCGACCTGGTTGAGCAGCCGGGTCCGGACCTGCTCGGCCTCCTTCCGGGCGGTAGGTCCTGCCGGCACGGTCTCGTTGAGGTAGTGTCGCCGGCCGCTCAGCGGGTCGGTGCCGGTGTACACCTTGACCCGCAGCGACCCGCTCGGAAGCGTCGCGATCTCGCCGCGCGTGCGGCGCCTGCGCCCTGTCTCGGTCACGCTCATGCGAGCTAGCTCACTCGCACCACGAACAGCACCACGGCGAACTTTAGACCGATCTTGCTAGACGTACGATCTGATCTTTCCTGAACAGTTTCCGCAGCTCAGAGGCACTATTTTGCTCGGTACAGTGGGTGCCCTCGGCAGGAATCGAACCTGCGACACACGGTTTAGGAAACCGATGCTCTATCCCCTGAGCTACGAGGGCTGACCTGCTGCTGCGCCGCTGCCAAGCCTACCGGGTCGGGTCTGACCCGGGCCCGGCGCACGAGCTGGACGGGCCGGGCGGGACGGCCGCCCTAGCCGATGGACTCCAGGGACACCAGAGCGCCGGGGACCACGCCGAGCCGGGCGGCGGCGGAGCCGTTGTTCACGGCGACCGCCACCAGGCCGGCAGAGTCGACGTAGACGAGCAGCGCACCGAGCGGCACGTCGGCGAAGGTGCCGCCCAGGGTCGTCTCCACCGTGACCGTGTCCAGCCGCAGCCGGACCCGCCCCGCCGGCCCCTGCCCCGTGGGCCCCGGTCCGGCCGTGACCAGCCCGGCCGCCGCCAGCTCGGCCTCGCCCGCGGCCAGCTGGATGTTGCCGAACCGGTCCACCGACAGCACCTCGGTGGCCAGCCGCCCAGCACCCACCGCGGTCTCCGGCGCGGCCAGCCGGACCAGCGTGTCCGGGTCCACCGCCGGCCCAAGATTGTCCGCCGGCACCCCGGTCGCCAGGTGTGCCGCCACCGGCGCGAACACGTCCCGGCCGTGGAACGTCACCGACACCGTCGCCAGCCAGTACGCCGGCTCGGTCAGCTCGTACGCCGCCGCCACCCCGCCCAGCACGTCCGCCGCGCCGAGGAGCAGCCCGTTGTCCGGCCCGACCAGCACGCCGGCACCCGCCGGGAGCACCGCCAGCCCGCGCCGCGCCGTACCGACGCCCGGGTCCACCACCGCCAAGTGCACGGCCGGCGGCAGGTACGGCACGGTCTGCGCCAGCACCGCCGCGCCCCGCCGTACGTCCTGTGGCGGCACGTGGTGGGTGATGTCGATTGTCCGGACGCTCGGGGCGATCCGGCCAATGACCCCCTTGCACGCGGCGACGTAACCGTCGTCGGTCCCGTAGTCAGTCGTCAGCGAGATCCAGCCGTACTCCATACCCGGCAGTCTGCGCCTCTCCTTACGACCTGCGAACGTCCGGTGCCGCTGCCCCGCCGCAGACCTACGCTCAGGAGGTGGAACGGGCCGCGCGGGTGCTGGTCGTCGACGACGACCCGACCGTCAGCGACGTCGTCCGCCGCTATCTGGAACGGGCCGGGCTCGCCGTCGAGGTTTGCGCGGACGGCGAGACCGCGCTGGCCAGCGCCCTCGGCGACCCACCGGACCTGGTCGTGCTCGACCTGATGCTGCCCGGCCTGTCCGGGCTGGACGTCTGTCGCCGGCTGCGGGCCGCCCAGCCCACACCGATCGTGATGCTCACCGCGCTGGGCGAGGAGTCCGACCGGGTGCTCGGCCTGGAGCTGGGCGCCGACGACTACGTCACCAAGCCGTTCTCCCCGCGCGAGCTGGCGCTGCGGGTGCAGTCGGTGCTGCGCCGGGCCGCCGGAGCCGCCGGGGCCAGCACCCCAGGCGCCGCCGGGCCGTCGACGCTGCGGGACGGTGACCTGACCGTGGACGTGGCCGCCCGGGTAGCCCGGCTCGGCTCAGCGGAGCTGGCGCTGACCGTCCGCGAGTTCGACCTGCTGTCCTTCCTGATGGGCCACCCCGGCCGCGCCTTCTCCCGCCCCGAGCTGCTCGAACGGGTCTGGGGCTGGACCTTCGGCGACCAGTCCACGGTGACGGTGCACGTCCGCCGGCTGCGCGAGAAGGTCGAGCCGGACCCGGCCACGCCGCGCCGGATCGTCACCGTCTGGGGAGTCGGCTACCGCTACGAGCGGGCGGCCCAGCCGTGACCGCAGCCATGATCGCGGACCAGCCATGACCTCGGAGCCGGCACCATGACCCCCGACCAGGTTCTCATCGTGCTTATCGCGGCGGCCAGCTCGGTGCCGATCGGGCTGGCCGGTGCCGTGGCGCTGCGGCTGCTGCGGCGCAGCTCGATCACCGCCAACCTGTTCGTGGTGGTCCTGGTCGCCGTACTGTCCGTGGTGGCCGGCGTCGTCGGCACCGCCCAGTCCATGTTCCTGTCCGCCCACGACCTCGGTGTTGTGACGCTGGTCGTGGTGGTGGCCGGGGTGGTAGGCCTCGGGGCCGCGTCGGTGCTGGGCCGGCGGCTGGCCCGGCAGAGTGTCTGGGAGCGAGAGGCGCTAGACCGCGAGCGCGCTGTGGAGGCCAGCCGGCGCGACCTGGTCGCCTGGGTCTCGCACGACCTGCGCACGCCGCTGGCCGGGCTGCGGGCGATGGCCGAGGCGCTGGAGGACGGCGTGGTCGACCGGCCGGCGCAGGTCGCGGAGTACCACGGCCAGATCCGCCGGGAGACCGACCGGCTGGCCGGCATGGTCGACGACCTGTTCGAGCTGTCCCGGATCAACGCCGGCACGGTGCGGCTGCACCTGGACCGGGTGTCGCTGGCCGACCTGGTCTCGGACGCCGTGGCCTTGGTGGCGCCGGCCGCCGCCGCCAAACGGGTCCAGGTGATGGCCGCACCGGGGCAGTGGCCCACGGTGGCGGGTGGTGACAGCGAGCTCGGCCGGGTGGTGCGCAACCTGCTGTCCAACGCGATCCGGCACACACCGGCAGACGGCACGGTGTGGGTGGCCGCGGGGACGGACGGCGACGGGGCGTGGCTGTCGGTGCAGGACGCCTGCGGCGGCATCCCTGACCAGGACCTGCCGCGGGTGTTCGACGTGGCGTTCCGGGGCGAGGCGGCGCGGTCCAAGGACGGCGGGGCCGGGCTGGGGCTGGCCATCGCGCGTGGGCTGGTCGAGGCGCATCGGGGGGTGATCGCGGTCCGCAACGTCCAGCCGGGCTGCCGCTTCGAGGTCCGGCTGCCCTCGGCGGGGCCGGCCGGACCGGCCGGACCGGCCGGACGGGCGTGACCAGCGGCGTCAACTATCCTCGGTGCCGTGGCAGGCGAGCTCACCCACCTCGAACCGGGCGGCGCGGCGCGGATGGTCGACGTGTCGGCCAAGGACGTGACGGTGCGTACGGCGACGGCGTCGGGGTGCCTGCGGACCACGGCCGAGGTGGTGGCACTGCTCCGCCGCGACGGCCTGCCCAAGGGCGACGCCCTGGCCGTGGCCCGGGTGGCCGGCGTCATGGGCGCCAAGCGGACGCCCGACCTGATCCCACTTTGCCACCCGATCGCGCTGCACTCCGTCTCCATCGAGCTCGAGCTCGACGTCGATGCCGTGCGGATCGTGGCCACCACCCGGACGGCGGACCGGACCGGGGTGGAGATGGAGGCGCTGACGGCGGTGGCCGCCGCGGGCCTCGCACTGTTCGACATGGTGAAGGCGGTGGACCGGGCGGCGGTGCTGACCGACATCCAGGTGGAGGCCAAGGCCGGTGGGCGTTCGGGTGGCTGGTGGCGGGAGGGGAAGCTCCGATGACGCCTGCCCAGATCGGGCTCGCCCAGATCAGCGCCGATCCGCTGTACGCGGCTGAGCACCTGGCCGCCGTGGAGCTGCCGGGCTGTGGCGCGTGCGTGCTGTTTACTGGCGAGGTGCGCGACCATGACCACGGCCGCGAGGTGGTGGAGCTGGAGTACGTCGGGCACCCGACGGCGATTGAGGTGCTGCGCGGGGTCGCGGCCGAGGTGGCGGCCACCCTGGACGGCGGGGTGGTCGCGGTCAGCCACCGGGTCGGGGTGCTCAAGGTCGGCGACGTCGCGCTGGTCGCGGCGGCGAGCGCGGCGCACCGGGCGGAGGCCTTCGACGCCTGCCGGCTCCTGGTCGAGCAGGCGAAGAGGCGGCTGCCGATCTGGAAGCGTCAGGTGTTCGCCGACGGCGGGCAGGAGTGGGTCAACTGTCCCTGACCAGCGCCGATGGGTGAGCGCGATGTGGCCGGCTGGCCCGGGCATGCTCGTGCCTAGGGTCGGGCATGCCGTCGTCGCCGCCGCACCTGAGTGCCCGACCCCGAGCGGTCAGCCGCCGGCGAACGGCGGCAGCACATCGATCACAGCGCCGTCCGGCAGCCCGCGGCCGGTGTCGTTGCGGCTCAGCGCCGACCCGTCCAGCAGCAGGCTGCACGCCGGGAGCACGCGGGCCAGTGCCGGCCGGTCGTACAGCTCGCCCAGCAGATCGCCGAGCGAACCCGCCGCGACCTGCTCCTCTGCCCTGCCGGCCGCTTCCTGCGCGCCGGCCCAGTACCGAACGGTGACCATCGCGGCCCGCCTCCGACGGCGCCCCGACTCCGACGGCGCTCAGCCCTGCGTGCCGGGGTCGCCTTTGCCGGTGTCGCCCGTGCCAGTATCGCCGCCGGTGTCGCCGGGACTAGTGTCGCCCGTGCCGGTGTCGCCGTCCGGGCTGAGCACACCCTCGATCCTGCCGCTGACGTTCTCGATCTGGTCGTGGAACTTGCCACCAGTCAACTTGTCGACTCCGGTGGCGGCCACGTCCACGCTCTTGGCCGCAAGGTCACCAGCTTTCTCCAGCGCCTCGCCGGCTAGGTCCTTGGCCGTCTCCGCGGCGTCCTTGGCCCTGTCGAACAAGCCCATCTGCCACTACCTCCACCGCCATGTCCGTGGCCGGGCGTACGCCGGCCTCAGGTGAATACTCGCACAGGGAGGCCACCATGCTGGTTGCCGATGTCATGACACCCGCGTGCGTGGCGGACACATCCGATGAGACGCTGCGTGCCTCGGCCGCCCGGATGTGGCTGCATCAGACCGGGTCGCTGCTCGTCGTGGAGGGCGGGCGACTGGCCGGCATCCTCACCGAGCGGGACATCCTGCGCGCGGTCGCGCTCGGCAAGGACGTGGACGTGACTGTCGCCGGAGACGTGATGAGCCGCGACGTGCTCACCGTCGAGCCGGAGACCCCGCTGTACGAGGCGGCCCGTGTGATGGCCTCCCGCTGGATCCGGCACCTGCCGGTGATCGACGGTGGGCGGGTGGCCGGGGTGGTGTCGCTGCGCGACCTGGCCGCGGTACTTGCCGCGCTTGGCCCGGCGTCCAGGGACGTGAGCCTCCCGGCCGACGATCTGGTGCGCAGCCTGCGGCTCGCCCGCATCGAGGCAGGTGACCTGGACTGACCAGCGACAGGCCCGCCGCCCCCGACCCCGGCACGCCCAGCCCGGACGCCCTCAGCCCGGACCCGCTGAGCTCCGACCAGCCCAGGCGCGTGCTACCAGACGTGACCAGCGACGAAACCGGGGACGGTTGGGGCGACTGGCGCGAGGAGCACGTCGGCGAGCACGGCGACGACGAGCGGATCCGCCGCGAGGTGCCGCCGCACCACGGGACCTGACCAGGCTGGTGCCCACCGCGGGTGGAGCTACCGGCCGGCCTGCTGGCGCAGCAGGTCGCGGATCTCGGTGAGCAGCTCGACGTCGGTCGGCTTGGGCGCCGGCTCGACCCCGTCGCGCTTCGTGAGCCGGTTCTTGACCTGCTCCATCGGCATGACGACGACGAAGTAGATGGCGGCCGCGGTGATCACGAAGAAGATGATGGCGTTGGCGAAGGCGCCCCAGTCGAACGTCTGGCCCCTGATCGTGAACGTGCCGCCCGCCACCCCCCCGCCGCCGAGGAGACCGACCAGCGGCTTGATGAAGGACGTGCCGAACACCCCGATCAGGGTGGTGAACGCCGTGCCGATCGCGACCGCCACGGCCAGCTCGACGACGTTCCCGCGAAACAGGAACGCCCGGAAACTCCTCAGCATCGTTTTCAGCATTGCTCCCATTTCTTCTCACTGTCAGGCGGCCTGCTGTGACCGCGAGTTACGGCGGACGCAGACTAATGGCTAGCCGTGCCCGGATCGCGGCACTGACCAGGCGTGGCGCACTGCGTTCGGTCGCGGCCACGACCAGCAGCGTGCCGTCGGCGGCCGAGCCAGCCGGGACGGTGGGCACCGCGAGCACCACGACGTCACCGGCCACTACGTCGCCTACGCCATCGTCGCCGACCGCGATCACGTCGACCCGGTCGCCCGGCCGCACGATCGTGCCGAGCGCGGGGTCGGCCAGCCGGATCGGCACCGCTACCGTGCCCGGGTCGGCATGCGGATGGGACGCGGCGGGATGAGGTGCCCCCGTGGCGACCGGGCCTGACACGGTCGGTGCCCGGCCCACCGCTGCCAGCGCCGCCAGCCCCAGCAGCCCGGCGGCCAGCCACAGCCTGACCCGGCCGAGCAACCGGACCCGCCGCCACGGCGGGGACGATCGGAACCATCGCATGCCAGCGACGCTAGGACCGGCCCGACCACCACGTACCCCTCGACGGTCACGCTGTGGATAACGCGCTGGCCTGTGGACGGCCAGTTGACACCAGGCCCGCTACGGGGTAGGCGCCGTTATCAGCAGCCACAGGTGCCGCGCGCCGCGCCGCACCAGCCGCGCCGCGGCTCCCCGGCCGCGCGCCGCGGCAAGCAGCTCACCGGCAGGCACCCGGGCGCCGCGCCACTCCCGGCGGAAGGTCCGCCGCCCCTGCACGGCGTGCGCCACATGCCCGGCCAGGTCCAGCGCCACGGGCAGCACGCCGTTCGCCCGGAACTGCAGTGCTGCCTGGCCGCCCGGCCGCAGCACCCGCGCGGTCTCCCGCACGTAGCTGAGCTGCCCGGCCCCGGTCGGCACGTGCTGCATGGTGATGTAGGAGAAGACCACGTCCACTGACTGGTCGGCGAGCCCGGACAGGTCGCTGCCGTTGCCGTGCAGGAAGGTGATGTTGCCCCGTCCGGCCAGCGCCCGCCGCGCGTGCCGGAGCATCTCCGCCGACACGTCCAGCGCGATGACCTGCCCGAACAGCTCGGACAGCCGCCAGGTCATCCGGCCAGCGCCGCAGCCGATCTCCAGCACCGCCCGGCCCTCGGACGGCACGATCCCGCAGTCGGCGAGCAGCGCGTCGGTCTCAGCCGCCCCGCTCGCGTAGAACTCGGCCGGGTCGCCGCTGCTGCCGGTCGCGATGTGCCAGTAGGCATCGCCCCGGGCAGCGTCGTCCCAGAACCCGCGCGAGTCCGGCGCTCTCACGCCGGGCAGCTTACGACGAGCTGGCTGCCGCCGCGGGCTTTGGCGTGGGAGCCGACGAGGCACCGCTGGAGGAGTTGTCCGACTTCGACCCGGAACCACCCGCCTGCTTGCTGTCGGAGGCCGCGCCCCCGGCGGGCGCCGCGTCCTTGCGCTCCGTCTTCTCCCCCTTCTCCCCGCCAGAGCCGTTCTCCGGCTTGCGGCTGTCGGTGCGGTAGAAGCCGGGGCCCTTGAAGACCACGCCCACCGCTGAGAAGATCTTGCGCAACCTGCCCTCGCACACCGGGCAGGAGGTCAGGGCGGTGTCGGAGAACGACTGCACCGCCTCGAACTCGTGCCCGCACTCCGGCGTCGTACAGGCATACTGGTACGTCGGCACCCCGACCTCCTGGCGATCGTTGGTGGTTGGCACTCCCACCATGTGACTGCTAATGAGGTTAGCCCAGATCCACCCAGCCGAGCACGGGAGCCACCGCAGCCGTGACCGGCCGGTCGTGCGGCTCGGCCGGCAGCACGGCGTCGACCAGCTCGCCGTCGTACAGCAGCACCGCCACCGTGACCGGTGCGGGCAGCCCGGCCAGCGCCCGGTCGTAGCAGCCGCCGCCGCGGCCGAGCCGGGTGCCCTGCCGGTCCACCGCCAGCCCGGGCGCCAGCACGACGTCGACCTCGGCCAGCACCTCCGGCCCGAGCCGCGGCCCGGCCGGCTCGCACAGCCCGCGCCCGCCCTCCCCACCGGCCGGCCGGAGCAGCCCGTCGTACGCCGCCCAGTCCAGCGTGCCGCCCGGCAGCACCACCGGCAGCACGACCCACAGCCCCAGCCCGAGCAGCCCGTCCAGCAGCGCCACTGAGCCCGGCTCGGAGCTCATCGGCGCGTAGGCCGCGACCCGCCGCGCCCGCCGTACGGCCGGAGCGGTCAGCACCAGCCTGGTCAGGGCATGCGTGGCGGCGGCCCGGCCGGCGGGCGGCATCGCCCGGCGCGCGGCCAGCATCCGGGCCCGCCAGGCCGCTTTCTCTGCCTGGACGTCGTGCGGGGAGTCGTGCATCGGGTCCCGCGGGGGACCGTCGGCGCAAGCCACTGCCCCATCATCCTTTATTGTCCGCTGCATGGCCCAGCACTCGACCGAGCCGGCATCGCGCGCACCACGTAAGGCCGTCATCCCCGCCGCTGGGCTGGGCACGCGGTTCCTGCCGGCCACCAAGGCGGTGCCGAAGGAGCTGCTGCCGGTCGTCGACACCCCGGCGATGCAGTACATCGTCGAGGAGGCGGTCGGTGCCGGCCTGGACGAGGTCCTGGTGGTGACCGGGCGGGGCAAGGAGGCGATCGCCGACCACTTCGACCGGGCGCCGGAGCTGGAGGCGGCGCTGGAGAAGAAGGGCGACCTGGACCGGCTGGCCGCCGTCCGCGGCCCGGCCGAGCTGGCCAACGTGCACTTCGTGCGGCAGGGTTACCCGCTCGGGCTGGGGCACGCGGTGGCCTGCGCCGAGCCGTACGTCGGGAACGAGGCGTTCGCCGTGCTGCTGGGCGACGACCTGATCGACGCCCGGGACCCGCTGCTGGCCGAGATGCTGTCGGTGCGGGCCGAGCGGGGCGGCTCGGTGGTGGCGCTGATGGAGGTGCCGATCGAGCAGATCTCGTTGTACGGCTGCGCCGCGGTCGAGCCTGCCAAGCCGGTTGAGCTGGTCGACGGCGGCGCGGCCGGTGTCGTTGCCGCTGCCGGCGGCGGCCACAGCGGCGACGCCGTCGTCCGGATCACCGACCTGGTCGAGAAGCCGGCGCCTGACCAGGCGCCGAGCACCCTGGCCGTGATCGGCCGGTACGTGCTCTCGCCGCGGATCTTCGACGCGCTGCGCGAGACCGGCCCGGGGCGCGGCGGCGAGATCCAGCTCACCGACGCGCTGCGCAGGCTGGCGCGGGCCGGTGACCCGGTGCACGGCGTGGTGTTCCGTGGCCGGCGTTACGACACCGGCGACCGGCTGGACTACCTGCGCACGGTGGTCAGGCTGGCCTGCGAACGGGACGATCTCGGGCCGGAGTTCCGGGCCTGGCTGGCTGAGTTCGTCGCGGGCCGGACATGACCCCGCACGGCGGCGGTGACCTGCGCACGGTCGAGGAGCACCTCAAGCTGGTGCTGCAGCGGATCGCCCCGCCGGACCCGATCGAGCTCGCCCTGCTGGACGCGCAGGGGCTGCTGTCGGCCGAGGAGGTGGTGGCCGCGGCCCCGCTGCCCGGCTTCGACAACTCCGCGATGGACGGGTACGCCGTCCGGTCCGAGGATGTGGCCGGCGCCAGCGCGGAGCAGCCAGCGGTGCTGCCGGTGGTCGGTGACATCGCGGCCGGCTCGCGGGTTCCGACCGGTATCGGCCGGGGCATGTGCGTGCGGATCATGACCGGGGCGCCGATGCCGGCTGGCGCGGACGCCGTCGTACCGGTGGAGTGGACCGACGGCGGCGTCGCCCGGGTGAGCATCGACCGGCCTCCGGCGCCCGGCGCCTACGTCCGGCGCACCGGCGAGGACGTCCAGGCCGGTGACACGGCGATCGGGCTGGGTGCGCCGATCGGGCCGGCCCAGGTGGGGCTGCTGGCGGCGGTGGGCCGGGAGCGGGTGCTGGTCCGGCCCCGGCCGCGGGTGGTGGTGGTCTCGACCGGCAGCGAGCTGGTCGACGTCGGACAGCGGCCCGGCCCGGGGGAGCTGATCGACGCCAACAGCTACCTGCTGGCCGCGGCGTCCCGGGACGCCGGCGCCGAGGTGTACCGGGCTGGGATCGTGCCGGATGACCGGCGCGCCCTGCTGGAGGTGCTGGAGGCGCAGGCGAACCGGGCGGATCTGCTGGTCACCAGCGGCGGGGTCAGCATGGGCGCGTACGACGTGGTCAAGGATGCGCTGCGCGACCTCGGCACGATGGAGTTCGTCCGGGTGGCGATGCAGCCGGGGATGCCGCAGGGCTTTGGCACGCTGGGCGACCCCGGCACGCCGGTGTTCTGCCTGCCGGGCAACCCGGTGAGCGCGCTGGTCTCCTTCGAGGTGTTCGTCCGGCCGGCGATCAGGCTGATGCTGGGCAAGCGCCGGCTCTTCCGCCGTAGCGTCACCGCGTCGGCGCTGGAGCCGATGGAGTCGCCGGCCGGGCGCCGGCAGTACCGCCGTGGGCTGCTGCACCGCGAGGAGAGCGGCGGGTACTGCGTGCGGCCGGTCGGAGGTCCCGGGTCGCACCTGCTCGCGGCGCTGGCCCAGGCGAACTGCCTGATCGTGATCGACGCCGCGGTGACCGTGGTGCCGGCCGGCGACCAGGTGACCGTGCTGCCGCTGCTGCTGTCCAGCGCGTGAGCTGAGATGGGTACTCGGCACCCGGGGTGGCCGGCCTGGCTGGCGCACGGGCCGGTGGGCCTGCGGCCGCTGCGGTACCGCGACGCGCGGGCGTGGAGCGAGCTGCGGCTGCGCAACGAGGGCTGGCTGGCTCCATGGGAACCGACCGCGCCCGTCGCGTGGAGGCACCGGCACTCGGTCGCGGCGTACCCGGCGATGTTGGCCCGGCTACGGCGGATGGCGCGGGACGGGTGGGCGCTGCCCTGGGGTGTGACGTACGACGATCGGCTGGTCGGCCAGCTGTCGGTGCTGAACATCGTGCGCGGCGCCGCCCTGTCCGCCCAGGTCGGGTACTGGGTGGACCAGGCCCATGCGGGTCGCGGGGTGACCACCACGGCGCTGGCGCTGGCGGTGGACCACTGCTTCGGGCCGGTGGGGCTGCACCGGGTGCAGGTGGACATCCGGCCGGAGAACGCGGCTAGCCGGCGGGTGGTGGCCAAGCTCGGGTTCCGGGAGGAGGCGTTGTTCCGGCGGTATCTCGACATTGCGGGTGCGTGGCGGGACCACATCGGGTATGCACTGACCGTCGAGGACTGTCCGCGTGGGCTGGTCAGCACGCTGAGCGAGCGCTGAGCGTGTGCTGAGCGTGCGGCCGGACCGGGTGCCCTGCTGGCGGTCCACAGCAGCCATCTAGGCGACCTGGGCGACACACCGGGATGTTCCTGAGACTGGGCGCGAGACATGAACTAGCGTCTGGTGTGACTCGGGTGAACTCATGTGACGGGAGGGGCGATCATGAGCTCGACAATCCTCACCGTCATCGTGCTGGTCGTGATGTGGGCTGTCGTGCTGGTGCCGATAATGGTCCGGCGGGTCGACGAGCTCGACGAGGTCGCCGCCGTGCCGGCTGGGCCAGAGCCTGCCAGGTCGACGGGGCGGGTGCTGCTGCGGCGGGCGAGGGTCGTCGCGGGCAAGCCAGGGTCTGCGGTCTCGGCGACGCTGGTGGCGGACGGCCGGGTCGCGATGCTCACGAGACGACGTCGGGCGGTGGGCGTGCTGGTCGCGCTGGTCGTGGTGTCCGGGACGGCGGCGGCGCTCGGCTCGCCGGTGCTGTGGGCGGCTCACGTGGCGTGCGACGTGGTGCTGGTGGGGTGCCTGGTGTGGCTGCGCGCGGAGGTCCGGCGAGCTGCGGTCGCCCGAACCGCCGTCCCGGTGGCGCCGTCTCGGCCGTGGGTCGTCGTGGCCCCCGTGGTGGTGTCGGCGCCTGCCCGGGCGCCTGCCTCGGCGCCGATCCTGGTGCAGGTGATCGGGCTCGACGACGACGACCCGTCCTTCGCGGAGATCGACGAGCGCCTGCCCCGGGCCGTGAACGGCTGACGGCCCGGGTGACCTGATAGCCTGTACCGCGTTCCAGGGGCTGTAGCGCAGTCCGGTAGCGCACCTCGTTCGCATCGAGGGGGTCAGGGGTTCAAATCCCCTCAGCTCCACCTTGGGAGGCTTACTAGAACAATGGACCAAGTCCACACCCGCTAGCAGGTCTTCGATGTGGTGTGCAGCAGGGCCGTCCCCTTGGGGGACGGCCCTGCTGTCGTGTTGAGGGTTGTTGCGGGGTGCGTCGGGGTC